>CAIYSR010000110.1 GCA_903928895.1 uncultured Rhodospirillales bacterium | reverse complement strand
GACACAGGTCCATCCCGACGTTGACTCATGTTCCCGATCCGCATGCAACCAGCATCAGCGGCAAACGCAAAAAAAGGAACTCACTGTTGCCAATCGGACTCACCGGGGGGGCTTGGGAGTTACAAAAAAAGAAGCAAAAAAACTTCCGTGCTCGCGGCTGAAGCACCGGGCTTCAGTTGCCAACGCCTTTCTTTTCTTGCGCCGCAGGCTTCAAATCCACCCTCCCGGCACCCTGTCGCCGCCCCCGACGAATGGATGGCTTCGCCGCTCCCCGCACGCCGGATTGCGCCGGTCACCTGAAGGCCATCGCCCCAACCGCGAGCACGGATGAAGTTTTTTTTGCTTCTTTTTTTCCAAAAAAAGAAGCGCTTCTCCTCCTCTTCCCGGGCATCCCCCCGGCGCCTAATTTGCGCCCATCGAATCGGAGAGGAATCCCCCCAATGTCCCAACGCATGCTTGAAGGCAAAGTCGCCGTCGTCACCGGCGCCGGCGGCGGCATCGGCCGCGAGATCGCGCTGATGATGGCGCTGCATGGTGCGAAGATCGTCATCAACGACCTCGGCGTCTCCGTCACCGGCGATGGCGGTTCCGCCACCCCGGCCGAGCAGACCAAGGGCATCATCGAGCAGCGCGGCGGCGAGGCGGTGATCAACACCAACTCCGTCAGCACCTGGAATTCCGCCCGCGGCATCATCGAGACCGCGATGGATGCCTTCGGCCGCGTCGACATCGTCGTCAACAACGCCGGCATCCTGCGCGACGTGATTTTCCACAAGATGACCGAGGATGACTGGAATGCGGTGATCAACGTCCATCTCTCCGGCAGCTTCTATGTCTCCCGCGCCGCCGCCGAGCATTTCCGCAAACAGGAGAGCGGCGCCTTCGTCCACATGAGCAGCACCTCTGGCCTGATCGGCAATTTCGGCCAGGCCAACTATTCCGCCGCCAAGCTCGGCATCACCGCGCTGTCCAAGTCGATCGCGCTCGACATGAAGCGCTACAACGTCCGCTCCAACTGCATCGCCCCCTTCGCCTGGTCGCGCATGACCGGCTCGATCCCGGCGGAAACCCCGGAGCAGAAGGCCCGCGTCGAGAAGATCAAGCAGATGACCCCGGACAAGAACGCCCCCATGGCGGTGTTCTTGGCGTCCGATGCCGCCAAGGACGTCACCGGCCAGGTCTTCGCCACCCGCAACAACGAGATCTTCCTGATGTCCTCCCCCCGCCCGATCCGCAGCGTCCACCGCGGCGAAGGCTGGACCCCGGAGTCCATCGCCGAGCACGGCATCCACTCGCTCAAGGGCGCCTTCATGCCGCTCGACCGCAGCGGCGAGGTCTTCACCTGGGATCCGATCTGACCTCTCCCGGCGTATGACAGCGACCATGGGTGATACGCTGGCGCTGCTGACCGCCGCCCTCGCGGTGATGGGCAGCCCTGGCCCCTCGACGGTCAGCGCCACCGCGATGGGCGCGGCCTACGGCATCGGGCGCGCGCTGCCCTATGTCGGCGGCCTCGTGGCCGGCACCGCGACGGTGCTGGCCGCGGTCGCCCTCGGCGTGATCGCCATGGTCACGCGCCTGCCGCAGCTGGCCCCGGTGCTGGTGACGGTCGCCGCGCTCTACATCCTCTATCTCGCCTTCCGGATCGCCACCGCCCCGCCGCTCGATGCCGCGGCGGGGACGACGCGCGCCCCGGCCTTCGCCGGCGGCTATCTGCTCGCGGTGGCAAACCCCAAAGCCTGGCTCGCCATCGCCGCCGTCTTCACGTCGGCCCCGCGCCTCGGCGCCGGGGAGCGCGTGGTACTGCTTGGGCTGATGATCGTGCTGATCCATGCGGTCTGGCTCGGCGTCGGCGCCGCTCTGGCGCGCGTGCTGCGCCATAGGCTGCTCTCGCGCATCATCAATATCGGCCTCGCCGTGGCGATGGTGGCGCTGACCGCGGCCGCCCTGATCGGCTGACCCGCTGCAGCCAAGGATGCACGCCTGGACCGGAAGGTGGCTACCGGCATAACCGGAGCGCCCCGTCCCAGCCCGGAGAGCCTACCCCGCCGCCCGTCTGCTCCGCGCAGCGGCCAGCCCGACGCAGCCCATCGCGAACAGCAGAACCGACGCGGGCTCCGGCACGTCGGTGCTAAAACTATTCGTCAGGCTCGTCGCGGTAAAGGCCGCACTGCCCCCGGCGATGTAGTCGAAAAGCAACGCGCTGGGATCGGTGCTCGCCGTGTTGATTGTCAGTAGGAAATCGTTGGTCCCCGAGCCGACACCACTGGCGCCATTGGCGCTGCCGCCAACGAGAAGCTGGTCCAGACTCGCATAATAGGTGAATTCGAACACGCCATCGACGGCGGTGTTAATCGTGGCGGTAATCCCCGTGCCGTCGATGATGTCCGCTGTATTGTCGAACGTCACCGAGAAACTGCCGGTCACCGGATCGACCGGCGCGCCGATGCCGAAGCCGCTCATGGTGAAATTGTCGTTGACGGTCACCGTGGCCGCCTGCGCCACGCCCCCGCTCAATCCCAGCGCCAGCAACCCAACCCCGATCGATTTCGCAAGGCGCATAGCGACCTCCTATTTGTCTCAGGCTAACAAACCAGCCCGATCACGTCAATCTTTATAGCATTTGCGAAATGCATCGAAAATAACCCCGGCAGCTTCTTCTTCGTCCGTTTCTTGCCTGACAAGCCCAAGGGCTGGCCGCCAGCGCGTAGCCGGGATGCAGCGAAACGAAATCCGGGACCTTGCCCCCCCTTGACGCGCACATCAGCCATTTAGTATAACAAACCTATATGGAAATTCTCGCCACCCCATTCCGAACCATCCTCGAAGGACTCAAAGTCACCCTGGGCCTCATCGCCCACCGCGACACGACCGTCCGCGCCCTGCTCGTCCTCACCTGGGCCCGCCTCGGCCGCACCATCCAGCGCTTCGAACGGCTGGTTGCCCTCTGGCAATCCGGCAAACTCCCCAGGCCCCGCACCCGCGGCCCGCGCGCCAAACGCCCCGCCACCCCGAAGCCCCGCCTCCCCCGCGGCCAAGCCTGGCTCGTCCGCCGCGTGCAGGACTACAACGTCAACACCCGGGCCAGCCAGCTCCAGCATTTCCTCGCCAACACCCCGGAGCTTCAGGACTTCCTGACCGCCGCCCCGCAAGCCAACCGCCTCCTCCGCCCCCTCTGCCGCATGCTCGGCCTCACCCCGCCCGGCGGCAAGCCCCCGCCCGCCCCAAGACCCGCCAAACCGCCGCCCAAGCCCCGTCCTACCCGAATCTGGCCCCCAGCGGCGGCCACGTCTGGCACCCCCCCGCGACCCCTCGCCCCGTTCTCCCCGATTTTTTCAACAGCCCGCTGACCTTCTCCGCCAATTCACGCCCTATTTGTTCCGTTTAGTTATCAATCACCCACCCTTGCCCGATCCCCCATCCAAAGGCAGCATCCTCCCAAACCCGGAGGACCCCCCAAATGATCACCACCCGCCCCGAAGACGTCGGCCTCTCCAGCGAGCGCCTCTCCCGCGTCGATGCCTGGATGGACCGCTGGGTCGCATCCGGCAAACTCCCCGGCCTCTCCGTCACCGTCAACCGCCACGGCAAAACCGCCTACCACCGCACCACCGGCCACGCCCACGTCGAGACCGGCCAAAAAATGGCGGCCGACACCATCGTGCGCATCTATTCCATGACCAAGCCGCTGACCTCGGTCGCCCTGATGATGCTCTACGAGGAAGGTAAATTCCTCCTCGACGACCCCATCACCCGCGTCCTGCCGTCCTGGCGCAACCAGCGCGTCTTCGTCTCCGGCAACCCGCTGAAATACGACAGCGTCCCCGCCGAACGCGACATCACCTACCGCGACCTCCTCACCCACACCTCCGGCCTCGCCTTCGGCTTCATGATCAACCACCCGGTCGACCAGATGTACGTCAACCAGGGCATCGACTACATCTTCGTCAACGGCCGCCCGCAAAACCCGCCCACGCTGGAGGAAATGACCGACCGCGCCGGCGCCCTCCCCCTGATGGCCCAGCCCGGCAAAGCCTGGAACTACTCCATCGCCACCGACATCATCGGCCGCCTGGTCGAAATCCACGCCGGCCAGAAATTCGAAACCTTCATGGCCGAACGCATCACCGGCCCGCTGGCCATGCACGACACCGGCTTCCACGTCCCCGAATCCAGTCGCAGCCGCTTCGCCGCCAACTACATCCCCAACGGCAAAGGCGGCATGAAACTCTTCGATGACCCCGCCACCAGCCAATACCTCACCCCGCCCCCGCTTCCCTGCGGCGCCGGCGGCCTGGTCTCCACCGCCGGCGACTATATGCGCTTCTGCCAGATGATGCTCAACGGCGGCGTCCTCGACGGCGCCCGCCTGCTCGGCCGCAAAACCGTCGAACTGATGACCATGAACCATCTCGGCGGCGACATGGGCTCGATGGGCAAGCCCCGCTTCTCCGAAGCCAACTACGAAGGCATCGGCTTCGGCCTCGGCTTCTCCATCATGCTCGATCCCGCGAAAGCGCAAATCATGGGCACCCCCGGCGAATACGCCTGGGGCGGCGCCGCCAGCACCGCCTTCTGGTGCGACCCCAAGGAGGACATGGCCGTCGTCATGCTCACCCAGCTCCTCCCCAGCTCGACCTACCCGATCCGCCAGGAACTCCGCGTCCTCACCTACGGCGCCGTCGTGGACTGACGAAGGAAAGGCGCGTCTGTTTTTGCAAAACAGACGCGCGCCGACCTGCTCAGGCCCGTCGGCGACGGGCGATGGCAAGCCCGGCGAAGCCGGTGCCGAGCAGGGCGAGCGAGAGCGGCTCCGGCACGGCCTGGGTTTCGAACTTGCTGACATTCAGCACGCTGATCGCGAACTGGCCGCAGTTCGACGGGCAGGAATCGAGGCTGTGACCACCTTCGTGATTTCCGCCGCATTGTCGGCGACGCCGAGATAGATCGCCGAATTGTCGCCGTTGCTGTTCGAGGTCCCGACCTCGGTGAAGCTGCCGAGCAGGGTGTTGCCGTTGTAGGCGTCGATCCGCCCGGTGAAGGCGCCGTGAGCGGCCGACATGATCTGGCCGCCGACATGCGAGACCGGATTGGTGAAGGTCAGCGTGATCGGCCCGCTGCCCGTGCCGGTGTAGAGAACATAGTCGGTGTAGGCGAAATTGCCGAAGAAGTCGTAGCCCTGCTCCAGGATTTCGCCGCTGTCGGTGGCGAGGGAGACGTGGCCAAGCACGCCGCCGCTGCCATAGTTCGGACCGCCGCTGCCGAATTGTGCGCCGGAGGCGAAGAACCACGGCGGCGAGCCGATCCAGTTCCAGTTCACCTGGTCGCTATGGCCGGGCCGGCTGGTCTCCAGGCTGATCTGCGCAGCGGCAGGCGCAACGAAGGCGAACATGGCGGCGGCCGCGGCGGCGAAGAGGCGGTTGGAGGCGTACATCGAGGTTTCTCCTTCTGATTGACAGTTCCATATCGGTCCAACAACGCAGAAACGTTACGTCGTGGAGGCAACGTCATCAATCCAATAGTGCAGGGACTGACCTGCCCCTTGCCGCCGCCGGTCCGCAGGGGTGATATCCCGGCCATGACCCAAACCCTCGCCGCCGCCCTCTTCCAGCCCCGCCGCATCGCCCTGATCGGCGCCTCGACCGACCCGAACCGCCTGACCGCGCGCGCGCAAGTCTATCTCCGCCAGCACCACTTCCCCGGCGCGCTCTACCCGGTGAACCCCCGCGCCGAAACGGTGCTGGGGGAACCCGCCTGGAAATCGCTCCGTGACATCCCCGAGCCGATCGACTTCGCCTACATCCTGGTCGGCACCGAACACGTCGAAGCCGCCGTCGCCGACTGCGCCGCCCGAGGCGTCCCCGTCGCCTGCGTCCTTGCCGACGGCTTCGCCGAGACCGGCCCCGAAGGGGCCGCCCTGCAATCCCGCATCGTCCATGCCGCCCGCCAAGGCGGCATGCGCCTCCTCGGCCCCAATTCGATGGGCGTCATCAATCCCCCCGGCGCGATGGCCTGCTCCGTCAACGCCGCCCTCGCCGCCGAAACCCTTCCCAAGGGAAGCTGGTCCCTGGTCTCCCAATCCGGCTCGGTCATGGGCACCCTGCTCTCCCGCGCCGCCGCCCGCGGCTTCGGCTTCGCCAAAATCATCGGCACCGGCAACGAGGCCGACCTCACCGCCGGCGAAGTCGCCGACCTGCTGGTCGACGACCCCGAAACCGACGCCATCCTCCTCTTCCTGGAGACCATCCGCGAACCCGACCATTTCGAACGCGCCGCCCGGCGCGCCCACGCCGCGAACAAGCCGATCATCGCCTACAAACTCGGCCGCTCCGAAGCCGGCGCCGCCTTGGCCACCACCCATACCGGCGCCATGACCGGCTCGGACGCCGCCACCGACGCCTTCTTCCGCGACATCGGCATCCTGCGCGTCGACATGCTCGAAACCCTGCTCGAACTCCCCCCTCTTCTCATCGGCGCGAAACCGCCAATCCACCCCAACCGCGCCGTCCGCATCGTCACCACCACCGGCGGCGGCGGCGCCATGGTGGTCGACCGCCTCGGCGTGCTCGGCATCGCCACCGCGGGCATGGTCGACACCACCCCGGCCGGCGCCCGCAAGGACACGGTGGCCACCGCGCTCACCGAAGCCCGCAACGCCGAGGACGCCGACGTCGCCATCGCCGTCGTCGGTTCGTCCGCCCAGTTCCGCCCGCAGGACGCCATCGCCGGCGCGCTGGCCGCGACCGGCAAGAGCCCCATCGCCGCCTTCCTGCTCCCCGAGGCCACCGCCTCGCTCAAACTCCTGGCCGAAGCCGGCATCGCCGCCTTCCGCACCCCCGAAGCCTGCGCCGACGGCATCCGCGCCTACCTCGACTGGCACGCCCCATCCCCGCGCCCGGACTCAGGCGATGTCAGCGCTGCCGCGAACCTGTTGCCGGCCCCCACCGAATCCGCCGCCCGCGCCGTCTTCGCCGCGCTTGGCATCCAGGATCGCGCCGTCGCGGTCGATCCGGCCCGGCCGCCGAAACTGGCCTACCCCGTCGCCCTCAAGGCCGTCTCCCCCGACATCGCCCACAAAACCGAAGCCGGCCTGGTCGCCCTCGATATCCCGGGCGAACCCGCCCTGGTCGCCGCCTGCGCCGACATGGCCGCGCGCCACGGCCCCCGGATCACCGGCTTCATCGCCGAACCGATGGTCAAAGGCACCGCCGAAGTCATCATCGGCTACCGCCGCGACCCGCTCGTCGGCCCGGTCGTGGCGCTGGGCGCCGGCGGTGTGCTGGCCGAAATCTACCGCGACGTGACACTGCGCCGCGCCCCGGTGGACCTTGCCACCGCCCACGACATGATCGGCGCCGTGAAAGGCCTGGCCCCGGCCCGCGGCTACCGCAACCTGCCCAAGGGGGACCTCGCCGCGCTGGCCGACGCCATCGTCGCGGTCTCCCGTCTCGCCGCGATCGCGACCGTCGGCGAAGCGGAAATCAACCCGCTGATCGTGCTGCGCGAAGGCCAGGGCGTCGTCATGGCTGACGCCCTGATCACACCCGCTTGAGCTTGGCCTCGATGCAATCCCAGATGCCGGACGCCAGATCGGTGCCGTCGAACCGGGCGATCTCCTGCAACCCGGTCGGCGAGGTGACGTTGATCTCGGTCAGATAGTCGCCGATCACGTCGATGCCGACGAATATCAGCCCCTGCGCCTTCAATGTCGGCCCGATGCGCTTGCAGATCTCCCAGTCCCGCGGCGTCAGCCCGATTTTCTCCGGCCGACCGCCGACATGCATGTTGCTGCGCGCCTCGCCCGCCGCCGGCACCCGGTTGATCGCGCCCATCGGCTCGCCGTCGATCAAAATAATCCGCTTGTCGCCCTGGCGCACCGCCGGCTCATAGCGCTGGATCATCAGCGGCTCGCGCGAGCGGGCGAAATGCATCTCCAGCAGCGAATTCAAATTCGGATCGTCATGCCGGATCAAAAACACCCCGGCGCCGCCATTGCCGAACAACGGCTTGACCACGATGTCCTTGTGCGTCGCCCGGAAACCGCGGATCGCCTCGACATCCCAGGTCACCATCGTCGGCGGCATCAATTCCGGAAAATGCGTGACCAGCAGCTTCTCCGGCGCATTGCGCACCGCGACCGGATTGTTCACCACCAGCGTGCCCGAGCCGTCCTCGCGATGGATGTGCTCCAGCAAATGCGTGGCCGTGATATAGGCCATGTCGAACGGCGGGTCCTGGCGCATCAGGATCACATCCATCGAGCCGAGATCGACAATCTTCTCGACCCCGAACGTCCAGTGCGCCCCCTTCACCCGCTGCACCGTGACCGGGCGCGCCCGCGCGAACAGCCGCTCGTCACGCGCCGCCCCCGCTTTCAACTGCCCCTCGCGCAACACCAGATGCCGCACCTCGTAGTGCCACACCTCATGCCCCCGCGCCTGCGCCGCCAACATCAGAGCAAACGAGGAATCACCATCAATGTTGATGGTCTCGATCGGATCCATCTGAACCGCCACCCGCAACGCCACTTCACGCCTCCTGCAACAGGGTTTTCGTTCGGTCGGGACCGGAGGAAGGGAAGGCGGGGGCTCCGCCCCCCGCCTTGCTTCCTTCAGTCGCGGCCGCACCAAACCCTAGTTCAGGCGCGCGCGCAACTCGGCGGCTTCTTCTTGCAGGGGGGTGTTGTCGGGGGCGATGGCGAGCATGGTTTCGGTGGTGGCCAAGGCGAGGCGGAGGTGGCCGGCCTGGAGGTGGCGGGCGCGGATGTTGTTTTGCAGCCGCAGCAGGATGGCGCGTCGCGGCATGGGGCGCAGGATGCCTTGGGGCGGTTTGGCGGCGGCGCCGGCGATTTTGTGGAAGAGGGTTTTGAGGTCGTCGGAGTCGAGGCTGGTGCCGGCGCTGAAGGGGTCCATCACGACTTGGGCCTTGCGGCCGGCGAGGCCGATGAGGAAGTGGCCGGGGAAGTCGATGCCGTGGGCGCTCCAGCCGGCGGTGTGGGCGCAGTGGAGCCAGAGGATCCCGAGAGCGACGGGCAGGCCCTGGCGGCGTTCGATGACGTGGATGAGGTTGGCGTTGGCGAGGTCCTCGTAGGTGATTGCGTCGCCTTCGTAGCCATGGGTGGTGACGAGGAGGCGGCGCAGGGCGCGGGCACGACCGCCGATATCGGCGTCCTCGACGGTGGCGGCGAGGCTGACCGCGGCTTGGGCGAGTTCGGAGAGGTGGGTGCGGGCGGACTGCCAGTCGGCGTCGGGGTCGCCGGCGCGGGCGAGCTGGAGGGCGGCGTCGGCGAGGTCGATCTCGCTGTCCGGCAATTGGCCGATGGCTTCGAGGGCGATGCGAGGTTCGATCACGATCCCAGTCTGCCCGCGCTTGCCCGGGTGCGGCAAGGGGGCGCGGGTTTGCGTTTGGCGGCGGCGTGCTAACGTCGGCCGATTAACCGGAACAGGAGCGATCATGAATCTCGAAGAGAAACTCGCAGCGACACGGGAGGCGTCCGCCAAGCGCCTGCCGGCGGAGCTGCGCGCGATCATGGAAGGGGCCACCGCGCAGCTGCGCGTATCCGGCATCCTCGATGGCGTCATCAAGCCCGGCGCGGTGGCGCCGGATTTCACGCTCGACGATCAGCACGGCATGCCGGTGTCGCTCGCCGCGCTGCGGGCCAAAGGGCCTGTCGTCGTCAGCGTCTTCCGTGGGTTCTGGTGACCGTACTGCCGGCATGAGCTGGATGCTTTGCAAGCAGTATTGTCTGACCTGACCGCGATGGGCGCGAGCCTGGTTGTGCTGTCGCCGCAGCTGCGGGCCTTCACCGGGCCAGGTGCGGAGAAGCAGGCGCTCGGCTACCCGATCCTGACCGATCCCGGCAACAAGGTGGGCGCGGCCTATGGGCTGACCTTCCGGCTGCCGGACGAGTTGATCGAGGTATACAAAAAGATCGGCGTCGATCTGCCGCGCTTCAACGGCGATGAGAGCTGGACGCTGTCGGTGCCGGCCCGTCTGGTGATCGGACGTGACGGGATTGTGATCGCGGCCGAGGCCGATCCCGACTACACGCGCCGTCCCGAGATCGGGCCGACGCTGGAGATCCTGCGCCGGCTCTAGCGAAGTCCCCCTCCCGCCGACGGCGGGAGGGGGTGCGCCGCTACTCGGCGGCCGGTTCGGGCTGGTAGATCTGGCTGCCTTTGGCCTTGAATTCCTCGCTCATCTTTTCCATGCCAGCCATCCGCTCGGTATCGGCGCGGATGTCGTGGCTGATTTTCATCGAGCAGAACTTGGGGCCGCACATGGAGCAGAAATGCGCGACCTTATGGGCCTCCTTGGGCATGGTTTCGTCGTGGAACTGCCGGGCGGTGTCGGGGTCGAGGCCGATGTTGAACTGGTCTTCCCAGCGGAACTCGAAGCGGGCGCGGCTGATGGCGTCGTCGCGCAGGCGCGCTGCCGGGTGGCCCTTGGCGAGATCGGCGGCGTGGGCGGCGATGCGGTAGGTGATGACGCCGACCTTGACGTCGTCGCGGTTGGGCAGGCCGAGATGTTCCTTGGGGGTGACGTAGCAGAGCATCGCGGTGCCGAACCAGCCGATCATGGCGGCGCCAATGGCCGAGGTGATGTGGTCATAGCCCGGCGCGATATCGGTGGTGAGCGGGCCGAGCGTATAGAACGGGGCCTCGCCGCACTCGCGGAGCTGCTTGTCCATGTTGATCTTGATCTTGTGCATCGGCACATGGCCGGGGCCTTCGATCATGACCTGACAGCCCTTGTCCCACGCCACCTTGGTCAATTCGCCCAGCGTTTCCAGTTCGGCGAACTGCGCGCGGTCGTTGGCATCCGCACCGCTGCCCGGGCGCAGGCCGTCACCGAGCGAGAACGAGACGTCGTATTTGCGCATG
>CAIYSR010000109.1 GCA_903928895.1 uncultured Rhodospirillales bacterium | reverse complement strand
CCCAACATCGCGACACAGGTCCATCCCGACGTTGACTCATGTTCCCGATCCGCATGCAACCAGCATCAGCGGCAAACGCAAAAAAAGGAACTCACTGTTGCCAATCGGACTCACCGGGGGGGCTTGGGAGTTACAAAAAAGAAGCGCTTTCCCTTGGCTTAAGTCTTAAGGCCTCCACTCAAACGGCACCGTATCCGCCGCGATATACAGCGGATGCCCAGGCGAACCGTCCTTGCCCAGCCGCAGCACATGCAGCTTGTGCCCCTCCGCCGCGAGCATCCGCGCCGCGAGCAGCCCGGCGCCCTGCATCGATTTCGCCTTGGGGCTGCCGTAGCCGGCGAGGATGAAGGCCGCGCGTGCGGCCATGTCGCGCAGCGCCGCCGCGTTGTCGGGGCCGATCGGGTCATCCACCCGGTCCAGCGTTTCCTGGAACGTCGCCCGATAGGCCGCCGAGTTGGCGACGAACAGCGTGCCGTAGCCCCAGCGCATGGCGAAGCCGATGGCGCGGTTGACGGTGCGGTCGCTGCCCTCGTGGCCGGCGGCCGAGGGGTTCATCATCAGCGCCATCATCGCGGGGCGCGACCCGTCCCAGGTCAGTTTCAGCCGGTAGCGGTAGCAGTCGTTCGGCCCGCCATATGCCGCTTCCGGCACGACGCCGGCGGGATAGGGGATCGGCCTGGTGCCGGGGTCGTGCGCGCTCACGGCAGTCCTGCCACCGGGATCGGACCCGGCCCGGCGCGATGCGCGCTCAGCGCAAGGTGCAGCGCGTCATGCCGGCCGGCCTCGATGCAGGCGCGCAGCAGGGTGAATTCGATGATGTCGTGCTGCGCCCGGCTGCCGCCGCCCATCCGGTCGGTCTGGCCGATCAAGGGCGCGAGATGCGCGATCGCGACCTCATGCTCGCCACGGGCGAAGGCAGCCAGCCCGAGCGCCGCCTCCGGCGCGAAGTCGCCGCCGATATAGCGATCCTCGCGCACCATCGCCACGATCTGCGCCAGCCGCGCCTCGAACGAAGCGGCGTTGCCGGAAACCGCGCCGGCGAGCAGCAGATGCACGTCGACGAACGGCCCGGCGGGCTGCGGCACCAGCCGGTTGGCCAGCGCATCGAGCGTGCGCCAGCGCGCGGGGTCGCGCGGATTGCCCGCGAGTTCCATCCGCCACAGATACTGCACCGAATCGATCAGGCGGATGCGGGTCGGCCCAAGGTTAACCTCGGGGCTCACCGCATCGGCGAACAGGCGCTCGGCGGCCTCGGGGTTTCCCGCGTGGAGTTCGCCCAATGCCGCGTGCCAGGAGAGATGGCCGTGCAGCCCCGCCGCGCGCGGGCAGGTGGCGAGCCAGGCACGCAGGCCGGACCGCCAGCCGCCGGCTTCGTCGGACTCGTAGGCGATATGGGCGCGGCCATGCGCGGCCTGGCAATTCATCGGATTGAGCGCGAGCGAGCGCTCCGCCAGCGCGCGGGCCTGGTCCGGCCGGTCGGTCTCCGAGATCGCCATGGCGAGGTGGCAGAGATACCACCAGTCATCGCCGAACGCGGGCGCGTAGGCCTCCATCACCGCCGCGCGCTCCTGCTTGGCGCGCACCCGGCCGCAATTGTTCATCACGCCGGAATTGGTGGCGTAATGGTTCATCACCACCCCATCGCGCGGCCACGCCGCCATGTGCGCCGCCGCCGCATGCTCGGCCGCCGCGATCTGCCCGGACAGCAGCAGCGCGAAGAAGCCGACATGGCTCGCCTCGCGCGCATCCATCCGCCCCGCCTGCGCCGCGCCCACCGCCGCGCGCACCGCCGCGCCATCCCCCGCCGTCGCCGCGATTTGCGCCGCGCCGATATGAGCGAGCGCGAAGCCCGGGTCCTCCGCGATCGCCGCGGCGAAGGCCTCGCGCGCCCCAGGCTGGACGCAGAACATCAGGTCGCAGCCGCGCACATAGGCATCCGCCGCCGCCGGCGTGGTGGTCAGGGTGAGGCCGAAACGGTCCTGCGGCATGCTACTTGTGCCGGTAGCGGTAATGGAACCGGGTGCCGTCGCCCTCGATCCGCCCGGCGGTGGGCGAAGGGAAATGGATCGGCAGGATGACGGTGTCGGTATCCGCCACGCTTTCGAGAAACCCGCGCCGCGACGCCGCCGCCTGCACCGGATCGGAGCAGAAGACGGTCGACCACTCCGGCTCCCGGCATTGCAGCGCGTGATGCATCATGTCCCCGGTCACCACCGCGCGCTGGCCCTTGGAGAAGATGTTGACGCAGCAATGATGCGGCGAATGCCCCGGCGTCGGCGTCAGCGACACCAGATCGTCGAGCATGTAGTCGTCATCCACCAGCAGCGCCTGCCCGGCCTGCACGATCGGCAGGCAGTTCATGCGGAACACGTTGCCGCGCGGGTCCCCCGCCTGCTCGGCCGCCTCCCACGCCAGATATTCCTTTTTGGCGAACACGTATTTCGCCTTGGGGAAGGTCGGCACCCAGCGCCCGTCGCGCAGCACCGTGTTCCAGCCGCAATGGTCGATGTGCAGATGGGTGCAGAACACGTAGTCGACATCGTCGTAGCTCAGCCCCGCCGCCTTGAACCCCGCCACCCAGGGCGACTTGTCGAAATCCATCGGCGCCGGATAGCCCTTGTCCTCGCCGGTGCAGGTGTCGACCAGGATGACATGATGCGGGGTGCGCACCACGAAGGTCTGATAGGTGATGAACATCTTGCCCGACGCCGCATCGAACGACACCGGGTCCATCGTCGCCAGATGCGCCTTGGCGACGGCGTCGTCATAGGAAGGGAACATGTCCTTCGGCGCCCGCCACGGCCCCGCGCGCTCGACAATGGACGTGATGGTCACGTCGCCGATCCTGATCTCCTGCATCGCCGAGTCCTCCTGCAAACGGTTGAAAGTTTTTTGGTTCTTTTTTTCAGAAAAGAACAGCACTCCCTTTTTGAAAAAAGGGAGCCAAAAACTTTCATCCGCTGGCGGGGAAGGCCCCCGCCTTGCCCCCGCCTCCCCCCCGTGGAATTTTACCGGCGAATTCCGGAGACTCCGCCATGAATGTCGCCAAGACCATTGACCTCCACCTCCAAGGCCTGCAGCAGCCGGCCGAGATCGTGATGGATCGCTGGGGCATTCCGCATATCCGCGCCGCCACCACCCATGACGTTTTTTTCGCCCAGGGCCTCGCCGCCGCGCGCGAGCGCCTGTGGCAGCTGGACATGTGGCGCAAGCGCGGGCTGGGCCGACTGGCCGCCGATTTCGGCCCCGGTTTCCTGGCGCAGGACCGCGCCGCCCGGCTGTTCCTCTATCGCGGCGACATGGCGGCGGAGTGGGCGTCCTACGGCACGCCCGAGGCGCGGGCGATCACCGAGGCCTTCACCGCCGGGATCAATGCCTGGATCGCCCGCTGCGCGGCGCAGCCCGATCTGCTGCCGCCCGAGTTCGCTGCCATGGCCACCGCGCCCGAGCCTTGGTCGGCCGAGGATGTGCTGCGCATCCGCAGCCACGGCCTGGTGCGCAATGTGCTCTCCGAGGTCACCCGCGCCCAGGTCATGGCCAAGGGTGGGCTGGAGACCGATCTCGCCCGCCGCTCGATCGAGCCGCCCTGGGAGCCGATCCTGCCCGAGGGTCTCGATCTGGCCAGCATCCCGGCCGCGGTGCTCGATGTGTTCAAGCTGGCCAGCGGCCGGCTCGATTTCAGCCATGGCCGCATGACCGCGACGCTGGACGACGCCTGGCGCTGGACCCGGGTGGACGATCTCGGCGATGTCTACATCCAGGGCTCCAACAACTGGGCCGTCGCTCCCGCCCGCACCGAGACCGGCCGCCCGGTCCTGGCGTCGGACCCGCATCGCGCCCATGCGCTGCCCTCGCTGCGCTGGCTGGTGCATCTCACCGGCCCGGGCCTGGACGCCATCGGCGCCGGCGAGCCCGCGATGCCGGGCGTGTCGATCGGCCACAACCAGGATTGCGCCTTCAGCCTGACCATCTTCCCGATGGACCAGGAGGATCTCTACGTCTACGAAACCAACCCCGAGAACCCGCTCGAATACCGCTACGGCGAGGGCTGGGAGGCGATGCGCGAACAGCGCGACACCATCGCCGTGCGCGATCACCCCGACCAGGAGGTGACGCTGCGCTTCACCCGCCACGGGCCGGTGGTGTTCGAGGACGCCAGCGCGCTCCGCGCCTACGCCATCCGCTCCGTCTGGTTCGAGCCCGGCGCCTCGGCCTATCTCTCGAGCCTGGGCTACATGGCGGCGACGAACCTGGCCGACTACGAGAAGGCGCTGCACGGCTGGGCCACGCCCTCGGTCAACCACGTCTATGCCGACACGTCGGGCAACATCGCCTGGTACGCCGCCGGCCGCGCGCCGATCCGCCCGAACTGGGATGGACTGCTGCCGGTGCCCGGTGACGGGCGCTACGAATGGGCCGGGTTCCATGATTTCTCCGTCCTGCCCCGCAGCATCAACCCCGCGCGCGGCTTCGTCGCCACCGCCAACGAGATGAACCTGCCGGCGGACTACGACTACAAATCCACCAGGCTCGGCTTCGAATGGGCCGAACGCTCGCGCACCGATCGCATCCACGAGGTGCTGGACACCCAGCCCGCCCACACGCTCGCCGACTCGATGGCGCTGCAAACCGATGACGTCTCGATCCCCGCGCGGCGCCTGCGCGCGCTGCTGGCGGGGCTGACCGGCGAGGCCGACACCGCCGACGCGCTCGCCCTGCTCGCCGGCTGGGACGGCCGCCTGTCCCGCGACAGCGCGGCGGCGGCGGTGTTCGAGGTGTGGTGGACCAAGTGCCTCAAGCCCACCCTGCTCGACCTCGTCGCCCCCGATCCCGACATCCGCCCGCTGATGGTGCCGGGCGATGTCGAGACCCTGCTGGCGATGCTGGAAAACGGCGACGCCCGCATCCCCGACCGCGGCGCCCTGCTCCTCGCCACCTTGGGCAAGGCGATGGTCGAACTGCGCCTGCGCCTGGGCCAGGAGCCGTCCGGCTGGTCCTGGGGCGCGCTGCATCACGGCTATTTCGAGCATCCGCTGGCCGACCTGCTGCCCGAAATGAAAAGCGTCGGCCGCCTGCCCAAGGGCGGCTCCGGCTCCACCCCGATGGCCGCCACCTACCGCGCCAGCGATTTCCGCGTCACCTCCGGGGCGTCGTTCCGCATGGTCACCGATGTCGGCAACTGGGACGCCTCGATGTGCATCAACGCGCCGGGCCAGTCCGGCGATCCGCGCTCGCCCCACTACTCCGACCTCGCGCCGAAATGGGCGGCCGGCGAATATGTCCCGCTGCTCTACTCGAAGGCAGCGGTGGACGCGGCGGCCGAGCTGGTGATCCGGCTAATACCGGGATAAGGAAGGAAGTGCTTCTTTTTTGAAAAAAAGAAGCAAAAAACTTTTATTCCCTGGAGTCTTTCAGTCCATTGGCGGCGAAGCCAAGGGTGAAGTTTTTTTGCTTCTTTTTTTTCAAAAAAAGAAGCGCTTCCTTCCCGCTGTTCCTTCCCCGCGATCCGCGAAGGAACAGCGGACTTGGCCTCATTGCGCCGCCACCGCCGCCGCCGGGGCCCGCAGTTTTGCGCCGAGCCGGGCGCGGTCGGCTTCGTAGAGGCGCATGGCGCGCTCCTTGACGTGGCCGAAGCCACGGACCTTGTCCGGCAGGCCCGCGAGTTCGACCGCGACGGCGAGATTGGTGGCCGTGAGGGCCTTGAGGGTTTCCGAGATCTGGGCCTCGTAGTCCGCGATCATGCGGCGTTCGGCCTGGCGCTCCTCGGTGCGGCCGAAGGGGTCGAGCGCGGTGCCGCGCAGGCGCCTGAGCTTCGCCAGGGTGCGGAAGGCACGCATCATCCAGGGGCCGTAGCTCTGCTTGATCAGGTGGCCGGTGCTGGCGTCGCGCCTGGCCATGATGGGGGGGGCGAGGTGGAACTCGAGTTTTTCGGGGTTTTCGAACTGGGCGGCGAGCGCGGCGGTGAATTCGGGGGCGGTGTAGAGGCGGGCGACCTCGTATTCGTCCTTGTAGGCGAGGAGTTTGGCGTAGTTGCGGGCGACCGCCTCGGTGAGCGCGGTGGAGCCCGAGAACATGCGGCCCTCGGTGTCGCGGACGCGATCGACCAGCTTGCGGTAGCGCCGGGCGAGGGCGCGGCTCTGGTAGGCGGTGAGATGGGCTTCGCGGGCGGCGATGAGGTCGTCGAGCGTGCGCGGCGCCGGCGGCACCACGACGATGCCTGCCAGTTCGGCGACGCGGGCAAGGTCGGTGGCGGCGCAGCGGCCCCAGGCGAAGGCGGTCTTGTTGGCTTCGACGGCGGTGCCATTGAGTTCGATCGCGCGCAGCAGGCTGTCGCCGCTGAGCGGGATCAGGCCCTGCTGCCAGGCGTAGCCGAGGACGAAGGGGTTGGTGGCGATGCTGTCGCCCATCAGCGCCACGGCCAGGGCGGTGGCGTCGAACTGGTGCATCGCCTCGGCGCCGGCGGCCTCGGCGATGGAGCGGCGCAGGGCGGCCGAGGGCAGGCGGGTGGTGGTGTCCATCACAAAATCCCCGGTCGGGACCTCGTAGGTGTTGAGCACGACGTGGGAGACGCCCTTGCGCAGGGTGGTCAGCGTGTCCTTGGAGCCGGCGACGACCATGTCGCAGGCGAGCAGCAGGTCGGCCTGGCCGCGGCCGACGCGCAGGCCATGGAGCTGTTCGGCTTCTCCCGCAAGGCGGATGTGGCTGAACACCGAGCCGCCTTTCTGGGCCATGCCCATCTGGTCCAGCACGGTGACGTGGCTGCCGTCGAGATGGGCGGCCATGCCCATTAGCGCGCCGATGGTGACGATGCCGGTGCCGCCGATGCCGGTGACCAGGATGTCGTAGGGGCGATCGAGCGCGGGGAGCTTGGGCTCGGGTGTCGCGAAGGGGGCGGCGGCGGATTTGGAGCGCTTGCGCAGGGTGCCGCCATGGACGGTGACGAAGCTCGGGCAGAACCCCTCGACGCAGGAGAAGTCCTTGTTGCAGCTGGACTGGTCGATGCGGCGCTTGGTGCCGAATTCGGTTTCGACCGGCTGCACGGACAGGCAGTTCGACGCCTTGGAGCAGTCGCCGCAGGCCTCGCAGACCGCCGCATTGATGAAGGCGCGCTTGTTGGGGTCGGGGAAGGTGCCGCGCTTGCGGCGGCGGCGCTTCTCCGAGGCGCAGGTCTGGTCGTAGATGATCACCGTGCACCCCGCGGTGTCGCGGAAGCTGCGCTCGATCTGCTGCATTTCGCGGCGGTGATGGACGCTGACGCCGGGGGCGAGGTCCTTAGCGTCGTCGTATTTCTCAGGCTCGTCGGTGACGATGACGCAGCGCTTGACGCCCTCGGCGGTGACCTGCCGGGTGATTTGCGGCACCGTGAGCTGCCCGTCGACGGGCTGGCCGCCGGTCATCGCGACGGCGTCGTTGTAGAGGATCTTGTAGGTGATGTTGGCGCCGTTGGCCACCGCACCGCGGATGGCCATGTAGCCCGAGTGGAAATAGGTGCCGTCGCCGAGATTGGCGAAGACGTGTTTTTCCTCGGTGAACGGCGCCTGGCCGAGCCACTGCATGCCTTCGCCGCCCATCTGGCTCAGCGTGTCGGTGCTGCGGTCCATCCACAGTGCCAGCGTGTGGCAGCCGATGCCGGCGAGCGCCCGGCTGCCGTCGATCACCTTGGTCGAGGTGTTGTGCGGGCAGCCCGAGCAGAAATAGGGGCGCCTGATGGCGCCGACATGGACCTGTTCGAGGCTGCGGGCCTGCTCGCGCAGGAAGCGGGTGCGCGCCTGCATCGCCTCGTTGTCGAGGAACGGGGCGAGCCGGCCGGACAAGGCGAGCGCCAGCTCGGCCGAGGAGAATTCGCCATTGGCCTTGAGGAAGGGGAGGCCACGCTCGTCGCGCTTGCCGACCACGCGGGGGCGAATGGCGGCGTCGTAGAGGATGTCGCGGACCTGCTGCTCGATGAGGGGGGATTTCTCCTCGACGACGATGATTTCGGTCAACCCCTCGGCGAAGCGGCGGATGATATGGGGGTCGATCGGCCAGGTCAGCGCCAGCTTGAGCATCCGCACGCCGGCCTCGATGCCGAGTTCGGACAGGGCCTGGCTGGTGTCGTGGTAGGATTTGCCGGCGGTGATGACGCCGATGGCGGCACCGGGGGCGGCAACCACGATGCGGTCGAGCCCGTTGGCCCTGGCATAGGCCTGGGCGGCGGGCAGGCCGATATTGAGGACGCGGGCTTCCTGCTCCAGCGGCGCGTCGGGCAGGCGGAAGCCGGCGTCGGGGTGCGGGCCTTCGGGGTGGCGGATGCGGAAATCGGCGAGGTTGAATTCGACCGAGGCCGAACTGTCCATCACGTCGCCGACGGTCTTGAAGCCGACCCAGCGGCCGGACCAGCGCGACATCGCCCAGCCGTGCAGGCCGAGTTCCAGCAGGTCGCGCACATCGGCCGGCACCAGGATCGGCATGGACCCGGCGATCAGGGCGGGTTCGGACTGGTGGGGCACGGTCGAGGATTTGCAGCCGTGGTCGTCGCCGGCCATGGCGAGCACGCCGCCGGTGCGGGTGGTGCCGGCGTAGTTGGCGTGACGGAAGGCATCGCCGGCACGATCGACACCGGGGCCCTTGCCGTACCAGTAGGCGAAGACGCCGTCGTAGCGGGCACCCTGGAGGAGCGGGATCTGCTGGGTGCCCCAGATCGCGGTGGCGGCGATCTCCTCGTTCACGGCGGGCCAGAAATGGATGTGGCTCTCGGCGAGCTGCTTCTTCGCGCCCCACATCTGGATGTCGATCTGCCCGAGCGGCGAGCCGCGATAGCCCGAGACGTAGCCGGCGGTGTTGAGCCCGGCGGCGAGGTCGAGCCGGCGCTGGAGCATCGGCAGGCGCACCAGGGCCTGGGTGCCGGTCAGGAAGAACCGGTCGCTGTCGGCGGCGTATTTGTCGTCAAGCGTGACCGCGGAATGCTTCATGGCACTTTCTCCGTTCCACCCATCGGGGAGGTTAGGACAGGGATACTGGCTTAACCAGCAACTCCCGTCCCCTCTTCGCAAATAGCATCATCCCGCCGATTTGCACCGGGCGCGCGCGATATTTGGCCCGTTCTACGCCTCGGCGGCGAAATCCACGAGATCGGCGCGTTCCTGCACCATGTCGCCGACGGCGCAGCGGACGGCGGCGATGGTGCCGTCCATGGCCGCGGTGAGGGTCATCTCCATTTTCATGGCTTCGAGGATGATCAGGGGCTGGCCCTTGGCGACGGTGTCGCCGGGAGCGCAGAGGACGGCGGTGATGCGGCCGGGAATGGGGGCAAGCACGTGATCGGCGCCGGGCGGGGCGGCGGAGGGGGGGGCGAGCGGGTCGATCACGGTGAAGGCGTAGGGGCGGCCGGCGGTCAGGACCGTCAGGCGCTCACCCGGGACCAGAGTGAGCGGGATCGTCGTCCCGTCCAACCACAGTGTGCCGTGGGAGAGCCGGGCGTGATGGGCGATGTCGTCCCAGGATAAATGCCAGGCGTCGCCGTCCGGTCTGGACCGGATGGTGAGCATCCCGTCATCGATGGCCAGATGCACCGTGACCTCGCCTTGCAGGTTGAGGCGGAAGGCATCGGTGGTGCTCCAGGGCGAGTGCGGCTCGGCCGCGTGCGCGGGCGCGGGCTGCCCCAGGAGGTGCAGCGCGGCGGCGGCAATGGCGGTAGTGGGGGGCGTGGC
Organism: uncultured Rhodospirillales bacterium; assembly: GCA_903928895.1. Classification (GTDB taxonomy): domain Bacteria; phylum Pseudomonadota; class Alphaproteobacteria; order Acetobacterales; family Acetobacteraceae; genus CAIYPH01. The sequence goes on along the minus strand of CAIYSR010000109.1, from coordinate 11,773 downwards.
GTCGAGGGATAGCACCTCCGGGTTCCGCCCGATGAAGCCCGTATCGAACGCGCCGGACGCGAAGGCGGGATGGCGCGCGATGGCGCCGAGCAAAGCAAGGTTGGTCTGCACCCCCACCACCTCGCAGCCGGCGAGCGCAATGCGCAGGCGGGCCAGGGCAGTGGCGCGGTCGGGGCCGTGGACGATGAGCTTGGCGATCATCGGGTCGTAGTCCGGCGTGATGGCATCGCCGGCACGAACCCCGGACTCGATCCGGGCGGTCGCGGGCAGCTCCAGATGCGTGAGCGTGCCGACCGAGGGCAGGAAGTTGCGGGCAGGGTCCTCGGCGTAGAGACGGACCTCGATGGCATGGCCGTCGATCGACAACGCATCCTGCATCTTCGGCAACCGCTCCCCGGCGGCGACGCGGAGTTGCCACTCCACCAGGTCGGTGCCGGTGATGGCCTCGGTGACGGGGTGTTCGACCTGGAGGCGGGTGTTCATCTCCATGAAGTGGAAGGCACCCCCCTCGACGATGAACTCCACCGTCCCCGCGCCGACATAGCCCACCGCCCGTGCGGCGGCGACGGCGGCTTCCCCCATCGCGGCACGCAGCACCGGGTCCATGCCCGGGGCCGGGGCCTCCTCGATGATCTTCTGGTGGCGGCGCTGGATCGAGCAGTCGCGCTCGAAAAGATGGACCGCATTGCCATGCGCATCGGCGAAGATCTGAATCTCGATGTGGCGCGGGCGCTGCAGGTAGCGCTCGATGAGCAGGCGGGCATCGCCGAACGACGACAAGCCCTCGCGCCTCGCGCCGGCCAGCGCGGCAGGCAGGTCGGCGGCGGATTCGACCACGCGCATCCCCTTCCCGCCCCCGCCGGCACTCGCCTTGATCAGCACCGGATAGCCGATGCGCGCCGCAGCCTCGGTCAGCGTCGCCTCATCTTGCGCCACACCGTGATAGCCGGGCACGAGTGGCACCCCCGCCTGCTCCATCAAGGCCTTGGACTGCGACTTTCCGCCCATCGCACGGATCGCCGACGGCGGCGGACCGATGAACACCACGCCAGCCCCGGCACACGCCTCGGCAAAATCCGCATTCTCGGACAGAAACCCATAGCCAGGGTGCAGCGCCTCCGCACCCGAAACCCGGACCGCTTCGAGAATGGCCGCCGTATTCAGATAGCTCTCGCGCGGGGCGGCGGGGCCGATGCGATAGGCCAAGTCCGCCATGGCGACATGCAACGCCCCCGCATCCGCATCCGAATAGACGGCAACCGTGGCGACACCCATGCGGCGGGCAGTGCGGATGATGCGGCAGGCAATCTCGCCGCGATTGGCGATCAGGATTTTGCGGAACATGAGCGGTCATCCGGGAAGGAAGGGTTTGAAGGCAAGCAAGGCTCCGCCGGCTTAGGGGCAGTGGCCCCTAAGAACCCACGACTGCTCGCGGCTGGATCACCGGCCTTCAGGTGGTAACTGCTTTCTTTCTTGCTTGCGCCGCAGGCAATCAATCGAGCGATATGGACGAGATATTGCCGGTTGCTCGGGATTTTCGGGCTTCGCCGATCTCCGCACGCGAGATCGTGGGATGGCGGCTGGCGGTCGGTGCCACAACCGCGCGAACGAATGGGTTCCAAGGGCCTCACGGCCCTTGGCCGGCGGAGCCTTGTCTTTCCTGTTGCTTGCACCTTCACATCCGGAACACGCCGAACCGTGTCGGTTCGATCGGGGCGTTGAGCGCGGCGGAGAGGCCGAGGGCGAGGACGCGGCGGGTGTCGGCGGGGTCGATGATGCCGTCGTCCCACAGGCGGGCGGAGGCGAAATAGGGGTGGCCCTGGGTTTCGTACTGGTCGCGGATGGGGGTTTTGAATTCGTCCTCGGCCTCGGCCGGCCAGGTCTGGCCGCGGGCTTCGATCCCGTCGCGGCGGATGGTGGCCAGCACCGAGGCGGCTTGTTCGCCGCCCATGACGGAGATGCGCGCGTTGGGCCACATCCAGAGGAAGCGGGGGGAGTAGGCACGGCCGCACATGCCGTAATTGCCGGCGCCGAAGGAGCCGCCGATGATGACGGTGAATTTGGGGACGCGGGCGGTGGCCACCGCGGTGACGAGTTTGGCGCCGTCCTTGGCGATGCCGCCGGCTTCGTATTTGCGGCCGACCATGAAGCCGGTGATGTTTTGCAGGAACACCAGCGGGATGCCGCGCTGGGCGCAGAGCTCGATGAAATGGGCTCCTTTCTGCGCGCTTTCGCTGAACAGGATGCCGTTGTTGGCGATGATGCCGACCGGCATGCCCCAGATATGGGCGAAGCCGGTGACCAGGGTGGTGCCGTACAGCCGCTTGAATTCATCGAAGTCGCTGTCGTCGACGAGGCGGGCGATGACTTCGCGCACGTCGTAGGGGCGGCGGCGGTCGGCGGGGATGATGCCGTAGAGCTCGGCGGGATCGAAGCGAGGGGGCTTGGGCTCGCGGAGTGCGACGCCGGGGCGTTTGACGGTGTTGAGGGTGGCGACGATGGAGCGGGCGATGCCGAGGGCGTGGGCGTCGTTTTCGGCGTAGTGGTCGGTGACCCCTGAGATGCGGCTGTGAACGTCGGCGCCGCCGAGGTCTTCGGCGGTGACGATTTCGCCGGTGGCGGCTTTCACCAAAGGCGGGCCGCCGAGGAAGATGGTGCCTTGCCCCTTCACGATGATGCTCTCGTCGGACATCGCTGGGACGTAGGCGCCGCCGGCGGTGCAGGAGCCCATCACCACGGCGATCTGGGCGATGCCGTCGGCGGAGAGGTTGGCCTGGTTGAAGAAGATGCGGCCGAAATGGTCGCGGTCGGGGAAGACCTCGTCCTGGTTGGGCAGGTTGGCGCCGCCGGAATCGACCAGATAGATGCAGGGTAGGCGGTTTTGCGCGGCGATTTCCTGGGCGCGCAGGTGCTTCTTGACGGTGACGGGGTAGTAGGTGCCGCCTTTGACGGTGGCGTCGTTGCAGACGATGACGCATTCGCGCCCGGCGACGCGGCCGATGCCGGTGAGGATGCCGGCGGCAGGGACTTCGTTGTCGTACATGCCGAAGGCGGCGAACTGAGAGAGCTCGAGGAACGGGCTGCCGGAATCGAGCAGCGCCTCGATGCGCTGGCGCGGCAGGAGTTTACCGCGGGAAAGATGGCGTTTGCGGGCGGTCTCGCCGCCGCCTGTGGCGATGATGGCGGCCTTGGCGCGCAAATCGGCGACGATCTCCACCATGGCGGCCTGGTTGGCGCGGAAGGCGTCGGAGCGCGGGTCGATCTCGCTCGTCAGGCGCATCAGGCAGTTTCCTTGAAGAGTTCGCGGCCGATCAGCATGCGGCGGATTTCGCTGGTGCCGGCGCCGATCTCGTAGAGCTTGGCGTCGCGCAGCAGGCGGCCGGTGGGATAGTCGTTGATGTAGCCGTTGCCGCCGAGGGTCTGGATCGCTTCGAGCGCCATCCAGGTGGCTTTTTCGGCGGCAAAGAGGATGGCGCCGGCGGCGTCCTTGCGGGTGGTGCGGCCACGGTCGCAGGCGGCGTTGACGGCGTAGACATAGGCGCGGGCGGCGTTCATGACCGTGTACATGTCGGCGATCTTGCCCTGCATGAGCTGGAATTCACCGATCGCCTGGCCGAATTGCTTGCGGTCGTGGATATAGGGCAGCACCACATCCATGCAGGCCTGCATGATGCCGAGCGGCCCGCCGGCGAGCACGGCGCGTTCGTAGTCGAGCCCGCTCATCAGCACGGCGACGCCGCCATCGACGGCGCCGAGGACGTTTTCGGCGGGGACTTCGCAGTCCTCGAACACCAGTTCGCCGGTGTTGGAGCCGCGCATGCCGAGCTTGTCGAGCTTCTGCGCGCAGGAGAAGCCCTTGAAGCTTTTCTCGATGAGAAAGGCGGTGATGCCGCGGGGACCGGCCTCGGGGGCGGTTTTGGCATAAACCACCAGGGTGTCGGCGTCGGGGCCGTTGGTGATCCAGAATTTCGACCCGTTGAGGACGTAGTGGTCGCCATGGCGTTTAGCGCGCAGGCGCATGGAAACGACGTCGGAACCGGCGCCGGGCTCGCTCATGGCGAGCGCCCCGACATGTTCGCCGCTGATGAGTTTGGGCAGGTATTTCTCGCGCTGGGCCGGCGTGCCGTTGCGGCGGATCTGGTTGACGCAGAGGTTGGAATGGGCGCCGTAGGAGAGGCCGACGGAGGCGGAGGCGCGGCTGATTTCCTCCATCACCACGGTGTGGGCGAGATAGCCCATGGCGGCGCCGCCATACTCCTCCTCGACGGTGATGCCGAGAACGCCGAGGTCGCCCATTTTGCGCCAGAGGTGGTTGGGGAACTCGTTGGTCTTGTCGATGTCGGCCGCGATGGGGGCGATTTCGGCTGCGGCAAAGCGGCGCACGGTCTCGCGGAGCATGTCGATGTCCTCGCCGAGGGCGAAGTCTAGGCCGTAGTCGGTGTTGGACGTCATATCTCGGGTCCTTCGGAAGAAAGGGCTTCTTTTTTGAAAAAAAGAAGCAAAAAACTTTTATCCGTTTGGGTTCGGGGGAATTGGCCTGGGAGAGGCGCGAAGCAATATTTTTATGGCTTCGCCGGTCTCCCCGGGCAACGCCGGGAATGAAGTTTTTTTGCTTCTTTTTTTTCAAAAAAAGAAGCGCTTGCTTACCCCTTCAACTCCGGAAAATCATCCTCGCGGAATTCGCCCGGCGCACGTTCGGTGCGGCTGTTCTCGGCGCCGCGCAGTTCGACGCGGCGGATTTTGCCACTGATGGTTTTGGGCAGTTCGCTGAATTCGATGCGGCGGATGCGTTTGTAGGGGGCGAGGTGGGCGCGGCAGTGCTGGAAGATCGACAGGGCGGTGGCGGCGTCGGGGGGGTGGTTGTGGCCGAGGGTGATGTAGGCTTTGGGGACGGCGAGGCGCATGGCGTCGGGCGCGGGGACGACGGCGGCTTCGACGACGGCTTCGTGTTCGATCAGCACGCTTTCGAGTTCGAACGGGGAGATGCGGTAGTCCGAGGCTTTGAAGACGTCATCGGCGCGGCCGACATAGGTGATGTAGCCGTCGGCGTCGCGGCTGGCGACGTCGCCGGTGCGATAGACCTCGCCGGTGACGGGTTCGATGCTGCCGTCGTCCATCTGGTAGCCGCGCATCAGGCCGGCGGGGCGGTCATCGAGCGGGAGGCAGATCGCGCCTTCGTCGGCGTCGCGGTCGTCGGGGTCGAGCAGGCGGATGCGGTAGCCCGGCATGGGCACGCCCATGGAGCCGGGCTTGACTGGATAGCCCGGCGGATTGGCAATTTGAAGCGTGGTTTCGGTCTGGCCGTAGCCGTCGCGGATGGTGAGGCCCCAGGCTTTCTCGACCTGGTCGATGACCTCGGGGTTGAGCGGCTCGCCGGCGCCGAGGGCCTCGCGGAGCGAGACCTTGTAGGCCTTGAGATCCTCCTGGATCAGCATGCGCCAGACGGTGGGCGGGGCGCAGAGCGAGGTGACTTTGTGCTCGACCAGGGTGGCGAGCAGCGTCGGCGCGTGGAAGCGGCCCTGGTTGGCGATGAAGATGGCGGCGCCGGCGATCCAGGGGGCGAAGAAGCAGGACCAGGCGTGCTTGGCCCAGCCGGGGGAGGAGATGTTGAGGTGGATGTCGCCGGGCTTGAGGCCGAGCCAGTAGATGGTGGAGAGATGGCCGACCGGGTAGGTACGATGGCTGTGCAGGACGAGCTTGGGCTTGGCGGTGGTGCCGGAGGTGAAATAGAGCAGGGTCGGGTCATCGGCCTGGGTTGGGCCGTCCGGGGTGAAATCGGCGGTGGCGAGCAGCAGGGTGGAATAGGCGATGCAGCCGGCGGGCGCGCCGCCGACGGTGATGCGGGGGACGGATGGGGGCAGCATGTCGAGCTTGCCGGCGTCCTCGGCGGCGGTGATGACGAAGCGGACGCGGGCGCGGGTGACGCGTTCGGCGAGGTCGGCCGCCGTCAGCAGCGTGGTGGCGGGGACGACGACGGCGCCGAGCTTCATGGCGGCGAGCATCACCTCCCACAGCGGCGCGACGTTGCCGAGCATGAGCAGCACGCGGTCGCCGCGGGTGACGCCGAGCGCGCGCAGGCCGTTGGCGACGCGGCTGGAGCGTTCGGAGAGTTCGCGGAAGGTCAGCCGCGTGGCGCCGGCGCCGGTGATGATGAGGGCGGGGTTGTCGGCCAGCTCGCCCCGGGCGAGTTCGCCGTCGAACCAGTCGAGCGCCCAGTTGAATTGGGTGACCTCGGGCCAGCGGAAGCCTTCGTAGGCCGTGCGGTAGTCGGTGCGATGCGCGATCAGGAAGTCGCGTGCGGCCTTGAATGCGGTGACAGACATCTCAGTTGACCTCGTCCCGCGCCATGCTGGCGAGCCAGCGGAAGGCGACGGAGAAATCGCGCCCGCCTTCGCCGGCGTCGTTGAGCGCCTGGTAGAGCCGCGCGGCATGGGCGCCGAGCGGGGTGGCGGCGCCGACGCTCTCGGCGGCGTCCTGCGCCAGGTTGAGGTCCTTCAGCATCAGGGCGGCGGCGAACCCGCCGGTGTAGTCGCGGTTGGAGGGGGCGGTCGGCACCGGGCCGGGGGCCGGGCAATAGGTGGTCAGCGCCCAGGACTGGCCGGTCGAGGTGGAGGTGATGTCGAAGAGTTTCTGGCGGTCGAGCCCGAGCTTGTCGGCCATCACGAAGGCCTCGGAGACGCCGAGCATGGCCACGGCGAGCATCATGTTGTTGCAGATCTTGGCGGCCTGCCCGGCGCCGGCGGGGCCGGCGTGGATGATGTTGCGGCCCATCGCCTGGAGGATGGGAGTCGCCGCTGCAAACGCAGCGTCTGAGCCTCCGCACATGAAGGTGAGGGTTCCCGCGATGGCGCCGCCGGTGCCGCCGGAGACGGGAGCGTCGAGCACGTCGAGCCCCTTCGCGGAGGCGACGGCGGCGACGTTCTGGGCGGTGGCGACGTCGATGGTGGAGCTGTCGATCAGGATGGGCCTGGTGTTGAGTCCGTCGAGGATGCCGCCGCCGCCGAGGTAGACGGCATCGACGTGGCGGCCGGCGGGCAGCATGGTGACGATGGCTTCGGCGTTGCGGATGGCGTCCTGGATGGAGGTCGCGCCGAGGCCACCGTTGGCGACGTGCTTGGCGACGAGATCGGCGTTGAGGTCGAACCCGGTCACCACATGGCCCGCCTTCATCAGGTTGGCGGCCATCGGCAGGCCCATGTTGCCCAGGCCAATGAGGGTGATGTTCATGCTGCCTCCAGCAGTTTGCGGGCGATGATGACCCGCATGATTTCGTTGGTACCTTCGAGAATGCGGTGGACCCGGAGGTCGCGCACGAAGCGTTCGACCTGATAGTCCTTGATGTAGCCGTAGCCGCCGTGCAGTTGCAGCGCCTCGTCGCAGATGCGGTGGCAGATGTCGGTGGCGAAGCGCTTGGCCATGGCGCAATGCCGTGTGGCATCGGGGTGGCCGGCATCGAGCGAGGCGGCGGCGCGGTGGACCATGAGGCGGGCGGCGTCGAGCTCGGTGGCCATGTCGGCGAGCTTGAATTGCAGGGCCTGGAAATCGGCGATCGGGCGGCCGAAGGCACGGCGCTCCTTGACGTAGGCGAGCGCGATGTCCAGGCAGGCCCGGGCGCCGCCGAGCGAGCAGGCGGCGATGTTGATGCGTCCGCCGTCGAGCCCCATCATGGCGAAGCGGAACCCCTCCCCTTCCCGGCCGAGCCGGTTGTCCACCGGCACGATGCAGTCGGCGAAATTCACCAGGGCGGTCGGCTGCGAGTTCCAGCCCATCTTGCGCTCCGGCACGCCGAAGGTGAGGCCGGGGGTGCCGTTCTCGACCGCCACGCAGGAGATGCCGCGGGCGCTGTCGTCGCCGGTGCGCAGCATGGTGACGTAGAGGTCGGCGATGCCGCCGCCGGAGATGAAGGCCTTGGTGCCGTTGATACGGTAGGTGCCGTCGCCCATGCTTTCGGCCCGGGTGCGCAAGGCCGCCGCGTCGGAGCCCGAGCCCGGTTCGGTCAGGCAGTACGACACGAAATGCGCGGCGGTCAGGATTTTCGGCAGGAAGCGGGCGCGCTGCGCGTCATCGCCGAAGCGCGCGACCATGCCGGCGACCATGTTGTGGATGGTCAGGAACGCCGCCGTCGAGGGGCAGGCATAAGCGAGTTCCTCGAAGATGATCGCGGCATCGAGCCGGCCGAGCCCGGTGCCGCCGTGCTCCTCCGGAACATAAATCCCGGCGAACCCCAGGGCGGCGGCCTCGCGCAGTTCGGCGGCCGGGAAATGGCGCTCCTCGTCCCACCGCCCGGCATTGGGGGCGATGCGTTCGGCGGCGAAGGCGCGGGCCGTGTCGCGGAAGGCGCGCTGGTCCTCGCTGAGCTCGAAATCCATGCCGTTTCCCTGTCTTTTCTCTCCCCTGCCTCTAGCGCATACAGGGCCGCCTTAGAAGGGCGTGCCCGCATCGGGTTGCCCAGGCGCGGCCCCCGCCGCACAATCGGGGGAGCAAAAGGAGGGATCATGCGCGCGAAAATCCGGGACACCGAGATCTACTTCGACGTCGAGGGCATGGGGCTGGTGCCCGACGGCACCCGCATGCGCGAAAAGCCGGTGGCCTTCGTCATCCATGGTGGCCCCGGCGGCGACCATAGCGGCTTCAAGCCGGGCATGACGCCGCTGTCGCACAAGATGCAGCTGGTCTATTTCGACCATCGCGGCCAGGGGCGTTCGGCGCGGGGCGAGGTGGCGAAATACACGCTCGACGAGAACGTGGAGGACATGGAGGCGCTGCGGCTGCATCTCGGCCTCGGCCCGATCGTGTCGATCGGCACCTCCTACGGCGGCATGGTGGCGATGGCGCATGCGGCGCGCTATCCGGACAGCGTGTCCCATCTCGTGCTGATCGTCACCGCCGCGCATGCCGGCTTCAACGCCCGCGCCCGGCAGATCGTGGCCGAACGCGGCACCGCGGAGCAGAAGCGGGTGTGCGACCAGCTCTGGGCCGGCGAGCTGACCGATGACGACAAGCTGCGCCACTACTACGAGCAGATGGGCCCGATGTATTCGGTGCGCCACGATCCGGCGGCGGCCAAGATCGGCCGCGCGCGGGGCATCCAGTCGCCCGATGCGATCAACATGGCCTTCGCCCCCGGCGGCTTCCTGCAGAGCTACGACCTGCGGCCGGAGCTGAAGCACATCACCGCGCCGACCCTGATCTGCACCGGGCGGCATGACTGGATCTGTCCGGTGGAATTCAGCGAGGAGATCCACGGTCTGATCCCGGGCTCCGATCTGCGGATTTTCGAGCATTCGAGCCACTCCATCCGGGCCGACGAGCCCGAGGCCCTGAACGACGCGATCGCCGGCTTCGTGGTCTACAAGACGCGATGAAGGCTCTGGCTTTCGAGGACGTGACGCTGCGCTTCGGCGCCGCCGAGGTGGTGGGCGGCGCCAGTTTTGCGGTGGGCGGGGGCGAGTTCGTCGCGCTCGTCGGCCCCACCGGCTGCGGCAAGTCGACCCTGCTGAACCTCGCCGCCGGGCTGATCGGCCCGTCCGCCGGGCGGGTGCTGGTGGAGGGGCAGGCGCTCGCCGGGCTGAACCGGCGGGCCGGCTATCTGTTCCAGGGCGAGAGCCTGATGCCGTGGCGCACGGCGCTGGACAATGTGGCGGCGGGGCCGGAATTCGCCGGCCAGTCGCGCGCCGCCGCCGCCGCCGCCGCCGAGGCCTGGCTCGGCCGGGTCGGCCTGGCCGGGCATGGCGACAAATATCCGCACCAGATGTCGGGCGGCATGCGCAAGCGCGCACAGCTCGCCCAGACCCTGGTGCTGGACCCGCCGATCCTGCTGATGGACGAGCCGTTCTCGGCGCTGGACGTGCAGACGCGGCAATTGATGGAGAACGAGCTGCTCGCGATCTGGCAGGCGGATCGCAAATCCGTCCTCTTCATCACCCATGACCTGGAGGAAGCGATCAGCCTGTCCGACCGCGTCATCGTGCTGTCCGCCGGCCCCGCCACCCGCCCCATCGCCGAGTTCGCCATCGACCTGCCGCGCCCCCGCGACGTCGCCGAAATCCGCCTCACCGAGGCCTTCCGCGCCACCGAGGCGCGGATCTGGGCGGTGCTGCGCGACGAGGTGCTCAAGGCCTACCGCGCCGGAGCGGCCGCATGATCACCATCTGGCGCATCCTGCTCGCCGCCCTGATGCTGGCGGCCTGGCACATCGGCGCCGAGACCGGGGTGCTGTCGCCGCTGTTCTTCGGCCATCCGGTGAAGATTTTTGCCGTCATCGGCGACTGGTTCGTCACCGGCGAGATCTGGCGCCATCTCGCCATCACCATCACCGAGACCCTGCTCGCCTTTGCCGCCGGCACGCTCAGCGGAGTCGGCGCCGGGCTGTGGCTCGGCCTGTCGCCACGCACCCGCGCGGTGCTGGACCCATTCATCAAGGCCGCCAATGCGATGCCGCGGGTGATCCTGGCGCCGATCTTCGCCATGTGGTTCGGCCTCGGCATCGCCAGCAAGGTGGCGCTCGGCTTCACGCTGGTCTTCTTCATCGTGTTCTTCAACGTGCTGCAAGGGGTGCGCGAGGTGCCGCCGGTGGTGCTGAATTCGGCGCGCATGCTGGGTGCCTCCAAGCGGCAGCTGCTGCGCCATGTCTATCTGCCCGCAGCCCTGTCCTGGGTGTTCAGCTCGCTGCATGTCTCGGTCGGCATGGCCTTCGTCGGCGCGGTGGTGGCGGAGTATCTCGGCAGCGCCGCCGGGGTGGGCTATCTGATCCTCCAGGCCGAGGGGATGTTCGACGTCGATACCGTCTTCGCCGGGATCATCGTGCTGACCGGCTGCGCGCTGGTGCTGGATGGCGCGGTGTCGCTGGCCGAAACCCGTCTGCTCGTCTGGCAGCCGCGCGCGGACGCGGCGCGCGAATCATGAAGGAGGCTCCCATGTCCAAACTCACCCGCCGCGCGGTTCTCGCCGCGCCCGCCACCCTGGCCATGCCCGTCCTGGCCATGTCCGTCCTGGCCATGCCCGCTATCGCGCAGAGCCGGATCAAGGTGAAGTTCGCCGGCGGCGGCGTGGCGCTGTACGGCTACATGCCGTTCTTCGTCGCCAGCGGGCGGCAGCTCTGGCAGAAGCATGGGCTCGACCCTGAAATCGCGATGTTCCCGGGCGGGGCACCGGCGATGCAGGCGGTGCTCGGCGGCTCCTCGCAAATCGCCTGCGGCTATTACGAGCACACCGTCCAGATGGCGGCCAAGGGGGCGAAGCTCCAGGCCTTCGTGCTGCAAGCGCAGAATTCCGGCCTCGCGCTCGGCGTGCGCAAGGCGCTGGCGGGCGAGATCAAGACGGTGGCGGACCTCAAAGGCCGCAAAATCGGCGTCAGCGCGCCGGGCTCGGCAACCCATATGTTCGCCCTGCAGCTGCTGGCCAAGGCCGGGCTCAAGGCGGGCGACATCTCCGCCATCGGGGTCGGCACCACGCAGACCGCGATGGCCAGCTTCGAGCGCGGCGACATCGATGCGCTGAGCCTGTTCGACCCGATCATGATCGAGCTCGAGCAGCGCAATCTCGCGGTCGTGCTGGCCGATGCCCGCAACACCGCGGGCTCGGCCGCGATTTTCGGCGGCCCCTATGCCTCGGGCTCCCTCTACGGCGATGCCGGCTGGCTGGAGAAGAACCAAGACGCGACCCGTGGCGCCGCCGCGGCGATTCGCGAAGCGGTGACGTTCCTCAGGACCGCCGAGCCGCGCGCGGCGCTGGAGTCGCTGGAGAAGGGGATGTGTTTCCTCGGCGCGCCGGT
>CAIYSR010000108.1 GCA_903928895.1 uncultured Rhodospirillales bacterium | reverse complement strand
TCGTCGGCGATGCCACCGAGGTGCTGACCGGGCACCGCAAGGGGCAGCAGGCCATCGCGCGCGAAGTGCTCGATCGCGGCTTCGTGCCGATGTTCGTGCTGGTGCGCCAGGTGGTGCCGCGCAAGCGGCTTGATGTCGACGCCGTGCGTGACCGGGCTGTGCCCCTGCTGCTGGCCAACGTTCTCGCGGAGTTGAATCCATCATGAGCGGTTCAACCCGCGTCGCCGCGATCCGGCTCTCGACCGAGGACCTCGATGCCGCGCGTGGCAAGTTCGAGGCGCTCGGCAGCCTCGGTGATCAGGTGCTGGACCGCATCACCCAGGCCGGCCAGCGGGCCTCGGCAGCCATGTCGGGCATTGCCGGCCCCGACGACGCCTTCGCGCGCCGGGCGGCTGATATTGCGGCCTACGGGGCTGGCCTCGACCGGCTGCAGGCCTCGTTCAACCCGCTGTTCGGCACCATGCGCCGCTACGAGACGACGCTCGCCGATATCGCGCAGGCCGAGCGCGTCGGTGCCATCGCCAGCGGGGAAGCCGTCGTCGCACGGCAGCGCGCGTTCGCCAGCTACGAGCAGCAGATCAGCGCCAATGCGGGCCTGGCCGAGAGCTACAGCCAGCTCGGCATCGCCATGATCCGCCTGGTCGATGTCCAGCAGGCCGCCAATCGCGGTGCCGGCGTTGCGGCCCCGCTTGCGGGCGAGGCGCTGGCCGCCCGTGGGGCCGATGTCGCGGCCTATGGCGCCGAACTCGATCGCCTCCGCGCGAAGTTCGACCCGCTGTTTGCGGTCTCCCGAACTTACGAAACCACCCTCGCTGAGATCGCCCAGGCCGAGTGGGTCGGCGCGATCTCGGCCACCGTGGCCGCCCGGGCCCGCGAGGCCGCCACCAAGGCGTTCGCCGACGCGGCGGCGCCGACCGGCGTGGCCGCCTCCGCCACCGCAGTGCTGGCCGGCAAGACCGTCGAGGCTGCGAAGCAACAGGAGGCACTCGGCGTCTCGGCCGGGGCCAACGCCTTTGCGCTGCGCCAGTTGGGCGTGCAGACCATGCAGGCGGTATCGTCCATCGCCGCCGGGCAACCGGTGATGATGACGATGATCCAGCAGGGTCATCAGGTCGCCGACGTCGCCATGTCCACCGGCACCGGCTTCGGGGTGCTCGGCACCGCCGCTCGCATGGTGGCAGGCGCGCTGCTGTCGCCGGTCGGCGCCGCCGTGGCGGTGGGCGGCGCCTTTGCCCTGGCCATGGCGCATGCCGCGGCGCTGGAGACCGAGGCCCGGCAGTTGTCCGTTGCGCTGCGGGCCGTGGGTCGCGACGGCGACCTCGCGACCGCCTCGCTGCAGGGCTACATCCTCACGCTGCAGCACGCCGGCGTCGCCCGCGATGCCGCTGCCGCCATCGTCCAAGGCCTCGCTCGGGTGCCGGCGTTGGGCAATGCCCAGATCCAGCAGGTCGTTGGCCTCACCGCCGACACCACGGCGGCCTTGGGGGGAACCGATCAGGCGGCGGTGGCCAAGCGTCTCGGTGAGATCGCCTCTGGATCCTACACCGCATTGAAGTCGCTCGACGACGAATTGAACCTGCTCACCGCCGACCAGCACGCCGCCATCCGCGTCATGCTGGAGCACGGCGAGCGCACCGAGGCCGTCGCCAAGGCGATGGAGGCGTTGCGGCTCCGGGTGCATGGGCTTGACCAGGACGCGCTGTCGCCAGCGGCCAAGGCGGTGCGGGCACTGGGCAACGAATGGTCCACCCTGATGGACCGCATCGCCCAGTCCGGCCCGATCCAGGCTGCTCTGGTCGTGCTGACCGCCGTCGGTGCCGCCGCCAACAAGCTGTTGGAAGCAGAACCACCGGTCGCCACCATCGATCGCCGTGTCGGCCAGATCGACACCAAGCTGGCCGAGCGCGACAGCTACGGCGCCCCCGTCGTCACCGGTGATGCCGAGCGCATCCTGCGCCGGCAGCGGGCCGACCTGCTCGCCATACGGATGCTGGCGGGCGGGCAGGTGCAGGGCGGCGCCGCCTCGGCGCCCGACCCGCCCGCGCCGCCGGCCGGGGCCATCGGTGCGGCCGAGGCCGAACGGCAGAAGAAGCAGTTGGAGGACATCAACAAGGCGCTGGCCGATCAGCAGCGCATTCTCGCCGCCGGCCTGCCCGACCGGGTCCGGGTCAAGGCCGAGATTGAGGCCGAGGCCTATATCCGCGAGCATGCGCTGACCGGCCTCGCCGCCGAGGAATATCTTCGCAAGGCCGTCACCCTGGCGCTGGCGAGCGAGACTGACGCCCGCGGTCAGGAACTCGCCGGCATCCTGCGCGCGGAGACGGCGCAGATGGCGATGGTCCGTGCCGCGGAGGAAGGTCGTGCCGCCATGCTGCGCGCCACCGCCGCAGCCGAGGCGCACGAGCAGGCCGCGACCAAGACCGGCGTGTCGGAGATCGCACTCGCCGCCGCCATCCTCAACCGCAACGCCGCCCAGGAAGCGGCCAAGGGGGCGCAGACCGTCGTCGAACTCAACGAGCAGATCGGCGCGACCAAGGCGCTGATTGCCGCCGAGCAATCCGGCGATCGTGCCGCGTACTACGCCAAGATCGATGACAAGGTTCGCCAGGTTACCCTCTCCGCCCGGGCCTATCGCGATGCCGCCACCGATCCGGCGGTGAAGGCGGCATTGACCGCCCTCATCGTGCTGATGGGGCAGAAAGTCGAGTTACAGGAGAAGTTGAACGCCGATCTCGACACCGAGCGGGCGTTGCGCGCCGGCCAGGGCCAGTTGGACGATCTGCGGGCCGAGGCGGCCCTCATCGGCCAGTCGGCAGAGCAGCGGGAACGGGAACTGGCGGCGTTGCGGACCATCCGCGGCCTGATCACCGCGGGCAAGGCGCCGGACGCCGCGAGCCTGACCGAGACGCAGCAGGCGCTGGTGGAGCAATCGAAGGCGATCGCCAGTGCCAACTACGCGCTGAAACAGCAGCAATCGCTCTATGACGGTATCGCCAATGCGGCTAGCCAGGCCTTCGACCAGGTCGGCACCGCCATCGCCAATGCCTTCGTCAGCGGCCAGCGCGCCGCGATCAACTGGGGCAACGTCGCCAGCAGCATCATCTCCTCGGTGTTGCAGCAGGTGTTGAAGCTGGCGGTGATCAACCCGGTGCTGAACTCCGTGCTCGGCACCTCCATGCCGGCGGCGTCGCGCTCAGGCCTGTCCGGCGGGGGCGGCAGCATCGGCGGCAGCGGCTTGTTCTCCGGCCTCGGCAGCCTGTTCGGTGGCTCCGGTTCGGCCTCGGGCTTCATGGCGACGCCGCTATGGGGTGCCGATGTGGCCGGGCCGGTCACCGCCGGTGGAATCACCGCCAGTGGCGCGCCGACGCTGGGCGCGATGTTCGGCGGCGTCGGCGCCGGGTTCGGTGCTGGCATGCTGCTCAATAGCCTGGTGGGCGGCAATCAACTCGGTGGCACTATCGGCTCCGGGGTCGGCGCCATGGCCGGCGCGGCGATCGGCAGCATCATCCCCGGCATCGGCACCCTGATCGGCGGCCTGATCGGTGGCGCCGCGGGCGGTGGTCTCGGTGGCATGTTCGGGCCCGGCCCGAAGCATCACGGCTGGTCCTGGACGCTGGGCAGCGACGACGCCGGCATGATCGGGTTCCGCACCGCCAACGTCGATCCGGTGGCGCAGCAGCAATTTGCCCAGGAGCAGCAACAGGTCGGGGCCTTCAACACCTGGATGCAGCAGTCCGGGATGAAAGCGGCCGGTGCCTACATCGTTGGCGGCAACAACGACCCCAATTTGGAGCACGACTACGCCAGCTTCGCCGCCGGGTTCTCCAACCTTCGCTTCTCAGCCGCCAACGACAACCGGTTGAACACGGCGCTGTCCGGCCGCGCCTTCACCGACCCCAACCAGTTGGCCGACTTCACCACCTTCCTCACCCAGACCATGGCGATCCTGGAAAAAGCCCCGCTCAACGACTTCGCCACCGCCCTGAAGGGCGTCAATGACACCTACGACGCAGCGATCAAGAAGGCGCAGGACTATGCTTTGGCCGAGGGTGACCTCACTGCCGAGCGCGATCGCCGCATTGCCGACCTCACTGCCCGGCGCGACTTGCAAGCCAGCAGTCTGACCGCCGGCTTGCAGGTGCGTTATCTCCGCGCCACCGGCGGCACCGAGCAGGCCGACCTGCTTGCGTTCGACACTGCGGCGGCGCAGGAGCGCCAGCAGATGACCGACCAGATCCTCGCTATGGGTCTGGCCAGCACCCAATACGCTGCCGATCGCATGGTCGACATCGAGAAGACCCTGGCTGCCGAGCGGCTGGCGATCCAGGAGAAATACGCCGCTGACAGCAAGCGGGCGTCGCAGTCGTTGTTGACGGAACTCACCATCGGCAATCAATCCGCCCTGGCGCCAGAGCAGCGCTATTTCGCTGGGCTGTCGCTGCTGAACGACGCCCGGCACAGCCTCGATGCCGGCGGCGCGCTGTCCGACTTCACCGCGGTGGCGCAGCAGGTATTGCCGGTGGCGCGGGACTTCCTCGGCACCTCAGAGCGTTACGCCGCCCTGGTGGCCGAGGTTGCCGGTGCCGTCGCCAGCAAGGGCGGCGATCCGGCGGGACTGTCGACCCTGCTGCAGGCCCAGGTCGATGGCACTGACGCACTGCGCGACGTCTTCGCTCGCTACGGCGACCAGCAGCTCACCGTCGCCAGCGCCACCCTCAGCGAACTCCGTCGCCTCGCCTCCGTCCTCGAAGCCCTGATGGCCCGCAGCCTCGCTGCCTGAACAGGAGAACCCTATGCCGATTTTGCCTTGGCGTGCCCACCAGACGACCGGCACCACCGGTACTGGCACGCTCACCCTGAACGCCGCGGCGACGTCGCGCCGGTCATTCCAGGCCGCCTACGGCGTCACCGCCGTCCAGGTCAAATACGTCATCGCCGGCACCAGCTTCTATGAGATGGGCTATGGTAGTTTCGACGGTGGCTCGCCCGGCACCCTGACCCGGCCATCCGGCAACATCGTCGCCTCGTCCAATGCCGGCAGTCTGGTTTCGCTGCCGGCTGGCACCGCCGACGTCTATGCCTGGATCGACCCGGGCGAGCGCCAGGTCGTCACCGGCACCGGCGCCATCACCCTGGTGCTAGCCGATCTAGGAAACGGCGTCGTCTGGTCCGGCACTACAGCGCAGACCGTCGCCTTCCCCGCGGTGGCCAATGTCCCGGCCGGGCTCGGCTTTCAGTTCCGTAATGCCGGCACCGCCAACCTCACCCTCGATCCCAATGCCTCCGAGACCATCAATGGCGCCGTCACTTTGGTACTGACGCCGGGCCAAGCCGTCGAGGTGCTGAAGGTCGGCACCGCCTGGGTCGCATTCTACGAAGCCGCCCGGATGATTAGCGAAATCGTCTGGCTACCGCTCACCACGCCGCCGCCGCGCTGCCTCTGGGCCAACGGCCAGAATGTGTCCCGCTCCACCTATGCCGCGCTGTTCGCCGCCCTCGGCACCACCTTCGGGGCGGGCGACGGTTCCACCACCTTCGGCCTGCCCGACCTGCGCGGCCGCACCCTGTTCGGCAAGGACGACATGGGCGGCAGCGCCGCGTCCCGCCTCACCAATGCGGGTTCCGGTGTCGATGGGCTGACCCTCGGCGCCGTCGGCGGCTCGCAGTTCCTGCACGGTCACACCCACACCGCCACCGATAGCGGCCACATCCACGGCGTCTCCGATCCCGGACATTCCCACAGTTCCACCGCAATCCAGATGCCGACGAGCACCCCGGGCGTCGGCATCGCCGGCGGCATCGGCTGGACCTTCACTGGGGCCAGCATCACCGCCGCGACGACTGGCATCTCGATCGGAGCCAGTGTCGCCAACGTCACCAACGCCTCCACCGGCAGCGGCGCCAGCCAGAACATGCCGCCGTCGATGGTGATGAACGCCTTCATCTACGCAGGAGCCTGACATGCAGATCGAACGTCCAATCCTGGAGGCGCTCGGCGGCCTCGAAGCCGTCGCCACCGCAGTCGCCGCCCTGGCCGCCGAATGGGAGCAGCACGCTTTCACTGTCGGCGTGCCGGCACCCTCGGCGCATCCCGTCATCGAGGCGATCTGGCGCGCCGGCGGCATGGACAACGTCGAGGTGGTTGATCCGCCGATCGACGGCGCGCCCGTCCCCGCGCCGCGGGCGATCCCGGCGCTCGACTTCCGCCGCCGCTTCACGCCGGCCGAGCGCGCGGCCGTCACCCTGGCGGCGTCCCGCGCGCTCGAACAGGGCGATGCCACGCTGCAAGTCTGGCTCGACGATGTGAATGCCGCGCTCGCGGTCCATCTCGACCACCCCGAGGTTGCGGAGGGGATCGGGGCGCTGGTCACCGCCGGGTTGATTGCCCCGGAGCGCGTCGCCGAGATCCTGGCCTGAGCCTGCCGCCATGGGGGACGCGATCGAACCGCCCGGCACCGAGGCACCTGCGGCGTTGCCGGCGGCTGAGTCCCTCGCCGTGCTCGCCATGCGCCCCACCCGCGTGGCCGGCGGTCAGCCTGTGGCGGCGGTGGTGCTGATCGATATCGAGACCAAGGGGCTCGCCTGATGGATACCCTCGTCACCCCCGGGTTGGCGCCGCCGGCCACGCTGCCGCCGGACCTGGTCGCGGCCCAGGGCATCACCGTGTTCCGGGCCGCCTCCACGGCCTGGGCGTCCGATGCCAGCGACGATCCCGCCAGCACGGCATGGTCGGCGCGGCTGCTAGGCGACGTCGAATTGTCGCAGTCCTCGGTGGACGCCCTCGGCATCGGCGGCCGGATCGCTCTCGGGCTCGCGGACATCGAGATGTGGGACGGCGACGGTGCGTTCGCCGACCTGGTGCGCTTCGGCACCGCCGATGGCCGCAAGGTCACCATCCGCGTTGCGCCCGCGACGGTCCCTCGCGCCTCCAACACTGGCACTCCGCTGGCCAACACCGCCATCGCCTTCCAGGGCATCGTCCGCGCCATCGACCATGCCGACCTCAAGCGCGCCCGGCTCGCCGTGGTCGATGTTGCCGAGCGCCTGGCGGTTCCCCTGCAATCCGCTCGCTACGCCGGCACCGGCGGGATGGAAGGGCCGACTGCGCTCGCGGGACGACCCAAGCCGGTCTGCCTCGGCCGGGTGTTCAACGCCACGCCCATCGCACTGGGCAACGTCGATCTCGGCTATGGTAGCCTCCCCACCTACCAGAGCCATTGGCGCGCCGTCGCCGGCCATGATGCCGTCCGCATCCGCGGGGTCGAGCAGACCGCCGTCACCACCACGCCGACAGTCGGGCAGTTCATCGATCTGCCGGGCTCTGGTGCTTTCCAGATTGGGTCGTCGCCGGATGGTGCCGTCACCGCCGACATCCGCGGCGACAGCGTGCCGGTCTACGTCGCCACCACTGCCCTGGTGCTGAAGCGGCTGGTGCAGAGCCTCGGCCCCGCCTTCACTGATGCCGAGTTGCACTACGACGCCTGGGCCTTCGCCGATACCGATCTGCCCGGCGAAATCGGCTGGTTCCGCGGCACCGACGAAATCTCCGCCTCCGACGCCGCCACGCAAATTGTCGCCAGTACCGGCGCCGTGCTCGCCGGCGGCCGCGCCGGGCTGCTGCGAATGTTCGATCCGCTGGCATCAGCACCCGAGCAGTTCACCCTGCCGTCCGCCTGGATCATCGACTGCAAGCCGCTGGCCCTTCCTGCGGCGCTACGGCCACTGCCCGTCGCCGTGGCGGTGGATTGGCAGCGCAACTGGACGCCGATGACCGATCTCGCCGGGTCTGTCGCCAACACCCTGCGCGCGCAACTTCAGGGAGCCGCCTCTGGCCCGGCGCGGGCGATTTCCACGCTGATTACGAACCGCGTCGCCCAGCAGCGCGACCTTGCCTTCGCCGGGCTCTACTGGGCGCAGGCCGATGCCATCGCCCGCGCAGCCAAGTGGCAGGCCTTTCTCGAAGCCGGGCCGCGGGTTTTCGAGATCACCACCGACCGATACCTCGGTCAGATCGAGTGCGGCGACATTGGCCGCGTCGCCTATCCCGCCTTCGGCCTCGATGCCGGCGTCCGCTGTGTCGTCGTCGGCTGGCGTGAAGCCCTCGGCGCGCGCCGCCTCACCCTCATCCTCGTCACCCTGCCGGAGGTTTAGCCGTGGCTGGAGCTTTCCTCTGGGACGACCGGGTGGCCAAGGCGGCCAGTCTGACCGCCGTCACCGGCACGCCCGTTGCCTCGATGCCGTTGTCTAACCTGCTCGATCCCCAGCCTCGGCTCCGCGCCCGTCTGCTCGGCAGCGCCGCCGGCGTGCTGGTCGACTTCGGTGCCGACACCGCCATCGAGGCCGCGGCATTGATTTCCACCACCTTGCCGAGTGACGCCACCGTCCGTTGGCGCATCGGTCCAGCCGAGGCGCTGGTCGAGGCCACACCGTTGTTCGACCTGCGCTTCGACACAGGGAGCATCACCCCACCAGCCGGATACACCTTCCGCCGCGCCTCGACCGCCTGGTGCTTCGACGCTAC
>CAIYSR010000107.1 GCA_903928895.1 uncultured Rhodospirillales bacterium | reverse complement strand
GGCCTTGGCCGGGCCGCCCGCCAGCGCGCCCGCCAGCGCGCCCGCAAACCTGGAGTTCTTCAACGGCCTCGGCGGCTTCAGCGCCGACGGCCGCGACTACGTCACCATCCTCGGCCCCGGCCAGACCACCCCGGCACCGTGGATCAACGTCATCGCCAACCCGAATTTCGGCTTCCAGGTCTCCACCGAGGGCGCCGGCTATACCTGGTCGGTCAACAGCCGGGAAAACCAGCTCACCCCCTGGTCGAACGATCCGGTGAGCGACCGCGGCGGCGAGGCGCTGTTCCTGCGTGACGAGGACAGCGGCGACCTCTGGAGCCCCACCGCCCAGCCCATTCGCCTGCCGGACTCCACCTACATCGCCCGCCACGGCTGGGGCCAGAGCCGCTTCGAGCACACCGCCTTCGGGATCGAAGCCGCGCTCTGCCAGTTCGTGCCGATGGATGGGCCGGCCAAGATCTCGCGTCTGGTGCTGCGCAACCTCACCGCCCGCCCGCGCCGCCTGAGCCTGACCGCCTATGTCGAATGGGTGCTCGGCCCCGCCCGCGCCGCCACCGTCCCCTTCGTCTCGACCTCCATCGACCCCACCACCGGGGCCCTGTTCGCGCGCAACCCGTGGCATATCGAGTTCGGCACCCGCGTCGCCTTTCTCGACCTCGCGGGCACCCAGACCGACTGGACCGGCGACCGCCAGGGCTTCATCGGCCGCAACGGCAGCCTCGCCAACCCGCTCGCCCTGGCCAGCGCCGCCGCGCTGTCCGGCAAGCTCGGCGCCGGGCTCGACCCCTGCGGCGCGCTGCGCACCCAGGTGACGCTGCCGCCGGGCGGCCGGGTCGAGCTCACCATCCTGCTCGGCCAGGCCGACGACGCCGACGCCGCCCGCGCCCTGATCACCCGCCTGCGCGCCGCCGATCTCGATGCCGCGCTCGGCACCGTCGCCGCGCACTGGCAGGCCACCCTCGGCGCCGTGACGGTGAAAACCCCGGTGCGGGCGATGGACATCATGCTCAACGGCTGGCTGCTCTACCAGACCCTGGCCTGCCGCGTCTGGGCCCGCGCCGGCTTCTACCAGGCCAGCGGCGCCTACGGCTTCCGCGACCAGCTCCAGGACGGCATGGCCCTGGCCGCGATCCGCCCCGCCCTCACCCGCGAGCACCTGCTGCGCGCCGCCGCCCGCCAGTTCGTCGAGGGGGACGTCCAGCATTGGTGGCTGCCGCATTCCGGCCAGGGCATCCGCACCCGCATCTCCGATGACCGCGTGTGGCTCGCTTATACCGTCGCGCACTACGTCACCACCACCGCCGACACCGCCGTGCTCGATGCCAGCGTCCCCTTCCTCGAAGGCCAGCGCCTCGCGCCCGGCGAACACGACGCCTTCTTCCAGCCCGCCATCGCCGACCGCACCGCCAGCCTGTTCGAACATTGCGCCCGCGCGCTCGACCAGAGCCTCGCCGTCGGCGTGCACGGCCTGCCCTTGATCGGCACCGGCGACTGGAACGACGGCATGAACCGCGTCGGCGAGCGCGGCGAGGGCGAAAGCGTCTGGCTCGCCTGGTTCCTCGCCGCCACGCTGACCCAATTCGCCCCCCTCGCCGAGGCCCGTCACGAGACCGTCCGCGCCGAAACCTGGCGCGCCCACGTCGCCGCCCTGCGCGCCGCCATCGAACGCGATGCCTGGGACGGTGCCTGGTACCGCCGCGGCTTGTTCGATGACGGCACCCCCCTCGGCGCCGCGGCCAGCGTGGAATGCCGCATCGATTCCATCGCCCAGTCCTGGGCCGTGCTGTCCGCCGCCGCCGACCCCGCCCGCGCCACCCAGGCCATGGCCGAGGTCGAGCGTCAGCTCGTCCAGCCCGACGACAAGCTCGCTTTGCTGTTCGCCCCCGCTTTCGAGACCACGCCGCTCGATCCCGGCTACATCAAGGGCTATCCGCCCGGCATCCGCGAGAACGGCGGACAATACACCCACGCCGCGCTATGGTCGGTCATGGCCCTGGCCGAGCTCGGCCAGGGCGACCAGGCCGAGGCCCTTTTCGCCCTTCTCAACCCGATCAACCACGCCCGCACCCGCACCGAGGTGCAGCGCTACCGGATCGAGCCCTATGTCATCGCCGCCGACGTCTATGCCCGCCCGCCCCATGTCGGCCGTGGCGGCTGGAGCTGGTACACCGGCTCGGCCGGCTGGATGCAGCGCGCCGGCATCGAGTCCATCCTCGGCCTGACCCGCGAAGGCGACGCAATGCTGCTCGACCCCTGCATCCCCGCCGCCTGGCCGGGCTTCGAACTCCACGTTCGCCACGGTGCCGCGCAGTACCACGTCACGGTCGAGAATCCCGACCATGCCAGACGCGGCATCGCCTTCGCCGCCCTGGACGGCCAGGCGATCACTGCGCGCCCCCTGCGCCTGACCCTGGTCGATGACGGCGCGGCCCACCGCATCCTGGTCAGGCTCGGCCCCGAAGCTGCGGCCACAACGCCGCCGCCCGCGGCAGCACCTCCCGCACCAGCCGCGCACTTTGTCCCAGCACCACCTCATCGCCCTGCCCAACCGGCCGCAGGATGAACTTGGAAATCCCCGCCGCGACGAACGCGCTGATCCGTTCCAGGATGCTGTCGGCATCCCCCACCGCGAAGGCGCTTGCCGGGTCGCGCCCGGTGCGCTGGCGAAAGGCCGCCATCGCCGGCGCCACCACGGCATCCTCGGGGCTGCCGAAATGGAAGGCGAACCCCGCGCCGTAGTGGTCGTCATCGATGCGCCGCCCCGCCGCCACCGCCGCGGCGGCGATCGCGCGCATGATCCGCCCCGCCTCCTCCGGTCCCTCCGAGCCCGCGACCCAGCCGGTGCCGTAGCGCGCCGTCCGCCGGATCGCCGCCTCGGAGGAGCCGCCGATCCACATCGGCAGTTCCTTCTGCACCGGGCGCGGCAGGATCGAGGCCTCATGCAGCGTGCTGAACCGCCCCTGATACGTCACCCGCTCCTCCCGCCACAACCGGCTGATGATCTCCAGCGCCTCGTCGGTGCGCCGCCCCCGCGTCGTGGTATCCAGCCCCAGCGCCCGCCACTCCGGCGACAGCGGATTGCCGATCCCGAACGCCGGCAGCAGCCGCCCGTCGGACAGCACATCGATGGTGGCGCACTGCTTGGCCAGCAGCACCGGATCGCGGAACGCCAGCGAGACCACGTTCATGCCGAACTTGATCCGCCGCGTCCGCCCGGCCAGCGCGGCCATCACCGTCATGCTCTCCAGGATCGGCGCGCGGCTGACGATGCGATCGGTCTGCCACAGCGAATCGACCCCCTCGGCCTCGCACAGGTCGACCCAGCGCCAGAACCCCGCCGCACCGGCAAACGGAAAATCCGCCAGCCCCAGCCCGATCGAAACCGTCATCGCCCGACTCCCCTGCCGCCTCCCCCCAGCCTCACCGCAACCGCGCCCTCGCGCAATCAATTCCCCCTGAGCCGATGGTAGATCTCCGCCGCCCCACGCTTCGCCGCCCCCGCCGCCGCCCGCGCCGCGTCCTTGGCCTCCCGCGCCAGCGACACCGCCCGATGCGCCATCACGCCATCGCTCGAGATCTCGGCATCCCCCTTGGCCACCGTGTTCCCCTCCAGCCGCGGCGTCGCATTCGACCAATCCAGCACGAACGGCACCGCCCTCCCGGTTTCATTGAGATACCGGTTGCGCCGCAACGTCACCGTCCCGCCGATATCGCCATCGAGCAGGATCGCGGCCCGCAGATTGGCCGCGCGCGGCCCCTTCTGGATCGTGCAATCCTCCACCAGCACGATGCCGCCCCCGGCGATCACCAGCTGGAAACTCGCCCCCCCCTGCGCCCCGTCCTCGATCGTGCTGCCGACGATCTGCGTGCTCGCCGCCGCCGACACCACCGCATGCCCCCCGACCGTACCGCCGATCCGGCTGCGCTCCACCCGCAGCCACCGGATCGCCCCGGCATTGATGGCAGTGCCGCAGCGCCCCCCCTCGCAGCGCCCGGCCCCCTCGAACACGCTGTCGCTGATCACGATCTCCGCATCCGCCCGGCCCGTCGAAATCAGCCCGGCCTGGTCGTTCAGGAACCGCACGTTCTCGATCTCCAGCCGCCGCCCCTCGGCGCGCACGCCGGCGCCATTGCCATCGCCCACCCGCGCCCGCTGCAACGTCAGGTTGCGCAGCACGATCCGATCCGCCGATGCCACAATGATCGCCTTGCCATCGCAGGTCGTATCGGTGAACACCGCCCCCGCCCCGCGCCCCGCCACCGTCACCCCATCGGTCCGCAGCCGCAGGCACTCGTAGTACTCGCCGGCGTCGATCAGCACGACATCGCCATCCGCCGCCGCCGCCACCCCCGCCGCCGGCGACTCCACGCTCCGCCCCGGCCCCACCTCGATCGTCGCCGCCCCCGCCCCGCCGGCCCCGCCGATGGCGAGCCCGGCCAGCAGCGCCAGCCACGCCCGCATCACTCCGCCCCGAGTTCGAACCCGGCCAGCATCTCCGACAGCTTCGCCACCGCCGTATGATCCTGCCCCGGCCCCAGTGCCGAAGCCGCCGACGCCCACATCTCCCGGCACAGCGCCGCGAACGGGGCGGGCACCCCGATCTCCTTGCCGATCCCGGTCGCGATCGACAAATCCTTCACCATCAAATCGAGGCTGAACCCCGAATCAAACCCCCGGCTCAGCACGAACTGGCGCAGCTTCTTCTGCGTCGCATTGTTCATCCCGGTCGAGACATTCAGCACATCGGTCATCACCCCGGGGTCGAGCCCGAATTTCTGCCCGATCAGCAGCGCCTCGATCGCGATCAGAAACCCCCCACCCGAAACCAGGTTGTTCAAGGCCTTCATCGCCTGCCCCGCGCCAACCCCGCCGCACGGCAAGATCGACGTCCCGATCGCCGACAGCACCGGCCGCGCCCGCGCGATCGCATCGGCGTCCCCGCCCACCATGATCGCCAGCTCCCCCGTCTTCGCCCGGCTCACCCCGCCCGAGACCGGTGCATCGATCATCACGCTGCCTGCCGCCGCCACCTTCTCCGCCAGCGCCCGCGTCACCGTCGGCTGCCCCGACGTCATGTCGATCACCAGGCTCCCCGGCTTCAACCCGGCCAGCAACGTATCCCCCCCATCCGCCACCACCTCGGCGACATTGGCCGAGGTCGGCAACATCGTGATCACCACATCGCACGCTGCCGCCAGCGCCCCAAGGCTCTCGGCGGCAAAGCCACCGACCTGCTGGACAAAATTATCCGCCTGCACCCGGCGATTATCCGCCACCTGCACCGCATACCCGGCCCGAACCAGCGAGGCGGCCATCGGCCACCCCATATTGCCGATCCCGACAAACCCGACAATCGGCACCCCGGTCACGCCGCGTCCACCTCCTTGAACACCTCGACCGCGACCTTGAACGCATCCAGCCCCGCCGGCACCCCGGCATAGACGCACACCGCCATGAACACTTCCTTGATCTCGTCGCGCGTCACCCCGTTGTTCAACGCCCCCTTGAGATGCAGCTTCAACTCATTCGGCCGGTTCAACGCGGCCAGCATCGCCAGGTTCAGCAGCGAACGATCCCGCCGCACCAGCCCCGGCCGCGTCCAGATCTCGCCCCAGCAGAACTCGGTCACCATCTTCTGGAAATCCGCCATGAAATCGGAGGCCGCGGCGACCGACTTGTCGACATACTCCGCCCCCAGCACCGCGCGCCGCACCTCCAGCCCGCGCGCGAACCGCTCGGTCTGAAACTCCTTGCGCAACGCGCTCGCCGCCGGCGCAGCAGCCGCCTTCTTCGCAGCCGGCTTCTTCGCAACGACAGGCTTCTTGGGGGCAGCTTTGGCCATCGGAACGCTCCTTCAAAACTCTCCCAACCCTAGGCATTGTCACATCACCCAGCAAGCTGGCATGGATCGCCCAACGCCCCCGGAAACGCCCCCATGACGCACCCCACCTACGAAATCCTGGCCCTGCGCTACGCCCATTTCGCCGACCGCACCCAGGGCACCAACCTCATCTTCCCCGACGACCACGCCGCCCCCATGCCGCTCGACTTCTTCGTCTGGGCGATCCGCGGCAACGGCCGAATGATCGTGCTCGACACCGGCTTCGACGCCGCCTCCGCCGCAAGGCGCAACCGCACCTGGCTGCGCTCCCCGCTCGACGCCCTGCGCGGCGCCGGCATCGAACCCGCGGAGGTCAAGGACGTCGTCCTCAGCCACATGCACTGGGACCACGCCGGCCACTGGGAAGACTTCCCCGCCGCCCGCTTCCACCTGCAAAAGGAGGAAATGGCCTACTGTACCGGCAGCTGCATGTGCCACGAACCGCTGCGCCGCCCGTTTGACGTCGAACACGTCGTCCAGGCCGTCCGCCATGTCTTCCGCGAACGCGTCACCTTCCACGCCGGCACCGCCGAACTCGCCCCCGGCATCACGCTGCATCTCGTCGGCGGCCACTCCGGCGGCCTGCAGATCATGCGCGTCCCGACCGCGCGCGGCTGGGTCGTCCTCGCCTCCGACGCCACCCATTTCTGGGCCAATATCCGCCGCCGCAACCCCTTCACCCTGCTGCACAACCTCGAGCGCATGATCGAGGGCTGGGTCACCTGCGAAGCCCTGTCCGACGGGCCGGACCACATCATCCCCGGCCACGACCCCGAAGTGCTGCGCCGTTTCCCCAAGCTGGACACCGACCCCGACACCGTCCTGCTCCACCTTCCCCCCTCGCCATAGGCCGCCCCATGAAGCTCGTCCTGCGCCTGCTGTTCTGGACCACGACGAGCCTCATCGGCCTCGCCGCCACCCTCGCCATCGCCGCCACCGCCCTGGTCTGGCTCACCTTGCCCGACCGCCCCGCCACCCTCACCCTGCCCGGCCTCGCCGCCCCGGTCGACATCGTCTTCGACGCCGACAATGTGCCGCGCATCCGCGCCGCCAGCGAAACCGACGCCGCCCGCGCGCTGGGCACGCTGCACGCCCGCGAGCGCCTGTTCCAGATGGACCTGACCCGCCGCGCCGCCGCCGGCGAGCTCGCCGAAATCATCGGCGCCCTCGGCCTGCCCAATGACCGCCAGATGCGCACCCTCGGCGTCCGCCGCAGCGCCGAGGCCGACCTCAAGCTCCTGCCCCCCGACACCCTGGCCCTGCTCGAAGCCTATGCCGGCGGCGTCAACGCCTGGATCGCCGCCCGCGGCCGCCTCGCCGCCCCCGAATACCTCGCCCTCGGCACGCCGCGCCCCTGGGCGCCGGTCGACAGCGTGCTGTGGGGCAAGATGATGGGCCTCTACCTCTCCGGCAACTGGAAGGCCGAACTCGCCCGCGCCAGCCTCGCCCCCCGCCTCGACCCCGCGGTGCTCGACGCGCTGTGGCCCGGCTCCGTCGGCGGCCCCGGCCGCCCCGAGGCCAGCCTGCTCCCTGCCCTGTCCGCCACCGCCGGCAAACTCGCGACCCTCCTGCCCCGCTTCCCCGCCCCCTTCACCCTCCCCGAATCGGCCTCCGACGAATGGGCCGTCGACGGCCGCTTCACCGCCAGCGGCGCCCCGATGCTCGCCGGTGACCCCCATCTCGGCTTCGGCATGCCCGGCACCTGGTATCTCGCCCGCATCGACACCCCCGGCCACACCCTCGCCGGCGCCACCGCGCCGGGCGTCCCCTTCCTGGTGCTCGGCCGCAACACCGACATCGCCTGGACCTTCACCACCACCGGCGCCGACGTGCAGGACCTTTTCGTCGAGCTCAAGGCCGGCCCCGACACCTACGTCACCCCCGACGGCCCCCGCCCCTTCACCCTGCGCCCCGAAACCATCCATATCCGCGGCGCCGACGACGAGGTCCTGACCGTGCGCGAAACCCGCCACGGCCCCGTCATCAGCGACCTCACCGACCCCGACGGCCCCGTCCTTGCCATCGCCATGGCCAACCTCGCGCCCGGCGACCTCGCCGCCGCCGGCCTGCACGACCTCAACCGCGCCCGCACCACCGCCGAAGCCGGCGCCGCCGCCGCCCGCATCACCGCCCCGGTGCAGAACATGCTGGTCGCCGACCGCGCCGGCATCGCCCTCTACGTCACCGGCCGCGTCCCCGTCCGCCGCGCCGGTGACGGCACCCTGCCCGCCAAAGGCAACGACGGCAGCCACGACTGGATCGGCCTCGCCGGCGGCGACGCCCTGCCCCACCACATCCACCCCGCCTCCGGCCGCCTGGTCAACGGCAACGAACGCATCGCCCCGCCCGACTTCCCCGTCTTCCTCGGCCAGGACTGGAACGGCGACTGGCGCGCGCGCCGCATCCGCGCCTTGCTCGAAACCACCCCGAAACACACGCTCGACAGCTTCGCCGCCATGCAGGTCGACACACTCTCCACCTTCGCCACCGACCTCCTGCCCGCCCTGCTCCGCCTCACCCCCGACGACGACAAGCCCCGCGCCGCCCTCGCTTTGCTGCGCGACTGGGACGGCAGGATGGACCCCAGCCTGCCGCAACCCCTCATCTTCAACGCCTGGATGCGCCAGTTCCGCACCGCCCTGCTCGCGCATGACCTGATCGAGCCCTCCGCCGCCGTCCCCGGCTGGGAAATGGTCGCCCCCGCCATCCTCGACGGCACCTCGCCGCTCTGCGGCGGCCCCTGCGGCGCCATGCTGCGCGACTCCCTCGCCCGCGCGCTCGGCGAACAGACCCTGCTGCGCGGCCCCGACCTCAAGTCCTGGCGCTGGGGCGAGGCCCACCAGGCCGTCTTCGCCCATCCTCTGCTCGGCGCCATCCCCGTCCTCGGCGGCCTCGCCACCGGCCGCATCGCCAGCCCCGGCGACGACACCACCCTGTTCCGCGCCGCCATGCGCGGCGGCTTCGACGCCATCCACGGCGCCGCCTTCCGCGCCGTCTACGACCTGTCCGACCTCGAAGCCAGCCGCTTCATGATCGCCCCCGGCCAGTCCGGCCACCTCATGAGCGACCACGCCTGGACCTTCCTCAGCCGCTGGCGCGAAGGCCGCACCATCCCGCTCGACGCCACCCCCATCGTCGCCTGGCAGATGAAACTCACCGGCACCGGAAAAGAATGACGCTGCGTTGATCGGCAAAGGCAAGCGCTTCTTTTTTCCAAAAAGAAACGCTTGCCTGCGGTACCCACCGCCCAAAACCCCCATCCTCCACCACCCGCCCCAGCACGTCCTTGCCGCCGCCGTCCAGGCCAGACGCCCGGTCTGTCGAACCAACATGCCCGGCCGGCGCGGCTTTATATTCAAATTCGAACATTAAACGCCAAAACTTGACGATTTATCGAGAGCGTGCGACCGTACGCTCAAATCATTTTTTGTCATCGGGGGACATTAAGGGACCGTAAGGGAATCCCGTCGGAGGAGGACGTCATGGTGAGCATTTTCGAGGGTAGAGGTCGGTATGTTGTTGCGGCCCCGCTATTACCCGTTTGCTTGGCGATGCTATGCGGATATCTGGCCGCGGCGGCACCGGCACAGGCGGCAAGCTTCAGCACAACGGCAACATCAAGCGCCGGCTCACATGATGACTACTACCAACGACCCTATTTTACCTGGTTGGGGGCAGGAATATCTTCGGTCTGGATCAGCGGCCTCAATTGTTCGCCATGCTCCTGGTCGGCCGAGAAGACCTTCAACGAACTGCTCCTGCCGACGATCACCGGCAACATCATCAGCGCACGACTCTACATCGATGTGACCGGCGGCAGCGGCGATGCTTGGCTGAACATGCCGAACCTGGCGGGGCTGACCGGCGACGCGAATGCGGATTCCGGCTTGGTCAGTCAGTACTTGGTCAACAGCGGGCATCGCATCGCGACGGGCGGCAGCACCGGGTGGGTGTGGAGCGACGTGACCTCGGAGGTGGTGGCTGATTATGCGTCGCACCGAGCCTGGGCGGAGCTCATGTTGGATCCGGTGCCGTGGTCGACATCGATGTCATATGGCGCGGCGGGAGGCGGGGCGGCCCCATATCTGGTGATCACCACCGACAGCGTTGCAGCGCCGGAGCCGGTGTCCGTGGCACTCCTTGGGTGCGGGCTGGCCGGACTGGCCGCGGCGCGGCGGCGGCGGCCAGCTTAAAGCGGCATCGTTCCAGGCCGACCGGTCATACCAACCGCCGCAACGATTGACCCATGACGAATGGGTCAAGGGCGGGCGGTATGCGCCCAGGGCAATCGGGTGAAGGCAGGCAAGGCAATCAAGGCTCCGCCGGCAAAGGGCCGCAGGCCCTTTGAACCCGCTCCATTCAGCGGCTGGATCAGCGACCTTCAGTTGAAAACACCGATCTTGCTTGCGCCGCAGGCCGTCGATCCTGCGATATCGGCACGATCTTGCCCGTGAGGAAAGAATTGATGGGCTCCGCCCGCCTCCGCACGCGAGATCGCGGGCTTCCAACTCAAGGTCAGTGATCCGGCCGCTTAAATGAATGGGGTCCAGGGGCCTACGGCCCTTGGCCGGCGGAGCCTGTCTTGTTCGCTTCGCCTTCACCCGATGGCCCTGGCATGAGCCCACGAAAATCCTGCGTGATCATCATCGCGCGCCAGGCGCGACGATCCAGGGCAGCCGCCGCCAAGCTTCGTCGTGCGCTGGTCTGCCGCGGCTTTGCCTCGCCGTGACGAACGAGCAAGGCCGCAGTCTTCGGGGTCTCGATCGAACGGACCATACAAATGGCGTCGGCGGCACGACCTGCGGCCGCGTCGGGGCGTGATGTCCTGTTTTTTTCCAAAAAATGGTAACTCCCAAGCCCCCCCGGTGAGTCCGATTGGCAACAGTGAGTTCCTTTTTTTGCGTTTGCCGCTGATGCTGGTTGCATGCGGATCGGGAACATGAGTCAACGTCGGGATGGACCTGTGTCGCGATGTTGGGGCG
>CAIYSR010000106.1 GCA_903928895.1 uncultured Rhodospirillales bacterium | reverse complement strand
TTTCTTTTTTTCAAAAAAGAAAGCGCTTTCTTTTTTGAAAAAAAGAAACAAAAAACTTTTATCCATTAGAGTTTGGTGCGCAACGACCACAGCTCGGGGAAGAAGCTCATGCCGAGGGCGCGGGCGAGGAAGGGGACGCCGGAGCTGCCGCCGGTGCCGCCTTTCATGCCGATGATGCGTTCGACGGTTTTCAGGTGGCGGAAGCGCCATTGCTGGAAGCGGTCTTCGAGGTCGACCAGTTTTTCCGCGAGATCGTAAAGGTCCCAGTAGGTGTCGACGTCGCGGTAGACGGTGAGCCAGGCGGCCTCGACGTCGGGGTCGGCGGCGTAGGGCTTCGTGACGTCGCGGGTCAGGGCGTGGGCGGGGACGGGGACGCCGCGGCGGGCGAGAAGGCGCAGGGTTTCGTCGTAGAGGCTGGGGGCGGCCAGCGCCGCTTCGAGGCGGGCCAGCGCTGGGGGGTCGGCGCGGTGGACCGCGATGAGGGCGGCGTCTTTGTTGCCGAGGCGGAATTCGAGCTCGCGGTACTGGTAGGACTGAAAGCCGGAGCTGGGGCCGAGATGGGGGCGCAGGAGCTGGTAGTCGTGCGGCGTCATCGTCGAGAGCACATCCCAAGACTGGATGAGCTGCTGCTGGATGCGCCCGACCCGGGCGAAGATTTTGAGGGGCTGGCCGAGCGCGTCGTCGCGGATGCCGGCGGCGACGGCGCCGAGCTCATGCAGGAGCAGCTTCATCCACAGTTCGCTGGCCTGGTGGATGATGATGAACAGCATCTCGTCGTGCTCGCCGGAGCGGGGATGCTGGGCGGCGAGCAGCCGGTCGAGGTCGAGATAGCCGCCGTAGCCTTCGGCGGCTTTGACGTCCCAGTGGATGTCGCTCTCGGCCCTCGATGCCGGCCCACGCATGTCAGGCGCCGAGAACCGAGGCCGCCGGCTTGAAGGCAAGGCCGAGGTCATCGGCGACGGCCTTGTAGGTGATGACGCCGGCGTGGACGTTGAGGCCGGCGAGCAGGTTTGTGTCGTCGATCAGGGCCTGCCGCCAGCCTTTGTTGGCGAGCGCCATGACGAAGGGCAGGGTGGCGTTGCCGAGCGCGATGGTGGAGGTGCGGGCGACGGCGCCGGGCATGTTGGTGACGCAGTAGTGGACCACGCCTTCCTCGACATAGGTCGGGTGGGAGTGGCTGGTGGGGCGGCTGGTTTCGAGGCAGCCGCCCTGGTCGATGGCGATGTCGACCACGACGGAGCCGGGGCGCATTTTTTTCACCATTTCGCGGGTGACGAGCTTGGGGGCGGCGGCACCGGGGACGAGGACGGCACCGATCACGAGGTCGGCCTCGATGACGGCGGCTTCGATGGAGGCGGTGGTGGAGTAGAGCGTGTGGATCTGCGAGCCGAACTGCTGGTCGAGCTCCTTGAGGCGGGTGATGGAGCGGTCGATCACGGTGACCTGGGCGCCGATGCCGATGGCCATGCGGGCGGCATTGGTGCCGGAGACGCCGCCGCCGATGACGACGACGCGGCCGGCGGGGACGCCGGGGACGCCGCCGAGCAGCACGCCGGCGCCGCCTTGCTCCTTCTCGAGGCAGTGGGCGCCGACCTGGACGGACATGCGGCCGGCGACTTCGCTCATCGGCGCAAGGAGGGGAAGGGCACCGCGCGGGTCGGTGACGGTTTCGTAGGCGATGCAGGTGGCGCCCGAGGTCATCAGGCCGATGGTCTGGTCCTTGTCGGCGGCGAGGTGGAGGTAGGTGAAGAGGACCTGACCCGGCCGCAGGGCCGCGATTTCGGAGGGTTGCGGCTCCTTGACCTTCACGATCATGTCGGCCCAGGCGAAGATTTCGGCGGGGCCGGCGGCGATGGTGGCGCCGGCGGCGCGGTAGTGATCGTCGGGGAAGCCGATGGCGGCGGCAGCGTCCTGCTGGACCATCACCTCGTGGCCGTGCACGGTAAGCTCGCGCACCGCGGCCGGGGTCAACCCCACGCGGTATTCGTGGGTCTTGATTTCCTTGGGAACGCCGACCTTCATCGGGGGAACTCCATTGTCTACAATACGCGTGATACCAAACTTGGCCGCGAATTTGTGCGGCGCATCAGGATAGACCGGGGACGTCGGCCGTGAAACCTCTCGTGCTCCATGTCGGCGAGATCGTCGAGCCCTGCGCCAGTCGGTATGGCGCCGCGTTCGAGGTGCTCGCCTACCAGCCGGGCGACGATTTGCCCGCGAACCGGGGCGAAATTCGGGCGCTGATTGCCGCCGCACCGGTTTCGGGAGCGCTGATTGCGGCGCTGCCGCGGCTTGCGGTGATTGCGGCGTTTGGTGCGGGGGTGGACAAGATCGACCTGGTGGCGGCCCGGGGGCGGGGCGTGCGTGTGGCCAATGCGCCCGATCCGACGGTGGGGTGTGTCGCCGATATGGCGATGGCGCTGCTGCTGGCGGTGGCACGCGGAATCGTGGCGGGGGATGCGGTGGTCCGCGGCGGCGGCTGGGCCTTTCCGCTGCGGCCGCGGTTGCATCACCGGCGCATGGGGATCCTTGGGTTGGGACGCATCGGGCAGGCGATTGCGCGGCGCGCGGTGGGGTTCGACATGGCGGTGAGCTACCACAACCGCAGCCGTGTCGCGGGGAGTCCGTACCGGTTCGTCGACAGCGTCGCGGGGTTGGCTTCGGGCTGTGATGTGCTGGTGGTGGCCTGTCCGGGCGGGGCGGAGACGCGGCATCTGGTGGATGCGGCGGCGCTGGAGGCGCTGGGGCGGGAGGGGATTTTGGTCAATATTGCGCGGGGCAGCATCGTCGACGAGGCGGCGCTGATCGGCGCGCTGGAAAGCGGGGGGATCGCCGGGGCGGGGCTTGATGTGTTCGAGGCTGAGCCGGCGGTGCCGCCGCGGCTGCGTGCCTGTGCCAATGCGGTGCTGATGCCGCATCGTGGGGGGGGCACGATCGAGACCTGGGCGGAGACGGCTGGTACGACGATTGCCAATATCGAGGCGGTGCTGGCCGGGCGCGCGCCGCCAGGGCTGCTGCCCGGATTTTGATGCCCCCCCCTGTGCGCCTTGAGCGGCGCCTTCTATCGTTGCCTGTCAAGATGGAGATGCCGATGCAACGCCGCACCCTGCTGAAGACTGCCGCTGTCGGCCCCTTGGCGCTGGCGACCCTGCCATTGGCGACCCCAGCACTGGCCCAGCCCGCCCGCACGTTGCGGATCATTGCCGAGGCTGATTTGGCGATCCTCGATCCGGTGTGGACCACCGCGACCGTGACCGCGACGCATGCGCGGATGGTGTTCGATACGTTGTTCAGCCTCGATGAGGCCTATATTCCGCGGCCGCAGATGCTGGAGGGGTTCGCCGTCGAAGGGGAGACGGATTGGCGGCTGCGGTTGCGGGATGGGCTGGTGTTCCACAACGGCGAGAAGGTGCGGGCGCGCGACGCGGTGGCCTCGATCCGGCGCTGGGCGTCGCGGGACAGTTTTGGCCAGGCGCTGATGGAGGTGACGGACGAGCTCGCGGCTCCGGATGACCGTACCATCCGGCTGCGGCTGAAGAAGCGGTTTCCGGTGCCGCGGGCGCTGGCAAATTCGGCGATGATCATGCCGGAGCATCTGGCGGGGACGGATGCGTCCAAGCAGGTGACGGAGATGATCGGCTCCGGGCCGTTCCGGTTTTTGGCCGAGGAGCGGGTGCCCGGCGCGCGGGTGGCCTATGCGCGGTTCGACGGCTATGTGCCGCGGGCAGAGACGATCAGCTCGAGTGCGGGAGGCAAGCGGGTGTTTGTCGACCGGGTCGAGTGGATCGTGATCCCGGACCCGAGCACGGCCTCGGCCACGATGCTGGCGGGGGAGGCGGACTGGTGGGGGGTGCCGCCCGACCTGATTGCGCAGCTCGCGAAATCGCCGCGGCTGCGGCTGGAGACGATCGATGCGCTCGGCGGCATCGCGATCCTGCGGTTCAACCACTTGCAGCCGCCCTTCGACAATCCGGCGATCCGGCGGGCGCTGCTGGGGGCGGTGAGCCAGGCGGATTTCATGAGCGTGATCGCGGCCGCCGATACCGGTCTGTGGCGCGACGGGGTGGGGGCGTTCACGCCGGGCAGTCCGATGGCGAGCGAGGTCGGGCTCGAGGTGATGCGCGGGCCACGAGACTTCGCCAAGGTGCGGGCCGATCTGGCGGCGGCGGGGTATCGGGGCGAGAAGGTGGTGGTGATGAATCCGGCCGATCTCACCGAGATCAGTGCGGTAACGGTGCTGGCGGCGGATGTGCTGAAGCGATGCGGCATGACGGTCGATCTGCAGACCATGGATTGGGGCACCCTGATTCAGCGACGGGCCAAGACCGGGCCGGCCTCCGAGGGGGGGTGGAACCTAGTGCACACCAATCTCAACGGCTCCGGGACCATGGACCCGGCAGGGCATATCGGGTTGCGCGCGAACGGCCTGAAGGCCTGGGCGGGGTGGCCGACCAGCCCCGAGCTGGAGCGGCTGCGCGAGGCCTGGTTCGATACCGCCGATCTTGCGGTGCAGCAGGGGATCTGCGTGGAGATGCAGAAGCAGTTCTGGCGCGATGTGCCCTATATTCCGCTCGGGCAGCGGTTTTTTCCCTATGCCCTCAACAACCGGGTGCGCGATGTGCCCCGGGGCTCGCCCAATTTCTGGGGCATCAAGCTGTCATGATGCGTGATGACCGCGACCATCAGCGGTCATCGCGCCGGCTCTTCGTTTGATCGCGTTGTGCGGCCCTGCGCGGCGCCCGCCCGCGGTCGTCATGCGGTGGCGAACGGGGAGTAAATGCGGGCGCGACGGTGGCGGGTGTGGCGCCGCGGTGATATCGATCGGGTCGAGAGTCTATGAACGTTCGCGTACGATATGATCACAACCAAGCGGAAAGCCTTGCGATGCGCATTCTCATCTTGCTGACCGGCCTTGCGTTGCTTCCCTTGCCCGCTTTGGCCGGGGCGCCCTATCGCGTCGATGACGCCAAGCCGACGGAGTACCAGGCCTGGGAGGTCGATGTGTTCAGCTCCGGCACCTTCGTGCGCGGCGGGGCCGGGGCCGGGGTGTTGCCGGGGCTGGAGGTGGATTATGGCGCCTTCGCGGGCGTGCAGATCCACATGAGCATGCCGCTCGGCTATTCGAAAGGTGCCGGCCGCGGCACCGGGTTCGGCTATGGCGACACCGAGCTGGGCCTGAAGATCCGCCTGATCGATCCGGCGCCGGAGGACTGGTGGCCCGCGATTGCCTTCGAGCCGCTCGTTGAGGTGCCGACCGGGAACCAGCGGCTCGGGCTCAGCAGCGGGCACGCCCAGGTGTTCCTGCCGCTGTGGATGAGCCGGAATTTCGGCGAGCATCTGAGCGTTGCCGCGGGCGGTGGGCACTGGACCAATCCGGGCGTGGGCAACAAGGATTGGTGGTTCGCCGGCACCGCGGTGCAGTACGAAGTGACGGAGGGGGTGAGCCTCGGGACCGAATTGTTCTACCAGACCGCCAGCGCGACCGGCGGCAAGGACTCGGTCGGCTTCAATGTGGGCGCCGTCATCAAGCTGACGGACCTCATCAACCTGACCGCGTCCGCCGGTCGCGGGCTGAGCAACGCGCAGGCGACCAACGCCTTTTCGTACTACACCGGGTTGCAGTTCAACTTCTGACGCCGGGCTTCCCGCGACCGGGCGTGATCCGTGGGGCCAGCCCCCCGGGGGTTGCCACCATGTGGGTGTGACCGGCTGCGGCATGGGTCAGGCGGAAGTCCAGCATCCGTTGCGCCGCTCCCAGCAGGAGGTCGCGATAGGCCGGATCACCCGCCACGTTGCGGGTCTCGCCGGGGTCGGCGCGCAGGTCGTAGAGCACGGGGGCGAAGCCGGGGAGATGGACGTATTTCCAGGCTTTGGTGCGCAGCGCGGCCATCGGGCCGGCTCCGGGCGGGGTGTGCGCCGGCAACGAGGCGGGCTCGGGCCAGCCCCCGCGCAGATCGTATTCGAAATGGACCTCGTCGCGCCACGCGGCAGGGGTCTCGCCGCGCAGCCAGGGCAGCAGGCTCTCGCCATCGCAGGAGGCGGGGATGGCCTGATCGAGCCAGGCCAGGATGGTGGGCATCAGGTCGACCGCTTCGGTGAAGGCATCGACCACGCGGCCGTGGACACCCCCGGGGTCGCGGATGATGAGCGGCAGGTGATAGCTCTGGTCGAACCAGCCGATCTTGCCGAGCAGGCGATGGTCGCCGAGCTGTTCGCCGTGGTCCGAGGTGAAGACGATCAGGGTGTCGTCGTACTGGCCGTTGGCCTTGAGTTCGGCGAGGATGCGGCCGATCCAGGCATCGATCTCGGCGATCATGCCGTAGTAGGCGCGCCGTGTGAGCCGGACATCGTGGTCGGTCAGCCCGGCGACGTGACCGGTGGCGCCCTCGAAAAACGAGGCCTGGTTCTGGGTTTCGAGCCAATGCGCCAGAACCGGGTGCTGCGCCGCCTCCTCCGCCCGGGACGCGGCGCGGATCGGCGAGGGGATGTCGGCGTCGGGGACCAGCGCGTGATAGGGGGCAGCGGCGATGAAGGGCGGGTGGGGACTGAGAAAGCCGAGATGCAGCAGCCAGGGGCGATTGCGGGAGACCTTGGCGCCGCGCAGGAAGGCCAGGCCGTGCTCACCGGTCCAGGCGGTCGTGGTTTC
Organism: uncultured Rhodospirillales bacterium; assembly: GCA_903928895.1. Lineage (GTDB taxonomy): Bacteria > Pseudomonadota > Alphaproteobacteria > Acetobacterales > Acetobacteraceae > CAIYPH01. The sequence continues at coordinate 49,161 of CAIYSR010000106.1, read as the reverse complement.
GCTGGCCGGGACCCGCGAGGGGAAGGCGGTGGCGCCGCAGGGACCTTCGGTCGGATGCCACAGGGCGAACGGGTCCTCGGGCAGGGCGATGCCGCGGCTTGCGGCCCAGCCGAAATAGGCGCGGAAATCGACCTCGTCGAAATGGGCGAAACCCTGCCAGCCCTCCATCACGTCGCCGATTTCGTGATACCGGGGATCGCCGGGATGGGTCTTCACCGGGTCCGGGATGGTGGTGGTGTAGCCGATCAATTGCGGGTCCATGCCGTGGCGGCGAACCTCGGTGGCGAGGTTGGGATGACGCGAATCGAGCGGCACGCCGTTGGCGACCACGCGATGGTTCATCACGTATTGTCCGGTCAGCATGGAGGCGCGGGCCGGGCCGCAGGGGGCGGCCTGGCCCCAATGCGAGGTGAACATCACGCCGTCGCGCGCCAGCGCGTCAAGGTTCGGCGTGCGGGCGGCCGGGTGGCCGAGACTCCCGAGACTGTCGCCGCGCCACTGGTCGACACAAATGAAAAGCACGTGGCGTGCGGCCATGGGTTTGTCCCGCTGCGATGAGGGCTCTATCCTGGCGCACACGCAGCATGACGGGAAGATCGGCTTACATGTTGGAATTCACCAAGGCGCCCGGGACCCTCCAAGCGGGACGCCGGGTCTATGCGATCGGCGATGTTCATGGCTGCGATGCTCGGTTGGCGGAACTGCATGCGGCGATTGCCGACGATCTCGCGCATCGGCCGTGCGCCGCGCCGCTGCTGCTGCATCTCGGCGACTACGTCGATCGCGGGCCGGACAGCCGGGGGGTGGTGCAGCTTCTGGCCGACGGCGATCCGATCCCGGGAGTGCCGACGGTCAACCTGCTCGGCAATCATGAGCAGACCATGATCGACGCGCTTTCCGGCCAGGGCGCGGCGATGACGGATTGGATGATCCAGGGCGGGCGCGAGGCGCTGATCAGCTATGGCGGTGATCCCGACGCCCCGCGGCCGAGCTGGCCCGGCCATGTGCCGCCAGCGCATATGGCCTTCCTCCAGCGGCTCGCGCTGACCCATCAGGAGGGCACATACCTGTTCGTCCATGCCGGGATCCGGCCCGGCGTCGCCATCGCCGATCAGGTGCGCCAGGACCTGATCAGCATCCGACAGGCATTCCTCTACAATGAAAGCGATTTCGGCGTGGTGGTCGTGCACGGCCACACGCCCAAGCCGGAACCGGTGGTGAAGCACAACCGGCTCGGCCTCGACACCGGGGCGGTCTATGGCGGGCGGCTGACCTGCGCAATTCTGGAGGCCGACGAGATGGCGTTCCTGTTCGCGTGAATGGCTTGTACCACCCACGCAAAGGAATGACGCTTTCTTGATCGGGGTAGGGAAGCGCTTCTTTTTTGAAAAAAAGAAGCAAAAAACTTTCAACCCTTGGAGTTTGCAATTCCATCCGCAGCAAAGACAAAAATGAAGTTTTTTTGTTTCTTTTTTTTCAAAAAAGAAACTCTTTCTTCCAGTATTCTGTTCTTTATCCGGGTTCCCTGAAGGTCGATATTCAGCAGGGCTGATACTATATTTCAGCAAGACCGCAAACCTGAGAGGGTTTGCTTAGACCCGTTCCGCCGTCCCGCTCCCCATCGACCGCACCACCGCTTCCAGCACCCGCATCGCCTTCACCCCGTCGGCGATATCCGGCGCGTCGTTGGCCTCGCCGCGCACTGCGCGCCCGAACGCCGCGAGCAGACCATGATAGCCTTTGTGATCCTCGTTGGCGGCGGCAGTGAAGTTCGGCTCCCAGACCAGGGTATCCACCGCCGCATCGAGCGTTGCCGCCGGATCGGCCGCCTTGAACGGAGGGTTTCGGAAGTGCCGGACCTCATGCACATTGCGGACCTCGACGCGCTGCTGGTCGCCCATCACCTGCCACCACTCCATCGGCGTCCCGCGTGACTGGTGGGTCCCCATCACCACGGTGGCCAGCGCCCCGGAGGCGAAGCCAAACCCTACGTGCAGCAGCAGTTTTCCGGGCGCTATCTCGAAGCTCCTGGCCTGCGTCGAGACCACGTCCTCCTTCAGCAGCCACGGCACCAGGTCCATCGCGTGCACGCAGTGATGCAGCAGGAAGCCGGTGTAGTCGGCATTTCCGACAAAATAGGTCGGTGCCGTCATGTACTCGCCGAGCAGGCTCGCCCGCGGCCCGAACCCAGCGCCGCGCGTGATGTTCCCCGCGATCCGATTGGCCGTCGAATACCGCTTCATGAACCCGACGACGCAGGGCTTGCCCGCCGCCCGCGCCAAATCGGCCAGCACCTGCGCTTCTGCCGAAGTGGCTGCCGGTGGCTTCTCGATGAAGACCGGCAAGCCCCGCCGTAGTGCGGCCGCCGCCAGTTCGCTATGCTGCTTCGGCCCGACCGCCATGCCGATTGCATCGAGTTCCCCCGACGTGGCCATCGATTCTATCATCGCCAGGCCGTCCGCATAGCGCCGCGCGACCCCATAGCGATCGCCGATCAGTGCCAGCCGCTCCGCGTTCACATCGGCCAAGGCCACCAGCCGGACCGGCAACCGAACCAACTGCGGCAACAACATCTCCCCGGCATGCGTCCCACACCCGATCCAGCCGATCCGCGGAATCATGCCCGCACCGTATGCAAATACCCGCGCAACAACGCCGCCGACTGCGCCAAATCCAAATCCTCGTCAAACGTCGGCGCCCGCCACTGCGCCAAAGGTACTGACAACCGCATATCCGCCCGCCGGAACGGCTCCAACGTAATCGCCCCCCCATACCCGATATCCGCCAAGGCCCGGCAAATCGGCCCCCATTCGATATGCCCCGTCCCCAGAAACCCCCGATGGTTCTCGTTCGCCTGGAAATGCACCAGGTGCTTCCCCGTCGCCCGGATCGCCTGCGGCAAATCATCGTCCTCCATATTCATATGGAACGTATCCAGCATCACCCCCACCGCCGGCCGATCCACCATCCCCACCAACTCCACCGCCTGGCCCGCCGTATTACAAAAATCCGTCTCGAACCGGTTCAACGGCTCCACCGCCAGAACCACCCCATGTGCCCCAGCGTAGTCCCCTGCTTCCTGCAACCCCGCCACCACCCGATCGACCCGCCGCATCCGCAGCGCCTCGTCGATAGGCGAGGGGGGCCGCCCGGCGAACACCAGCGGCGTCCCGTACAGCGGCCCCCCCACAATCCGCGCCCCCATCGCCACCGCCACATCCACTGTCCGCTTCAAATAATCCACCCCCGCCCGATGCGCCCCCGCATCCTCCGACGCCAAATCCCGCTGCACATTCACCCGCGCCGCCAGCGCGATGAACAACCCCGCCGCAGCCGCCGCCTTCCCGGCCGCCACCGGGTCCATCTCCTCCTCCTCCGGCACCAGCAACTCCACAAAATCCATCCCCGCCGCCTTCATCCGCCCAAACAGCGGAAAATGCTCCGCCCCGAACGGCCGCGCATACGACATCGAAATCACGCCAATCGGCGGGCGCTTCCACATTTGGCTCATCCCTTTACTGCCCCCCCGGTCAACCCACCCACGAGATGCCTCTGCGCAAACAGAAACAGCACCACCGCCGGCATCGCCACCAGAGTTCCGCCCGCCGTCAGCAGGCCCCAATGAATCTCGTTTTCGCCAATGAACATCTGCAACGCCACCGTCACCGTGCGCACATTCCGCCCCGCCAGCATCAGCGCAAACAAATACTCATTCCATGAAGCAATGAACAAATAAATGCCCACCGCCACCATCCCCGGCACCACCAGCGGCAATATCACCAGCCGCAGCACCTGCACCCCCGTCGCCCCATCCATCATCGCCGCCTCATCCAGATCGGCCGGGATTCCATCGATGTAACTCGTCATCAACCAGATCGCGAACGGCAGCGTAAACGTCGCATGCCCCATGATCAGCGCCACATACGTATCCAGCAGCCCCAACCCCCGCAGCACAAAAAACAACGGCAACACCAGCAGCACCACCGGGAACATGTTCACCACCAGGAACTGCACCCGCAAAAACCGCCGCCCCGGAAACCGGAACCGCGAAAACGCATAAGCGGCCGGCAACGACAACAACAACCCCAACGCCACGGCCCCCGCCGCCACCACAAAACTATCCCGCAAATTCGCCGCAAACGACGTCCGCCGCAGAAGCTCAATGTGATGCACCAACGTCAACGCCCCCGGAATCAACCGCACCGGCGACTGCGTCAACTCCTCATCCGGCCGCACCGACGACACCGCCATCCAGATGAACGGCACCAGGCCAAACGCCAGTATCGCCGCCAGCGGCAACTCGGTGCCAAGGAAGAGACGCAAGCGTTTCATAGGAAAAAGCGCTTCTTTTTTGAAAAAAAGAAGCAAAAAACTTTCATCCATTTGGCATCTCGAGAACTGGCCAAGGGGAGCGGCGAAGCCAACATGTTCATTGGCTTCGCCCCTCTCCGCCCCGAAACCCCAAATGGATAAAGTTTTTTTGCTTCTTTTTTTACAAAAAAAGAAGCGCTTCCTTCCCCCGTCACGCCTTCGCCTCCCGCCCCGCCCGAACCGCGTAACTGATCACCACCGCCAGCAGCAACACCGTCAACACCACCGCCAACGCCGACCCATACCCATAATTCGCCCCCGACCACGCCTTCAGGAACGCATACAGCGGCAACGTATGCGTCGAAGTCCCCGGCCCTCCTCCGGTCATCACCAGGATCAAATCCAGCGAATTCGACACCCAGATCATCCGCAGCAGCAGCGACGTCGCGATCACCGGCGCCAGCCCCGGCAACGTCACATTCCAGAACGACACCACCACCCCGGCCCCATCGATCTCGGCGGCCTCGTAGTGCTCCCGCGGAATCGCCTGCAACCCCGCCAGCAGCGTCACCGCGAAAAACGGAAACCCCTGCCACACCACGGCGAGGATCACCGCCGCCATCGCCGTATCCGGCCGCGCCAGCCAGGCGATCGGCGCCTCCAGCAACCCCCAGCGCACCCCGAGCTGGTTCACCAACCCGAGGTTGAAGTCCAACATCCAGGTCCAGACGAGTCCGATAATCACACTCGGCAACGCCCACGGCACAATCACCAGCGCCCGCGCCACCGCCCGCCAGGCAAACGTCCGGTTCAGCAGCAGCGCGGTACACAGCCCAAGCCCAAACTGCAGCGAAACCGCCACCACCACCCACACCACCGAATGCCCCAGGCTCTCCCAGAACAACGGATCCCTCAGCACCGCGACATAATTTCCCAGGCCCACAAACGGACGCACCCGCGGCCGGAACAGGATCACATCATGCAGCGACAGCCAGAACGTCTCCCCCACCGGCACCAGCACCAGCAGCACAGTCGCTGCCAATGCCGGCGCCAGCAGAAGCCAGGGCAGGGCAGGGGAGCCCAACCTCATCCGCTCTGCCTCAACCGAAGTAGTGCTTCTCGAAGATCGCCATCATGTCATCCGCCGTGATCTGCTCCACCAGCGCCTTCTGCGTCGTCTGCGGCCACACCGTGCGGGTGAAATCCGCGGTCTGCGGCGTCGACGGCAACGTCGCCGCGATCGGCAGCGAATTCACCGTCGCCTCCACAAACCGCTTCGGTTGCACATCCCACGTCGCCGCGCCGGACTTCGTCACCGTCACCTGGCCTGACAACTTGTTGAACGCCACATTCGCCGGCCCGGTCGACAGGTAGGAAATCCACTTCCACGCCGCCTCCTGATTCTTCCCCTGCGCCAGCAGCGCGTTCGAGCCATCGCCGAAACTCGTCCATCCCTGCCCCTGCGGCCCCCGCGGCACCGGCACCGCCGTGATCTTGTCCCCCAGCGCCGCCACCATGTCATTTGCGGATCCAATATGATGGATCGTCATCGCGGTCCTGCCGGCCTTCATGTTGGCGATGATCTGCTGGAACCCGTCATTCGGCGCCGACGGCGGAAACACATGCCGCTCCGTGTGCAGCCCCACAAACCACCGGTTCGCCGCAATCGCCGGCGGCGCCACCAGCCCGCCCTTCACCATCTTCGCCCCGCCGCCCAGCACAAAGCTGCACCAATGGTCGTGCCCCCCGGCCCCGCCGCGCAGCCCGAACCCCCAGCGATCCCCCCCGGTCAGCGCGATCGCCGCCGTCTGGAAATCATCGAACGTGACGGGCAGCTTGAGCCCCTTCTCCGCAAACCAATCCTGCCGGCAATACAGATACAGCACCACATACTGCACCGGCAGATAATACGCCTTCCCGTCCGGCGCCCGATGCAAACTCCACAAGTCATCCGAGATATCTGCCTTGCCCGACCACCCCGCCAGCAACTTATCCAGTGGCGCCAGGGCATCCATTTCCAGCAGTCGCGTCAGGTTGTTGAACTTCACCATCGCCGCATCCGGCGCATTCCCCGCGATGATCGATGTATACAGCCGCGTGTCATAATCCGCCCCGCCGCCCCACGGGATATTCTCCGCCTGAATTGTGATCCCCGGATTGGCCTTCTCGAATTCCGCCACCAGCGCCGCCGGCGAGGCCTTGGGATCATCGAAATGATACCACCAGCGCACCACCGCCGGCTTCTGCGCATGCGGCGCAGACAAAGGAGCGGCCGTTAGAGCGGCAGCCGAGGCGATCAAAGTGCGACGTTTCATGGTCGGGTTCCTCCGTGTTTTCTTGTATGAAGATCAAGCGACATTGCGCCGGATTTCGTCGGCGGCAGCGCGGCGTGCGACACCAGCAAAAACGCGCCTTTCAACAATCGTATCCAAATGCCCCCCCAATTCCCGCGCCAGCCCGGGCGCGTCCTGCGCCCTGAGTGCCGCCAGAATCGGCAGATGCCGTGCCGCCGTCGCCGCCAGCGGCCGCCGATGCCACGGCGCCCACAAGCGAAAGCGATGGGTATGCAACATGCACCGTGCCAAAATCGGCGCCATCGCATGCAGCCCGGACACCCGGAACAACGCCGCATGCCACTCCATATCGGCCTCCAGCACCCCCCAGTCATCGCCCCTCGCCGCCGCCGCCTCCATTGCCCGCTGAATTTCCTCCAGCGCGGCAATATCCCCCGCGACCACGCGGCGCACCACGCGGCGGGCGCCGCGCAACTCGATCCGCCGGCGCAGATCCAACATCTCCGCCGCCGTATCCGCATCCAGGTCCGTCACCGTCGTGCCCTGCCGCCCGGCTCGCAGCACCAGGCCCTCGCCCTCCAGCCGCAACAGCGCCTCCCGCACCGCCGCCTGGCTGCACCCCAGCGCGGCGGCCACGGCGAGTTCGGTGAGCACGCGCCCGGGCGTCATCTCGTTCATCACGATGCGGCGGCGCAACTCGGCCAGGACACGGCCGGCCGGCCCTTCGGCCATGGCAGGTTTCCTCGATTTATTATCGATAACGGAGGGATCATACGACGCGCCTCGACCGGCACAAGCCCAAGTCGCCGCAATCCGCGTCGCCGCCGCCGAAAAACCGCTTTCGCGCTCCGGCCTTCCACCGTAGCCTTGCCCGGTGACCGGGAACAGGTGACCGGGAACAGGTGACCGGCGAGAGGAGAGGCGCAGATATGGTGAAAGCTGCCCGGGGGGAGGCCAAGGACTACGCCCGCGCGCATTTGCGCGGCATCTGGGCCGCCGCGCTCACCCCCTTCCGCCCCGACGACTTCGCCTTCGACGAGGCCGCCTTCCGCCGCAACCTGCTGCATTGGTCCGGCGCGCTGGGCATCGATGGGGTGTTCGTGTGCGGCAAGCAGGGCGAGTTCTTCGCGATGAGCATGGAAGAGCGCAAACGCAGCTTCGAGGTCGCCGCGGACGCGCTCAAGGGGCGGGCCGGCACCATCATGTCCTGCTCCGACCAGAACATGGACAACGTGATCGAGCTCGCCTGCCACGCCGAGGCGGTCGGCGCCGACTTCATCGTCGTCCACGCGCCCGTCCTGCATTTCCTGCATGACCGCGACGAGACCCTGTATGAATACTACCGGTACATCTCCGAGCGCGTGAACATCGGCATCGCGTTGTGGAGCCACCCCGACAGTGGCTACCTGATGTCGCCCGAGCTCTGCGCCCGCATTGCTGATCTCCCCAACATCGTCGCCATCAAATACAGCGTGCCGCGCGAAATGTACGTCCGCCTCACCCACCTCGCCGGCGACAAGCTCATCGTCAGCACCGCCAGCGAGGAGGAATGGCTCGACAACATCATCGAGCTCGACTGGCAGGTCTATCTCTGCTCCAGCCCGCCCTACCTCCTGCAAACCGCCGATGACCGCCGCATGCGCGACTACACCGACGCGGCCTTCGCTGGCGACCATGCGCGAGCCCGCGCCATCAGCGCCACTCTCGAACCCGTCCGCGCCGCGCTCAAATCCACCCGGCCCGGGGGCAAGCCGCAAGCCGCCCAGAAATACTGGCAGGACCTGCTCGGCCAGACCGGCGGCGCCGTCCGCCGCCCCATGCTCCCCCTCACCGAGCCCGAGCGCGCCGCCATCCGCACCGCTTTCGCCACAAGCGGCCTCGCGCTCAAGGAAGCCGCCCAATGAGCCTCGCCACCATCCGCCGCCCCTTCAACTTCCAGGCCTGGATCGACGCCCACGCCCACCTCCTCAAGCCCCCGGTCGGCAACAAACTCGTCTTCGAGGACGCCGGCATGGTCGTCCAGGTCGTCGGCGGTCCCAACCAGCGTGTCGACTTCCACGACGACCCGGTCGAGGAATTCTTCTATCAGCTCAAGGGCACCATGGTGCTCAAGATCGCCGAGGGCGGCGCCATCCATGACATCCCGATCCGCGAGGGCGAAATCTTCCTGCTGCCCCCTCGCATGCGCCACTCCCCCCAGCGCCCCCAGCCCGGCTCCATCGGCCTGGTCGTCGAAAGCGCCCGCATGCCCGGCATGAAGGACGGCTTCGAGTGGTTCTGCTTCGGTTGCGGCCACCTCGTCCACCGCATCGAAGTCACCCTCACCAACATCGTCACCGACCTGCCCCCCCTCTACGAAGCCTTCTACAGCAACCCAACCGCCCGCACCTGCACGCAGTGCGGCACCATCCACCCGGGCAAGCAGCCACCGCCCGGCTGGGTCTCGATTTGAACCGACGAGGAAACACCCCATGATTCTGACCCGCCGCGCGGCCCTCGCCGCCGCCGCCACCCTTGCCGCTCCCGCCACCGTCCGCGCCCAAGGTGCCGCGATAAAAATCGGCATGATCACCACCCTCTCCGGCCCCGGCGGCTACCTCGGCGCCGACCTCCGCGACGCCTTCCAACTCGCCATCGACACCGGCGCCTTCGGCGCCACCAAGATCGACCTCGTCGTCGAAGACGACGGTCTCAAGCCCGCCCAGGCCAAGCAGATCGCCAACCGCTTCCTCAAGTCCGACGGCATCAAGCTCTTCACCGGCGTCGTCTTCTCCAACATCCTCGAAGCCGTCGCTCCCGATATCCTCGAGGAAGGCGCCATCTACGTCAGCCCCAACGCCGGCCCCTCCAGCCTCGCCGGCAAGAACTGCCACCGCAACTACTTCGTCATCTCCTGGCAGAACGACAGCCTGCACGAAAGCGCCGGCCAGAACGCCACCACCCTCGGCTACAAAAAGATGTACCTCCTCGCCCCCAACTACCCCGCCGGCAAGGACGCCGTCACCGGCTTCAAGCGCTTCTTCAAAGGCGAAATCGCCGGCGAGAGCTACACCCGCCTCGACCAGACCGACTACGCCCCCGAAATGGCGCAGATCCGCGCAGCCAACCCGGACGCCGTCTTCCAGTTCCACCCCGGCGGCCTCGGCATCGCCTTCCTGCGGCAATACCAGCAGGCCGGCCTGGTCGGCAAAATCCCCATGGTCCTCGCCGCCCCCTCGCTCGACGCCACCACGCTGGCCGCCGTCGGTGACATCGCCCTCGGAATGGACGTCACCTCTCATTGGAACACCGACCTCGACAACCCCGCCAACAAAACCTTCGTCGCCGCCTTCACCAAAAAGCACAATCGCGTGCCGACTTACTACGCGAGCCAAGGCTATGACACCGCACTCGCCATGGCCTCCGGCCTCAAAGGCGGCCCCAGCGGCGACGCCTTCCGCAACGCCCTCGTCAAAGCCGACTTCACCTCCGTCCGCGGCAAATTCAGCTTCGGCCCCAACCAACACCCGATCCAGGACTGGTACGGTCTGCGCGTCGAAAAAGCCGCCGACGGCAAACTCGCCCTCATCACCAGAACCAAAGTCCTCACCAACCACGGCGACGCCTACGCCGCCCAGTGCAACATCTAGCGGCGGCGGCATGACGGGGGTGGCGCGACAGGAAGAAAGGCGGGGGCGTTGCCCCTCGACCCCACCAGGGGCCGGGCCCCTGGACCCCTTCCGTCTAGGTAAGAAGCTGGAGGATGAGAGAGAGGGGCCGACTGAGCCGTTGCAACCTCATGGTTGGCCCCTCTCTCTCCTCCTCCAGCATTCCTTGCTTAAACGGATGAGGTCCAGGGGATCATCCCCTGGCGGGTCCAGGGCAGAGCCCTGGCCTTTCTTCCTGTCGCCCCCCCCATCATGACGCTGCTGCTGGAGCAGATGCTGAACGGGGTGCAGTTCGGCGTGATGTTGTTTCTATTGGCCGCCGGTCTCACGCTGGTTTTTGGCGTGATGGGTCTGATCAATCTCGCCCATTCCTCGCTCTATATGATCGGTGCCTTTGCCGCAGCTTGGGCTGGAGCCCATGGCTGGTCGTTTCCGCTGGCTCTGCTGGCCGGGGCGGGGGCTGCGGCGTTGACCGGGATTGCCATTGAGGTGGCGGTGCTGAAGCGGCTGTATCAGCGCGATCATATGGACCAGGTGCTGGCGACGTTCGGCATGATCCTGTTTTTCAACGAGGCGATGGCGATGCTGTTCGGCCGTCAGCCGCTGATGGCGACGGTCCCGGGCTTCCTGTCGGGCTCGGTTGAGATCATTCCCGGCGTGCCCTATCCGCTCTATCGCTTGGCGATCATCGCCGTCGGCATCGCGGTGGCGGCGCTGCTGTATGTCCTGATTTCCCACACCCGCGCCGGCATGCTGGTCCGCGCCGGGGCCACGCACCGGGACATGGTACGCGCCTTGGGTGTCGATATCGGCCTGCTCACCACCGGCGTCTTCGCCCTCGGCGCGGCGCTGGCGGGGCTGGCCGGCGCGATGACGGGGCCGTTGCTGTCGGTGCAGGTCGGCATGGGCGATCGCATCCTCATCACCACCTTCGTCGTCATCGTGGTCGGTGGCATCGGCTCTGTGCGCGGCGCGCTCGCGGGCTCGATGCTGGTTGGCATGGTCGACACCTTGGCCCGCGCCTACCTGCCCGGCATGCTGAAAACCGTGATGGTCGCCACGGAGGCCGATGCCATCGGCGCTGGTCTCTCCTCGATGGCGATCTTCATCCTCATGGCGGCGGTATTGCTGATCCGCCCGCGCGGCCTGTTCCCCGCCCATGGTTAATCGCCGCACCGTCCTCTCCGCGGCGGGTCTCCTGCTGGCCCTGCTGCTTCCCCCACTCGCGACCGCACTTGGCAAGCCCGATCTCGTCACTTTGGGCACCCAGATCGCGATTTACGCCATCGCCGCGGCCAGCCTCGATCTGCTGATCGGCTACACCGGCCTGTCCAGCTTCGGCCACGCCGCCTTCTTCGGCCTCGGCGGCTACACCGTCGGCATCCTCGCCTTCCATGCCGCGGGGGAGCCGATATTCGGCCTCCTCCCCGGCGCCACCGAGGCCTGGATCGTCTGGCCACTGGCCATCCTCACCGCCGCCACCGCCGCCCTCGCCATCGGCGCCCTGTCGCTGCGCACCGAGGGCGTGTCCTTCATCATGATCACCCTCGCCTTCGCCGAGATGTTCTTCTTCCTCTTCGTCTCCCTCAAAACCTATGGCGGCGATGACGGCCTCGGCTTCCGCCGCCGCAGCGGACTACCCGGCATCGCCCCACGCGACGACGTCGCCTTCTACTATATCTGCCTCGCCGCCCTCGCCGCGGTCCTCTTCCTCTTCAGCCGCCTCGTGCGCAGCCGCTTCGGCCAGGTCCTGCAAGGCATCCGCCAGAACCCCCGCCGCATGGCCGCGATCGGCCTGTCCACCTATCGCTACAAGCTCGCCGCCTTCACCATCGCCGGCGCCGGCGCCGGGCTTTCCGGCGCGCTCCACGCCAACCTGCTCCGCTTCGTCAGCCCCGATATGCTGCACTGGACCATGTCCGGCGACTTCATGATCATGGTCGTCCTCGGCGGCGCCGGCAGCCTGGTCGGCCCGGTGATTGGCGCCGCCGCGATGGTCCTGCTGCAGTCCTGGCTCGCCCAATGGACCGAGCACTGGATGATCGTGATGGGTCCGATCCTGGTCCTCGTCGTCCTCTTCGCCCGCCGCGGCATCCTGGGGTGGCTGCGATGACCCCTCTGCTCGAAGTGCGCAGCCTGATCCGCCGCTTCGGCGGCCTGATCGCCACCAACAACCTCTCCTTCGAGGTCGCCACAGGCGAAATCCACGCGCTGATCGGCCCCAACGGCGCCGGCAAATCCACCGCCATCGCCCTGATCTCGGGCGAGCAGCGGCCCGACGGCGGCACCATCCGCTTCAACGGCGCCGACATCACGGCCCTGCCCATCGCCGCCCGCGTCACAGCCGGAATGACCCGCTCCTTCCAGATCACCTCGGTCCTCCCGGACTTCACCGCCCTCGAAAACGTCGCCCTCGTCTTCCAGGTCCGCGCCGGCCACTCCTTCCGCTTCTGGCGCCCCGCCGCCACCGACCGCGCCCTAATCGATCCCGCCCACGCCATGCTCGCCCGCATGGGCCTCGCCGACCGCGCCCACATCCCGGCGCGGGACCTCGCCCACGGCGAACAACGCCAGCTCGAACTCGCCATGGCCCTCGCGACCGGCGCGAGGCTGCTCCTGCTTGACGAGCCGATGGCGGGCCTCGGCACCACCGAATCCCAGGCCATGACCGCCCTCCTCGCGAACCTCAAGGGCCACACCACCATCCTGCTGGTCGAACACGACATGGACGCGGTCTTCGCGCTCGCCGACCGCGTCACTGTCCTCGTCTACGGCCAGGCCATCGCCAGCGGCCCGCCCGACGAAATTCGCGCCAATCCCGCCGTCCTCGAAGCCTATCTCGGCGAGGAGGGCTGATGCTCGCCGTCCACGCCCTCCAAGCCGGTTACGGCACCAGCCAGGTGCTCCACGCCATCGACCTCGCTGTCCGCCCCGGCCAACTCGTCACCCTGATGGGCCGCAACGGCATGGGCAAAACCACCACCATCCGCGCCATCATGGGCCTGCTCCGCCCCACCGCCGGACACATCCACTTCCACGGCACCGAAACCACCGGCAGACCCCCCGAACGCATCGCTCGCGCCGGCATCGGCCTCGTCCCCGAGGGCCGCCTTGTCTTCCCCACCCTCACCGTGCGCGAAAACCTCATCGCCACCGCCCGCGGCAGGCGCTGGACGCTGGATCGCGTCTACGCCCTCTTCCCTCGCCTCGCCGAACGCCACGCCCAATTCGCCGGCACCCTCTCCGGCGGCGAACAACAAATGCTCGCCATCGGCCGCGCGCTGATGACGAACCCGACCCTGCTCATCCTCGACGAAGCCACCGAGGGCCTCGCCCCATTGATCCGCGCCGAAATCTGGCGTTGCATTGCGGCACTGAAGGCTGAGGGCCTCGCCATCCTCGCCGTCGACAAAAACCTCACCCACCTCAAACGCCTCGGCGACCGCCATTTCATCGTGGAAAAAGGCCGCACGGTCTGGCAAGGAACCACCACCGAGCTGGACGCCGACCCCACCATCGCACACCGCTTTCTCGGTGTCTGAGGAGCACCACATGCCCTTCGCTACCCCATCATGCGGCGCATTGCTGGGCGAGCAGGGCAGGGGAGTCATCCGTTTCCGCGGCATCCCCTATGCCACCGCCCAGCGCTTCGGCCAACCAATCCCCGCACCCCCCTGGGCCGGCACCCGTGACGCCACCCGCCACGGCCCGATCCCCCCACAACCCCAATCCCGCCTGCGCGCCGCCATGGGCGACATCGACCGCCCGCAAGACGAGGACTGCCTGACCCTTACCCTCGCCACCCCAGCCATCGACGGCGCCCGCCGCCCGGTCCTGGTCTTCCTCCATGGTGGCGCCTACTGGACCGGCGCCGGCTCGCTCGACTGGTACGACGGCGGCACCCTCGCGGCCGAAAACGGCTGCGTCGTCGTTGGCGTCAACTACCGCCTGGGTGCTCTCGGCTTCCTCGCCCACCCCGATGTCTCGCCCGGAAATCTCGGCATCGCCGACATGGTGACGGCGCTGCGCTGGGTCGCCACCCACATCGCCTCCTTCGGTGGCGATCCGGACAACGTCACCGTCATCGGCCAGTCCGCCGGCGCCCACGCCATCATGGTGCTGCTGACCGAGACAGCGAGCGACGGCCTGTTCCACCGCGCCGTGCTGATGAGCACACCTCCGTCCCTCGCCACCAAAACCACGCAGGCGGCCGCGCAGGACGCCGTCTTCCTCGCGGACAAGCTCGGCACCACCCCGGGCGGACTCGCCCAGGTTCCGGTCCCGGGGCTCATCGATGCCGGTTTGCAACGCGCCCGTACCAACGCCCGCTTCGCCGACGCCACGCCGCCGTTCATCCCGGTCTCGGACGCATTCGCCGACCCCGACAGCTTCATCGCCGCCGCTGCCCGCGCCGCAGCCTCACGTGGCATCGCATTGATAATCGGCACCACGCGCGAGGAGATGCACGCCTTCTTCGCCCCCGATCCGGCGATGGCGACCCCCGACCCGGCCCTCGTCGCCGCCACCTTCGCCCGCCTCGCCGGCGATGCCGCGGCAATCGAGGCCTACCGCGCCCGCCGCCCCGGCGCCACCACGCGTGACCTGCTCGGCGATCTCGTCACCGACGACATGTTCCTCCGCCCCTCCATCGGCCTCGCCGACGCCGTGACCGCCTCGGGCGGGCGGGTGCACCTCTATCAGTTCGACTGGGCCGCCCCGGCCAACCCGTTCATGGCCTGCCATTGCATCGACCTGCCTTTCCTGTTTGGCAATTTCGAGGCCTGGACGGACGCAAGGATGCTGGCAGGCGCCGACCCGGCCCAGCTCGCCACACTCTCGGCTGCCTTTCGCGCCGCCCTCGCCGCCTTCGCCCGCGACGGCGATCCTACTTCGCCCGGCCTGCGGTGGCCGCCCTATCGCGCCCCATCCCGCATCACCATGGCCTATGGCGCCGTCATCCGCCAGCTCGGCGATCTGGCCGGAGCCGGCTGGCGCCTCGCACCTCACACCCGCACGGAGCACTCAGCATGATCCGCATCCTTATCGCCATCGTCGCCGCCGGCCTGATGGCCATTTTCGCCGTGCTCGCCAACGGCGCCGAGCCGGTGAAGATCGGCTTCGTCACCACCCTCTCTGGCCCGGGCGGCTATCTCGGCGAGGACATCCGCGACGGTTTCGCCTTGGCGTTGAAGCAGGGCAACGGCGCGCTCGGCGGCATCCCGGTGCAACTTCTGGTGGAGGATGACGGGCTAAAGCCGGCCGCGGCCAAACAAATCGTCGACCGCATGCTGAAATCCGAGCGGGTCCAACTCTTCACCGGCACCGTTTTTGCCAACGTCGCCCTCGCCGTGCTTGGCGACATTCTCGATGCCGACGCGGTCTGGCTCGGCCCCAACACCTCGCCCGACGAATACGCCGGCAAGGGCTGCGCCCCCAACTACTTCGTCACCGGCTGGGACGAGACCCTGCATGCCTCCGCCGGCGTGCTCGCCAACGAGGCCGGGGTCAAACAGCTGTTCCTGATGGCGCCGAACTACCAGACCGGCAAGCAGGTGATCGCGGCGGTGAAGAAGCAGTTCAAAGGCACCATCGCCGGCGAACTCTACACCAGTCTTGACCAGACCGATTTCAGCGCCGAAATCGCCCAGATCCGCGCCGCCGCCCCTGATGCGGTCTACGAGTTCCAGCCCGGTGGCCTCGGCATCAACTTCCTCAAGCAGTGGGCCGCCTCGGGCCTGAAGGACAAGATCCCGCTGATCGTCGCCGCCCCGTCGCTCGACCCGCGCCTGCTCGCGGCCGTGGGCGACGCCGCCTCCAACATGCATATCGCCGCCGAGTGGAACGCCGACCTCGACAACCCCGCCAACCGCGCCTTCGTCGCCGCCTACCGCGCCGCCTACAACCGCCCGCCGACCTATTACGCTGCCCATGGCTATGAGACCGCCAACCTGATCGCCGCCGCCCTCAAAGCCTCCGGCGGCAAGATCGATGCGACTTTCCGCGCAGCGGTGAAGAAGGCCGATTTCGCCTCGGTGCGCGGGCGCTTCTCTTTCGCGACCAACCAGGCGCCGGTGCTCGACTGGTACGAACTCGCGGTCGCCAAGGGCGGCGACGGTGCGCTGACCCTGACCACAATGCGCAAGATCCGCACGCAGGCCGGCGGTGCCTATGCCGAGCTCTGCCCGATGAAGTAGGAGGCGCTTCTTTTCTCCAAAAGAAGCACCTCCCTTCACCTGCCCTCGCTCTCCTCCCGCAGCATCTCAAGCTCCAGCCACTGCTCCTCCGCCTGCGCCAGATCGGTCTCCGCCTTCGCCAGCGCGTCCGTTCCTTTGGTGAACAGCTTAGGATCGCGCCCATACAGGTTCGGATCGGCCAAAGCGGCGCGCAGCTTGTCGATTGTCGCCAGCAGCTTGTCGATTTGCCGGGGCAGCGTCTCCAGCGCGTGCTTATCCTTGAACGTCATCTTCTTCGAGGCGGTCGCCGGCGCGGCGGGCGCCTGCACCGACTTCACCTTCGCCGCCGGCCCTGCGGCAAGCCGTGGTGGGCCGCGCTGCGCCAGCATGTCGGAATAGCCGCCGGCATACTCGATCCAGCGTCCGTCGCCCTCGGTGGCGATCACCGAAGTGCAGACCCGGTCGAGGAAATCGCGATCATGGCTGACCAGCAGGACGGTGCCGGGATACTCGCTCAGCATCTCCTGCAGCAGTTCGAGGGTCTCGAGGTCGAGGTCGTTGGTCGGCTCGTCCAGCACCAGCAGATTGCTGGGCCGGGTGAGCGCCACCGCCAGCGTCAGCCGCCCGCGCTCGCCCCCGGACAGCACGCCCACCGGGGTGCGCGCCTGCTCGGGGCCGAACAGGAAATCCTTCATGTAGCCGATCACATGGCGTGGCTGACCGTTGACCATCACCGTGTCGGAACGCCCGCCGGTGAGCGTATCGGCCAGCGTCATCGCCGGATCGAGGCTCTCGCGGCGCTGGTCGAGCGTGACCATCTCGAGGTTCGAGCCAAGCTTGATCTGTCCCTCATCGGGTTCCATCGCCCCCGTGAGCAACGACAGCAGGGTGGTTTTGCCGGAGCCGTTGGCGCCGACGATGCCGAGCCGGTCCCCGCGCAGCACCCGCATCGTCAACCCGCTGACGATCGCCCGCTCGCCATAGGACTTGCCGACATCATCCGCCACCACCACCAGCTTGCCCGAAAGGTCGCCCTCGGAACTCGCGAGCTTGAGGCTGCCGGCCTGGATCTTGTTCTGCCGGGTCTTGTCGCGCAAATCATGCAGGGCGGCGAGCCGGCGGACATTGCGCTTGCGCCGGGCGGTCACGCCGTAGCGCAGCCAATCCTCCTCCATCACCAGCTTGCGCCCGAGCTTCTGCTTCTCGCGGGCCTCGTTCTCCAGCGTCTCGTCGCGCCAGGCCTCGAAATGAGCGAACCCGCGGTCGAGCCGACGGGTGGCGCCACCGTCGATCCAGACGATATTTCGCGACAGCGCCTCGAGCAGGCGGCGGTCATGGCTGATCAACACCATCGCCGCGCGCAGCGACGCCAATTCCGCCTCAAGCCAGGCAATGGCGGGCAGGTCGAGGTGGTTGGTGGGTTCGTCGAGCAGCAGCACGTCGGGCGAAGGCGCCAGCGCCCGCGCCAGGGCGGCGCGGCGGGCCTCCCCACCGGACAGATGACCGGGATCGGCATCACCATCGAGCCCCAGCGCGTCCATCAGCGCCGCCGCGCGGTACGGGTCGTCGGCCGGGCCGAGACCGGCATGCACGAAATCCCCGGTCGTCGCGAATCCGCCGAGGTCCGGCTCCTGGGGAAGGTAGCGAATTGTGGCGCCCGGCTGAAAAAAACGAACTCCTGCATCCGCTTGGAGCAGACCTGCCGCAATTTTAAGCAAAGTGGACTTTCCTGAGCCATTCCGTCCGACCAGACAGACCCGATCACCGGGGCTGACCGATAATTCAGCGCCTCTCAGCAGCGGCGCGCTGCCGAGTGTGAGGCGGATATCCTGTAGACTGAGCAGGGGAGGGGCCATGGCGGGCTATCTACCACGCCCCCGCCCGCCGCAAAGGGGGGCATCGCGTGGCACGGGGCTTGCGTTATGTCGCCAGGAGTGGTTTTGCCTCTGCGTCAAGCAAGAAGCAGGCTTGCCTCGGGGACATGACCCATTCATGGTTCGGTGTCCGTGGCACGTTCTGTCACAAGACGCGTCCGCACGACTGCCAAAACAGGGAGACTAATACATGATTTCGCGTCGCTCAGCCTTCAAGGCCGCCGCCGGCATCGCCGCGGCCGGCACGTTCGCGGTCACCGAGGGGGCCCAGGCCGCCGACAAGACCGTCAAGGTCGGTATGGATCTGTCGCTCACGGGTGCGGATTCCGAATCCGCCATCCGCGTCGGCAACGGCGCCATCCTCGCCTTCGAAGACGCCAACAAATACGGCGAGGTCCCGGGGATCAAGTTCGATCTCGTGAAATTTGACGACGGCACCGCCACCGCCGGCCAGTACGA
Source organism: uncultured Rhodospirillales bacterium (assembly GCA_903928895.1). Classification (GTDB taxonomy): domain Bacteria; phylum Pseudomonadota; class Alphaproteobacteria; order Acetobacterales; family Acetobacteraceae; genus CAIYPH01. The sequence goes on along the minus strand of CAIYSR010000106.1, from coordinate 30,403 downwards.
CCCGGCCCAGGCCGCCACCAACGCCCGCAAGATGGTCTCCGACAAGGGCTTCATCGCCGCTCTCGGCCCGCAGATGTCCGGCGCCGGCAAGGCGATGTCGCCGATCCTCTCGGAAGGCAACCTCGCGATCATCACCCCGTCGTCCACCAACCCGGACATCACGGACCCGAAGTTCGCCGCCCAGTATCGCCCCAAGGGCAAGGCCGTCTACTTCCGCACCGTCACCACCGATGCCTACCAGGGGCCGAACATGGCCAACTTCCTGGCCAAGACCGTCGGCATCAAGTCCGTCTACATCCTGGACGACTCGGGCGCCTACGGCGTCGGCATCGCCGACAGCTTCCAGAAGCGCTGCGAAGAGCTCGGCCTCAAGGTCCTCGGCCGTGACCGTCTTGACCCGAAGGCCGCCGACTATTCGGCCGTGCTGACCAAGATCAAGTCGCTGAACGCTGATGGCCTCTACTACGGCGGAGTCGGCCAGGCCGGCGTGAAGCTGGCCAAGCAGGTCTATGAGATCCTGCCCAAGATCGTGAAGGCCGGCGGCGACGGCATCTATGGCGTCGAGCTGCTCAAGGGCGCCGGCTTCCCCGCCGCCGACGGCTGGTATGCCTCCAACGCCTCGCCCCACAAGGACGACGGCGACAAGAAGATGAAGGAGTTTTCGGACCGCTTCAACGCGCGCTTCAAGGGCTCGCCGGATGACTACACGCTCACCATGTATGTCGCAGCCCGCGCCATCATCGAGACCGTGAAGGTGCTCCAGGCCGCCGGCAAGCCGGTGACCCGCGACACCGTCCGCGATGGCCTGCAATCCGTCCGCATGGCCAACTCGCTGATCGGCCCGGTGGAGTTCGACGAGAACGGCGACCTCAAGAACAAGGTCATCTCTGTCTTCCAGGTCAAGAAGGACGCGTCCAAGCCGCTCGACAACATGGACGATCAGTTCGCCTACATCGGCATCGCGCCGATGTCCTGAGGGCTCACGCCCTGGCTCAGGGGCCCGGGACGGTTCACCCGTCCCGGGCCTTTTGATGCCGCGAACCTTGCACCGGATCAGCTGATCCGGCCCACCGGGGTGGTCGACCTTCCTGCACCGCCCGCGGATTTGCCTTTTGGGGACTTGGTATGACGTCTGGCGAACTTTTCCTGCAACAGTTGATCAACGGGCTGAACCTCGGCGCGATGTATTCGCTGCTGGCCCTCGGTTTCACGCTCGTCTACGGCATCATGGAACTGATCAACTTCTCGCATTTCAACGTCTTCATGGTCGGCGCCTTCATCGCGCTGGGCGTGCTGCGGCTGATGGGCCTGGATGGCCAGAACGTCATCCTCTCCGGCCTGCCGCTGGTCGCGGTGATCCTCGTGGCCTTCGTGGTGACGATGTTCAGCACCGGCATGATCGGCGTCGGCATCGAACGATTGCTGTTGCGACCGCTGCGCGCCGTGACCGGCCCGGCGGCGATGATCCTGACGATCGGCGTCTCCTACATCCTGTTCAATATCATCCTGATCGGTGTCGGCGGTGACACCCGCAACTTCGCCAACCCGCTCCCCTCGGTGAGCTGGCATTTCGGCGAGGCCACGCTGCGCCTGCGCGACGTGCTGATCTGGGGCATCACCATCGTGCTGATGCTGGGGCTGACCTACTTCGTGCAGTTCACCAAGCTCGGCAAGGGCATGCGCGCCACTGCGCAGGACCCAGAGGCCGCCCGCATGATGGGCGTCGAGGTCGATAACGTCGTCGGCCTCTCCTTCTTCATCGGCTCCGCCCTCGCCGGCGCCTCCGGTCTGATCTTCGGCCTCTACTACAACTACGCCAAGGTCGACATGGGCTTCTCCGCCGGTCTGCGCGCCTTCACCGCCGCCGTCCTCGGCGGCATCGGCAACGTGCCCGGCGCGATGCTCGGCGGCGTGCTGATCGGCCTCATCGAGGCCGGCTCCAGCCAGCTCATCGGGCAGGCCTGGGCCGATGTCATCATCTTCTCGATCCTTGTGATCGTTCTCGTCTTCCGCCCCGCCGGCCTGCTTGGCCGACAGGCCCCCAACAAGTCGTAGGAGGGCGCGTCATGGCCGTCACCGATATCCTCGCCCGCCCCTTCGCCAGCTGGAGTCAGCAAAAACGCCAGGGCTGGGCCACCATCCTCGTCGCCGTCGCCTTCGCGATCTATCCATTCCTGACCGACGACGACAGCAACATCGACACCATCGCCAACGCCATGTCCTACGCGACGCTGGCGCTCGGCCTCAACATCGTGGTCGGCTTCGCCGGCCTGCTCGACCTCGGCTACGCCGCCTTCTTCGCCATCGGCGCCTACTACTATGGCATCTTCACCGCCTATCAGGTGATGCCGCATTGGTCCTCCGGCTGGGAACCGCTCGCCGCGGTCGGCCTGGTCGAGAAGATCAACCAGGGGGGAGGGGACCTCGTCCACTTCACCATGAGCTTCTGGCTCGCGCTGCCCACCGGCGCCCTGGTGGCCGGCCTGTTCGGCGTCCTGTTCGGCGCCCCCACCCTGCGGCTGCGCGGCGATTATCTCGCCATCGTCACGCTCGGCTTCGGCGAAATCGTGCCCATCGTGGCGCGCAACGCCGAGAGCATCACCAACGGTGCCGCCGGCCTCAACGGCGTCAAAGGCCCGACCATCCCGGCCTGGTTCGGCTTCGAGGGCTACAGCTTCGGCGTCAATGCCACGCCGTACTACTATGTCGGCATGGCGCTGGTGGCGATCCTGATCTTCTCCTCCATCCGCCTGCGCGACAGCCGCATCGGCCGCGCCTGGATGGCCATCCGCGAGGATGAAACCGCGGCCTCGGCGATGGGCATCAACCTGCGCAACTTCAAGCTGCTGGCCTTCGCCATCGGCGCCTCGTTCTCCGGCTTCACCGGCGTCTTCTTCGTCTCCAAGCTGCAGGTGGCAACGCCCGAGATGTTCAACTTCTCGGTCTCCTCCATGCTCATCGTCATGGTGGTGCTGGGCGGCATGGGCAGCGTCTGGGGCGTCGTGGTCGGCGCCGCCCTGCTGCAACTCCTGCAAACCTGGATCCTTCCGCGCACGACCGACGTCATCCGTGCCATCGGCGAGACCGTCGGCAGCGACTTCCTGATGAGCGCCGATCTGGTGCAGTGGACCCAGATGTTCTTCGGCGTGATCATCGTCATCATGATGTTGTTCCGCCGCGAGGGCCTGATCCCGGCCACCCGTGCCCAGCCCAAACTCGAGATGGAGGAGCAGCACGCCGACGTGAAGCGTGGCGGCTTCGTCAATGTCGACCGCATCGAGAAATGGCACCCGGGCACCGGCAACGCGCTCGAGATCAAGGACGTCACCGTTCGCTTCGGCGGCCTCGTCGCCCTCAACAAGGTCAACCTCACCATTCCCGCCGGCGGCGTGATCGCGGTGATCGGCCCGAATGGCTCGGGCAAGTCCACCTTGTTCAATGCCATCACCGGGCTGGTAACGTCCGAGGGCAGCATCAAGTTCGAGGGCCATGAGCTGATCGGCCTGCGTCCGGACGAGGTTCTCGCCCGGGGCGTGGCCCGCACGTTCCAGAACATCCGCCTCTTCCCCAAGCTGACCGTGCTCGAAAACGTCCTGGTCGGCCAGCATTGCCGGCTCAAGACACTCCCCTTCGGCGCCATCTTCCGCCCGCCCAGCGCGCGGGCGGAGGAGCAGGGGGCGCTGCGCAAGGCGCTCGACATCCTCGGCCTGTTCGGCAACCGGCTCACCCCGCGCGCCAACCACACCGTCGCGGGCCTGTCCTACGCCAACCGCCGCCGCGTCGAGATCAGCCGCGCACTCGCCTCACGCCCGCGCATCCTGCTGCTCGACGAGCCCACCGCCGGCATGAACCCCAACGAGACCCTGGAACTGGCCGAGCAGATCGGTGAGCTCAATGCCATGGGCCTCACCATCCTGATCATCGAACACAAGCTCGACGTCGTCACCCGCCTGGCCAATCGCGTGACCGTGCTCGACCATGGCGATGTCATCGCCGAGGGCACGGCCGACGAGGTGCAGCGCAACGAGGAGGTGTTGACCGCCTATCTCGGCCGCGCCCACCGCGCCAAGATCGAGGCGCAGGACGCGGCGAAGGAGACCGCCAATGGCTGAACCTGACATCCTGCTCGATTTCGCCGGGGTCAACACCTACTACGGTGATCTGCACGCCCTGAAGAACGTCAGCTATCAGATCCAGCGCGGCGAGATCATCGCGCTGCTCGGCGGTAACGCCTGCGGCAAGTCCACCACCATGAAGACCATCATGGGCGTGGTGAAGCCGACCACCGGCAGCGTCACCTTCGACGGCGAGAAGATCGACGGTCTCTCCCCGGCGCAACGCGTGATGCGCGGCATCGCCCCGGTGCTGGAGGCGCGACGCCTGTTCCCCCGCATGACGGTGTTCGAGAACCTCGAAATGGGCGCCTATACGCGCAAGCGCGGCCCCGATTTCGACGAGGACCTCGATCGCGTCTACAGCCTGTTCCCGCGGGTGAAGGAGCGCCGCAACCAGATCGCCGGCACCCTCTCGGGCGGCGAGCAGCAGATGGTCGCCATCGGCCGCGCGCTGATGGCCCGCCCGCGCCTGCTCTGCATGGACGAGCCCTCGATGGGTCTGTCGCCGCTCTTCGTCGAGACCGTGTTCGACATCATCACCCAGATCAACAAGCAGGGCACCACCATCTTCATGGTGGAGCAGAACGCCTCGATGGCCCTCTCGATCGCCCATCGCGGCTATGTCCTGCAGACCGGCGTGGTGGTGCTGGAAGGCAACGCAAGGGAACTCGAGGCGAACCCCCTGATCCGCGAAGCCTACCTCGGCGAAATGAAAGTCGACGCAGAGTAAACCCCTTAATGGATAAAAGTTTTTTGTTTCTTTTTTTCAAAAAAGAAGCGCTTTCTTTTTTTGAAAAAAAAGAAACAAAAAAACTTCATCCGTTCTTCTTCGGGGCCGACCGTTGAACGGCGCCGTAACCCTCAACCTCATGGGCAAGGACCGCCGCATCGTCGGCGGTCCTTTCGCCACCTGGACAGGGCAGGGGATCGGCCTCTGCCTCGACCCCGAGAACCCCAACCGCCCCAACGCCACCATCACGCTCGACCTCCCCGATTTCACCGCCCCCACACAGCCCCAACTCCACGACACCCTGGCGGCCCTCCTCGCCCTCCCCGAAGCCCCCATCTACATCGGCTGCAAAGCCGGCATCGGCCGCACCGGCACCTTCATCGCTGCCCTGGCCAAACTCGCCGGCCACGCCGGCCCGATCGCCTGGACCCGGCACCACTACCTCTCCACCGCCGTCGAAACCGACGCCCAGGCCGCCAGCATCGCGGCCCTCGACCCCGGCGCCGTCTGGTCCGCCTACCGCGCCCGCACCAATACCACGCCCCCTCCGGTCGCCCTCTACTACTACCCCGACAACGCCAGCACCTTCCCCCACATGCTGCTGCGCGAACTCGGCATCCCCTTCGAACTCCGCCTGGTCGACCGCAAACAAAATGCCCAGCGCAGCCCCGACTACCTCCGCCTCAATCCCAACGGCACCATCCCCGTCCTCGTCGACGACGACCTGGTCCTGAGCGAAACCGCTGCCATCGCCCTCCATCTGCTCGATCGCCACCCCGAATGCGGCCTGGCACCCCCGCTTGGCACCCCCGAGCGCGCGCGCTTCTACCAATGGATGATCCACCTCACCAACACGCCGCAGCCCGAAATCCTGATCCGCGCCTACCCCGACCGCCACGTCACCGACCCGGTCGCGGTGCCCGACGTCAAAGCCACCGCGCTGCGTCGCATCGACACCATCTTTGCCCGGATCGACGTGGCGCTAGGGCAGGGGCCCTACCTCCTCGGCGACCGCTTCTCCGCGGCCGACCTGTTCCTCGCCATGCTCACCGGCTGGACCGCGAAGCACCCGAACCCGGCCACGGCACTGCCGAACGTTGGCGCCCATTTCCGCCTCGTCATGGCCCGGCCGGCGGTGCAGGCGACGCTTTCGGCGGAGGGGCTGACGAACTGAGGAAGGAAGCGGTTCTTTTTTGAAAAAAAGAACCAAAAACTTTGCCGCTTGGGGAGGCAGTCACGCGAGGTGGCGGGCGATGCGTCGGGCGGCGAATCGGGCGCCATAGGCGAAGCGGAGCAGAGGCCCGAAACTGGCGGCCGACGCCGGCCCCGCGAAGTGCAGCCCGCGAACCGAGCTTTCGAAATTCGACGACAGCGCCGGCTTGTGGTCCTCCATACGCAGCCTGCCGAGCAGGCCCGGCGAGAGAAACGCCAGGTTGCGCAGGTCAACCTCGAAGCCCGTGGCCGCGAGGACATGGTCGGCATGGAGCACCACGGCTTCGCCTGTCGCCCGCGTGCTATGCAGTTGAACGCGCCCACCGGCCATCTCGGCGCCTGCCAGACTGACACCGGTGTGAAGACTTGCATGGCCGACGACCTGATCACGGACGAACCAGCACGGCGCGGGGCCGAGATGGCGGCGGACGAAATCATGCCGGGTGCGTTCCGGCAGCGCGTGGATCAGGCGCGGCCCCTTGCAACTGGCCATGGAAGCCCATCCCGGCCCAAGTCCGGTGCGCGGCCAGAACAGCATCTCACGCAGGGAACGCCGGCCATCGGCGGGCGGGGAATGGAAATTGATCACGTCGCTGCGGGTCAGCACCGAGACCTCCGCGTTGCCCTGCAACAGGGTCGCCGCGCAATCCAGTGCCGATGCGCCGGATCCGATGACGACGACCTGCCTGCCGGCGTGCTGGTCGAGGCCGCCGCACTGCCAACTATGCGAGACCCTGTCGCGTGGCAATCCCGCCAATTCTGCCGGCATCCTGGCATGGGCACCCAGCCCGGTGGCGAGCACGACGGTCTCGGCGGTCAGCCGCTCGCCATCGTCGAACGCGAGGTCGAACGCCGCGCCGGACTGCGCGAGCGCGACGAGTTGTCGATCTTCCAGATTCGGCACGTAGCGTCGCTGGAAGTCCAGCCCATACTCGACAAAGGTCTCGGCGCTGACGGGCAATCCGACATCGGCGTAGGGGATGGCGTGGTCCGCGCAGTAGCGGGACAGCGGAAAGGCATCGCCGGGCGCATAGAGATTGGAGGCGAAACCCTCGGATTTCAGGTGCATCCCCTTCGGCGTGTGCGCGGACCAGCTGAGCATCGGCGAACCGAAGATGCGGAACGGTACGCGCCTGGCGTGGAGATGCGCCGCGATGGCGAGGCCGTATGGCCCGGCTCCGACGATGACGATATTCGTATGGGCCATTGCTGTTTCACCTGTTCAGGCGCGCACGCGGACCACACCGGAAGCCTGCGTGGTCGAACGGCGCGCAAGGAATGTGGGGGAATTTTCAAATCGTGAATAAAGATGGACGATTTCAACCGCGATTGGGGCGCTGGACGTGACTCACCGTCTGCGTCCTCGCGAGGTGCCCGCCGTCCGACCCCAGTCGCGCAGTGACAGCCACCATGTCGCCCACCGGCTCGGCGCCCCCTCCCATCGGAAAAAACACGACATGAACAGGAACCCGCGTGCCACCAGGCCGCGCGTCGGCCAGGGCCGACGCAGCAGTTCCGCAACCAGCGCCGGCGCCGCGCTTGGAACATCGCGATATGCCCCCGCTGGAATCGCCGCGCCGTCCCGGGAACCTGCCTTTGCCTGTCCGGCATCCGGGAAATAGGCGATCACCTCGGCCTGCGTGATGCAGCGCGGCGCCACCGCCTGGCCCGAGAGTTGCGCCACCAGCGCGCCGACCAGGTCGCGACCAGGGCCGAGCCGCAGATGACACGAGGGCGTCGGCCGTGCATTCATCTCGATCAGTTGCGCCACCTCGCTGCGCGCCTCGATCACGAAATCCAGCCCGAAAAATCCCGACATCCCCATCCCGGCCGCCAGAGTCCGGGCCGCCTCCAGCATCTCCGGCCGATCCACCTGTTTCACGATCGTCGCCGGGCCATTGCGATAGCGGGTCTGCAGCACCTCCATCGAAATCCCGGCGAGAACCTGTCCCTTCCAGCAGAACACAGCCGCATTCGCCGGGCGTCCCTCGATATAGCTTTGCGCGCTGACCCGCCGCGCCGGCCGGTTCCGCCACTCCGCCAGCCAATATTTGTCCCGGTTGACGAAGGCCCGCTCCACCGCGAACCACAGGCTGCACGGACGCGACAGGTGCGCAAACGCCGCATGTGCCGCTTGCCGCGTGCGCACGACGATCACGCCATCGCCGCCCCAGCTTCCGTCGATCTTGAACACCGCGGGCAGGCCATGGGTTGCCATCCACGCATCGACATCCGGCGCAGTGCGCAGCTCACCGGTCGCCGGCGCTGCAATGCCCATCGCACGGGCCAAACAGATCAGCTTGTGGCGCGATTGCGCCGTCCCAAAGCCGGCGGCATCCCCCAGTGACAGCTCGATCAACGCCGCCAGTTCGCTCCGCGGCCGATCCCCGCTTGCACCTGCGGGGCCGGCCACGTCCTCCAGCGCGTGCAGGTGCTGCAAGTGCAGAACAGCCCGGTCATCGCACGGCACGATGAGGTCCGGCCGCACCCGGCCGATCGCCTCGCGCAGCGCCTGCATCGGATTGTCAGGCCGATAGACAAACCTCTGCTTGATCGCGTCCACCGCCTCCAGCCCATGGCCGCGATCCGGATGGATGGCGGACACGTCACATCCCGCCTCGGCGAGTCCCAGCGCGAGCACCGGAACCCAGTCCCACCAACAGGTCGAGGCCAGCAGGACAACAGGTTTCTTCGGCAAGCGCGTCATGTGCAGGTCTTCCGCTTTCGAAGCTGCGGAGGGGTGCGATATTTACAGGCGCCCCCGCACGGACATAACTCCTACGGATGTCCCAAGTTTCTGCCGCGAAACAGCAATCCGGCAAAAGTGCCAGGGTTTGCCGGACCGGTTCGGAGCAAGCTGACGGCCGTGGACCGGGCCGAATTGGAGCGCCGGGTGAGGGACGCGCGTGGACCGAAGCGGGCGCCGTGACGCAACGCTGCGCCAGAGCCAACCCACACCATTCTCATCCAACTATCGCAGAAGGAATATTATGGAAAAAACAGACCCAGGCCAAATCAGCCACAACAGCACGCCGGCGCCCCGCCATCCAGCGCGCTATGCCCGCCATCATCCGGCAAATCCAACGCCGGGTTCGCCTCGAAGAACCCGTTGGGCTTCAGCATGAACCCCACATACTCCACCGGCATGATCGGAAAATCCTCTGGCTTGCAGACATGCGTATGGCCGAACGTGTGCCACACCACGACATCGCTGTTCTCGATCACTCGGTTCGCCGCCACGAATTTCGGCAACCCATCGCCGCCCGGATGCTGGTTCGGATACTCGCCGGCGGCAAACCGCTCCGCCGGATCGTAGCGCGTCACCCACACATGCTTGGTCGCGAACCCAGCCCGCGCCCGCACCGAGCTGCCTTCCTGCGCCAGCAGCAACGGACTCGCCGTCACCACCAGCTTGTAGGCCGGCGCATTGCCCACGCTGTTCACCCGGTTCGGATTGCTGATCTTCCAATACCGCCCGGTCCGCCCATCCGCCTCCCGCGCCGCATCGCGCTCGCGGCCCAGCACCCGGCTCGTCACATCGAACGCATTGCCATGCGGATTGTCCGCCCCCCAGGCCCGCGGCACGAACTCGTGCTCGCTCACCGTGTTGCCCTCGCCATCCACCGCCATATGCAGCCGAGCATTGAAGAAATGCTGATGCGTCGGCCCGCCCAACCCCGCATCCACCATGCCGCCCCACGGATAAGCCGCCCCCGGCGCCACCGCCGCGGTCTGGATGATCCCGGTCAACTTCCCCTCAAGCTGGATCGTCCCGTCCTGATATAGGTACCAATAGAACCCGTAATCGTAGTTCCCCACCGTCGCGAAGAAACTGATCACCAGTCGCCGGGATCGCCGAACCTCCCGGATACCATTGCGCATTTCATAGTGTTTCCAGAGGATTCCATAGTCTTCCTCATGCATGCACACAGCATTCTTCATCAATTCCGGCACGCCGTTGTCATCCAAAGACGGAACATCAAAATAGCGGATCAACCCCTTGCAATCGCATCCAAGTTCCAGCGAATTCGCCAGCTTCCCCAGCCCATACTCGCCCGCATCGAAGGCATTCTTCCAGTAGTGATTGGTGGTCGGATCGGCATACGGCACCACCATCTCCGTCACGCTCGCCCGATAAATCACCGGCCGGCCGGACACCCCGAGCTGGTGCAGCACCAGCCCCTCGCGCGGCGTGAACCCCACCCGGAACCGCCAGTTCTGCCACCGCACCTCCCACCCGTCGGTCGCGAAACTCGGCCCCTCCGGCTGCACGATCGACAACGGCTTCAAATCCGTCCGCGGCGGCGGCAAATCCGCCCGCCCATAATTCCGCTTCTTCCGCGGCACCGGAATCGCCACCGGATCATCCACCAGCGTCAGAATCCGGTTGGCAATCAAATCCACCACCGCCACCACCCCCTCGATCGGGTGCGCATAGCCGTTATCCGCCATATCCCCGCGCCAATATGCCACCGCGCGCACCAGCCGCCTGCCCAGCTCCTCCGGATAGCCGAAATTCCCCGCCGAAAACGGGTCCACCTGCACCAGGGCCAAATCCGCCTCCACCAGCCCCCGCCGCAGCACCGCCGCGCACCAGGCCGGATCGGACTTCACGATCTCCCCCACCCGCAGAAACTCGTCGTAGATGATCCCCGGCTGCCCCTCCCCCAGCATCCGCTCCCACGACGCCACCACCCCGGCATTGAGATCGACCACCACCTCGATCACGTCCCCCGTTGCGGTATCGAGCAGCACCGAGCGCGCCGCCCGCACCACCGCCTGCCCCGGCCGCCACGCCAGCACCACCGGTTTCGCCGGCTCGCGCAACTCCGTCGCAGTGAACCGCATCGTGTCGCTGAACCCGCGATGGGCCCGCACCAGGCCTCCGACCTCGGCCATCTCCGTCATCGACAGCGGATCGAGCGGGTGCAGCGAAGTCGTGACCTGGTCCATGGCGCGGGGCCCTCCTGGCGCCATGCTCGCAGGCTTCAGCCGGCGATGTCGAGCACCATCCCGTCGAATCCCGGCTCGATCCCCGCGGGCAGATGGGCGCACAGCCAGTCCCAATCCATGTCGACCCCCATATGGGTCAGCACCGTGCGGCGCGGCCGCACCCGCGCGACCCATTCCAGCACCCGGTCGAGCCAGGCATGGGTGGTGTGGACCTCGCGCTGGAAACAGCCGACCACCCAGGTATCCACCCCTTGCAGCGCCGCGAACGCCGCCGCGTCGAGCCCGACCGCATCGGTCGAATAGCCGAACCCGCCGATCCGCAGCCCGAGCGAGCGCGTGTAGCCATGATCCTGCTCGAACAGCCGCACCGAAAGCCCGCCCACCGCCAGGGTTGCATCGCTCGCCACCACGCGCGGCACCAGCACCGGGCGAAAGAAATGCGGGGGCTGCCAGGGCCGGAACGCGTAGCCGAAGCGGGCGACCAGTTCGTCCAGCGTCGCCTGGGTCCCGAACGCATCCACCGGCCGCCCGGCGCTGCGGTTGAGCAGCCGCACATCGTCGAGCCCGGTCACGTGGTCCGCATGCGCATGCGTATAAAGTATCGCCTCGACCCGCCCGATCCGCGCCCGCAGCAGCTGGGTCCGCATATCCGGCGAGGTATCGACCAGCAACACCCCCCCTGCCCCGTCGTCGATCGCGATGCTGGACCGGCTCCGCACATTGCGCGGCTCGGTCGGATCGCACACCCCCCACTCGCCGGCACCATCGGCGCCCCCGATCATCGGCACCCCTGCCGAGCCGCCGGTGCCGAGCAGGGTGACGCGCATCAGGCGGTCTTCGGGAACAGCCGCCGGAAATTCGCGGTCGTCAGCGCCGCGATCCCCTCCGGATCAAGCCCATGGATCTCGCCGAGCACCCGCGCGGTATGGCCGACATACCCGGGTTCATTGCGCTTACCCCGGAACGGCACCGGCGCGAGATACGGCGAATCCGTCTCCACCAGCAGCCGCTCCCTGGGAACATCCCGCGCGATGTCCCTGATTTCCTGGGATTTTGGAAAGGTCAAAATGCCGGAAAAGCTGACATACCCGCCCAGCCCGAGCGCCGCCTCGCACAGACTCCGGGTCGAAGAAAAACAATGCAGCAGGAAGTCGAACGCCCCCTGCGCATACTCCTCGCGCAGGATGCCGGCGATATCGTCATCCGCATCCCGCGCATGGATCGCCAGCGGCAACCCGGCCAGCCGCGCGGCGCGGATATGGGCGCGGAAACTCTCCCGCTGCACATCCCGCGGCGCCTTGTCATAGAAGTAGTCGAGCCCGCTTTCCCCGATGCCGATCACCTTGGGATGATCCGCCTCCGCCGCGATCGCTTCCGGTGTCGGCACCGGATGCTCCGCTGCGTTGTGTGGATGCACCCCCACGGTGCACCACACCAGCGGATTCGCCTCGGCAATCCCCCGCACGACGGCGGACTCGGTGAGCCGGGTCCCGATGGTCACCATCTCGCCCACCCCGGCCGCCATCGCCCGCGCCAGCACGCCGGCGCGATCGTCGCCCTGGAAATAGTCGAGATGGCAGTGCGAATCGATCAACATCAGACGATTACGACGCCTCCTCGACAAACCGCGGAAACACGCCCTGCGGCGCCGGCAACACAGTGCCTTCCGCCAACGCGGTCCCCAGCGCCGCGAGATCGCGCGCCTCGCTCGGCACGCCGAGCTGATCCAGCATCTTGCCCATGCTCCCCGGCATCACCGGCTGCAACACCGTCGCCACCACCCGCAGCACATCGGCCAGCACCCGCAGCACATGGCCCATCCGCACCACATCCGTCTTCTTCAACGCCCACGGCGCCTGCCGGTCGATATAGCCGTTCCCGGCGCGGATCACCTTCCAGACATCCTCGAGCGCGTCGCCGAACGCCTGGCTGTCCATCCGCTGCCGCAGCAGCGCCGGCAGCGCTTCGGCGGCGCCGCGCAACGCCACATCCTCCTCCGTCGCCGCCCCGCGCGCCGGCAGCACGCCCCCGCAGTTGCGCGCGATCAGGCTGAGCGAGCGCTGCGCCAGATTGCCGAGATCGTTGGCCAGCTCGACATTAAGCCGTGAAACCAGGGCCTTGCGGCTGAAATTTCCATCATTGCCGAAGGGCACCTCGCGCAGCAGGAAAAAGCGCACCGCGTCCAGCCCGTAGGACTCCACGAGTTCCGCCGGCGCCACCACATTGCCCAGCGACTTCGATATCTTCTCGCCTTCGATTGTCCACCAGCCATGGGCGAACACCCGCTTCGGCGTCGGCAGGCCGGCCGACATCAGGAACGCCGGCCAGTACACCGTATGGAAGCGCAGGATATCCTTGCCCACCATGTGCAGATCGGCGGGCCAGAACCCCGCCCGCGCCGCGCCCGCGTCGGGCCAGCCCGTCGCGGTCACGTAGTTCTGCAAGGCGTCGAGCCACACATACATGATGTGCCGCTCGTCACCCGGCACCGGAATCCCCCAGGTGAAGCTGGTGCGGCTGATCGAGAGATCGCGCAGCCCGCCCTTGACGAAGCTCAGCACCTCGTTGCGCCGGCTCTCCGGCGCGATGAAGTCGGGATGTGCCGCGTAGAACGCCAGCAACCGGTCCTGCCAGGCGGAAAGCCGGAAGAAATAGCTCGGCTCCACCACCCATTCCACCGGCGCCCCCGACGGCGCCACCTTGCTGCCATCGGCGCGCGTCGTGAGTTCGCCCTCGTCGTAGAACGCCTCGTCGCGCACCGCGTACCAGCCCTCGTAGCCGCCGAGATAGATATCCCCCGCCGCCAGCAGCCGCTGCCACAGCGCCGTGCTCGACACCTTGTGTCGCGGCTCCGTGGTGCGGATGGCGTCATCGTTGGAAATGCCCATCACCGCGCCCATCTCGCGGAAGGCGACGCTGACCTTGTCGACGAAGGCCTGCGGGCTCATCCCCGCCGCCTCCGCCGCCTTTTCCACCTTCTGGCCGTGCTCGTCGGTGCCGGTGAGGAACAGCACATCATAGCCGTCCAGCCGCTTCCAGCGCGCCAGCACATCGCAGGCCAGCGTGGTGTAGGCGTGGCCGATATGCGGCACATCGTTGACGTAGTAGATCGGGGTCGTGACGTAGTATTTTGGTTTCATGGGAATCCCGCGGATTTTCCGGCCAGCAGCCCGAAGCCAGCGACGAGCGCCTGGCGCTTGTCCAGGTGGGCGCCTTCGGTCTCGTCCTGCAGCCGCGTAAGCGCGTGCCACACGTCGACCCAGGCATCAAGGGGCCGCGTGCCGAGCAGGCGCGATTGGTCCGGGTCCGCCCGCCCCCGCGCCGCGTCGCGCACCGCCGCCGCGAGGCCAGCGCGCAGCAGGTCCATGAAGGTCGAGAACGCATCCTCGTCGCGCCCGATCTTGTCCGCCACCTCATGCGCCCGCAGCACCGGCAGGTCCGGCACCGCGGCCAGCACCTCGCCCACCAAATCCGCCATCGCCACGCCGCCGCCGCCCGCCAGGTCCAGCGCCCGCCCGACCGAGCCCTCCGCCAGCGTCACCAGCCGCCCCCGCGCGTCGCCGTCGAGCCCGGGCAGATAGGCCGCCAGCACCTCGCCCATCGCCGCCTCATCGAGCGGCGCCAGCCCAAGCCGGCGACACCGACTGCGGATCGTCGGCAACAACCGCCCCGGCGCGGAACATGTCAGCAACAGCACCGCCCGCGCCGGCGGCTCCTCCAGCACCTTGAGCAGCGCATTGGCGGCGTTGCGGTTGAGGTCCTCCGCCCCATCCACCACCACCACCCGCCAGCCCCCCTCGGCCGGCGTCAGATGCATGAAATGCGGAATTTCGCGGGCATTCTCCACCACGATCTCGGTCCGCATGCGCTTGGTCTTGACGTTGATCTCCCGCTCCACCGTCAGCAGGTCGGCATGGCTGCCCACCGACACCCGGCGGAACACCGGATCGGTCTCCGCCAGGAACAGGCTCCCCCCCTCCCCTGCGCCCGCCCCCTCGCTTCGACCCGCCAGCAGCCGCCGGGCGAAGCGATAGGCGAACGTCGCCTTGCCGATCCCGGGCGGCCCGGTGATCAGCCAGGCATGGTGGAAGCGCCCGCCGCGCAACGCCTCGGCCACCAGCGCCTCGGCCGCCTCATGGCCGCGCAGGAACGGATTGGAACGAGGCTCCTTCGTGCTCACGCCACCTCCAGCCGCCGCCGCACCACATCGATGATGGAGGCCGCCACCACCTCGGGCGCGGGCTCCCCGCTCAACACCACGCAGCGCTCCGGCGCCCCGCGCGCGACGTCTAGGAACCCCTCGCGGATCCGGGTGAAAAACGCCGGCCCCAGGCTCTCGTAGCGATCCGCCACGCCGCCGCGCCGCGCCAGCCGCGCCACCGAGACCGCAACCGGCACATCCAGCACCAGCGTCAAATCCGGCACCAGCCCCAGCATCTCCGTAAGCACCGCGATATCCCCCCGATCCGCGCCCTGGCCGTAGCCCTGATAGACCAGCGTGCTGTCGGCGAAGCGGTCACACACCACCCACATCCCGGCCGCCAGCGCCGGGCGGATGGTCTTCTCCACATGCTCGGCGCGATGGGCGAAATGCAGCAGCGTCTCAGCGCGCGGCGACCATGAGATTTCGCCGCCAAGCAACAGATTTCGCAGTATTTCCGATCCCGGCGAGCCGCCCGGCTCGCGCGTCAGCAGCACCGGGATGCCCTGCACTGCCAGCGCATCCGCGAGCAGCCGCGCCTGGGTCGACTTGCCGCCGCCCTCGCCGCCCTCCAGCGTGATGAACCGCCCGCGCACGCCCGCTCAGCCGCCGCCGACCATGCGCCCCAGCACCGTCAGCGCCCGGTTCGCCAGCCCCTGCCGCGCCACGTCCGCGCCCGCCAGCAGCGGCATCGACAGATCCGGCACCCCCGCCCCGGTGACCGACAGGCGCCCCAGCGTCGTCCCCCGCACCACCGGCGCCGGGATCGGGCTGGCATATTCGATCGCCACCTTCGCCTTGCTGCGCCAGCCCCGAGGCATCGTCACCACCAGGTCCCGCCCGCCGACCAGCGGCACCCGCGGCGCCGTGCCGAGCCAGACCGGCGCCTGCTCCACCGTGTCGCCCGCGGTGAACAGGGTGACATTCTCGAACTCGCGGAAACTCCACTCCAGCAGCCGTTCCGCTTCCTCCGCCCGCTGGCGCATGGAAGCGAGCCCGTTGATCACCACGATGGTCCGCCGCCCCTGGCGCAGCGCGCTCACCACCATGCCGTAGCCGCCATCGTCGGTGTGGCCGGTCTTGAGCCCGTCGGCCACCCCCTTCTGCACCAGCGTGTTGCGATTTTCCTGCTCGATGTTGTTGTATTTGAAATTTTTTTCCGCGTCGTACTTGTAGTACTCGGGGAAATCCGTGATCAGGCGGCGCGCCAGGATGGCGATGTCGCGCACGCTCATCCGGTGCTCCGGATGGGGCCAGCCGGTGCTGTTGCGGAAGCTCGAGCGTTCGAGCCCGATCTCCTTGGCCTTCGCATTCATCAACTCGGCGAACTGCTCCTCGGAGCCCGCGATCCCCTCGGCCAGCACGATGCAGGCATCGTTGCCGGACTGGATGATCATGCCCCGGATCAGGTCCTCGACCTTCACCTGGGTGCCGATCTGCACGAACATCTTGGAGCCGCCCATCCGCCACGCCCGTTCGCTCACCGCCAGTTCCGCGTCCAGCTTCAGCCGCCCCGCCCGCAGCATCGAATAGACGATATAGGCCGTCATCAGCTTGGTCATCGACGACGGCGTCATCGAGACGTCGGCGTCCTTGTCGAGCAGCGTCGCCCCGGTGTTGAAATCCAGCGCCACCGCGTATTTCGCCGCCGTGTCGAGCGGCCCGAGCGGCGTGTTCGCCGGCGTCCCGGTCGGCCCCGGCTCGGCCGGCTTGCGCGGCCGCGCCGGCGCGGCCGGTTTCGCCGGCACCGGCTTGCGCGGCACTTGCGCCAACGCGGGGCTCGCCGCGGTGAGCATCGTGGCGGTCAACAGCAGGCTGCGGCGATCGAGCACGTCAGGTCTCCTTTGGGCCGGACCTAACGCAGGCGCGCGTCCCGGTCCATGCCCGTCTAGTCTAGCCCAGACCCGCACCTACTCCACGACAATCCGCGCATCCGGCACCAGCGGCAGCGCGCGGCGCATCGCCGCCTCGGCGCTGGCGATGTCCCGGAAGGGGCCGAGCCGCACGATATAGGCCCGCTCGCGCGGCGCGTAGTAGTCGGTGGTGACATAGGCTCCCAGCCGCGCCAGCCGCTCGCGCTGCAGATTGGCGTATTCCGGCCGGCTGAACCCGCCGCACTCGATGGCGAGCTGACCCGGCCGCGGCGCCGTCTGCCAGACCTCCTCCGGCAGCCGCAGCGGCACCGCCGCCGCTCCCTCCGGCGTCGCCATCGCCTTGACCGCGACCGCCGCGGCGGCCGACTGCCCGCGCCCGGATTGCCCGCTCCCCGGCGGCGGCGCGAGGCTCTCGGCCTGCACCGCCCCGGTCGGCGCCGTCGCCACCGTGACCGTCGGCAGCGGCGTCTGCGGCGTCGTCTCGCCCGCCATCCGCCGGCTCTCCGCCTCCATCACCTGCAACCGCACCCGCAAACCGGTCGTGCCCGGCGCCGCCAGCAGTTCGGCCGCGCGGCGAGTCAGGCCGATGCCGCGCGCGGCATTGGCGGGCCCGCGGTCATTCACCCGCACCAGAATCTGCCGCCCGTTTTCCAGATTGGTCAGCCGCGCCAGCGCCGGCAGCTGCAACGTCGGATGCGCCGCGGCCAGTGCGGTGGCATCGAATGCCTCGCCCGAGGCGGTCAGCCCGCTGCCGCGCTCATAGACCATCGCCAGCGCGGTCTCGTTGAGCGCGAAATCTTCCCGCGGATAGCGCCACACCCCGTCGAGCTGATAGGGCGCGCCGACCACGAAGCGTGGCGCCGGGACTGGCGGCGCGGTCTTGCAGGCGGCCAGCAGGGCCAGCAGCGCCAGCGCCGCCCAGCGCCTCACGCCGTCACCCGCTCGCCGATCAGCCCGACCGAGATGCAGTAGAAATCCGACGGATTGTAGCGCCGTATCGCCAGAAAATTGGGATGGCAGGCGAGATAGGCCTCGCCCCCGGCGCCGCCGGGCAGGATCACCGCCGCCATCGCCTCCGCCGCCAGCGGCCGCCCCGGCTGCACCCCGAGCGCCTGCCAGTCCGCGATTTTGCGGCGATGCTCGCGCCAAGCCAGCGCCGGATCGAACCCCGCCGGCAGCCGCGCCGCCACGCCCCAGGGCAGCGCCCCGCTCCAGCCCGATTTCGCCAGATAATTGGCCACCGAGCCGAAAATGTCGCCCGGGTCGCTCCAGATATCGCGCTTGCCGGTGCCGGAAAAATCGACCGCGAATTTCAGGTAGGAATCCGGCATGAATTGCGGCTGCCCCATCGCCCCGGCATAGGAGCCGATCATCCGCTCCGGCGTGATGTCGCCGGCCTCGATGATGCGCAGCGCATCCATCAGTTCATCGCGGAAGAATTTTGCCCGCCGCCCCTCCCATGCCAGCGTCGCCAGCGCCTCGATAACATGGAACCCGCCGGTCGAGGCGCCGTAGTCCGACTCCAGCCCCCAGATCCCCATGATCGGCTCCGGCCCGACGCCATAGCGCGCGCTCACCCGCGCCAGCAGCGCCCGGTGTTTGGCGAACAACTCCCGCCCCTTGGCGATCCGCCCCTCGGAGACCACGCGGGAGCGGTACTGCTCCCAGGTCAGGGTGAATTCTGGCTGCTTGCGATCGAGCTCGATCACCCGCTGGTTCACGGTCACGCCCTTGAAGGCGCGATCGAGCGTCGCCCGGCGAATGCCGGCCTTGGCCGCCTCGGCTTTCACGGCCTCGACGAATTTCGGAAAACTCTCGGGCGGCGGCGCCGCGAAAGAGGGGGAGGCGGCGGCGAGCGGAACGCCCGCCAGCAGGGTACGACGATGGAGCATCCGCCCAGTTTGGCCGATCCCGCGAGTCGCGATCAACCGCGTCGCATTTCGTCCGCGACCTCGACGCAGATCGCGTCGAGCAGGCGGGCGGGGAAATGCGACGGGATGCCCTGCCCGATCACCACCGCCCGGCTGGTGCGGTCCGCGTCCGGCCAGGCGTCGAGAAAGGTCACGGGCGAGATCACATGCTGCACTGCATGCACCACCGCCGGGCGCCCCGGGGCCTCCGCCACGTCGAACAGCCCCTTGAAGCGCAGCATCTTCGCCCCGCACTGTTCCGCCAGGGCCTCCAGCAGCAGCGTCAGCGCGAGGGCCGGCACCGCTTCCACCCGGCGGATCAGGCTGGCAGCCAGCCCCGCCGTGTGCCGCGCGATCGCGTCGGTCGGCAGCCCCGCGCCGGGCGCGAACAGCAGCGACGGGTCCGGCGCCCCGATCCCCACCGGCGCCAGCGGCGCGGCCGCCGCAATGGCCGCCAGCAGGCTCTCGGCCGGCGGCACCAGGTCGATCTTGGTCAGCACCACCTGATCGGCGAAGGCCAGCTGGCGCCGCGCCTCGACGTGGCCGGCCAGGGTCGCCGCGCCAAGCAGGCTGTCAACCAGCGTGGTCACCCGCCCCAGCACGAAGCGCTCGGCGAGCGCCGCATCGGTCATCAGCGCCTGCAGGATCGGCGCCGGGTCAGCGAGGCCAGAGGTTTCGATCAGCACCCGCTCGAAAGCGATCGCGCCGGCCACCCGGCGCGCATCGAGATCGAGCAGCGTCGCCACCAGGTCGCTTCGCACGGCGCAGCACAGGCAGCCCGTGGAAAGCTGCAGGAGGGTCTCCTCGCCGCCGACGATCAGCGCGTGATCGAGCGCGATTTCGCCGAATTCGTTGACGATCACCGCCGTGCGCGCGAAGCCGGGATCGCGCAGCAGCCGCGAGATCATCGTCGTCTTGCCGCTGCCGAGAAACCCCGTGATCACCGCGACGGGGGTCACCCCAGCCCTGCCCCGACGCCGACCCGCGCCCGCACCCCGGGTGCCACCCCGAGCGCGCGGCGCACCGCCGCGAGCAGCGCCACCACCGACGGCACCGGCCGGGTTCGCCCGTCCGCCGTCACGAACCAGCGCGTCGGCGCCGGCCCGCCCCGGACCACGCAGCGCCCGGCGACCAGCAGTCCATCAGCTCCGGCGATCACGCCTCCCGTGACCTCCCACAGCACCAGGCAATCGACCAGCAGGCTGCGCAGCTCGGCCTCGGTGGTCAAAGTGGGACGGGACCGGCGATGATGGCGGGATCGATGGTCCGGGCCACCCATTGCCCGTCCGCGAGATCCCCGGTCAGCACCCCGTCCTGCATCACCACCTTGCCCCGCAGCAGCGTGAGGCACGGCCAGGCATGGGCCTCCCAGCCCTCCCACGGCGTGTAGTCGGTCTCATGCAGGTCTGCCGCCGTGATCACCCGGCGCCGCGTCGGATCGAGCACGCAGATATCGGCATCCGCCCCCACGGCGATGGCGCCCTTGCGCGGATACATGCCCATGATCTTCGCCGCATTGGTCGAGACCAGATCGACGAACCGGCGCAGCGAATAGCCGCGCCGTCCCACCATCTCGGTGTACATCAGCGCCACCCGCGGCTCGACCCCGGCATTGCCCCCGGTGGTGTCGTCGATGCGCACGCCGCGCGTCTTCTGCGCCAGGGTGCAGCACAATTCGTCGGTGGCGATGCAGTTGATCACCCCATCCAGCGTCCCGCCCCACAGCGCCGCCTGGTCGGAGGGCGATTTCAGCGAGGGATAGGTGTGGAAAATCTGCCCGTTCGGCTTTTTGTAGTCCTCGGCATTGTATAGCATGTACTGGTGCAGGCTCTCGCCGTAGATCGGCACGCCCCTCGCCCGCGCCTCGCGGATCGCCGCCACACCCGTGGCGGCCGACGTGTGCGGCATATAGAGCGCGGTGCCGCGCACGCTCTCGGCCAGCCTTATCACCCGGCGGAACGACAAATCCTCCGACAACGCATTATGCACCTCCGCCATGTTGACGAAGCTCGTCCGCCCCTCGCGGAACAGCTTGGCGTACATGTGCATGACGATGTCGTTGTCCTCGGCATGGATCACGCCGAGGCCCCGGTTCGCCGCGATCACCTGGAAGACCTCCCAGATATCGCCGAAATCCACCATCCTACCCTTGCGCGAGGGGGTGATGTCGGTGGTGAAGATTTTCACCGTCGGATGGCCGCCCCGGATCGCCGCCGCCACTTGTTCCAGCGTCACCGGCGCGATGTCGCCCTCCACCATCAGATGGAACGCGTAGTCGACGTGGCAGGCGCCCTTCCAGCCCGCATCCCGCCGCGCGATGGCGTCGGCCACGCTGTCGCCCTCGATGCAGCGCACGAAGTCGATCATCATCGTCGTGCCGCCATGGATCGCCGCCCGGCTCACCACCGCGGCCGGCTCCGTCATCGCCGGCGCCCCGCCGTCGCCGGACGGCATCGGCCAGTCACAATGGACATGGGGATCGATCCCGCCCGGCATCACGATCCGCCCGGCGAGGTCGATCACCCGTGTGCCGGTCAGGCTCCCGCGCTCGGCGACGGCCGTGATCTTGCCACCTGCAATCCCGATATCGCAGGCCTCGACCCCCTCCGGCGTCACCACACAATCGCCACGCAGCACCAACTCGAACATGACGCACCCCAACCCAACGGATGAAGTTTTTTGGTTCTTTTTTTCAAAAAAGAACAGGCCTTCTTTTTTGCAAAAAAGAAGCAAAAAACGCTTATCCATGCCTGCTTGATCGGCCACCTACGGCCCCGAACCGGCTATCATCGGCCATCACCGACGAGGCGTGCCATGAACGACCAGACCCTGACCCGCTCGCCGCTCGCCTGGATCGAACGGCTGTGGAGCTCGATCGCCGATCGCGGCCGGCCCTACGCCGATGTCCCCGCCGCCAGTGTCGACCCGCTGGAGCGCGCCCGCCAACTCGCCGCCGCCCTGCTCTCCGGCCGCGGCGAGGCCTCCGGCGCCGCCCTGGCGCGCGAACTGCTGCGCGTCCTGCGCGGACTGAGTGCCGCCGAGCGCCTGGAATTCTGCCGCCATGTCTCGACCCATTTCCTCCCCGACCCGGCCGCCCTGCACGAGGCCGCCAGCGCCTACCTCGCCGAGCCCAGCCCGGCCAATGTCGCGCGTCTTTCCGAGATCGCCGAGCCGCCGCGCCAGGAGCTGCTGCGCCGGATCAATCAGGGCCAGGGCGGCACCGCGGCCCTGGTCGCGCTGCGCAAGGAACTCCTCGCCGCCCTGCGCACCACGCCCGACCTCGCGGCGCTCGACAGCGACCTGCGTCACCTGTTCGCCTCCTGGTTCAACCGCGGCTTCCTCGAACTCCGTCGCATCGACTGGAACACCCCGGCCGCGGTACTGGAAAAACTTATCGTCTATGAGGCGGTCCATGAGATCGACGGCTGGTCCGACCTGCGCCGCCGCCTTGCCGCCGACCGCCGCTGCTTCGCCTTTTTCCATCCGGCGCTGCCCGGCGAGCCGCTGATTTTCGTCGAGGTCGCGCTGGTCAAGGGCCTCGCCGACGCGGTGCAACCCCTGCTGGCACCCGATACCGACGAGCCCGCCCAGCGCGCCCGCGCGGCGTCGGCCGATACCGCGATCTTCTACTCCATCTCCAACTGCCAGGACGGGCTGCGCGGCATCTCGTTCGGCAATTTCCTGATCAAGCAGGTGGTCGAGGAGCTCAAGGCGGAGCTGCCCCAGATCACCCGTTTCGCGACCCTCTCGCCGGTTCCCGGGTTCCGCCGCTGGCTGGCGAAGCAGGAGAACGCTCCGGAACTGCCGGACGAGGTCCCGACGGACTCGCGGCGCGACGAACTGATGATGCTGTGTGCGCGCTACCTCACCGAAAGCGCCGCCGACCCGGTTGCGCGGTTCCATCTCGGCAATGGCGCGCGGTTGGAAAGGATCAACTGGCGCGGCAACATCGCGCCGCGCGGCCTCGCGGAATCGGCGGGCATCATGGTGAACTACCTCTATGATCCCGACAGCATCGAGGCCAATCACGAGGCCTTCGCCCGCGCCGGCACGGTCGCCCGTGCGCCCGGCGTCGATGCCCTGATCGCGCCGGCGCCGATTGCGGCGCGCCCGCGCGGCCGAGGCTGACGCCGCCGCCGGGATATGCTTAGCTGATCCGGAAGTCACAGAATCGTGACATCGGAGGAAACCGCACCATGTTCACCACTCGCCGTCTCGTGCTCGGGGGGCTGCTCGCCGCCCCCGGCATCCTGCGGGCGCCCGCCGCGCGCGCCGCAAGCAAGACCCTCAAGATCAGCCACCAGTTCCCCGGTGGGACCATCGAGCAGGGCGATTTCCGGGATCGGCTGACCCGGCGTTTCGCGGCGGAGGTGACCAGGCGCACCAACGGTGATCTGGCCTTCGAGTTCTATCCGGGCTCGTCGCTGATGAAGACGGTGGCGCAGTTTTCCGCCGTGCGCCGCGGCGCGCTCGACATGAGCCTCTACCCGCTGGCCTATGCCGGCGGCGAGGTGCCGGAGGTCAATATCGGGCTGATGCCGGGGTTGGTGACCACCTACGCGCAGGGCATGGCCTGGAAGACCGGCGAAATCGGTCGGCAACTGGTGGACCTGCTGGACAAGCGGGGGGTGAAAATCCTCACCTGGATCTGGCAGGCCGGGGGCATCGCCAGCCGGGCGGGGACGGTGGTTGCGCCGGACGACACCAAGGGGCTGAAAATCCGCGGCGGATCGCGCGAGATGGACCTGATGCTCAAGGCGGCCGGCGGTATCATCTCGTCGGTGCCGTCCGACGAGATCTATGCGGCGATGCAGACCGGCTCGCTCGACGCCGCCGTCACCTCCTCGACCAGCCTGATCAGTTTCCGCCTGCAGGAAATCGCGAAGTCCGTCACCACGGGGCGGCAGGGCTCGTTCTGGTTCATGCTCGAGCCGCTGCTGATGTCCAAGGCGATTTTCGAGGCGCTGACGCCGGACCAGCAGAAAGTGCTCGTCGAGGTCGGCGCCGAGCAGGAGGCGTTCGCGCTGGCGGCCGCCAAGCAGGACGACGAGGATCTCGCGACCATCTATGCCAAGGCCAACGTCAAGGTGGCGGATTTCAACGCCGATGCCTTGGCCAAATGGCGGGCGATCGCCGAGGAGACGGCCTGGAAGGACTATGCCGTCCGCAATGCCGCGTGTGCCGGGCTGCTGAAACTCGCTTTGGCGGTTCCGGCGTAGCATGGCGCACGGCATCGATGCGGCGTCCGCCGCCGGTCCGCCGCCGGCCGATGTGCCGCGCGCGGGGGGGCTCGGGCAGGTCCAGCGTGTGGTCACCGCACTCAATGACCTGACTGCGGTGCTGGCCTCGCTCGCCATTGCGGCGGCGGGGCTGATTCTGACGTGGGAGGTGATCGGGCGGTATTTCCTCCATATCGCCTCGGACTGGCAGGATGAGTTGTCCGCAATGCTGCTGATCGGAGCGACCTTTGCGTCCGCCGGGTGGACCCAGGCGCGACGCGGCCATGTAGCGATCGATGCGCTCGGACATGTGCTGCCGGCCGGGGTCGATCGGGTGCGGCGGCGGCTGGCCGATGTGATCGCCTGCGTGTTCTGCGCGTATTTCGCGCTGAAGAGTTTCGAACTGTTCCGCGAGGCCTGGGAGGAAGGGCAGACGACGCCGTCGGCCTGGGGGTCGCCGTTGTGGATTCCGTACGGCTGCATGGCCGCCGGAATGGCGCTGCTCGCGGTGCAGCAGGGGTTGCAGGCGATCAAGGGGCCGAAATCGTGAATACGCTGCAGATCGGGCTGCTCTACGGCGGGGCCACCATCGCCGCGCTGTTCTCCGGGATACCTATCGCCTTCGCCCTCGGCTCGGTGGCGGTGGTGTTCATGATGCTGTTCATGCCAGCGGCGTCGCTCGATACCATCACCCAGAATGTCTATGAGGAACTCGCCTCGATCACCCTGCTGACCATTCCGCTGTTCATCCTCAAGGGTGCCGCGATCGGAAAGTCGCGGGCGGGCAAGGATCTGTACGACGCGCTGCATACCTGGCTGCATCGGGTGCCCGGGGGGCTCGGGGTGGCGGTGGTGCTGGCCTGCGGATTGTTCGCGGCGATGGCGGGATCGAGCCCGGCGACGTGTTCGGCGATCGGGTCGTCCGGGATTCCGGAAATGCGCAAGCGCGGCTATTCGCCCGGCTTCGCCGCCGGGCTGGTGGCGGCGGGGGGGACGCTCGGGATTCTGCTGCCGCCGTCGATCGTTTTGATCCTCTATGCGGTGCGGGCCGAGCAGTCGCTGGGGCGGCTGTTCCTGGCCGGGATCGGGCCGGGGCTTCTGCTGGTGCTGCTGTTCTCGATCTACGCGATGCTGCATTGGCGCACCGAATATCGCCGCGCCGCGGCGCTGGGCGCGGCCAACGAAATCCTGCGCGTGGAGCATTTCACCATGGCGGAGAAATTCGCCGCCCTGCCGCGCGTGTTGCCGTTCCTGGTGCTGCTGACCGGCGTGATGTTCGCGCTCTATAGCGGGCTCGCCACGCCGTCGGAGACCGCGGGGCTCGGGGCGGTGATGGCGCTGATCCTGATCGCGGTGGTCTATGGCGCCTGGTCGCTGGCCGATCTCAAGCCGATTTTCGCCGGCACGCTGGGCGAGAGCGGCATGCTGCTGATGATCATCGGGATGTCGCTGCTCTACAGCTACGTGATGAGCTACCTCCATATCAGCCAGGGTGCCGCGGCGTGGATTGTCTCGCTGCATCTCTCCAAATGGCTGCTGCTGACGGCGATCCTGCTGCTGGTGGTGGTGCTCGGGTTTTTCCTGCCGCCGGTGTCGATCATCCTGATGACGGCCCCCATTATTTTGCCGCCGCTGCGCGACGCCGGGTTCGACCTGGTGTGGTTCGGGATCATCATGGTGGTGGTGATGGAAATGGGGCTGATCCACCCGCCGGTGGGGCTCAATATCTTCGTGCTCAACCGGATCGCCCCGGATATCGGGCTGGGGGCGATCATTTGGGGGACGCTGCCGTTCGTGGGGCTGATGGCGCTGGCGGTGGTGATCCTGTCGCTGGTGCCGGGGATCGCGATGTGGTTGCCGAATCTGGTTTATGGGTAAGGAAGGATAGGGCTTCTTTTTTGGAAAAAAGAAGCAAAAAACTTTTATCCGTTAGGGGGTTAACGGTTTCGTTGGTTAGGCGGAATAAATGGGGTGTGAGGCGGCGTTTTAAGCTAGTGGATTTTTATAGAATCCGGGGGGAAGAAGTTGGGGGGGGGCCGGTTCACCGGGGCGGGGGTTGGCCGCGGCGGGAGAGCGAGCCAGCGGTGTTTGTGGGGGCGCGGCCGTTTGGAGATGGGTGGGGGTGGCGAGGCGCCGGGCATCAGGATGCCGAGGGATTTGGTCAGGGGGCGCAGGATGCGGGCGGCGCGGGGAACCGCGGCGAGGAAGGCCACGCATTCGTCGGACCGCAGAAAATGTTCGAGTTGGCTGGCGTGGGCGCGGGCGTTGTAATGGTCGACGTTGCGGATCAGCCAAGACTGGCCTGAAGGGAGGGCCGGGGCGGTGCGGCGAGCGGAAGCGCGGGGGACGCGTGTGCGCGGTTTGGGCAGGGTGCCGTTGCGCCAGTTGGCGACGAGTTTTTCCCAGCGTTGGATGGTGCGGGAGAGGTGGTGGAAGATTTTGGCGAGGAGGGGTTCGCGGTGGCGGTCTTGGGTCACGACGATGCCGATGACGACCTGGAGGCCCTTGAGGATGTCTCGGAACGAGGTGGCGAGGTCTGTCATGTGAGAAATTATATATAACAAACATTAGTTTTTGTCAAGGAGGGATTGGGGGGTGGTGAGGTGATGGGTGGCGCTGCGCTTACCCCTCCCACGGGGTGGGGAGTGGGGTAAGGCGCTGAACGGGTAAAAGTTTTTTGGTTCTTTTTTTCAAAAAAGAACGCGCTTGCCTTGCCCTGCCTGGCCTTGCGTGGCGGCTTGGGCTCTTGCCATGCTGCGCTGCGAAGGATTGACTGCGGGGCAGCATCGTTGGACTGGAAGTGTGTCTTATGGCCTCTGCTCGCCTCGCCGTTGATATCGGCGGAACGTTTACCGATCTTGCGCTCGAACATGCCGGCGGCCGCACGACGCTGAAGGTTTTGACCACGCCGGCGGCGCCGGAGTTGGGGGTGATTGCGGGAACGGAGGCGATCCTTGCGGCCGCAGGGGTGGGGCCGGGCGATATCGCGATCGTGTTGCATGGCACGACGCTGGCGACGAATGCGATCATCGAGCGCAAGGGGGCACGGACCGCGCTGGTGACGACGCAGGGGTTTCGCGACGTGTTGGCGATGGGCAATGAGAGCCGCTACGACCAGTACGACCTCAATATCGTGCTGCCGGAGCCGCTGGTGCCGCGGCATTTGCGGCTGACGGTAGCGGAGCGGTTGGACAACGAGGGGCATGTGCTGTTGCCGCTGGACGAGGCGGGGGTGCGGGCGCTGGTGCCGGTGCTGGTCCGCGAGGGGGTGGAGAGCATCGCCGTCGGGCTGCTCCATAGCTTCGTCAATGCGGCCCATGAGCGGCGGGTGCGGGAGATTCTGGCGGCGGCGTTGCCGGGGGTTCCGGTGTCGTTGTCCTCGGACGTGTCGCCGGAGATGCGGGAGTGGGAGCGGTTTTCGACCACGGCGGCGAATGCGTATGTGCAGCCGTTGATGGCCAGTTATTTGCAGCGGCTGGAGAGCGGGCTGCGGGAGCGGGGGTTGGCCGCGCCGATCTTTTTGATGCTGTCGGGGGGCGGGCTGACGACGATCGAGACGGCGTGCCGGTTCCCGATCCGGCTGGTTGAGTCGGGGCCGGCGGGGGGGGCGATTTTCTCGGCGCATATCGCGCGGGAATGTGGGCTCGATCGGGTGTTGTCGTTCGACATGGGGGGGACGACGGCGAAGATCTGTCTGATCGACGATTTCAAGCCCCAGACGTCGCGCACGTTCGAGGTGGCGCGGGTCGGGCGGTTCCGGAAGGGGTCGGGGTTGCCGTTGCGGATTCCGGTGATCGAGATGGTGGAGATCGGGGCGGGCGGGGGGTCGCTCGCGCATGTCGACGGGATCGGGCGGATCGGGGTTGGGCCGGAGAGTGCGGGGGCGGACCCGGGGCCGGCGTGCTATGGGCGTGGCGGGGTGCACCCGGCGGTGACGGATGCGAACCTGGTGCTGGGGCGGTATGATCCGGCGCGGTTCGCGGGGGGGAATTTGCAGCTGCATCCGGAGCCGGCGCGGGGCGCCTTGGCGGCGGATGTGGGGGAGAAGCTCGGGCTTTCGCCGGAGATGGCGGCGCTCGGGGTGATCGAGATGGTGGACGAGAACATGTCCAACGCGGCGCGGGTGCATGCGATCGAGTCCGGCAAGTCCTACGAGGGGAGGACGCTGATTGCGTTTGGCGGCGGCGGGCCGGTGCATGGGTTCCGGGTGGCGGAGAAGATCGGGATCGATCGGGTGCTGGTGCCGTCCGGCGCGGGGGTGGGGAGTGCGATCGGGTTTTTGCGGGCGCCGGTGGGGTATGAAGTCGTCCGCAGCCTGTATCAGCGGTTCCGCACGTTCGATGTGGCGGCGGTGAACGGGTTGCTGGCGGAGATGTCGGCGGAGGCGAGCGCGGTGGTGGCGGCGGGCAGTTTCGGGGCGCCGACGGGGGAGAGCCGGATCGCGTTCATGCGCTATGTCGGGCAGGGGCATGAGATCCCGGTGCCGTTGCCGGTGCGGGTGCTGGTGGAGGCCGATGTGGCGGCGATCAGGGCCGCGTATGACACGGAATATAGCCGGTTTTTCGATCGGCCGGTGCCGGGCTCGGATGTCGAGATCATGAGTTACGCGGTGGTGGTGGCGACGATTGCGGATGAGACGTCGGCTCCTTCGGCGCCGGGGGCGGCGCGGGCGGCGGTGCCGGTGCGGCATCAGCTTGTGCGGGATACCGTGACGGGCGAGGAGGCGGACTGGGCGATCCATGATCGGGCCGGGCTGGTGCCGGGGGCGACGCTTTCGGGGCCGGCGATCATTGCCGAGGACGAGACGTCGACGCTGGTGGGGCCGGGTTGGACGGCTGCGGTCAATGGGTTCGGCTATATCGAGTTGACCCGTACGGGAGGCGTCGCATGAGCACGCAGTCGGCGCTGGCTGGGATTCAGCGACAGATCATGTGGAACCGGCTGATCGCTGTCGTGGAGGAGCAGGCGCAGGTGATGATCCGCACCGCGTTCTCGACCACGGTGCGTGAGGCAGGAGATTTGTCGGCTGGGATTTTCGATCTCGACGGGCGGATGATGGCGCAGGCCGTCACCGGGACGCCCGGCCATGTGAACTCGATGATGGAGTCGGTCGGGCATTTTCTGGCGAAGTTCCCGGTTTCGGGGATGCGGCCGGGCGATCACTACATCACCAATGATCCGTGGCTCGGGACCGGGCATCTGCATGATCTGACCGTGGTGACGCCGGCGTTTCGCAATGGGGTGGCGGTGGGGCTGTTCGCCAATACCGCGCATGTGATCGATATCGGGGGCCTGGGGATGGGGCCGGAGGGGCGGTCCGTGTTCGAGGAGGGATTGTATATCCCGATCGTGAAATGCTTCGACCAGGGGGTGCCGAACGAGACGTTTTTCGACTTCATCCGGTGGGGGTCGCGGTTGCCGGTGGAGTTGGAGGGGGACGTGTATTCGCTGTGCGCGTGCAATGACGCGGCGGTGCATCGGCTGGTGGAGATGATGGACGAGTTCAAGATGGACAGTCTGACGCCGTTGGCGGCGTTCATTTTCGACAGTTCGCTGAAGGCGACGGTGGCGGAGATCGCGAAAATCGGGCGGGGGGTTTTCAGCTCGGAGATCAGCTCGGACGGGTATGAGGAGCCGGTGACGCTGAAGGGGCGGATGACGGTGCTGGACGACGCGATCGAGGTGGATTTCGCGGGAACGTCCGGCCTGTCGCAGCGCGGGATCAATGTGCCGGCGGCGTATACGCGGGCGTATTCGTGTTTTGGCATCAAAGTGGTGGTCGCGCCGGAGATTCCGAACAACTGGGCCAGTCTGGCGCCGTTCCGGATGGTGATTCCGGAGGGGAGCATTTTGAATGCGCCGCGGCCTTATCCGGTTTCGGTGCGGCATGTGATCGGGCATTTGCTGCCGGATTTGATGATGGGGTGTCTGCACCAGATCGTGCCGGAGCGTGTGGCGGCGGAGGGGGCTTCGTGTTTGTGGAATCCGCCGCTGCGGGGGGGCTCGTCGGTGTCGGGCCAGGCGCGGGGGAACAAGCGGGTGATCGGCGATTTCGAGGTGATCACGTTCAATTCGGGGGGGACCGGGGCGCGGCCGGGGCTGGATGGGTTGGATGCGACGGCGTTTCCGTCGGGCGTGCGGACGATGCCGGTGGAGGCGACGGAGAATGTGGCGCCGATCGTGATCTGG
>CAIYSR010000105.1 GCA_903928895.1 uncultured Rhodospirillales bacterium | reverse complement strand
GCCTGGCTCAACAGATGCCGCAGGCTAGCCAAGGATTGGGAGTGCCTCAACCGCTCGGCGCTGGCCTTCCTGCGTTGGGCGTCGGTCAGGATGATGCTCAGAAGGCTTTGTCAGGACATTGTTTGATTTCGGATAGACTCTAAGCCGATTGCAAGTTGCCCAATCGACCTCCGTTCTCTCGCGTGCCGGGATCAGTATCTGGCTTTCAGTGGGGTTCTCGCGGTCGATCTGAATGAGCCCGATGCCGTGTAGAGAGAAAAGCATGCGCAGCTCCTTCATGGTATCTGCTCCCTCAACTTCACCGGCCACAAGGTATCCGAAATTCGCCCATGATGAGTTCGAGACAGCCTGAAAGAACGCCTCTCGAACATTCGCGCGGTTAAGAAGAATTTTAACCTCGAACGACCAGAGTTTCGTCTTTTTATCCGCATACTCTTTGACAACATTTTTGATTTCGTGGTGCCAGTCCGCGGTCAAGTCCTCCATTCCAACTACATCCGGATACAGCCACTTGTTGCCCTTCGGGCCTTGCTTGTTGGACGACCTTTTTTCATCGATCCGCCTGGAGTAGACGCGCAGCTCCGACCATAAATACTCCGACAAGAGCGGATAAAAATCGCTTTCCTTCAGAGATGATTTTCCGGTTACGAATTGTTCCTCATCGTCCACGTCTTCAGCTTCGATGACTTCAGTCTGGGCTGTCTTCGCCGTCCAATAGTACTGCCGAGGCCGCCCCTCGGTCGTTTTTATCTGGGAGTTCTGCTTCTGGAGTGCTGGGCGTTGCGAGCCGATTTCGGCGACGATCTGCTGAATGAGGTCCGCGTCGGTTTTGATAACCGTGCTGTTCGACTTCTTCTCCTGACATTCCGCTTGGAAATTGTCGAAGATCCATTGGGCGATCTGCCGCGCTGTGAACTTCTGCTCGATGCGATCCGCGAGAAAGTCGACAACTGTTTTCCTGAGGTTGAGGGCCATGGATTATCGGTCATTCCCCAGAATCGGCTGGAAGATCCAACCAACAGGGGATTAGCGTAGCTGTGATCCTACAACAATTGCAACGTGTGTATCGGCATGGGGTCCCAGCGCCGAGGGGCATACCAACTGTTTGATTCCAAAGACATCGCAGGGGTCGCTGGCCGGCGCCGATTAGCAATGGTCGCCAGCCGCGTGGGCAGTGGGGGCGGTCCGGGTGTTGTGGAGGGCGCGAGGCGGCAGCTAGGCTTCCACGCGACGGGCGGTTGGCCGCCCTTGGGGGACTCCCTGGATGACACACCGCTTCGCCGTCATCGGGCTCGAACATCGGCATGTGTACGAGCTGACGCACCACCTGATCGAGGCCGGGATGGACTGCGCCGGCTATTGGCCGGTCACCACCAACCCCCACGTGCTGGAAGGCTTCCGCAAGCGCTTCCCCGGCCTTCAAGCGGTCGCCGAACGGGAGCGCTTGATGGACGACGCGACGATCGGGCTTATCGTCACCGCGGCGGTTCCGAGCGAGCGGGCGGCGCTGGGCGTGGCCGCGATGCGGCGCGGCAAGGACGTGCTGGCCGACAAGCCGGGGATCACCACGGCGGAGGACCTGGAGCTGGTCGAGACAGTGGTGGCGGAGACCGGGCGGCGATTCATCGTCGCATTCGGCGAACGTTGGCAGTCGCCGGCGAGCGTGCGGGCGCATGCGCTGGTGCGGGACGGGGCGATCGGTCGGCTGGTCTCGACCACCGGCATGGCGCCGCACCGGCTGAACCGGGCGACGCGGCCGGATTGGTTCTGGCATCCGCGGACCAACGGCTCGATCCTGGTGGATATCGGCTGCCACCAGATCGACAGTTTCCTGCACCTCACAGGCCGGGAGGATGCCGAGATCCTGCGCGCTGAAATCCGTAGCGTGGCACCGGAGCGCACGCCGGTGGCGGATTTCCAGGACTGGGGCGAGATGGTGCTGCGCAACGAGGTGGCAAGCGGCAGCCTGCAGGTGCACTGGTTCACGCCAGACGGCCTGGCCGACTGGGGCGACGGGAGGTCATTCATCCTGGGCACCGAGGGCTACATTGAGCTGCGCCAGAACCTCGACCTCGCCGGGCGGCCGGGCGGACAACATCTCTTCCTGGTGACCAACACGCGGACCGAGCACTTCGCCTGCGAGGGGGAGCCGGTGCCAACGTTCCGGGACTTCGCCCGAGACCTGCGCGAGCGGAGCGAGTCGGCGATGACGCAGAGCCACTGCTTCGCGGTGTGCCGGCTGGCGCTGGCGGCGGAGGCCAAAGCGCTAGGGCGGGAGCACGATGCTCGTCTCTGAGTTGCCAGTCGTTCGGTTACTTCGAAGTCGGGGGAACAAGGCGTTTCGCGACGATCACCGAGTTGCCGCGGCGGAGAAGATCAACGCCTCCTACGTCGCGCGTATCCTCCGGCTGACGCTGCTGGCGCCGGAGGTCGTCGAGGCGATCCTGGATGGGAAGCAGCCAGGGTGGATGACGTTGCCGGGGTTGGTGGGGGGAGTAGTGGCGCAGTGGAATACGCGGCAGGGGGTAGCACTTCCCCGGGAAGGCTAATCGACACCGACGACGCAACCGATCAACTGAGCTATGGTCTCCGGAAAGGTAGCCGCGAAGTGGTCAATGGCCGAACCGGATGAAATGCGCATCACCGTCGGACTGCCCAATAGCGCATCGGTGGATGTCGTTATCAGGGCATGCAGGTCAGTGTTCGGCAAACCACTGGTAGTGAATAGCTTTCGGGCATTGCTCGTCGAGGCAATGATCGCCGAGGCTCTGTCGCCCATTTGGGCCTGGACCGGTGAAGATTGGGCGGGCTGGGATTTCCAGGACAAGGACCGCGTCCGGCTCGAAGTGAAACAGTCTGCCGCCCGCCAGACCTGGACAAAGGATCCGAGCAAACCAAGCAGATGCTCATTCGACATCGCTGCGCGGACTGGCCACTGGGTCGACGGAGATAGGTGGACCAGCAGTCATAGCCGCAACGCTGAAATCTATATCTTCGCACACCATCCCGTTACGGACGGAACTGCTGACCATCGTGACCCGTATCAATGGCGCTTCTACGTCGCCAGCGAAGCCTCTTTGCCGTCAGCAGATCAGAAATCAATTTCACTCTCGGGTGTCCAGAAGCTAGCCGAGGCGGTTGGCTTTAAGGACCTCTCGGTCCGCGTCGAACTTGTAAGGGCCGAATTGGATGGAACGTGAGGACCCCCAACGGCATGTTTCGATGTCGGGTAGATTTTGGCCCCAGTGCGAACGCGTGGGCATGAGCGCGCGCACTGCAAATGCGCCATGCGGCCGGTGCGCTGCCGCGGTTGAGAAGATCAACGCCTCCTACGTCTCGGGTATCCTGCGGTTGACGCTGCTGGCGCCCAAAGTGGTGGGGGCGATCGTCGACGGGCGGCAGCCTGAGGGGATGATGTTGCCGGGCCTGGTGGCGGGAGCAACGGCCGAGTGGGGAGGTCAGCATGGGGCAATGCTCGGAGACGTTCTGCCCGGGGTTAGCTTCCCGCTGACCGCTGATAAGCGGTCCACCTCCATCGTCGCCGGGTAGACGTGGCTCCCGGTGAAATCCTTTGCCGGCAGGATGTTTCAGACTTAACCTCAAGGAGGAACTCGAAACGCCGACCGTGGCGGAATGCCCGAAGGAATGACTAGATGGCGCGTACGATAAAGGAGCTCTGTAAGGCGAACGAGACGGTCTTCAATGACAGCCTCCTCGATCGAGTGGAAAGCCTACAGGATTTTATCGACGGCAAGATCGACCCAGCGGCCTTCTTCGGGCTGAACGCAACCACCGGCGGCATGAAAGCCTTGTTTGAACAGGGGTTTGAGCGTCTTGCCGGCAAGTCCGGCAAAGCGGTTTTCAAGCTCACCCAGGGAATGGGCGGCGGCAAGACGCACAGCGTGATCGCGTTCGGACTGCTGGCCCAGTCGGCGCAACTACGACTGGCGATGCTACCTGGAGATCCGAATGCATCAGCCTTTGGCGATGCTCGTGTCGTGGCCGTCGATGGCCGGGAGAACTATCCCACATACCTGTGGGGCTACATCGCGGAACGCCTGGGGAAAGGTGCCGAGTTCGAGAAATTTTACGCCCCGGTCGCCAGCGCCCCTTCGCCGGCAGACTGGAAGAAGCTGATCGGCGACGAGCCGATCGTCATCGCATTCGACGAATTGCCAACCTATCTCGATGGCGCGGAAGCTACCACGGTTGGCAGCAGTAACTTAGCCCGGGTGTCAGTCCGGGCAATTGCCAACTTGCTCGTGGCTGTGTCGGCGCTTCCTCGGGTCATGGTGATTATCACGGACTTGCAGAATACGTATCAACGTGGCTCGGAAATGATTTCCGAAGCGATGAGAAACTTGGCCGGCGAAACTGACCGCCAGGCCGTAGACATCGCTCCAGTCCGCCTGAACACTGATGAAATATATCAAATCCTCAGAAAAAGAATATTTGCCTCTTGCCCGGAGCCTGGGAGCCAGGAAGTCGAGGAAGTCGCGCAGGAATATGTCGAGGCCCTCAAGAGGGCCAAGGCGATGGATGTTGTTGTGGGCACGCCAGAGAGCATCAAGGAACGCATCCACGCTTCATATCCGTTTCATCCTTCGCTGCGTGACATTGCGGCCCGGTTCCGAGAGAACCCCCACTATCAGCAGACGCGCGACCTCATCACTCTGATGCGGCTCGTCACCCGCGCCGTCCTTCGGCCCGGCCGGGCAGATGCACCCCATCTCATCGGTTTTCAGCACGCCGACCTCAACGATTCGCAGACAATCAACGCGATACGCCGGATCAACGACGCGCTCAGCAACGCCATCGCCACGGATGTCGCTTCGAACGGCGGCGCGAAGGCGGAAACGCTCGATGCTGCGTCGGGGCACAATGTCGTAGTTCCGGCCGCGACACTGCTGCTCATGTCATCTCTGTCGGCGGCTGCGAACCCCGTCCACGGGCTGACTGAGCCAGAGCTCACCGAGTGCCTGGTCACCCCAGGTGCCAAGGTCGAGGGTGTCCGCGAGGCGCTCGACGCCCTGCGCGCTAAGGCCAACCACCTGCATAAGGATCGGGAAGGCCGCTGGTATTTCTCACCGACTGAGAATGTGCAGGCAAAGCTGAATTCGCTGGCAAGTGGCTACCTGCCTGAGGTGGTGGCCACCGTCCTCCGTACAAAGCTCAAGGAGATGTTTGAGCCGACGACGCGCGAGCTCTACCAGCAGGTTCTGCCCCTTCCGCCGGCTGACAAGATTGTACCCGAGCAGGATGGTGTGCTCCTGGTCATTGTAGAGCCCCACCCCGAGGGCCTGAACCCGGTGGCTCAGAAAGTGTGGGACGACGTCGACTACAAGAACCGCCTGCTGTTCCTGACTGGAGACTCTGGCGGCATGACGGACCTCAACATGGCCGCTCGGGAGCTACGGGCCGCAGAGGACGTCGTGAAGGACGTCTCTGAGCGTCAGCGCCTGCCCGAGGGCTCACCGCAGGTTGTAGAGGCCCGTCGCCTGCTGGAGGAGAAGACGGCATCCTTCAGCACGCACGTCATCGAGACATTCAAATCTGTCTACTACCCCCAGGCCAAGGGCCTGCGCGCTATCGCCGTGCGGATGACCTTCGCCGCGAACCACTATGATGGCGAGGAGCAAATCACGAAGGCGCTGACCGACGCGAAGAAGTTCCGGCCCAAGGTCGACGATGAATTCGATGCGCTGCGAACCCGCATCGAGTCGGATCTTTTTTCGGCGAAGAAGCTGCCATGGTCGGACGTGAAGCGTGCGGCCGCCATGCAGCAGGGGTTCGTCATACTGCCCCCCAAAGGCCTCGATCATATCCGAGACCAATGTGTGGACGTCCGGAAGCTGTGGCGGGGGTCTCCGGGAGGCTACGTCGAGAAGCCGCCGTTCGCGCCGGACAAGACGGGAGTCACGGCCAGGACGCTGCACCGTGACGACGTCACCGGACGAACCCGCCTGGAGGTCAAGGCCATCCATGGCGACCGGGTGCACTGGGGGAAGAACGCTTCTGTTTCGACGTCGTCGCCGGTTGTGGAAGGCGAGGTTCTGGAGACCGATGATGTCGCCCTCTGGTTCCTGTGCGTCGATACCCGCCATCCCGCCGGCAGTGATGGCCACCACGAGACCGGCCTACCGCTCTCGTGGACGGGTAAGGTCGAGGTGAAGATCGACCCACAGGATGGTGCCACTGTGCGCCACATGTCGCTGACTTCCGTCCCGCCAGGTGCGACAATCCGCTACACGGTAGACGACAGCGAGCCCGCCTCATCCGGCCTTGTCTACAACGGGCTTGTCAACATTCCAGACGAGGGATGCACCTTCGCTGCGATTGCCGAGAAGGATGGCGTGCGCTCGGAGAAGGTGACGTATCGATTTACTTCACGCATTGGCGGCGCCGGCGGAGGCGTTACGCCCAAGGTTAACCCGCACGCGCCGGCACGCTGGCGCTCGAAACTCCGCTTCCGTACCACTGAGGAATCTTACAAGGCCATCAAGGCCGCGAAGGATGCCAAGGCGACAGTCGGCGGCATGGAGATCAACGTCATTAGTGCGGATGACTCAGATGCCTTCGTCAGCCTCGTTCTCGGCGAAAGCGTCGGGCTGCCGGCCGCGGAGTTGGAACGAGTCCTTTCCGACCTCCAGGGGCGGCTCCCGAGCGGCGAGGTGTCGCTCACTGCCCCGGTCGTCAGTTTTGAGACGGGCACCGATCTGGACAGATTTTCAAACGCGATCGGCCATCCCTACGACATGAAGGACGTCACCCAATGAGCGCCGTCAACGCGGGGTACGGCGGTACCGGGGCTGCGGAGGAGCACCGCTTCGTGGTCTCCATCCCGAGAGCCATCAAAGATTCCGTCACAGTCGTGGAGGACTACGGCGCACAGGGAGTGTCAGAGACCCAAGGCGAGCGCGTGCTGCGTGCCGTCATTGAGCGCGCTCGTTGGGACGAGATCGCGGATGCCGTCCGGACTGAGTTCAACCGCCGGCTGAAAACGCGTGGAATGCGGACCGGCCGATGGACTTCGGGTGACGTCCCGGTGGATCGCCTTCTAGGAAAGGAGCTCGTTCTGCTGGCGTGGGCGATTGAGGACGCGCCATTCGAGAAAATCCCGGTCGCGATTGCGAACTGGATCGGGCTGCCTCAGGAACAGCGATGGTCACTCTACACCCTGGCGGCAGCTGCCACGGGGGATGCAATCCGGCACCGGGGCATTGGCTGGCGCCGCGCGCTGATGATCGCGATGACCGAGAACCCAGTGTCCGGCCCGGTGGGGCAGGTCACCAAGGCCGCGCCACGCCGCCGCACGAAGGCGCGGGAGGGTGACCGCGCGTCGCAGGGCCTGTTTCTCGGACAAGACCGATCCAACCTAGCGGCCTGAGAAGGGAACGACCCATGCCCGACGACCTCTCCCCCCGGATTGCTGACGGCCGCCTGTCCCTCGCTGACGCGCCGTCTTTGATTGAAACAACGTTTCCAGTCTCCCGGCTGTCGCTTGAAAGCTTCGTTGAGCGCGATGCGAAGCAAAATCAGACGCTTACCGCGACTGGTTCATACTGGAAGGGGCGGAAGCCCCTGGTCCTCGTCCGCGCCTGCGTGCTCGCTGCCCTGCTGCCCCCAACAGGGACTGACGCGGAAGGTCGGGCAAGGGACGTCGAGATGTTCCTCAAACTCATGGTCATGGACGATGCAGGCCTGCGGCGGCGCCACCAGCAGACGATGCGTGCGGTTGATGCTGCGCCCCTGCTGACCCAGGACGAGCGGGACATCTACTTCCAACCCAACCGGGTCCAGCCCAGGTGGCGGACCGCCGTCACGCCGGCTTTCGCGTTGGAGCACCTGCCGGCGGCTATCACCGATGTGATGATTGCGCGTGTGGACGGGGAGTTGAACTGGACAGCCGAGGTTCCCGATTGCCTCACGCTGCCGGAAGCCGAGGAAAGTCCCGACGATGACGATGTTCTCGACGGCGAGGAGGTTCCTGACGGCGAGGAGGCTCCGGAGCGTCGTCGATGGTCACCGGCCATCGCCGCACGCAAATTGTTGCGACAGCAGGGTGATGCCATTGCCTTCGAAAGGATGACCTACAAGCAAAAGCTGAATTTCTGCATACGGTCCGAGGAGCTTGACGGGATTACTGATGCCGCTGGATGGGACGAGATTAATGCCCACTACGGCACGTCTGCTCAGTCGATGCAGGCATTCATAGAGCAGCTCGGCATCTTGCGTTTTGGACGGCGGCCGCGCGTAAGTGACCGCTTCGCTGGCGGCGGGAGCATCCCCTTCGAGGCTGCGCGAATGGGATGTGACGTGGAAGCGGCGGATCTGAACCCTATCGCAGGGATGCTGACCTGGGCGGCACTGAACGTGGTTGGCGGAACGGATGACTTCCGGTCGCGCCTGGCTGCGGCACAAAAACGAGTGGCCGATGCCGTTGACGCGCGGCTCATCAAGATGGGAACAGAGCATGATCAGAATGGAAACCGCGCAAAGGCCTTCCTTTATTGTCTAGAAACACGCTGCCCAACCACGGGATGGTTGGTACCAATGTCAACTACTTGGATAGTTAACAAAAGAAAGGGAGTTGTTCTAGAACTCATCGAGAACAACGCAAAGAAACAATTTGATTTTCGCTGCATTGTTGACGCTAGCGATGAGCAGATAACTTCGGCAGGTAAGGGCACCTGTCAGGGCACTGATCTTGTTTACACGATTAACGGCATCAACTATCGGCGTTCTCTGAAATCCGTCCGGGGTGACGTACGGGTCGGCCGGGACACAACTAATGCACTTCGCTCCTGGGGGTTAGAAGAGATTCGCGCGAAGCCTGACGATATCTACCAAGAACGGCTCATCTGCATCCGCTGGATTGGAAAACAGGATGATGATGACATCTACAAGGCTCCGGGAGCCGATGACTTGGATCGTGAGGAAGAAACGTTCGCCTATGTACAGGCCAATCTGAAGCGATGGCAGGCCGAAGGTGTGGTTCCAGATATGGAAATTGCCCCAGGAGATAAGACAGACGAACTGATTCGAACCCGAGGTTGGCGTTATTGGCACCACCTCTTCCATCCTCGGCAGATCCTACTTCTTGCCTTCTACAGCGAGGAGATGGGCAAGGAAGTCGATGCGGATGTCCAAGCTGGCCTGTCACTCATTTTCAATAAACTGGTCGACCATTCATCTCGACTATGTCATTGGCACCCAAGCTGGGCAAAGCCAGAACAGGTATTCTATAATCAGGCATTCAACACGTTCTTCAACTATGGAGTTCGAGCATTTCGTCTATGCGATACGATTCTAATAGAGGATTATCGCCGTCCTGCAGTCATACAAACTCAAAAGTCGCTGACAATTGCCCCAGCATCGGCCGTAAGCGACGACAACGACCTATATATCACCGACCCTCCATACGCTGACGCGATCCACTACCATGAAATCACCGAGTTCTTCATCGCTTGGCTCCGTCGCAACCCACCACGCTTGTTCAGTGCATGGCCTTGGGACAGCCGCCGAGGCCTGGCAATCCAAGGCAAGGGCACAGATTTCCGTCGGTCGATGATCGATGCCTATCGGGCCATGACGAAACACATGCCCGACAACGGCATGCAAATCGTCATGTTCACGCACCAGGACGCGGCGGTCTGGGCTGACCTCGCGATGATCCTGTGGGCCGCCGGACTGCGGGTGACGGCCGCCTGGTGCATCGTCACTGAGGTGGAGAAAGTCGTCACCACGGGCAATTACGTCCAAGGGACTGTGGTCCTGGTTCTGCGCAAGCGCCTTGATGCCAGGAACGGCTGGGCCGAGGACGTTCTTGCTGAGGTTGAGGACGAGGTGATCTCTCAGATCCGTGGCATGCACGCGCTGGACGAGGCTGCCGGGGAGGACGGCACGAAGCACTTCGCCGACGCCGATCTCCAACTCGCCGCCTATGCCGCTGCCCTGCGAGTGGTGACCAGTTACGGCACCATCGAAGGTAGGGATGTCGGCGCCGAGGTGCTGCGGGAGCGGACTCGGGGCGAGAAGACCGAGATTCAGGCCTTCATCGAGCGCGCCGTCGGCATCGCCAACAATTATTTGGTTCCCGAAGGGCTCTCGAAGAGCACCTGGGAGTCGCTTCCGCGCGAGGCACGCTTCTACTTGAAGATGGTCGAAGTCGAGTCTCGCGGCGGCAAGCAGTTGAGTGCCTACGCGGAATTTGGCCGGGCCTTCGGGCTAGACGACCATCGCCGCCTGCTGGCCTCCGGCGACGCAAATGATGCCCGGCTGAAATGGGCAGCCGACTTCCGTGGACGAGATCTCGGCGAGAGCGGCTTTGGCACCACGCTCGTGCGCCACATCCTCTTCGGCATCCACGCTGTCATGACTGAGGAGAACGCCCGGAGGGCGGTCGCCTACCTTCGTCAGGAGGTGCCGGATTACTGGAAGCGGCGCCAGGCCATCGTGGAAATCGCACGCTTCCTTGCCAACAGGAAAGCCGCTGGTAAGGACTCAGAATGTGCCGCTGCCGAGGTCCTGGCCGGCGCTGTTGCCATCGACCGCGTGTAAGCCTGGCACGGATGGACAACCCACCGGTCATTCCCGCCGACAGGAAATGGCTCAGGCGCTTCTCCTCACGGGAAACGCGGCTAGACCATTCGGTATTGCGCGACCAGCTTCGCGACGCTGTCTCATACGACAGGATCGCAGGCTATTTCCGCTCGTCGGTCCTTGAGGTGGCCGGAGAGGAGATCGAGGCCGTTACCGGGTCGGTCAGGGTTGTTTGCAATGCCGACCTGAACCCGGACGATATTCGTACGGCGCGAGCCGCCGCCATCGCCAAGGAGTGGATGGATGTCCCCCCTGAGATGGACAGCCTGCTGAACCGCCCGCGCTATCGGCGCCTGTTCGACGTGCTCCGGACCGGAAAGCTGCAAGTCCGCGTGCTGTCACGTGAGAAAGCGCCCTTCGTACATGGAAAAGCCGGAGTAATCCGCAAATCCGATGGCACGGCGGTGTCGTTCATGGGGTCGGTGAACGAGACGTCGTCGGGATGGGCACAGAACTACGAAATTGTCTGGGAGGACTCCAGCCCTGAGGGGGTGGACTGGGTTCAGCGCGAGTTCGATGCCCTGTGGGAGCATGGCGACGACCTGCCGGACGCGGTCATCACGGAAATCGGTCGCGTCGCGGAGCGGATTGAATACCAGGATATTGCCGCATGGCGCGCGAAGGTCGCGGCCGGCGAAGTGCCCGACCCAGCTGCGACGGCGATAGTCGAGGCCCCGGTCTATCGAGCGGGCGACCGCCTTTACCCCTGGCAGAAGAATTTCGTGGCGCTCGTGCAGCTGCACCGGCAGCGCCACG
The DNA here is from genome assembly GCA_903928895.1 of uncultured Rhodospirillales bacterium. Taxonomy (GTDB): domain Bacteria; phylum Pseudomonadota; class Alphaproteobacteria; order Acetobacterales; family Acetobacteraceae; genus CAIYPH01. The sequence continues at coordinate 10,356 of CAIYSR010000105.1, read as the reverse complement.
GGAAGGCCAGGCTGATGGTGGCCGACGAGGTCGGGCTGGGGAAGACGATGTCGCTGGGGATGTCGGCTCTTGTGCTCGCCCTCCTAGACCCCGGGCCCGTCCTGCTGCTGGTGCCGGCTACGCTGACGTTGCAGTGGCAGACGGAGCTATGGGACCGACTGGGCATCCCGTCGGCGGTCTGGACCCAGCAAGACTGCTGGGTGGACCACAAGGGTCACCGCATTCCCGGCAGGGTGGCGGAGGATGTCACCCGCTGCCCCTATCGGATCGGTATCGTCTCCACCGGCCTAATTGTGCAGCCCACCGCCGAACGGGCGGCGCTTGAGAAGAGCCGCTTCTCCTGCGTCGTGCTCGATGAGGCGCACAAGGCACGGCGACAGGACCTGAAGGACCGGACACGCGGTGGCGGGGGAAACAACCTCCTGGAGTTCATGCGGACGATAGCGACGCGCAGCCGCCACGTCCTGCTTGCCACGGCAACCCCGATTCAACTCGATCCCATCGAGCTCTGGGACCTTGTCGATGTTCTCGGCCGCGAAGCTCCTCATGTGCTGGGCGACGGCAACAGCCCATGGAAGGTAGATCCTGCCCGGGTGCTGGATTACCTCCTGGAGCGCCAACCGCTTCCAGATGAGCCGGTCGAGCGGTTCGAATTGATCGCCAACCCGTTGGCCCCTCTGGGCGAGCCCCCGGCATCGCTCTTTAAGGCGATCCGTTCGGAACTAGGTCTCGCCGACGATGACACGGCCGCTAAGGGCAAGTTTCGCCACCTGTCCGGGCCAACTAAGCGGCGTCTCGATGGCGGTTTCGAAGAGGCGTTTTGGTCCTCCAACCCTATTGTGCGCCATGTGGTGTTGCGCAAACGGGAGATGATCGAGCGCGTCATCGACACTCGCACAGGTGAACCCTACCTGCGCAAGGTCGACGTTGTGACGCATCCGCGGGCGAACGACAGCGGCTTTGTGGACGGCGCCATCGGAATGCCGCTGCTATTCCGCCAGGCCTACGACGATGCGAAGGAATTCTGTGACCTGTTGGGTCAGCGAATGCGGGGATCAGGCTTCCTGAAGACCATCTTGCTGCGCCGGATCGGTTCCACTGTTGAGGCTGGGCTGAGTACGGCCCGCAAGCTGCTGGGCGGCGACATCACAGCTGATGAGGCGGAGGAAGCCGACGCGCCCCCTTCCACGGAGGAACGGCAGCAAATACGTGACCTCACCGCCGACGAGCGTAATGCCCTACGCCGCGTTGTGACGAGACTGGAGATCCTCACGAAGACCCCAGGTGCCGACCCTAAGGGCAATGTCGTGGCGCAATACCTGCAATCCGGCTGGCTGGAGCACGGTTGCATCGTTTTCAGCCAGTACTATGACTCCGCTCGCTGGCTTGCTCAGACGCTGGCCGCGGCGTTTCCACAACAGCGCATCGGCCTCTATGGCGGCATCGGCAAGTCAATGATTTTCCATGAGGGAACCAGCATCAAGGCTGACCGTGAGCTTATCAAGGGGGAGGTCACGAAGCGGAACATAAGGCTGCTTGTTGCCACCGATGCTGCGTGCGAAGGCCTAAATTTGCAGGCGCTTGGGACTCTGATGAACCTCGACCTTCCGTGGAATCCGGCAAAGTTGGAGCAGCGAAAGGGGCGGATTCAGCGGATCGGGCAGTCGCGGACGACAATCGATGTCCTCAATCTGCGCTACCGGGACAGCGTGGAGGACGACGTGTTTGCGGTGCTCTCAGAGCGATTCCAAAACATTTGGACCGTTTTCCGTCAGTTCCCCGACGCGCTCGACGACGACTGGACCCGGGCCATCCTGCAAGGGCGGACCCAAGCACGAGCATTCCTGCGCCAGATCCCAGACCAGGCAGACCGCTTCCGACTTCGTTATCAATCGAGCATCGATGATCTCGATTGGGAAGGCTGCTCGGCCGTGCTCGCACGGCAGGACATAGTCGACGCCATGTCAGAGGGGTGGTGATGGTCCCGCATGGTCACGATATGGTGGTGGAGCACGTTGACCGGTCCGCAGGCGCGCCTCGCGAGGATACGGCCTCTGGCCGGCTGGGACAGTGGACCAATCCGCCAGCGAACATAAATGTTACACCGCGCTACGGAATACGACCGTAGAAGATGATTCCCGCCGCCCTTCAGTATCCGGAATTTGCAGCCCGGTGGGCAGACCCCTCCGACCCAGGTTTCAGGCCCTTTGCCGCTGCGGCTCTTCGTCTCCACGACACACGGGGTGGTTTGTCAGGTCAAAACCGCGAATTCTACCACACGCTGACGGTCGTTAACCGAGCACACCTCTTGACGCAGCTTGCGGGAATTTCGGTGGCTCCCGGCATGGTCCGTCTGCTTGAGCGAACCCAATGGCGAGGCTTCGGCCGTGAACATTGGTTGGCTTTATTTTCGATCGCGGCGGAGCCAAAGCGACGACGGACCCTGGGCCACTTGCGGCGCATAACACCTTGCCTGGTTCGGCAGTTCGAGTACGTGCCAGCCGAGCTATGGCTGCCACGCGTCATGGAGATACTGAACGGAATCCGGATCGCCCCGGAGAGGTGGCAGCGCTTGACCGGCGCGCTGGAGCGCGCAGTGGATTCTGAACGAGCAGTGCTCCGGGCGATGGCGCGAAAGATCGATGGGCGCGGGGCACTTTGGGATTTCATCTTCCTCTGCACCGAAGGGCGAGCACGACCACTGCTGGTCCCGACCGGGGCTTTCGGCTCCACAGTCCTCGGTCCGCTCACGACAGGCGACGAATGCGCTACCGAAGGCCTCCGTATGCACAATTGCCTTGAGCAATTGGTCGAGCGTGCGGCTGCCGGCAACAGGATCCTGTTCCGCGGACTCGGCGACACCCCGGTGACAGCGGGGTTGGTGTTGACCACCGCAGGTTGGATCCCCGGCGGCGCGCTGGGGTGGGACAACCAAGTGCTTGATCCGAAAATTGGTCGTGCGGTTGAGCAAGAATTGGAAATGTTGGCGGATCGCCTCAACGCCGACAGACCCGATCCTGCCGTGGAACGCATTGACCGATACGTCGCCGAATGCGCTGCGCGAGCCCACGCGCAATTCCCGGCAGTTCAGATCGACGCAATGTCACAGGCTCTGTCCGATATCCGCGGAAGATCGCTGACAGCGGGAAATGGAGCGTTCGTGATCTTCACATCCAGGAATCGTGGATATGTCCAATTCATGTCCGACCTGGGGGGCCGGGAACATAGCTGCGAGATCGGTAGCCACCAATTCACGCCCAACGTCTCGAAGTTCCTGACCGAACCCGCCGTAGAATTCATTGAACGGGCCGGCTTCCTTTGGCCTCGCCAAATTAAGAACTTTTTGCGCTGGTTTCCTTCCGGCACGACCGAAGCCTGCAGGACAATGGCGGCCCTCACCATGGAGTGCTTCGCAAGAGTTTTTCGCCTCCGACCTGGTCAGCCGATAACCATCGACATCAACATCCCATCGGACGTGCCGTCGGAGGCGGCTTCATAGGACACTGATCGCCTCCGGACCTGCTTGCATCACGGGCCATGGTAACTGCGACTATTTGCGCCCCGCTCCAACAGACCGAGAACGAACGTCGAATCTGCGTAACCGACCCGGGCAGTAGCCGATTGAAAAGGTTCGTTCTTTCGATCCGTACCAGATCACCCAAGTCCACAGGTCCGGAGAGAAACCGCCCTCGGAGAGCCATTTCTGGCATCACAACCAGAAAGCCGGTCAACAGGTCTGCTCTGAAAACCGCAGGAAACCTGCGCCTCACGGCGTTACCGGCCAGGCCGGAGAGTGCGCCTCGAAAGTGAACTGGCGGAGGGGATGGGATTCGAACCCACGGTACACCTTTACAGTGTACAACGGTTTAGCAAACCGCCGCCTTCAGCCGCTCGGCCACCCCTCCGCCGGGAGAGTGCAGGTAACACGACGTTTGCCCGTCTCTTCTAGGCGGTGGGGCGCGTGGCGTCAAATCATTCGCGGCGGTCAACTCAGCCCCACCTCGAACCCCCGCTTGGTCGCCGGCCGTGCCATCATGGTGTCATACCAGCGCTTGACGTTGGGGTATTCGGCGAGGTCGACCTGATGGCGTTCGTGGCGCCAGGCCCAGCCGAGGATGGCGAAATCGGCGATCGAGATGTCCGTGGCGAAAAACTCCGCCTCGGCCAGGCGACGGTCCGCCACGCCGTAGAGGCGGCGGGTTTCCTTGCTGTAGCGCTCAAGCCCATAGCGCCGGTCCTGCTCGTTCTCGACGGTAAGGAAATGATGGACCTGGCCCGGCATCGGGCCGAAGCCGCCCATCTGCCACATCAGCCATTCCAGCACCGGCACCTGCGCGCGCGGATCGGCCGGCCAGAATTTCCCGGTCTTCTGCCCCAGATAGATCAGGATTGCGCCCGATTCGAAGACGCTGATCGGCGCACCTCCGGGTCCATCGGGGTCGACGATGGCGGGAATGCGGTTGTTGGGGCTGATCTTGAGAAATGACGGTTCGAATTGCTCGCCTTTGGAGATGTTGATGGGATGGACACGGTAGGCGAGGCCCATCTCTTCGAGGGCCACGCTGATCTTGCGGCCGTTGGGGGTGTTCCAGGTGTAGAAATCGATCGCCATTGTGGTGTTCTCCCGTTGCGGTCGTGGAGGCCGGTGCCTGACTATCGACGCGTGCGCGTTCGGCTGCAAATCCCGCATCGTTCGCGGCTTCCCAAAGGGGCGGCGCGGCGACAAACTGCGGCACATTCGCCGGAGGGCATGTCATGGCCGACAATCCGCTGTTCCTGTCGATCGCCGAGATCGCGGCACGCTTCGCGGGCGGGAGTCTCGATCCGATCGCACTCACCGAACGGCACCTTGCGCGGATCGAGGAGGTGGAGCCGCGGCTGGCGGCATTCCAACTGGTCGATCCCGTGCGTGCGCGCGCCATGGCGGCTCAGTCGGCGACGCGCTGGAAGGAGGGACGGCCGGTGTCGGCGCTGGACGGCGTGCCGATGACGATCAAGGACAACACCGACGTCGCGGGCTGGCCGACGCGCAATGGATCGTTGACGACGAGCGATGCGCCGGCGGCGGCGGATGCCCCGGTGGTGGCCCGGCTGCGCGAAGCCGGCGCCGTGTTCCTGGGCAAGACCACCACACCGGAGTTCGGCTGGAAGGGGTTGACCGACAGCCGGCTGCGCGGCGGAGCCACTCGCAATCCGTGGAATATCGGACGGAGCCCGGGCGGTTCGTCCGGAGGTGGGGCGGCAGCCTTGGCAGCGGGGGTCGGCGCGCTGGCATTCGGCAACGACGGTGGCGGCTCGATCCGCATCCCTGCGGCATTGTCGGGCGTCTTTGGTATCAAGCCGACGTTCGGGCGGGTGCCGCATGTGCCGCTGGAAGGTTTCTTTGCCACGGTTGTGGCGGGGGGCCCCCTGAGCCGCAACGTGGCAGATGCCGCGGCCGCGCTGGCGGTGATGGCGGGGCCGGATGCGCGCGACTGGTACGCCCTGCCGCCGCCCGCCGCCGGGTGGCTCGACGGAATTCTGCCGCGGCTGGGTGGGCTTCGGATTGCCTATGCGCCGGACCTCGGCGGGGCGCAGGCCGATCCGACGGTGCGGGGCGTGATCGATCAGGCGATCGCGACACTCCAGGCTGGGGGGTGCACGATCGAGGCGGTCGGGCCGGTGATTTCGCCGTTGAAGCCGCTCTTCGAGGCGTTTTGGACCGCAAGTTTCGCCACGCGGATGCGGGCGGTGCCGCCGGAACAGTGGGACCTGATCGATCCCGGCTACGTTGCCGTTGCCCGCCAGGGCATGGCGGTGGGGGTGGATGCGGTGCTGGAGGGCGAGCGCAACCGTGCCCGGTTGCACCGGGAGATCACCGCGATGTTCGAGACCCATGATCTGCTGCTGACCCCGACGACTCCGCACGCCGCGCCTTCGGTCGAGACCGAATACCATGCGCAGGGCTATGATCGCTGGGCCGACGGGGTGCCCTATACCCTGGCGTTCAATCTGACCGGCCATCCGGCGGCGTCGATCCCGTGCGGCCTGACGGAGGAGGGCTTGCCGGTCGGGTTGCAGGTGGTGGGGCCGAAATACGGCGAGCGGGCGGTGCTGGCGGCCTGTGCGGCGATCGAGCTGCTGCTTGGGTTCAATGCGGGGCGCGAGGCGCGGATGGCGGCGTTCTGAATGGTTTGGCGGGCCTGTTGCCATATCGGCGCGACCGTTCGACACTCCGGCCAACGCGCGAGGAGACAACCGTCATGAATTTCACTCCGGCCCCCCACACCACCCAGAACTGGCACATCACCAAGCCCGCCGCCAACGGCAAGCGGGGCATCGTGGTGTCCCAGGCCAAACCGGCGGCGGAGGCGGGGATCGCGATCCTCGAAGCCGGCGGCAACGCCATCGATGCCGCGGTGGGCACGGCACTCGCACTGGCGAGCCAGGAGCCGTGGAATTCCGGCATCGGCGGCATCGGCTTCTGCGTCGTCCATCGCGCCGGAGAGAAGACTGCGCAGGTGGTGGATTTCGGGCCGGTCGCACCACGCAAAACGCGGCCGGACCAGTACAAGCTGACCGGCCGGATGACGACGGATCTGTTCGCCTGGGCTGAGGTCGAGGATGACGCCAATATCCATGGTCCGTTGTCGGTGGCGATCCCGAGTTCGGTTGCCGGCTATCACAAGCTGCACAGCACCTGGGGCCGGCTGCCGCTGGCCGACGTGATGGCTCCTGCCGTGGTGCTGGCCAAGCGCGGGCTGCCGCAGGACTGGTACACCACGCTGAAGATTGCGCTGTCGGCCGGGGTGCTGGCGAAATATCCAGAAAGTGCGCGCGTCTATCTCCGCAATGGCCTGCCGCCGGTGCCGCCGTACCAGGGCACGCCCGGGTTCTTTCGTCAGGGCAATTTGCCCGATACGCTCGAATATCTGCAAAAGGCCGGACTGCGCGACTATTACGAGGGAGATATCGCGCGGGCGCTGGTGGAGGATTTCGCCACCGTCGGCAGCCACATCGATGCCGAGGATTTGCGGAACTGTGCGGCGCGGATTCTCCCGGCGACCGAGGTGCCGTGGCGCAACGGCAGGGTGATGCAGCTTGCCACCGGGCTGACCGCGGCGCCGACGCTGATGCGGGTACTGGAACAGATGAAAGCCGCCACCTGGGGCGTGGAGCCGGACGCGGCCTGGTTCACCACGCTGGCGCGGGTGATGAAGGAGGCCTACGCTGAGCGGCTGGCCGGACTGGGCGAGGCCGACAGCAATGCGGCGGAGACCTGCACCACCCATCTCACCGTGTGCGACGCCGAGGGCACCATGGTGGCGATGACGACGACGTTGATGTCGTCGATGGGCAGCCGGGTGCTGCTGCCGAAGACGGGGGTGCTGCTCAACAACGGCATGATGTGGTTCGACCCGCGGCCCGGCCAGGCCAATTCGGTGGCGCCGGGCAAGCGGCCGCTGTGCAACATGTGCCCGATCATCATGAAGCAGGACGATCGTCCGGTCGCCGCCATCGGCGCCTCGGGCGGGCGGCGGATCATGGCTTCGGTGTTCCAGGTGCTCTCGTTCCACGCCGATTTCGGCATGACGGTGGAGGCGGCGGCACACCATCCGCGGATCGACGTGTCGAGCGCCGACGGCGCCACCGCGGATAGGCGGCTTTCGCCGGACATCCTCGCCGCCCTGGCGGCCGTGGGGCCGACCGAGATCGTCGAGTCCGGCGCGGTCCCGATCAACTTCGCCTGCCCCAACATCATCGTCCAGGGTCCCGATGGCAGCCGCACCGGGATCAGCGATGTTGCCTCGCCTTGGTCGGCCGCACTCGCGCAATAACAAGTTGAAGAAACAAGGAAATGCAACGTGGCCCGCACTGTAGCTGAAATGCTCGCCGAAGCCCGCGCTGAGGTCCCCACCATCACGCCCGACGACGCCAAGGCGATGATCGCCGCCGGCGCCCTGGTCGTTGATATCCGCGACAGCGCCGAGATCGCCGCTTCCGGCAAGATCAAGGGTGCCATCGCGGTCGGCCGCGGCCTGCTCGAATTCAAGGCCGACCCCACCGCGCCCTCGCATGATCCGCAGTTTCAGCCCGCAAGGCCGGTCATCCTCTACTGTGCTTCGGGCGGCCGTGCCTTCCTTGCCGGCAAGACGCTGAAGGACATGGGCTATGCCGACGTCCGCAATCTCGGTGGCTTCGCCGGCTGGAAAGCCGCCGGTGGCGACACCGAATAGGACCCGCCACATGTCACGCCGCCTCGCCCCCGCCGACGTCTTCGCCTTCGAGAGTGTCTCTGACGCCCGCATCAGCCCCGACGGGCGTCGCGTGATGGCCACGCTGACGCGGCGCGACATCGCCACCGACACGCGCATCCCCCGTCTCATCGTCAGCGATGATCGCGGACCTTGCCGTGAATTGCCGGAAACTCAAGGCGTTACCTCCGCCCGGCTCGCACCGGATGGCCGGCGCGTGGCGTTGCTCCGGCGGTCGGGCGAGCGGCACGACCTCGTGGTGCATGACGGCGCCGCCCGCGTGGTCCATACCGCCGTGACAGCGCTGAGGGAGCTCGCGTGGTCGCCCGACGGCACCATGCTGGCTTTCCAACAGCGGGTGGACGCTGCGCCGCCCGCTTGGCTCGGAGAGCTGACGCCGCCGGCGGGGGCGGCATGGGCGGCCCCGCCCAAGCACACAAACCGGCGGCTCTACCGGCATGACGCGATTGGAGAGGTGCCGGAGGCGGTGTTCCAGATATTCGTCGTGCCCGCCGACGGCTCGGCGCCGGCACGGCAGGTCACAACCGGCATGTGGCACAATGGTCTGCCGCATCACATCCCTCCCGGCCTCGTCTTTTCCGCCGATGGACGCGACGTGCTGATCGCCGGCACCCAGCGCGAGGACTGGGACGTAGCCCCCGGTGACACCGATATCCATGCGATCCGCATCGCCGACGGTGCCGTCCGCCGTCTCACCGACATCCGCGGCCCGACCGCCCATGTGGCGCCGTCGCCGGACGGCGCCTGGATCGCCTTCACCTCGGTGGTCGATCGGGGCCTCAGCCACCAGCTGCGCCGCCTCCAGTTAATGCCCTCGGCCGGCGGGGCGCCGCGCGAAATCCTGCCGGGCTTCGACCGTAGCATCGGCGACATCGCCTGGGAGGGCGCGCGGAATCTGATTGTCACCTATGACGACGCGGGCTGCACCCGTGTCGCCCGGGTGACGCTCGATGGCGCGATGACGGTGCTGGCACGTGATGCGGGTGCGGGTGCCATTGAGATGCCTTACGGCGGCGGCGCCACCGTCAGCGTCGCTGATGACGGCACGGTCGCCTATGTCCGCACTTCGGCCACCGAGCCGGCCGAGGTGGCGGTGATCACGCCCAACGGCGACATCGCCGACCTCACCAACCTCAACCGCGCCCTGGCCGCCGAGGTCGGCGGATTCCGCGGGGCCGAGCGGATCGCCTTCTCCGGCGTCGAGGGACGGCAGGTCGAAGCCTGGCTGACCCGGCCGGACGGGGCGGGACCGCACCCGCTGGTCCTGGAAATTCATGGCGGTCCGTATGCCCAGTATGGCGCTCGCTTCTCCATCAAATACCAATCCCTGGTGGCGGCCGGCTATGCGGTCCTGTCGGTAAATCCCACAGGGTCAACTGGGTATGGTGAGGATTTCGCGAACGCCTTGCACGACCGTTTCCCCGGGCCGGACTACCAGGACCTCATGCTGGCCGTCGATGCGGCGATCGCCGGCGGTGGTATCGATACGCATAATCTCTTCATCACCGGCGTCAGCGGCGGTGGCGTGCTGACCCTCTGGACGGTGACCCATACGCATCGCTTCCGTGCCGCGGTGGCGATCAAGCCGGTGGTGGACTGGCAGTCCTGGCTGCTCAGCGCGGATATCGGGGCGTCCATCGGGGTGACCTGGATGGGTGGGGCGCTGCCCTGGCAGGCGCACGACAAATATCGCGCCCGCTCGCCGCTCAGCTTCGCACAGGATGCGAAGACACCGACCCTGCTGATGTGCGGCGAGGCCGACAGCCGCACCCCGCCAGGGGAGGCGATGCAAATGTACGCGGCGTTCAAACTCGCCGGCGTCGAGGCGGAGCTGCTGCGCTTCCCCGCGACGTCGCACAGCTCGTCGGCGATGCGGCCTTCGCTGTTCGCGGCCGAGATCGCGGCGACCATCGGGTGGTTTGGGAAGTATCGGACGTAAGGGGTTCTTTTTTGTAAAAAAGGTAACTCCCAAGCCCCCCCGGTGAGTCCGATTGGCAACAGTGAGTTCCTTTTTTTGCGTTTGCCGCTGATGCTGGTTGCATGCGGATCGGGAACATGAGTCAACGTCGGGATGGACCTGTGTCGCGATGTTGGGGCGTTG
>CAIYSR010000104.1 GCA_903928895.1 uncultured Rhodospirillales bacterium | reverse complement strand
TCATGGTGCTGCCCAAGCGCTGGATCGTCGAACGCACCATCGCCTGGCTCAACCGATGCCGCAGGCTGGCCAAGGACTGGGAATGCCTCAACCGCTCGGCGCTCGCTTTCCTCCGATGGGCGTCCATCCGCATGATGCTCAGAAGACTATGTCGGAACAGTATTTGATCCCGGATGGACTCTGATCTCCGTCGCCATGCAATGCCCGCCGGTCGTTTCCGCCACGAGGATTTCGAGCCAGCCAAAGTACCGTCGATCTTGTAGGGCTACTCAGCCATGGTTATCGTTCACCTACGGTGAATGTATGGGCCGGGCAGCCGGCAAATGTCCGGTGAACAACGTCCAGATCGTTGTGGAGGATTTTGCCTTGAGCGAGAATACGGCAGCGTCACAATGGAGCAACGTTGCCGATGACTGGGCCCGCTGGGCTCCGATCCGGGCAGCGATGATACCAGCGACCCAGAAGATGCTCGATCTCACCATGGTAGGCCCTGGAAGCCATGTCCTTGATGTTGGCTGCGGGGCCGGCGAACAAACGGTCATGGCGGCGGAGCGTGTTGGCGCAACCGGGCATGTACTGGCAACCGATATAGCCTTCGGAATGATCGCCGCGACTGAAAAAGCGGTGCAGGCCGCAGGATATGGCAATGTATCCACGCGCGTCTGCGGCGCCCAGGAACTTGCCGGTGGCGAAGAGCAATTCGATGCCGCGATCGCTCGGTTGGTGTTGATGCTGGTTCCGGATCCGGTCGCCGCAGCCCGCGCGGTGTTCTCCCTGCTGCGTCCCGGCGGAGCGTTCGGGGCCATCGTGCATGGGAACCCGAAAACCAACCCCATGAACCGGCTGGCCACCGACATCTTGGCGCGTCACGGGGGCAAAATGGTAGACGACGAGAAATCACCGTTGTTCAAACTTGCTGATCCCGCGCGCCTCATAGACGTCATGACCCGCGCGGGCTTCACTGATGTAGCGGTTTCGGCCGAACCAGCTGTCCGACGCATGGAGGATGCGAAGATGGCGGTCACCATGGTCCGGGAGAGCTTCGCGGCTTGCACCGGACTGATCGCCGATCTCCCACCCGCCGGGAAGGAAGCCGCGTGGGCCGAGTTGGAGGCGGCGTTTTCGCATTTCGAAACCGCGGACGGTTGCAATATCCCGGTGGAGTTCAACCTGGTGGTCGGGCGTAAACCGGTGCGGTGATTACGATATGAACTAGGGGGTCACCGCACGATCTATTCCGGCTAAGCCGCGCCGCTATCAGGTCCAGCCCGTCACCCGAGCGGCGATGCCGTTGAAAACCCTGTCCTCGCCATCGAGCACCGCCTTACGACCAGTCAGGTCCTGCCACCGCTGCACGGCGACATCGCAGTAGGCAGGATCAATCTCCATCGCCATGCAACGTCGGCCGGTCATCTCGGCCGCGATGATCGTGGTGCCGCTGCCGGAAAACGGTTCGTAGATTGCGTCACCCGGCGCGCTGTTGTTCAGGATCGGCCGGAGCATGAACTCCACGGGTTTTTGCGTGCCGTGCACTGTCTCAGGATCCTCGGCCTCGTCGCCTCGCGCCGCGATCGCCCACAGCGTCGACTGATCGCGGGTGCCCTGCCAGTGCCCGCTGCCCCCCTTGGTCGCGGGCACGATGGTGGTCTCGGTAGCGCCTTGCCGCATCCGCCGCAATATGACGGAACCAATTCGCGTCGCCGTGCTGGGCCGACTTGCCGTTGATCGGACGCTGCATGGCCAGGGGATCGGGCGGGCGTTGCTGCGCGACGGAGTACTGCGCACACTAGAGGCCGCCGATGTCATCGGTGTCGGGGCCCTGCGCGTCCGGGGAATCTCGACGAATGCCCAGAGATTCCATCTCGCCTGCGGCTTCACGCCGTCCGCGATCGCGCCGATGGTGCTGACGGCGACCTTGCAGGACCTCGCCGCCGTGCTGTGACGAACAGAATGTTGAGGAGACCGCCCATGACCTCCATACCACGGATCGTCGTAATGCCCGACGATGCGATGATCGACCTGCCGCGGGTAATCCGGGCCGAGGGATTTGCCCGGCGGTCGCCGGTCGAGATGACCGCGACGCTGGCGCAAAACGATGGCACGACGTGGCAGAGCCGGGCAACCTTCATTGCGGATGCCGACGGCAGCGTGGACGTCGCGACGTCAGCCCCATTGAACGGCACATACGCGGGTGTTTCGCCAATGGGCCTGGTCTGGTCGATGCGGCAGGTTTTAGTCGGTGGGGCGGTGCGGCCGATGGTCGCATCGCATGTCGTCGAACTGGTGGCAGTCGGGTCGGATAACCGCACGGCCATCGGCGCCTTCACCCAGCACTTTCTGGCCCCCGGTGTCACCCGCACCGAGATCCGCGAGGGTGGAATGGTCGGCACATTGTTCACGCCACCCGGGCCGGGACCACATCCGGCGTTGATGATGCTGGCGGGATCCGGTGGCGGGTTGATGGAAGCCCGCGCTGCCATGTTCGCCGCCCACGGCTTCCAGTCCTTCGCCCTCGGCTACTTCAACGTGCCCGGGCTGAAGCCGACCATCTCCGAGACCCTGCTTGAGTATTTCGAGGCCGGATTGGAGTGGATGCGCAAGACGCTCGCGCCGGCGCGCGATTTCGTCGCGGTCTGTGGCGTCTCTCGGGGTGGCGAGTTGTCACTGCTGCTGGGTGCGACCTTCCCTGACCTGGTCAGCGCCGTCATCGCCTATGTGCCCAGCCCCTACACCCACGGTGTGCTCAATGCCGGCCATCCGGGCGAGGATCGCCATGCGCCGAGTTGGACCTACCGCGGTGTGCCGCTGCCAGTGCTCAGCCGCGACAACCACGCCGCCAACTGGGATCTGTTCGACAAGGCACGGGCGCCGCGCGAGCAGACCCCGGCCTTCCTCTCGGCCCTCGGCGACCCGGTTGCGGTGGCGCGCGCGATGATCCCCTTGGAACGCATCCGCGGCCCGGTGATGATGATCTCCGGCGCGGATGATGGGCTGTGGCCGAGCGCGCACTTCTCCGACATTGCCGAGGAATGGCTGCGGACAGCGCAGCATCGCTGGCCAGTCCGCCATCTCCGCAACCCCGATACCGGGCACAGTATCCAGTTCCCCTATGTCCCCAGCACCGTGATCGCGCGGCGCCACGCGGTGTCCGGCATCATGATGCGCTACGGCGGTACCGAGGCTGGCAATGCGCGGGCCAATGAGACCCACTGGCCGGAAGTGCTGGCATTCCTGACGGCTTCTGCCGTCGGGGGATAGCGCACTGGCGGGGGCTCAGATCGGCTCGCCGCCCCCCGTTCCGACATGCGGAGTGGGGATGCACCACTCCTCGCCACGCGGCGTGGTGACGTATTCCGGCCAGCGCAGGTCGACCGGTGGATCGAAGTCGGCTGGCAGCAGCGGCCCGACCCAGGCGGATCCGCCAACGCCGCCGCCCGTCCGGTCGCGGAACTCGGCCTGGGCGGCCGCCAGCACATCCGGCTGGGTCGCAAGGTCGAGCAGCGTCAGCGCCATCGTCTTGGCTGCCACGAACAGGCCGGGATCGACCGCCGCGGGCAGCCCGCCGAGCGCGTTGTAGGTCCAGTTCGGATAGACATAGCTGGCTGATGGTGACCGCAGCCGCGGCCGCGCCGCGAGCAGGCGGACGGTGGGGGCATGCCAGCAATATTCCACGTAGTCGTCGGCGCTGAGGTGCTTCTGCCAAGGCGGCAGGCCGGCACGCAGCTTGGCCTCGTTGTCCTCCGGCGGCGTGAGGCGGGTGACGCTGGCGATGAACGGATCCGCCATCGCTTCAAGGCCGAGATGGCGCTGCATCTGCCGGCCGAATTCGAGCGCCTCCTCGTCATAGACCGGTGCCCCGACCTCCTGCAGGGTCTTCCAGGTAAGGTCGGTCATTACGGTGTTGGGCAGGCCGACCCGGGTCTTCGTCACCCAGCGCACGTGGGCGCGGCAGCCGGTGATCGACGCCGCATGGCGGGCGTTGTTGGCCAGCACGCGCCAGATCTGCTCCTGGATGGCGAGCGACGAAGATCGCCAGGAATACTGGATCTGCGAGAACCGCGGCGTCAGGTTATCCGACGTGGCGCCGCCGTCGCCGAGGACGAACTCGTTCAGTGTCCACGACCCGGCGTGCGGGAACATCGCCTCCTTCGTGTATTTCGTGGTGGTGTACATCAGGCATAGCGCGTCGAGCGCGCCCGGGCAGCGAGCGGCAGCATGCGAGCCCTCGATCGGCATCAGGCCGGGATCGATCCACTGCTCCGGCGCGTCGGCCTCGAAGCTGATGACGGCACTCCAGTAGGCGCCGAACTGGGTCTCCGCCGTCACCGTGTTGGATGGCCAGGGGTGCCAGACCACCGCCGCGTCGAGGTTGTCGAAATAGCCCTTCGCGGCGTGGATCGGCTTGGAGCCGCAAACCTTCTCCGCCGGTTCGCCGAAGAGCTTGAGGCTGCCCGCCACGCCATGCGCCTGCATCGCCGCTTTTGCGGCCAGGATGGCCGTCAACGCAGCCGTGCCGAGAACGGAATGTGGGTCGGTGTGGCCGGCGGCATAGGGATGCAGGCCGGCCCGCGGCGCGGGATAGGGCACGACTTGCTGCGAGTTGCCTGGCACCGCGTCGTATTCGGCGAAGCTGGCGAGCACCGGCGCGCCCTTGCCCCAGGTGGCGACAAAGGCGGTGGGCATGCCGCCCGAGCCTTCCTCGACGGCGAACCCCTCGGCCCGGAGCAGGTCGACATAGGCGCGGGCGGATTTGTACTCGCGCCAGGCCGGCTCGGCGTAGGACCAGATCTCGGCGTTGAAAGCTGAGAGGCGCTGCTGGTTGGCGGCGATCCAGTCCAGTCCTGCCTGCCTGACGGCGGTGCGGTCTTGCATGTTCGGATACTCCCTTGCCGGCCTAGGCGGGCCGGACGTTCCAGAAAGTCGCAAACCCGTCGAGCACGCCGGTGATGCTGCTGCGATAGGCGGTCGGCTGGAGGTACTGGCCGAGCGGATAGTACGGCACGTCCTGCATCGCTTGGAGCTGAATGTCGCGGCAGGTCGCCTGCTGCGCCGCCTCGTCCGGGGCGCGGAACCAGGCATCACGCAAGGCTTCCACGCGCGGCATGCTCGCCCACCCCGCGTAGCCGGCCTCACCGTTGCCGCGCAGGGCGATGTGACCGGCGGGATTCAGCCAGTCGGTGCCGGCCCAATTGGTGACGAACGCGCTCCAGCCGCCGTCGGCAACCGGTCCCTTGCGGTTGCGCCGCTGCAGCATGGCGTTGAACTCGACGGCGTAGATCTCGACATTCATGCCGACCTGCTTGAACATGTCGGCCGCCACCGCGCCCTGCGACATCAGCGCCGGCGTGTTAGAAGGGATCATCAGCAGCACGGTCTCGCCCTGGTAGCCGGCCGCCTTCAATGCCTCGCGCACTTTCGCCGGGTCGCGCGGGCCGGTGAGCGGGCCGAGGCCGGCGTCGGAGCCCATCGGCGTGTCAGGGCAGAAGAAGCCGAGCGGAACGTGGAACAGGCTGGGGTCGTCAGTGCCGACCAGGACCTGCATGTAGGCGGTCTGGTCGACCGCGCCCCACAAGGCGCGGCGGATGGCGGGATTGTTGAACGGCGCCTGCAGGTGGTTGACCCGCAACATGGCGACGAAGCCGGTGGGGTCGAGCACGCGGACCTGCACGCCCTTGGCCGTTTTCAGCTGCGCAAGTTGGTCGTGATAGGCGTATTCCTGCCAGTCCTGCTCGCCGGCGATCAGGGCGCTGGTGGCGGTCGCGGTGTCGGCGATGGTCTTCCACTCGACGCGGTCGTAATGGACGACCTTCGGCCCCGAGGTCCAGGCCAGGGCGCCGTCCTTGCGGGGTACGTAGCGCTCGAACTTCGCGTAGACGTTCATTGCTCCGGGAACGCGTTCGGCGGCAACGAAGCGGAACGGTCCGCTGCCGATCAGCTCCGGTACCTGCTGGAACGGGTCGGTGTTGGCCAGCCGCTCCGGCATCATGGCGCAGACGGGCACCGAGGCCTTGCCCAGGGCGATCGGCAGGAGCGGGAAGGGGTATTTGAGGCGGAAACGGATGGTGCGGTCATCCGGCGCGGAGAGCTCCTCGGTGGCCTCCATCAACGTCGCGCCGAACGGGTCGCGCTTCGCCCAGCGGCGGATGCTGGCGACACAGTCGCGCGCGAGCACGCGCTCGCCATCATGCCAGAGGAGTCCGTCGCGCAAGGCAAGGTCCCAGCGCCTGCCGTCCTCCTCGATGCGGTGACCCTCGACCATCTGCGGTGTGGCCCGGAACGAGCCGTCCATGCCATAGAGCGTGTCGAACACCATGTAGCCGTGGTTCCGACTGATGTAGGCAGTCGTAGTGACCGGGTCGAGGGTGACGAGATCCTGCTGCGGAGTGAAGCGCAACGTGGAGGCCGCCGCGGCCCCGACCAGGCTTGGGGCCGCGAGGACGCCGAATAGTCCCGAACCAGCGGTCTGTATCAGCGTGCGTCGTTGCATTGTGTCTGTGCTCCCGCGGTGTTCGGTTGCCGATGTCGATCCAGTCCAGCCGGAACTCCCTCGATGAACGGTCTGTCGGGCCATCCAGGCTTCAGCCTACCCAGTGGCTCGATCCTCTCGCAACGAGGGGGGCCGGTGATGCGCCTGCTCGTCATGCGCCCGGCAACCGTGATCCAGCCAACCTGTAATGTCCAGCCGGCACCCGGGACGCGGCGACCAGGACACCCTGTGCCAAGGCGTCGCAGACCGGCCTACTACCCCAGCCCTGCCGTGCCGCCCACTCCCGGGTCGAGGTCACGTAACCGACCACATGCCAGATGCAGGACCCCGCAGCGCTGTCCGTGCCGCCCAACGCCGCCATGATGTCCGCAACCTAAGCTAGGCGCTCTCGATGCGCTCGGTGATGGTGTCACCCTCGCCAGCCGTCACACGCATCAGTGGCGCGGCCCGCAGCGTGTCCAGGCGCGCGATGTCCGACCGCTCGACGCGGTCGGCGGGCCAGGCCGTGGCGGGGCCTGAACGCGTCGCGAGCGGCAATTATCATGGAGCCTCGATTACGGATTGGGAGAAATCTGCCGATGGGGGCGTTTGACCCCAGGACTGATCAACGCCGACGTCATGATCGATTGAGCTTCGAGGGGTCGGGAAGGAAAGTCGGTTCCCTCGGCGCATTTTGTCTGAACCTATGTCGGGCAACCAACGCGAAGGGTTGCCCCGATCATGGCAAGAGCACGCAGTTTCGCCGTCTAAATCTTGCGGAAAAACTGCGTCACCAATGTCGCAAAGCCACTCTTTAACAGCGCCCTCAGCCTCGATCACATCCTAGCATACTACGAAATTTGATCGGGGTTGAACAGCCCTGGGAGGTGATCTGCTTCCTGGCGGGGTAGTAAGAAAGCGGCTCCATTTTAAAAAAACGAAGAAATTGTTATCCGTTTGGTTTGGGATTTCTGTGGAGGGAGCGCGGCAGATGTATAAAATTATCTTTGCTTCTTTTTAGTCTGAAAAAAGTGCTTCCTTCTAATCTCCAGCGGCCACCACCGGCGGCCTGGCATGCGGCCGCATGACAAATAGCAGCAAGAGCGAAGGAATGACCACGAACGTCATCATCCGGAAGTCATTGCTATAGGCGATGATCTGCGCTTCGCGGTTGATCATGGTGTCGAGCAAGGCGGCGCCGTGGGTGGTGGCGGGGGCGAGCAGATGGGTGACGGCGTCGTTGGCCTGCAAGGTGCGGTTGAAGGGCGTGATGGTGGCGCCGAGATCGGCGTGGGAGACCTGGGTGTTGCGGACCAGCATCACCGAGGTGATGGAGACGCCGACGGCCTGGCCCATGCTGCGGCAGAGGGATTGCAGGGAGGTCGAGTAGGGGCGCAGCGAGGCCGGCAGGGTGGTGAAGGCCATCACTGTCATCGGGTTGAAGACGAAGCCGATGGCGAAGCCCTGGCAGGCCAGGGTGAGCATCATGCGGGTCTGCGAGACGTCCGGCGTCCAGTAGCTCATGGAGTTGAAGCCGGCGCCGAGGATGAGCAGGCCGATCGCCATCAGCTTGCGGTGGCCGACGCGGTCGGAGAGGCGGCTGGCGAGTTGCATGCCAATGATGGTGCCGAAGCCGCGCGGGGCCATGGACATGCCCGCGGTTTCCACGGGGTAGCCGGCCAGGGTCTCGAGGTAGGGCGCCATCAGCGAGGAACTGGCGAGGAGCAGGGTGGCGGTGAAGAACACCATGGTGACGCCGCAGACGAAGTTGCGGTCCTTGAACAGGCCGGGCGGCAGGAAGGGGCGCTCGGCGGTGAACATGTGGACGACGAAAAGGTAGAGACCGAGGCAGGCGAGGACGGCCTCGACGAGGATTTCGCGGGAGGAGAACCAGTCCTGGCTTTCGCCTCGGTCGAGCATCAGTTGCAGGGCGGCGACGCCGATGGCAAGCACGGTGAAGCCAATCCAGTCGAACTTCATCTCGGCGCGCGGGGCGGCCTTGGGCAGGAAGACGATGAGGCCGATGACGGCGAGGATGCCGAAGGGCAGGTTGACGTAGAACACGTAACGCCAGTTGAACATCTCGGTGAGGTAGCCGCCGAGGGTGGGGCCGGTGATCGGGCCGACCATGACACCCATGCCGAAAATCGCCATCGCCTGGGCGCGCTTCTCGAAGGGGTAGATGTCCAGCATGGTGGCCTGGCTGAGCGGCACCAAAGCGGCACCGCACATGCCCTGGAGGAAGCGGAAGCAGACCATCTGCTCCAGGGAGTCCGCCATGCCGCACAGCATGGAGGCGAGGACGAAGCCGGTCATGCAGGTGACGTGGAGGTTCTTGCGGCCGAAGCGCTGCGCCAGCCAGCCGACCGGGGCGGTCATGATGGCCACGGCGATGACGTAGGAGGTCAACACCCAGGTAATTTCGTCGGCGCTGGTGGAGAGCGAGCCCTGCATATAGGGCAGCGAGACGTTGGCCACCGAGGTGTCGAGCGCCTGCATGAGGTTGCCCATCATGACGCAGACGGTGATCAGCGTGCGGTTGGAGACCTTCGGGGTGCTGGACATTCCCTGACGACGATTCTCACGATCGTTGAGTTGTGACGGAGTGTGACGGTTTCGTGGCGGCGCCGCCAGGGGGTCAGACGGTGGGGGCCACGGTCGCGAGCGTGTGCTGGCGCATCAGTCGCTTGGTGGTGGCGAGTGCCGCGCCGGGAAGTGCCGCGAGCTCGGTTGCGGTGCGGATGGCGGTGGGGAGAAGGGCATCGGCGTCCTCGACGCTGTCGAGATAGCCGGCGGTGACGGCACTCTCGGGGTCATAGAGATGGGCCAGGATGGACGCCTTGGTGAGCGCACGGGGATCGAGCCGCGCTTTCAGAAGCTCCACCGCGAAAATCGGCAGCGACATGCCGATCGCCGTCTCATTGGCGCCGATCTTGTAGGGGCCTTTGGTGCCGATGCGGATGTCGCAGGCGAGCAGCAGGAACACGCCCATGGCGACGCAATGCCCGGTGCAGGCCGCCACCACCGGCATGGGGAAGCCGTAGAGACGCATGGCGAGGCGGCCGCCGGATTTCACCAGCTCGGTCACATCCGCGCGGGCGCTGACCGCCATCATCTTGAGGTCGAACCCGCCGGAGAAGCGCTGCGCCCGCCCGGCCAGCACCACCGCCTTGGCCTCCCGCTCGGCCTGGTCGAGGCAGGCGTTGAGCGCGGCGACCAGGGCCGGATTGACAGCATTGGCCTTACCGTCATCCATGGTGATGACGGCAATGCCGTTGGTGATGGCGATGGTGGCGGTCATGGCAGGCTCCATGGGTGAAAGAAATGTCAGCGGTTTTCGGCTCGGGGGGCCAGTCAGTCGCGCAGGCCATCGCCGAGGAAGTTGAAGCCTATTACCACTGAGAGGATGGCGAGGCCGGGGAAAGTGGCGAACAGACTTACGATGCCCATGACGGTAGCTACCAGCGCGCGCATCACGCCCGGCACGACTGCACAACCTGCTCGTCGCTGTGGGTCCGCGCGTTCCGGACGTAGGGCGTCAGGCGCGCGATGTCCCACCGCTCGACGCGGTCGGCGGGCCAGGCCGTGGCGGCGGGCTGGACGCGTTCGGGAGCGATAATTGTCATGGCGCCTCGATTGCGGATTGGCAGAAAACTGCCGATGGAGGCGTTTGACCCCCTATGCGACTTTCGCGACTCTGCGCGCGTTGGCCAAACGCGGTTGTTGGCACGGTTTTTGCTGTGACGAAAAACCCCCATCCCCCAGGCCGGTGACCTTCCCCAGGCCCCCCCGGCACGCCGCGGCTACTGCCGCCGCGGGTCCAGTGGCCCCCCGTTGGCGTCGGCACCACGGATGCGACCAGCCCCACCTGAGCGGCTGCCGTTGGACCGTTCCTTCAGCTGGGCGTCGTGATGGGCACAGAGGGATCGCAGTTTTGCCGAGACGATCGGCAGGCGTGGGCGTTGGCCAGCGAGGGCGGCGTTCCATGTGGTCAGCTGCATTGCACCATGCCGGGTCATATTCGAAGCCGTAGGGGGTGGTGGCCGCGAGATGCGGATTCGTGCCGCCCCGGAGGCGAGCGACATCGCGCGCGGACGTGGCGTCGCCACACATGAGACGGCGCTCGTCGAGTAACCACAGGCCCTCGGGCGGGGTGATCGGATCGGCAGGCGGCTCCCGTGATTTGGCATCCTTGTCGCCAGGAGCGCCCCCATCCAAAATGGCCATCTCGTGCGAACCGCGCACGGTGCGCGGAGATGGTTTTTTGGCGGTCAACTGTCGCACAGAGTTCCGGCGCGTGCGAACCGCGAACCACAATTTCGAGCTGTCGCTAGCGGCCTATAGCGCAATCGCTTCCCGCATCAGTAATCTCCAGGAAGGAGCCATGAAATCGAGAGTCAAGACACTAGTCTATATTCAATCAATACATAATCGTTATCAATTCGCATCGGGCGGCGGATCTGGTGGGAGCGCGGTCCCAATCCGCCTAGCCAGCCTCTCCGATCATGAAAACAGAATACCGCGAGTGGTTCATGCGCTGCAATCCCGTTTCGTCAGTCAGAAACATCATCCCGCACGATACGCGGAGACGCCTCGCAGCGCCCCCGCTCGGTTGATCGTTACGTCCGCTCCAATGTCCGTTCTGTCGGGGTGCTGGCCGCGCTGTGACGCGCCAACCCGTAGTGCGCCGCCAGCACACCCAACGCGCCGATCAAGATGCCCTGGCCCTGCGTCTGCGCGATAGGCCGGCCGTTCCAGCCATGCCGCATCGCCCACTCGTGCACCGAACAATCCAGCCCGACGACGTGCCACAGGCACGACCCGCTGGGACTGGCCACGCCGCCTACCACTTCGAGTGCGCTGCGATCCGGCTGCGTGCCCCGAATTGTCGTTCAGTGATCGTGTCGTCGGTGCCGCGGGGTATGTGGATCAGCTGGATCGTCCGCATGCCATCGAGCGCCGCAGTGCGGAACTGCGTCCGGAAGATGCCGCCCGCCTCGTGCATCTCCGGCGTGATAGTGCAGTTGGTGAGCATCATGCCGAGCGTGTCCGTGGCGCGGTGGTGCTGCACCAGCGTGCTGGTGTCAGGATCGGCATCCCGCAGCGCCGGGCCGACGTCGCCATGTTGGCGACGCCAGCGCGAGGGCTTGGACAGGTCCTCTCGGTGCGTCGTGGCGGTGCGGGCGTTCTTGCGCTTGTTCGATGCCATTGTGTGTCCTCACTGTCCCTGGATCGCCGTCGTTGCAGTGTGGGTCGATGATGCGGAAGTTATCTGAGACGTGGTCGCAGAACGCGGACCACCTGCGTGGTACGTCGTTGCGCAGGAAGCCGAGGACTGCGGCGGCGAAGTCTCGGATGGTCTTGTGATCGCGGTTGTGAGTGATGTGC
>CAIYSR010000103.1 GCA_903928895.1 uncultured Rhodospirillales bacterium | reverse complement strand
TCGCCCGCCTCCGCACGCGAGATCGCGGGCTTCCAACTGAAGGTCAGTGATCCGGCCGCTTAAATGAATGGGGTCCAGGGGCCTACGGCCCTTGGCCGGCGGAGCCTGTCTTGTTCGCTTCGCCTTCACCCGATTGCCCTGTCAGCCCTATCGCGGGATTGACTCTCTTCCGCAAACCCTCTGCCCTGACCAGAGCAGCCGCCGGAGACTCCAGCGCATGACCGCCTTCGAATCGAACGCGCCTTAGCGTCGTGGAGCCGATCCACATCCTGGCCGCCCTTGCCAGCGCGGCGTTGCATGCCGGGTGGAACGCCGCGGTCAAGGCCAGTCCGCGTCCGGATGCGGCGATGGCGGGGCAGATGGTGGCGGGGGCGGTGATGGTGGCGCCGGTGCTGGCCTGGATCGGGCTGCCCGCCCTCGGCGCGTGGCCGTGGATCCTGGCGTCGGCCGGCATCAATCTGATCGTGGTCACCGCGCTGCTGCGCAGCTACGCGCTCGGCGGCTTCGGCGTGGTCTATCCGGTGCAGCGGGCGGTTTCGGTGCTGGGCGTGGTGCCGCTGGCCGCGGCGATGGCGGGCGAGCATCTCTCCGCCGCCGCAATGCTAGGGGTCGGGCTGATCGTCGGGGCGCTGCTGTTGCTCGGTCTCGGCGCCCGGCGCGACCGCTCGTTCCCGCCGCGGGCGATGCTATGGACCCTGGTCGCGGGGGTGGCCTCGGCCGGCTATGTGATCTGCGACGCCCATGGCGTGCGCGCCGCCGGCTCGGCGCTGTCGTACGGCTTCACCGCCTCCATCGCCAACGCGATCAGCATGACGCTGCGCCAGCGCCTGCTCGGCGCGACCTGGCAGACGCTGGGCGGGGTGTGGCGCATTGCGGTGCCGACGGCGATCGCCTCGATGGCGTCCTACGTGCTGATTCTGTGGGTCTGGAGCCACGCCCCGGTGGCGGCGGGGGCGGCGCTGCGCGACACCAGCGCGGTGTTCGCGATTCTGATCGCGGTGACGTTTCTGGGCGAGCGCTTCACCAGGCTGCGGCTGGCCGCGGTGCTGCTGGCCTGCGCGGCGGTGCCGCTGCTGCGGCTGGCCTGAGCGGCGGCGCTAGTAGGACTTCGGAAGCCCCAGCACGCGTTCGGCGAGGAAGGAGAGGATGAGCTGCTCCGTCACCGGGGCGATGCGCGGGATCATCGATTCGCGGAACAGCCGCTCCACGTGGAACTCCCGCGCGTAGCCCATGCCGCCATGGGTCAGCACCGCCTTGGTGCAGGCATCGAAGGCAGCGCGGGCGGCGAGGAACTTGGCGGCATTGGCCTCGGCGCCGCAGTTCAGGCCCTTGTCGTAGAGGTAGCCGGCCCGCAGGCACATCCAATAGGCGGATTCGAGGTAGGTCCAGGCTTCGGCCAGGGGGTGCTGGATGCCCTGGTTCTGGCCGATCGGGCGGCCGAAGACGACGCGCTCGCGGGCGTATTTCGCCGCGCGCTCCAGTGCATCGCGGCCGAGGCCGATGGCCTCGATGCCGACCAGGATGCGCTCGGGGTTGAGACTGTCGAGCAGATAGTGGAACCCCCTGCCCTCCTCGCCGATGCGGTCGGCCGTCGGGATGAACAGCCCGTCGATGAACACCGCGTTGGAATCGACGGCGTTGCGGCCCATTTTGCGGATGCGGCGGACTTCGACCTTGTTGCGGTCGAGCTTGGTGTAGAACAGCGTCATCCCCGAGGTCGGTTTGGCGCTGCCGGCCTTGGCGGTGGTGCGGGCGAGCAGCAGGATGTTGTCGGCGACCTGGGCGGTCGAGGTCCACATCTTGCGGCCGTGCACGATGTAGCCGCCTTCGACTTTGGTGGCGAAGGTGGAGACCGAGGTGGTGTCGAGCCCGGCATCGGGTTCGGTGACGCCGAAGCAGGCTTTCTCGCGCCCCTGGATCAGCGGCGGCAGCCAGCGCGCCTTCTGCTCGGGACTGCCGTGCACCACGATGGCGTGGGGGCCGAAGAGGTTGATGTGGATGGCCGAGGCCGCCGCGTAGCCGCCGCCGCTGCTGGTCACGGCATGCATCATGATCGACGCCTCGGTCACGCCAAGACCGGCGCCGCCCAGGGCCTCCGGCATGGTGATGCCGAGCCAGCCGGCCTTGGCCATGGCGTTGTAGTATTCGTGCGGAAAGCGCGCCTCCTCCTCGCAGTCCATCCAGTACTGGTCGGAGAACTCGGCGCAGACGCGGCGGACCGCGAGATCGATGGTGCGCTGCTCCTCGCTCAGATCGATGTCCATCGCGATGGCTCCTTTCGCTGACGCGTCCGGCGGGGCTCGCGCCCGGGGGCCGCAGGACCTGATAGGTCAGTCGCAGGAGGGTGTCGAGCACCCCGCCGGCGCCGGCGGGGGGACCGTATTGCCCTGGATTTTGTCCCCTTGGACCCGCTAGGCTCGGGTTCCGGGCCGCCAGCCCAGCCCGCAGGAGGTTCCCCATGGATGATGCCGCCTCGCCGCCCGCCCTGACCCAGGGCGACATCGACCAGCGCGTGTTCGACCTCTACGACGAATATTGCCATGGCCGGCTCGACCGCCGCGGCTTCCTGCAGCGCGCCGCCGCGGTGACGCTGGGCGGCCTCGCCATGGCGCAGGCCCTGCTGCCGCGCTACGCCGAGGCGCAGACGATTTCCTTCACCGACCCGCGGATCAAGGCGCTCTATGTCGGCTACAAGTCTCCGGGCGGCTCGTCCGGCCAGATGCGCGGCTATCTGGTGCAGCCCAGCGGCAGCGGGCCGTTTCCTGCGGTGCTGGTGATCCACGAGAACCGTGGGCTCAACCCCTATATCGAGGATGTCGCGCGCCGGCTGGCGGCGGAAGGCTTCCTCGCCCTGGCGCCGGACGGGCTGTTTCCGGTGGGCGGCTATCCCGGCAACGACGACGACGGGCGTGCCCTGCAATCCGGCCTCGACCAGGGCCGGCTGCGCACCGACATGAGCAACAGCGCCCGCTTCCTCAAGGCCCATGCCTTGTCGACCGGCAAGCTCGGGATCACCGGATTCTGCTGGGGTGGGTCCACCACCAACTATCTGGCCGCCACGCTGGGCGAAAGCGTGCAGGCCGCCGCCCCGTTCTATGGCGCCGCGGTGCAGACCGCTGCCATTCCCGCGATCAAGGCGGCGCTGGTGCTCCATTTCGCCGAGAACGATGCCGGCATCAATGCGATGTGGCCCGGCTTCGAGACCGGGCTGCGCGCGGCCGGGGTGGCGCATGAGGCCCATATCTATGCCGGGACCCAGCACGGCTTCCACAACAACTCGACGCCGCGCTACCACGAGGCCTCGGCGAGCCTGGCGTGGCAGCGCACGATTGCCTTGTTCCGCACCCGTCTGGCCTGAGTGCTGCGCGCGCGGCGGCGTTGCCGATCGCCGTGCTTGCGGTCTAACCTCGGGCCATGACCGAGCCCCAATTCGACGACGCCACCCTGATCGCCGCGGAACGCCTGTTCGGTGTCCGCTACACCGACGCCGAGCGCGCCCAGATGCGCGACAATCTGGCTGGCCAGATCGAACTGGCGGTCCGGCGCCGGGCGGCGCGGCTGCCCAACGCCTTGCCGCCCGCGACGCTGTTCGATCCGCGCCTGCCGGGGCTCACCCTGCCGCAGCAGGCCGCGCTCCGCGTCACGCCGAGTGTCGCGAAGCTGCCGGCGCGCGACGAGGACATTGCCTTTGCGCCGGTGCGCGATCTCGGCGCCTGGATCGCGGCGGGCCAGCTCAGCTCGGTCCGGCTGACCCAAATCTATCTCGAGCGCATCCACCGCCTGGCGCCCGGGCTGTTCTGCTTCGCCACCGTGACCGACGCGATCGCTCTCGCGCAGGCCGCGCAGGCCGATGCGCTGCTCGCCGGCGGCACCTGGCTCGGCCCGCTGCACGGCATCCCCTACGGGGTGAAGGACATCATCGACACCGCCGGGATCGTCACCGGCTGGGGGGCGGAACCCTTCGCCGCGCGGGTGCCGGACAGCGATGCCTCGATCGTGCGCCGGCTGGCCGCCGCCGGGGCCGTGCTGCTCGGCAAGACCAGTGTGGGGGCGCTGGCCTATGGCGACATCTGGTATGGCGGGCGCACCCGCAACCCTTGGAATACGGAGGAAGGCTCGCGCGGATCGAGCGCCGGCTCGGCCTCGGCTGCCGCCGCCGGGCTGGTCGGCTTCGCCATCGGCACCGAGACGCTCGGCTCCATCCTCGCCCCTTCGGCGCGCTGCGGCGCAACCGGCTTGCGGCCGACCTTCGGCCGGGTTTCCCGCGCCGGGGCGATGGCGTTGTGCTGGTCGCTCGACAAGATCGGGCCGATCTGCCGCGCGGTGGACGATATTGCGCTGGTGCTCGATGCGATCAACGGCTTCGACGCCGCCGACGCCGGCAGCATCGCGGCGCCTTTCGGCTGGGACGCCGCCCGCCCCGTGGAGAACCTGCGAGTGGGCTATGTCGCCGCCGACTTCACCGATCCGCTCGATCTCGCGGCGCTCGACGCGGTGCGCGCCCTCGACATCACGCCGGTGGCGGTCGAGCTGCCCGATCTGCCCTACGACGCGCTGTCCAATATCCTGTTCGCGGAGGCCGCCGCCGCCTTCGAGGAATTGACCCTCGACGACACCGATGACCTGCTGGCGCGGCAGGACGCCGGCGCCTGGCCCAACAGCTTCCGCAAGGCGCGCTTCCTTTCGGCCGTCGACCACATCCAGCTCGACCGCCTGCGCCGGCGTGTGATGGAGGTGATGGACGCGATCTTCCAGCGGATCGACGTGCTGGTGGCGCCCGCGGTGACGGGGCCGATGACGATCATCGGCAACATGACCGGCCACCCCGCGCTGGCCATCCGCGCCGGCTTCACCGAATTGCGTACGCGCGAGATGCCTGCCTTCCTGCATGCTGCGCCGAAGGAGGCCGAAGGGCCGACGCATACCGTCCCGTACGCGATCCAGATGATGGCGGGGCTGTTCGACGAGGCGGCGGCGCTCACCCTCGGTCGCGCGCTCGAAGCCGCGCTCGGCGTGGCGCCGCGGCGGCCGCCGCTGCCGGGCTGACCCCTACCACACCACCGGATGGGTCTGTCCGGTCTGCACGTTGACGAAGCCTTCGGGGGCCTGCGCGCACGGCGCCACCAGCACCCATTGCCACGGCGCGCAGGTCAGGGTGGCGAAGATCAGGCGTTCGGGGAAGCCTGGGAACCAGCGGGGGTGGAAGGTGGGCTCGTACATCCACTCGACTTTGGCACCCTCGGCGTAGAGGTGTTGCATTTCGGCGTCGAGCGCCTCGGGCGGGCGGCAGGTCATCAGGCCACCGACCTCGTAGTGCACCTGCGCCGCCACCCGCCCTTCGCGCACCAGCACCCAGCCGCCTTGCATCGCGTTGAGGGTGTTGACCACCAGCGCCATCGCGGCGTCGGACGAACCGCAGACCCAGATGTTGTGCTTGTCGTGCATGACGGAGCAGCCCAGCGCGGTATCGGGCGTCGCGGGGCCGCAGCCGAGCCAGAACATCTTCGAAATCTGCGCCGCGCCGGAGAAGCGATCGACGATGGCGAATTTGGTGATGTTGCGCGCGGCGTCACGCTGCACCGCGCCGTCGGCGACGGGCAGTTCGGTGGTGATGAATCCGTCGGTCCAGTGGAACGGGCGGAGCAGGGCCGCCTGCATGGTGGTGCGGCCCGGCGGCGCCGGCAGCGCAAAATCGGCCGCCTCGACCGCGCGCGCGATATGCACCGAGCGGGTGGCCCATTCCGGCCATTCGATGCGCGGCACGTGGCCGGTGAATCTGGTTCCCTCGGAGACCGGGGCGCCATCCGCCCAGACCCGCGCGATCGCCAGGCTCGGGACATCGGCGAGCAATACGACATCGGCAAAGCGCCCCGGTGCGAGGCTGCCGACCCATTGGTTGAGCCGCATGTGCCGCGCCGGGTTGAGGGTGATGCATTGGATCGCGATCTCGGGCGCCAGCCCGTGGCCGATGGCGACGCGGGCGTTGTAGTCGGATGCTCCCAGCCGCACCGTGTCCGAAGCCGAGCGGTCATCGGTGGTGAAGGCGATCTGTGACCAGTCCGCCAGGCCTTTTTCGAGCAGGAAGAGGATGATTTCGTGCATCGAATGGGGCCGCAGCTCCATGAAGATGCCGCGCGACAGCTTGTCCCAGACCTCCTCGGGCGTCCAGGCTTCGTGGTCCGAGGCCAGCCCGGCGGCGGCGAAGGCGTTGATGGTGGGCACATCGCGCAATCCGGCTCCATGGCCTTCGACCACGGCGCGGCGCTCGAACGTCGCGCGGATCATTCCCCATAGCCGGTTGTAGGAGGGGCTATCGGGATTCCACACCGCGGGCCAGTCCATCACCTCGTCGAGGCCCGGCACCATCGGGCTGCTCGCGAGGAAGTCCCGTTGTTCCTCGTAGCCGTACCAGCCGCCGCCCCATTCGTAGGCCGTTGGCGGCACGGCCGAGCCCGGCAGCGGAAAGATCTTCAACGGCGAGCCGCGCTTGCGCGCCTCCAGCCAAAATTCGAGATTCTTCGGACCGTTCACATTGGAGAATTCATGGCTCGCCTCGCAGGTCCAGGTATTGCCGCGCGGCATGACCAGCGCCGCCTCCCATTCCGGGGTGAGATGCGAACTCTCGATGTGCTTGTGGACCTCGCCAAACCCCGGCACGGCGGCCAGATCGGGCTCATGGACGCGTTCTCCGACCTCGCCGGGATAGGAGCCGGCTGGCCCGACATAGGCGATCCGCCGGCCGAAAATGATGATCTCCTGATCGGTGCGCCAAGTCCTGGTGTGCACGTCGAACAGCCGGCCGACCCGCAGCGCGCGGTCGGCCGGCCGCTTGCCCAGTGCGACCAGCACGAGGTTCTGAC
Organism: uncultured Rhodospirillales bacterium; assembly: GCA_903928895.1. Classification (GTDB taxonomy): domain Bacteria; phylum Pseudomonadota; class Alphaproteobacteria; order Acetobacterales; family Acetobacteraceae; genus CAIYPH01. The sequence continues at coordinate 417 of CAIYSR010000103.1, read as the reverse complement.
GGATCAGAACCTCGCTCTCGGCGGTGATCAGCAGATCGTCCGGCAGCATGGCGGCCTCCTCGCACGAGAAGGCGCCGCCGAGCCTACCCCGCCGCCACCTTGCGCGCGATCATGTCGGCAATTTGCGCGTCGGAATACCCGATTTCCGCCAGAACCTCGCGGGTATGCTCGCCCAGCGCCGGCGCATGCGCCCGCTTGGTCCCGTTCTCGAAGGCGGGCAGGCCGGGGATGTTGGGCATCGGCACCAGTTCGCCCACCCCGGGCTGGTTGAGCCAAGCGATGATGCCGCTCGCGACCACCTGCTCCTCGGCGAGGAACTCGCTGTAGGTGTTGACCTTGCCGTTCATGATGCCCGCGGCGGTGAAGCGCTCGGACAGCCAGGCGGTGGTACGCGCCTTGAACACCGGGCGCAGCAGG
>CAIYSR010000102.1 GCA_903928895.1 uncultured Rhodospirillales bacterium | reverse complement strand
GACGAGGCGGTCGACAAGACCGCCTTCGTCGAGGGCGCGGCGGCCACCATCGGCACGCCGGACGATCTGGTGCGCACCATCAAGTCGGTGCTCGACGTCTCCGGCGGCTTCGGCACCGTGGTCGGCTTCGTGCACGACTGGGCCAACCCCGAAGACACCTTCCGCAGCTGGGACATGGTCGCGCGCTACGTGGTGCCCGAAATCAACGGCTACCTGAAGGAGCTGCGCCGCTCGCAGACCCATGTCATCGAAAACCGCGCCGTGTTCGACCGCGCGCGCGAGGCGGTGATGGCCAAGATCACCGAGCACGAAGGCGCCCGCGCCGCCCTCGCCGTCACCCGCTCGGCGATGCTGAGCGCCTCGGCCAGCAACGTGCCGGACATCGCCAAGGCCCGCAAATCCGCCAAGGCCACGACCGCGGCGGCACCGTCTAAGCGGGCCAAGACAAAAACCTGACAATTCCAGGTTTGACGGCGGCCCGGGCGCGGAGGATGTAATGCCAGCCGCCGGGTTGGCGGGTAGCCGCGCGCCCAAGGGAGGGGATGAGCATCGAGACGGCACAGTTTCCGGCCAGCTGCGATATCCCCGCCGCCGATGAGGCACTGTACCGCCATGGCGCCGAAGCCGCCGGCATCGGGGTTTTCGTGCGGGACTACATCACCGGACGGGCCATCTGGTCGCCGCATTGCTGGCGACTGCATGGCCTGGTCCCTGGCGCCGAACCACCGGGTGAGGCCGAGCTGGTCGCCCGCTACGTCCATCCCGACGACCGCGCGACCCGCGCCCACGAAATGGCCGAACTGCGCGCCGATCCCGCCCGCGCGAGCGCCTCGGTCGATTTCCGGCTGATCGGCGGTGACGGCGTGATCCGCCACGTCATGACCACCATCACCATCGAGCGCGACCCGGAGGGCCGCGCGCTGCAGGGCCGCGGCGTGTTGATCGACATCACCGCCCGGCGCACCGCCGAGCTCGCGCTCGCTGCCAGCGAGGAGCGCCTCCGCCTGGCGGTACGCGCTGCCAGCATTGGAGTGTTCCAGCGCGACATGCGCACCGGCGCGGCCATCTGGTCGCCCCGGATGTGGGAGATCTTTGGCCTGCCGCCGCGCGAGGCGGCAATCGGCGAGGCAGAGCTGGAGACCTTCGTCCATCCCGACGATCGCGCGTCGCGCCGGGCGCGGATGGCCGAGCGGCTCGCGACGCCCGGGCTGCGGGAGGTCAAGATGCTGTTCCGCATCGTCCGGCCCGACGGTGCCGTCCGTCATGTCGAATTCTACGTCGACATCGAGCGTGACCCCGAAGACAGGCCGCTGCGGGTCCATGGCGTCGTGCTCGACGTGACCGACCGGCAGCATGCCGCAGCCGCGCTGCTCGCCACCGAGGCTCGTTTCCGCGCGGCCGTCGACGCCGCGCAGATGGGCATCTACGAGCGCGACCACCGCACCGGCGTCGGCCTGTGGTCGGCCCGGATGTGGGAGATCTACGACATCGCGCCGCGCGAGACGCCCCCGCCCGAGGCCGAGCAACTCGCGCGGCTGCATCCGGACGATCGCCCACGCCGGGCCGACTATGTGCGCGACTTGCTGGCCAGCCCGCTGCTCACCCCACGCAGCCTCGACTTCCGCATCGTCCGGCGAAACGGTGCCACCCGCCATATCGAGCTGCGCGCGGTGCTCGACCGCGATGCCGCAGGCCGCCCCGTCATCACCCGCGGCGTCGTTCTCGATGTCACCGCGCAGCGCCATGCGGCGGAGGCCCTGCAAGCCAGCGAGGCGCGCTTCCGGCTGGCCGCCGAGGCCGGCGGCATGGGGGTCTACGAGCGCGATCTGCGGACCGGCGCCGGCGTCTGGTCCCCGCGCTGTTGGGAGATTGCCGGCCTTGCCCCGCGCGACGGAGCGCCAAGCGCCACCGAAATCGTCGCCATGACCCATCCGGATGACCGCCCGGACCGGGCGCGGCTGCGTGCGGCGGTCGACGATGATCCGAGCCAGGACAATTCGATCCAGCGCTATCGCATCCTGCGTCCCGACGGCGGTATCCGCCACGTCGAGTCGCACGCCATGGTCGAGCGCGACCGATCCGGCCGGCCGCGCTTCATCCGCGGCGTCTGGCTCGACGTCACCGAGCGGGCCACCGCCGAGGCCAAGCTCCTGGCTGAAAAGGAGCGCTTCCGCCATGCCGCGGAGGCCGCCGGGATGGGCGTCTTCGAGCGTGATCCGCGAACCGGCGAGGGCATCTGGTCGGACCGCCAATGGGCGATCTACGGCCTGGCCCCGCGCGCCGCAGCGCCGGGCAGCGACGAACTGCTCGCCCTGGTGCATCCCGACGACCGCGCGATCATGCGCGCCGCGCGTGAGCGCTTTGCCACCAACCCACCGGAGCGGACCATGCGCTCCGAATACCGCATCGTCCGCGCCGACGGCGCGGTGCGCCATATCGTCTCCAACCGTCTGATGATCGCCGACGGCGAAGGCCGCCCGCTGCGCCATTACGGGGTCGACATCGACGTCACCGACGAGCGCGAGGTGCGGGCGCAGGCCCTGATTTCCGCCAATCTTGCCACGCTCGGGCAAATGGCGACCGGCATCGCCCACGAGTTGGGTCAACCGCTCCAGGCGATCGGCGCGGCCGCGGCCACAGTCAGTGCCTGGGTCGCCAGCGGCGCGCCGGCCGCGGCACGGAAGATGGCCCTGCGCGAGCTCGACCGCATCGAATCCCAGGCCGAGCGTGCCGGGGGCACCATGCGTCACCTCCTCCTGCTCGGCCGCGGCGGCAGCTCCGAAGGCAGCACCACGCTCGCCGAGGTGGTCGACGGCGCGCTCGATCTGATCGGCACTGTCATCCGGGTCGGCGGCGTGACCCTCGATGTCGATCTCCCCGCTGCTCTGCCCGCCATCAGGGGCGGGTTGATCGAACTGGAAAAAGTCGTCATCAACCTGCTGCTCAACGCCCGCGACGCGATGGAGGGCCGCAGCGCTTGCCGCATCACCCTGCGCGGACGCGATACCGGCGCCGCGGTCATCCTCGAGGTCGAGGACACTGGGCCGGGTATCGCCGAGGCCTATCTCGGCCGCATCTTCGAGCCGTTCTTCACCACCAAGGAGGTCGACAAGGGCACCGGGCTGGGCCTGTCGATCTGCCGCACCACGATGCAGGCCTGCGGCGGCGACATCTCGGTGGCCAATACCGGCCATGGCGCCCGCTTCACCCTGCGGTTCGTTCGTGCCGACTGATACTAGCCCTATTAAATACTCATCTTTGTGGGGCGTTGGAATGGAAGATAAGGAAGGAAGAAAGCGTTTCTTTTTTTAGAAAAAAGAAACAAAAAAACTTCACTCCTGGTTCGTCGTGCATGGCATCACCGACTCCAACGGATAAAAGTTTTTTGCTTCTTTTTTTCAAAAAAGAAGTGCTTTGCTCACCCCGGATTTTTGCCCAGGTACATCTCGACGATGCGCGGATCGGCGGCCAGCGCGGCGCTGTCGCCCGCGAACGTGACGCGCCCGGTCTCCAGAACATAGGCGTGGTCCGCCACCTGGAGCGCGGCGCGTGCGTTCTGTTCGATCAGCAGGATGGCGACGCCGGTTTTGCGCAGCGCGGTGATGGTGTGGAAGATGTCGCGCACGATCAGCGGCGCCAGGCCGAGCGAGGGTTCGTCGAGCATCAGCAGGCGCGGCCGCGCCATCAGCGCCCGCCCCATCGCCAGCATCTGCCGCTCGCCGCCGGACAGCGTCCCGGCATCCTGGCGCCGGCGTTCGCGAAGGCGCGGGAAGAGTGCGAAGACCTCCTCGAGCGCGGCCAGCATCGCCCGCCGGCCCGCGCCGCGATGGCGATAGAAGCCGAGGCGCAGATTGTCCTCAACGCTCATGGTGGCGAACAGCTCGCGTTTCTCGGGCACCAGCGACATCCCGGCCTGCACCCGCGCCGCCACCTTCATGCCCGCAAGATTAGTGTCCCCGAAACGGATCGTCCCGCCGGCCGGCAGGATTCCCATCGCGGCGTTCAACAGGGTCGACTTGCCCGCCCCGTTCGGCCCGATCACGGTGACGATCTGCCCGGCACCGACCGCGAGCGACACCCCGTCCAGCGCGGTGATCCCGCCATAGGCCACCGAGAGGTTGTCGATCGCGAGCACGCTCATGCGACGCTGCCGAGATAGGCCTCGATGACGCGGGGGTCCTGCCGCACCTGCTCGGCCGGCCCCTCGGCCAGCTTGGTGCCGAAATCCATCACCACCAGCCGATCGACCAGGCCCATGACGAACTCCATGTCGTGTTCCACCAGCAGGATGCTGACACCCTCGGCCCGCAGGCGCCGCAGCAGGGCGGCAAGCTCGGCCTTCTCGTGGTGGCGCAGCCCGGCGGCGGGTTCGTCGAGCAGGAGCAGCACCGGGTCGAGGCAGAGGGCCCGGGCGATTTCGACGATGCGCTGCTGGCCGAGCGGCAGCGCGGTCGCGGGCCGGTCCGCGGCCTCGGCCAGTCCGACGCGGACGAGCTGGCGGGCGGCCTCGGCATAGAGCCGCGCATCCTCCGCCCGGTCGAGCCGGAGCAGGCCGGCGATGGCGCTGGCATGGCCGCGCAGATGGGCGCCGATCGCCACATTCTCGATCACCGACATCGTCGGCACCAGTTTCACGTGCTGGAACGTGCGCGCGATCCCGGCCTCGGCGATGCCTCGCGCGGGCAGCCCAGTGATGTCGCGGCCCTGGAAGCGCACCCGCCCGGCGTTGGGCGTGTCGACGCCGGTGACGAGGTTGAACGTGGTGCTCTTGCCCGCCCCGTTGGGGCCGATGAGCCCGACGATCTCGCCGGCGGCGAGACCGAAATCGACGTCGTTGACCGCGACCAGCCCGCCGAAGCTGCGTCGCAGGCCGCTGACCTCGAGCAGCGCGCTGCCGGCGGGTGGCATCGTGCGCAGCGGCAGCCGCGCCGCATCGGGGCGGATCGGGCGCCGGCGTGGCCGCACGCGCGCGATCAGCGGCCACAGCCCGTTCGGCGCCCATTGCAGCACCGCGATCAGCAGCATGCCGAAGACGATGGTCTCGTAGTTGCCGCGCGCGCCGAACAGCCGGGGCAGGATGTCCTGCAACCGGTCGTTCACGGTGGTGACCAGGATCGCGCCGAGCAGCGCCCCCGGCACATGCGCGGCGCCGCCGATCACCGTCATCAGCAGATACTGGATCGAGGGGTAGAAGCCGAACGGCGTCGGGTTCACGCTGCGCTGCATATGGGCGTAGAGCCAGCCCGCGGAGCCGGCGAGCAGCGCGGCATAGACGAAGGCGAGCAGCCGCGCGCGCGGCGTGTCCACGCCGAAACTCGCCGCCGCCACCGAGCCGCCGCGCAGCGCCCGGATGGCGCGGCCGGCGCGGCTGTCCAGCAGGTTGTTGGTCGCCAGCGCGGCCAGGATCACGCCGATCCATATCACGCTGAAACTGGCGCGGCCGTCGAGCAGCTTCACATCCAGGATCGACAGCGGTGGAATCCCGGGGATGCCGTCGTTGCGGCCGAGCAGGTCGAGATTGGCGAAGGTGTAGTACAGCCCGACGCTCCAGGCGATGGTGCCGAGCGCGAGATAGTGCCCGGACAGCCGCACCGTGATGGCGCCAAGCAGCGCGGCCCCCGCCGCGGTGACCACCAGCCCGGCGGGCAGCCCGAGCCAGGGCGAGACATCGTAGTATTTGCTCAACACCGCCGTGGTGTAGGCGCCGAGGCCGAGAATGGTGGCCTGCCCGAACGAGGTCATGCCCCCGATCCCGGTCAGCACCACCAGCCCGATGGCCACGATCGCCGAAATCCCGGTGTAGTTCGCCAGCGTCACCCAGAACGCCGGCATGCCGGGCAGCCACGGCACCAGCAGCGCCGCGAGCAAGGCAGGCAGCGGCCAGAGGCTGACGAAGCGGGACGGGATCACTCCTCCTCCTCCGTGCTGCCATGGCGCAGCGAGCGCCACAGCAGCACCGGGATGATGGCGGTGAAGACGATCACCTCCTTGAACGCGCTGGCCCAGAACGACGAGAAACTCTCCGCCACCCCCACCAGCACCGCGGCCAGCACCGCCCCGGGATAGGAGCCGAGGCCGCCGATGATGGCGGCGGTGAACCCGCGCAAGCCGATCATGAAGCCAGAATCATAATAGACGGTGGTCAGCGGCACGATCAGCACGCCGGACAGCGCGCCGATGAACCCGGCCAGGGCGAAGGCGATCAGCCCGGCGCGCTCGGTCGGAATGCCGACCAGCCTGGCGCCGAGCCGGTTGACCGCCGTCGCGCGCAGCGCCTTGCCGGTGAGCGTCCGGCCGAAAAAGCCGAACAGCGCCACCATCAGCGCCAGCGTCAGCCCGCCGATCCACAGCGCCTGGCCCGGGATCGTCAGCGGCCCGACCGTGAGGATCGCCTCGGAGAAGGCGGGCGCGCGGAACCCCTCGGGCCCGAAGAAGACCAGCCCCAGCCCGGTCAGCGCCAGATGCAACGCCACCGCGGCGATCAGCAGCACCAGCACCGGCGCATCGGCCAGCGGCTGGAAGGCGATGCGGTAGAGCAGCGGCGACATCGGCGTGACGATCGCCAGCGTCAGCGCCACCTCGACCAACATCCCGGGTTTGAGCGGCGCCAACCAGATCGCCAGCAGCGCGACCGCGCCCGGCAGCAGCACCGTCTCCAGGCCCAGCCGCAGCAGCAAGCCGGCATCGGTCTGCCCGCGCCCCTGCCACAGCCCCGCGATGAAAGCCGCCACGCCAAGGCCGCAGAGCAACCACACCGAGCCCGGCAACTGCCCGCCATCCAGCGCCGCATAGGTCAGCGCGCCATAGGCGACGAATTCGCCCTGGGCCACGTAGATCACCCGCGTGACCGCGAACACCAGGACCAGCGAGAGCGCCAGCAACGCGTAGATGGCGCCATTGACGGCGCCATCCTGCAGCAGGATCAGCAGGATCGTGCTGTCCATTCAGACGATCCCGTCGGCGGGCGCGCGCGCGTCGCGGCTCAGGGCAGCAGCTTCCAGGCGCCGTTCTGGATGGTCACCATCACCCGCGCGCGCGTGTCGAAACCGTTGTGGTCCTCGGCGCTCATGGTGGCGATGCCGTGGGTCATCACCAGATTCTTCTGCGCTTCCATGCCGTCGCGCAGGCCCGCGCGGAACTCGGCCGAGCCCGGCTTGCCCTGCTTCAGCGCGGCCGGCACGGCGGCGGCGAACAAGGTGGCGGCGTCGTAGGCGTGCCCGCCGAAGGTGGAAACCGAGCCGGCACCGTTGGCGGCGTCATAAAGCGCCACGTATTCCAGCGCCTTGGCCTTGATCGGGTTGCTGTCCGGAAGCTGCGCCGCCACCAGGATGGGGCCGGCCGGGAGAATGGTGCCCTCGACATCCTTGCCGCCGACGCGGAGGAAGTCGTTGTTGGCGACGCCATGGGTCTGATAGTACTTCCCGGCATAGCCGCGCTCATGCAACGTCTTCTGCGGCAGCGCCGCCGGCGTGCCGGAGCCGGCGATCAGCACCGCGTCGGGCTTGGCCGCCACCAGTTTCAGCACCTGCCCGGTCACCGAGGTGTCGGGCCGCGCGAAGCGCTCGTTGGCAACGATCGCGATGTTCTTCTCGCCCGCCGCCCGGCTGAATTCCTTCCACCAGCCGTCGCCATAGGCGTCGTTGAAGCCAATGAACCCAACCGACTTGACCCCGGCCGCCGCCATGTGCGCGGCGATCGCGTCGGCCATCAGGCTGTCGTTCTGCGGCACCTTGAACACCCAGCGCTTGGCCGCGTCCATCGGCGCGATGATGGAGGCCGATGCCGACATCGACACCATCGCCACCTTCGCCTCGGCGGCCACGTTGATCATCGCCAGCGAGGCGGGCGTGGTCGAAGTGCCGAGGATGATATCCGCCTTCCCCTCCTCCAGCAGCTTGCGCATGTTGGCGACCGCGCGCGTGCTGTCGGCGCCGTCGTCGAGCACCGTATATTCCACCGCCTGCCCGGCGATCTCCTTGGGCAGCAGGGCGATGGTGTTGCGCTGCGGCACGCCGAGCGAGGCGGCCGGGCCGGTGGTGGAGATGGTGATGCCGACATGGATGGTATCGGCCAGCGCGGGGCCGACGAGACCCAGCGCGATGGCGGCAGCGGCGGCGCGAATGCGAAGCATGGCGGTTTCCCCTGGTTTCTCGTTCGGTGTGTAGTGTTGCGGCGGAAACTCTGTCAATCAACCGGAAAACCGATGAATCCCGGAGCGATCATGTCCCGCCGCACCACCGCCGACGCCGTGCTCGACAGCCTGCTCGCCCATGGCATCGACACGCTCTACGCCCTGCCCGGCGTGCACAACGACTTCCTGTTCGATGCCATCGCCCAGTCCGGCGGCCGCATGCGCGCGCTGCATCCGCGCCACGAGCAGACCTCGGCCTACATGGCCCTCGGCGCGGCGCTCGCCACCGGCCGGCCCCAGGTCTGCGCCATGGTTCCCGGCCCCGGCGTGCTGAACGCCTCCGCCGCCTTGCTCACCGCCTATGGCATGGGCGCGCCGGTGCTCGCCCTGGCCGGCCAGATCCCGACCGACGCCATCGACAAAGGCTGGGGCCATCTCCACGAATTGCCGGACCAGCTCGGCCTGCTCCGCCATTTCACCAAATATGCCGCCCGCATCCCCGCCGCCGCCGATGCGCCCGCCCTGGTGGCCGAGGCGATCCGCCAGGCGCTCTCGGGCCGGATGCGCCCGGTCGCCCTGGAATGCGCGATCGACACCTGGGGCCGCGCCGGCGTTGCCACCGATGTCGCGCCGCTGCCCATCCTCAACCCGCCGATCGACGCCACCACCATCGAGGCCGCCGCCGCCCTGCTGGCCCGGGCCGAACGCCCCATCATCATCGCCGGCGGCGGCGCGATCGACGCCGCCACCGGACTGCTCGCCCTGGCCGAACGCCTCCAGGCCCCGGTGCTGACCTACCGCCGCGGCCGCGGCGTCATCCCCACCACGCACCCGCTGGCCGTCTCGCTGCCGGTCGGCCACCGCCTGTGGCGCGAGGCCGACCTGGTGCTCGGCATCGGCACCCGTATGCATTTCGCCCAGTCCAATTGGGGCACCGACGCCGGCCTCAAAATTATCCGCCTCGACATCGACGCCGAGGAGCACAACCGCTTCCGCCGCCCCGATGTTGCCATCCACGCCGATGCCGCCGACGGCGTCGCCGCCCTGCTGGCCGCCCTCCCGGCCACAACCCGCCCGGCGCGGGCCGATGTCGCCGCCGCCCAGGCCTGGTTCGCCGAGCGCCTGACCCGTCAGGAGCCGCAGATGGGCTATCTCCGCGCCCTGCGCGCCGCCCTGCCGGCCGACGGAATCGTGGTCGAGGATGTCACCCAGGTCGGCTTCGTCGGCCGCCTCGCCTTCCCCGTCGATGCCCCGCGCCGCTATATCTCGCCCGGCTACCAGGACAATCTGGGCTGGGGCTACGGCGCCGCCCTCGGCGTCCAGGCGGCGCTGCCCGATCGCGCCGTGGTCGCCATCAGCGGCGACGGCGGCTTCATGTACCAAGCCGCCGAGCTCGCCACCGCCATGCGCCACACCCTCCCCGTCGTCGCCGTCGTGTTCGACGATGGCGCCTTCGGCAACGTCAAACGCATCCAGGCCGAACGCTTCGGCAACCGCCTCATCGCCCACGACCTCGCCAACCCCGACTTCCACGACTTCGCCCGCAGCTTCGGCATGCAGGCCTGGCGCGTGGCCGAACCGGCGGCCTTCGCCCCCGCGCTCGCCGCCGCACTCGCCACCCGCGCCCCCGCCCTCCTCCACGTCAAGGTCGGCGAAATGCCGAGCCCGTGGGACATGCTGGCCCTGCCACGCGTGCGCGGCTTCGACGAGGCCTGGCGTCCGGCACTGCCGTAGGCGCGCAGGGCCGTGGGCGAAGCAAGGCTCCGCCGGCCAAGGGCCGTAGGCCCTTGGAACCCGCCACTTCAAGCGGTTGAACATCCGGCCTTCAGGTGAAAACCACCGCCTTGCTTCCTTGCGCCGCAGGCCATCAACCGTGCCGCCGCAAGACAGTGTGCGCTTCGCCCGAGCACACATCGAGATCGTGCCCAGCACCCGAAGGCCCGCCCTCCAGCCGCAAGCAGGCGAAAAGTTTTTTGCTTCTTTTTTGGTAACTCCCAAGCCCCCCCGGTGAGTCCGATTGGCAACAGTGAGTTCCTTTTTTTGCGTTTGCCGCTGATGCTGGTTGCATGCGGATCGGGAACATGAGTCAACGTCGGGATGGACCTGTGTCGCGATGTTGGG
>CAIYSR010000101.1 GCA_903928895.1 uncultured Rhodospirillales bacterium | reverse complement strand
GGCGGGCGAAGCCCATCAATTCTTTCCTCACGGGCAAGATCGTGCCGATATCGCAGGATTGATGGCCTGCGGCGCAAGCAAGATCGGTGTTTTCAACTGAAGGTCGCTGATCCAGCCGCGGAATGGAGCGGGTTCAAAGGGCCCGCGGCCCTTTGCCGGCGGAGCCTTGATTGCCTTGCCTGCCTTCACACGATTGCCCTGGGTGACGCACGCCGGCATTGACTGTCCTGCTTTCGCGCCGGAGACTTGCGCATCCGGACCAGGAGCCAGCCATGCGCCGTCGCAGCCTCATCGGCACCGCCCTTGCCACGCCCTTCATCCGCCGCGCCCATGCCGAGGAAGGCACGCTGACGCTGGCCGCCTATTCCGGCATCTTCCAGGACAATTACCTCCCCGCCGTGGTCGAGCCGTTCATGAAGGCCAATCCCGGGATCAAGGTCATCTACTATCCCGCCGGCTCCTCGGCGCAGACCCTCGGTCTGCTGCGCGCACAGAAGGCGGCGCCGCAGCTCGACGTGGTGCTGATCGATGTCTCCGTCGCCAAGGGCGGCACCGACGACGGCCTGTTCGACGACATCTCTGGCCTTGGGGTGATGAAGGAGCTGTTCCCTACCGCCTTCACCAAGGGCGTCGCCGGCGCCGCCGGCACGTTCGACAACTACGTGATGCTCTATGCCCCGGACAAGGTGAACCCGGCGCCGACCTCGTGGAAGGACTTCTGGAACCCGAAGTTCAAGGACCGGATCGCCATCACCGCGCCGCCCGATATCGTCGGCATCAGCTTCACGCTGATGGCCAACAAGGCGTGGGGCGGCGGCGACTACCGCACATCGCTCGAAACCGGCGTTGCCCGGATCGCCGAGCTTGCGCCCAACGTACTGACCTGGGCTCCGGCACCCGATCCCTATACCTTCATCATCCAGGGCCAGGCCGATCTCGCGGTTGGCTGGAATGCGCGGGCCCAGATCTACTCGGCCGGCTCCGGCGGCAAGCTCGCGGTCGCCATCCCGAGCGAGGGGTCGCTCTTCCAGATCAACAACATGTGCCTGGTCAAGAACGCGCGAAACGCCGGCCCGGCCCGCCGCTTCATCGATTATGCCTTGGGCGCGCAGGCGCAGAAAGCCTTCACTGAGCGGATGTTCTACGCCCCGGTCAACAGCAAGGCGGAGATTTCGGCCGCGGCGCTGGCCCGCACTGCCGCCACGCCGGAGCGCATGGCCAACATGCTGGATGTCGACTGGCTCGAGATCGCCCGCATTCGTGACGGGCTCTCCGAGCAATGGCGCCGACGCATCCTGACCAAACGCTGATCTCATGGCGGGGACGACGCTGGTCCTCGACGGGCTGGCCAAGCGCTACAACGATGGGCCGGCGGCGGTTGATCACATCACCCTGGAGGTGGCGCCCGGTGAGTTGCTTGGTCTGCTCGGCCCCTCCGGCTGCGGCAAGACCACGACGCTGCGGATGATCGGCGGGCTCACCCCCACCAGCGCCGGGCGCATCCTGGTGGATGGGCACGATGTGACCGCGCTGCCACCGCACAAGCGCGACATGGGCATCGTGTTCCAGAGCTATGCCCTGTTTCCGCACATGGATGTCGCCGCCAACATCGCCTTCGGCCTGGAGATGCGGGGCTGCTCAAGGAAGGAGATCGCGGAAAAAGTCGCGGCCGTGCTGGAGCTGGTTCGCCTTGGCGATCTTGCCCGCCGCCGCCCGAAGGAGCTCTCCGGCGGCCAGCAGCAGCGCGTCGCCCTGGCCCGCGCCCTGGTGATCGCGCCGCGCATCCTGCTGCTGGATGAACCGTTGTCGAACCTCGATGCCAAGCTGCGCGAGGAGATGCGCGCCGAGATCACGGACATCCAGCGCCGCCTCGGCATCACCACCGTCTTCGTCACCCACGACCAGGGCGAGGCGCTCGCGATGTGCGACCGCATCGCCGTGATGGAGCATGGTCGGGTCGCCCAGCTCGGCACGCCGCACGCGATTTACGAACACCCCGCCAGTGAATTCGTGGCCGATTTCGTCGGCCGCTCCAACCGCATCGCCGCCCGCGCCGGCGCCGGCGGCACCATCGCCCTCGGCGACCACGTCTTCCGAACGGCGGTGCCGGCGCCGGCCGGTCCCGTCACCCTGATGATCCGCCCGCACCGCATCGAACTGGGGCCGCCGCCCGGCCCGGACTGGAATACGTGTTCCGGCGTGGTCCGCCGGGTGACCTATGTCGGCGACCTGCTGGCCCTGGAAGTCGAATGCGCCGGCGCGAGCTTCCACGTCGAGCGCCCGACCCAGCCCGGCACCGCCGCGCCGCCGGTCGGGACCACGACATCGCTCGCATGGCGCACCGCCGACACCCTCGCCTTCCCCCGCACCGCATGACGCCCCGCCTTTTCCTCGGCCCGGCGCTGCTGGTGAATTTCGCGGTGTTCCTGGCGCCGATGCTCAATCTTGCCGCCCTCTCGTTCCGGGAGGCGCGCGCGGGCGGCAGCATCGGCGACGGGTTGACCCTCGCAACCTGGCAGGGCCTGCTGAAGGATCCCTATTACCTCGAACTTGTCACCGGCAGTATCGGCCTTGCCATCCCGGTCACCCTGGCGACCCTGCTCGCGGCCTATCCCCTGGCCCTGTTCGTCCACCGCGCCGCGCCGCGCTGGCGCAGCCTGCTGGTGGTGGCCTGCATCTCTCCCTTGCTGGTCTCCGCCGTGGTGCGGACCTATGGCTGGATCGTGATCCTTGGCGACAACGGCCTCGTCGCCGCGGTCCTGCGCGGCCTCGGCATGAAGCCGCCGCGCATGGTGTTCAACACCACCGGCGTCGGGATCGCCCTGGTCGAAATCCTGATGCCGACCATGATCCTCTGCCTCCTCGCGGGCTTCGGCCGCCTGGACGCCGCGCTGGAGGAGGCCGCCGCCAGTCTCGGGGCGCCGTCCTGGCGGGTGTTCATCCGCGTGGTGCTGCCGCTGAGCCTCCCCGGCGTGTTGCTTGGCTGTCTGCTCGCCTTCGTGCTGACGGTGTCGAGCTTCATCACGCCCAAACTGCTCGGTGGCGGACGGGTGATCCTGCTGGCGACCGAGATCTATGACCAGGCCATCGTCACCCTGAACTGGCCGGTCGCCGCGGCGCTGTCGGTGCTGTCGCTGGCGGTGTTCGGCGCCGCGCTCATGCTCTATGGCCGCGTCCTGCGCAGGGTGGAGGGATGATGGGGCGATTGTTATATCGTATAATGATCTCGGTGCTGTTCCTGTTCCTGCTGGCGCCGGTGCTGCTGGTGGTCCCGATGTCGTTCTCGGCCGACGCCTTCCTGGTCTGGCCGCCCTCGGGCTTTTCCACCCGGTGGTACATCGCCCTCGCCCGCGATACCGGCCTGCTCGAGGCCGCCCGCAACAGTCTTTTGCTCGCGGTTCTCGTCTGTGGCGCCGCGCTCGCGTTGGCCCTGCCGGCGGCCCTGGTACTGGCGCGCGGCCAATTCCCGGGCCAGGCCGCAATGGTGGCCCTGCTGAGCGCGCCGCTGCTGCTCCCGACCATCGTCCTGGCGCTGGCCTTGCTCATCGTTTTCGTGAGTTACGGACTGCTGGGCTCCTGGCCCGGGCTGCTGCTGGCCCATCTGCTGGTCGCCCTGCCCTATGCAATTCGGGTGCTGATGACCGCGGTGGCCACTCTGCCGCCCGCCGTCGAGGAGGCGGCCGCCTCGCTCGGCGCCGCACCCTGGCCGGTGTTTCGCCGGGTCACGTTGCCGCTGATGCTGCCGGGCGTCGCCGCGGCCACTGCCATCGTCTTCCTGGTCTCGTTCGACGAGGTGGTGATCTCGCTCTTCGTCGTCGGGCCGCAACTTACCACCCTGCCCGTCGCCTTGTTCCACTATGTCGAGAGTCGCACCGATCCGCTCGTCGCCGCGGTATCGGCGTTGCTGGTGGTGTTCACGCTCGCCATCGTTCTCATCCTCGAACGCGCCCTCGGCCTCGCCCGCGCGCTCGGCCGCTGATCCAACAGGAGCCTGTAAGATGTTCATTCTCAATGATCTTCCCTCCCAGATCGATCCCGCCCTGATCGACCTGCTCGCGCGCGCCGAGCCGGCCACGATCGGGCATTTCCTGCATACCGGCTTCGCCGACCCTGCGATCACCGCCCGCTGGCAGGTGCCCCGCATCGCCGGCACCGCCGTCACCGTGCGCTGCGCCGCCAATGACAGCACCATCGTCCACTACGCCCTCGGCCAGCTTCGCCCCGGCGATATCCTGCTGATCGACCGCGCCGGGGATACCCGCCATGCCGCGGTGGGCGGCGGCGTCGCCTTTGCCGCCAAGGCGGCCGGCTGCAAAGCCATCATCGTCGATGGCGTCACCACCGACATCCAGGAAATCCGCGACTACCAGGTCCCGGTCTGGTCACGCGGGCTGTCCGCGATCACGACCAAGGTGATCTTCCAGCAGGGCCAGTTCTGCGTCCCCGTCTCCATCGGCGGTGTGGTGGTCAATCCGGGCGACGCGGTCCTGTGCGACGAAAACGGCATTCTGGTGCTGCCCCCGGTCGCGACCACCATCAGGGCAGCGGCGGAGCGGGCGATCGCCATGCAGGCTGCCGAGGGGCCGCGCCTGAAGGAGGTCGCCAAGGGCGCCCGCCTGCCGGACCTCAACGGCACCAACGCAAAGCTGCGCGAGATCGTCAAAGCGCAAAACGGGTAGGTCGTGCAGACCGTTTTTCTGAGAAAGACGCATCAACGCCGTCCTACCGCCTGATCACTCCGCTCAACCGTCCGCTGCCCTCGCCGATCACGGCGAACGGCGCCCAGTAGAAGGGATGGGCGACGTCAGGGTTCAAATCCTTGCCGGCGCCGTCGAGCAGGCCAAGCTCGGCGGCACGCAGGGCTTCGGCGATGCCGAAATCGGGCCGGTCGCGCAGGCGCCGCATGGTATCGGCCACCAGGTAGGCGGCGGTCTGGTCGTTCACCGCCCAGTGCGTCACCATTAAGGCGCGGGCACCGGCATAGAAGAAGCTGCGCGCCAGGCCGGAAAGGCTTTCGCCCGCCACGGTGCCGCCCGGCCCACCTGAATTGCAGGCGGACAGGATGATCAGATCGGCATCGAGGTTCATTCCCGCCACCTGCGAGGCCGTCAGCAGCGCGCCGCCCGCATCGATCGCCCCGGCGGGCACCGAGGTCACGATCGCCGGTTCGGTCTGGCAGGCGATCTCCGAGGGCAGCAGGGCATGGGTGGAGAATTGCAGCACCCGGTAGTCGCGCAGATCGCGGCCCAATACGTTGGCCGCGGTGAAGTCCTCGCCCAGCAGTTCGTCGCTGGCCGCCGCCCCGAGCAGCAGCCGGGCCGCCTCCAACTCGCGCTTGGCGAAGGGCAGCGGCGACAGCCGGGTCAGCAACTCGGCGCTGGAGGCGCATTCCCGACCCGCGAAGCTGCGGCGCGCCTGGGCGGCGGTGATGGGGTGGAATTCGCCGAATCCAAACCACGGCCGCGCCGCGCGCGAACCGCCGGCGATCCGTCGCAACGAAACGAAGTTGCCGGCCGAGGGGACATGGGCGAGGCTGAAACGGCGCAGCAGCCAAGGCGCGGTGGCCAGAGCGTCGGGCTTCGCCGGGGCACTCAACAGCACATCGAACGGCAGCGCCAGCAGCGGCCCGACCGGGGCGATCGCGAGCGCTGTGACCCCGTCCAGTTCACCTTCCACGCCGGCCACGGTGGCGTCGTACAGCAGATGCGCGGCCTCGGTGTCGAACTCCGGCAATTCGTCGCCGTCGCCCTCGATGGAGATGCGGATGCGCCGCACCAGCGCACCGATCGGAGCCAGACCGCCCCCGATCCGCGCCACCGCAAGCCGCTCGCGGCGCAGCAGAAACAACCAGCCTGCATCGGCGTTCAGGGTCATGCCGACGAAGGCCTCACCCGGGCGAAGCAGGGCCTGCACATCCGGTGCCGTCACCACCTGCTGTACGAGCTGGCCATAATTCGGGGCGGCGGCCTGGAGCGCGGAATCGGCCTCGGCGAGGCCCGCCTGCACCGCGGTGATCTCGGCGTCGATTGCTGCGAGCTCGGCCGTCATGCGCCCGGCGGTGCGTTGCTGCGCATCATCGCGCCGGCGATAGAGATCGGCCAGGGCGCCCCCGGCATCCTGGCGGGCACGAATGGCATCGGCGACGCGGGGATCGCGGGCGTTTGCGCCGAGCCGCGCGGTCGCCTGGGCGATCTGTTGGCTGGTGATGCCACCCTGCGCGACCTGGGCGGCCGCGAACATCTCGGCGTAAAGCCCCTGCCGGGCATCGGGCCGGCGCTCGGCAACGGAGGCGAAGATATCGAGACAGCCGGCGGCGAAGTCAGGGTCGGTGCCGGTCTTGAGCAGGGTGAGGATACGCACTCCGGCGCGGCACTCCGCCAGGGCGGCGTCGGTGTCCCCGGCAAGTGCGAGCTGGCGGGCGCGCACCATGCGCGTGGTGGCCGCCGGCCGGCTTTCCGGCAGCACGCGGTCGAAGGCGACGACGGCGCGCTCGAGATCATCGCTGGCCCGCGCGTGCCGGCCGGCCGCGGCCTCGGTCATCGCGCCGCTGCGGTACAGCCGGGCCAGGAGCAGCGGCTGGGTCAGACCGTTGCCGCGGGCGAGTTCGGCCGCCTCGCGCAGCGCGGTCGCACTTTCCGCCGTGCGGCCGAGATCGCGCAGCACGAGGCCGCGATAGCGCCGCACCTCGACCAGCCCGAACAATGCCGAGCGGGCGACCGGATCCGTCACCAGTTCGCGCGAGGGCAGCAGGTCCGACAGCCCGGCGGGCCCGTTGCGGGCGAAGCGCGAGGTGGCCGGACGCGCAGTCGCGGTTTGGCTATCGGCGGGCACGAAGCGCCGGTATTCGCCTTCGGCCTGATCGAGCAGCGCGAGGGCCGCCACCGGATCGCCCTGGTTGAGCATGTGCAGCGCCCGGTAGTGGGCCAAACGCGCCGGGGCCACCGGGTCGGCCGCGCCACGGACCAGGGCAGCGGCGCGTGCGAACATCTGCTCGGCCTCCTGCCGACGCTCCTGGTTGGAGAGTTGCAGGCCGAGATAGGTCAGCGGCGTGACGATATTGGGGTTGTCACGGCCGAGTGCGCGCTCCTGGACGGCGAGCGCACCGCGGAAGGCAGCCTCGGCCTGCGCGGGCTCGTCGGCAAGATTAGCGCGGGTGCCGGCCTCGATGAGCTGGTCGTACTGGCCGATATCGCCGGCACCGAAGGCCCGCGCGGCGAGACGCTCGGCGAACACGGCGAGGGTGGACGAAGCGGGCGGCGTGGCGCCCGCACGAAGCCGGCCGGTGAGCAACCCGATCGCGCGCTCCATCACCGGCAGTGCCGGGAGCACCCCGTCCGCCGCCCAGACCTGCCCGTCGACGGCGGCGACCAGGGCCACGTGGGGCCAGCCGCCGAGCCGCCGGGTGCATTGCATCGCCAGGGCCGGCACGCCGCCGAGAACAGCGGTCTCGGTCGGCGCGGTGCAGGCGAAGCGGACATCCAGGGCCAGGCGCCAGCCGCTGGTGGCCATCACCTGCGCCAGCGGTGCAATCGGGAGCACATGCAGCCGCGCGCTCGGCTGCACCCAGGTGCCGCAGTAGATGTCGACCGCTCCGCCGGGCGGCGCGACGCTGTGCCCGCAGGTCTCGCCGGCGGTGTTCTCGCCCACCGGGACGAGATCGGCGAGAGCGACGG
The DNA here is from genome assembly GCA_903928895.1 of uncultured Rhodospirillales bacterium. GTDB lineage: Bacteria > Pseudomonadota > Alphaproteobacteria > Acetobacterales > Acetobacteraceae > CAIYPH01. The sequence continues at coordinate 42,792 of CAIYSR010000101.1, read as the reverse complement.
ATTGTGTCGCGAGATAGGCCTCCGGCGGGGGGGTGGCGCACGCCGTCAACAGGCCCAACACCCAGGCGAGCGCAATCGGCAGGCACGCGCGGCGGCGCCGCGGCACAGGCACCCCACCGTTCACCAGCCCGATCCGTGGTGATGAGTTTGAAATATCCCGCTCCGTGCTGCCTGCCCAACCTACGCAATGGCACGTCCGGCGCAAGCCGGCGGTGGGCCGGATCACGTCCGGATGGCGAATCCCGGGCTCAGAGATCCCGCCGCGAAACGTTGGGCAACAGCACCTCGGTGTCATCGGTGGTGTCGCGCGCGGGACGGATATCGAGATCTCGGGTCGGCACGGTCTGCGGCAGGCGCTCGGTGCTGACCACGAAGCAGGAGACCGAAGCAATGGCGCAGCCGTTGAGCCGGTAGACCGCGTTGGGCGCGGGTTGGATGACGGCGATCTGTGCCGCCGCCTGCCCGCCGACGCCGCGCAGCGTGCCTGACAGCTCCGCTGCCCCTTCCCCGCCCCGGGGATAGGCCACGTAAAGGGCGGCGGCATCGAGATGGCCGGACAGGCTGGCGTGGCGGCCGAGGTTGAAAAACACGGTGGCGGTCTTCGCCCATAATCCGCCCATGGCATCCAGGGATCCAGCACCGGCCAGGTCGAGCCGGAACAGCGGGGCGGATTGTCCCCAGGCGTTGACCAGCATGGCGGTGCCGGCAACGCTGAAATTCACGGCATTGACGAACACGCCGCCACCGGCGCTGGTTGGCGTCGGCCAGCGCGTCGGACTCAGAGGGCCGGCAAAGCTGCCCCCGCCGGCCGAAAGCCAAGCCCCGTTGCCGAGCGCGGCCAGCGTCACCGGGGCGCCACCGAGGCCGCCGAACTGTATCAGGTTGGCGGCGATCTCGCCGCTGTCCAACACCGCGCCCCCCGCCGTGGCGGAGACGAGGGCGGCGCGGACCAACGCTCCCGGCTGTATCCCGACGTTGCGACCGGCCGCGAGCTGGACGCTTCCGGTATTGCTCTCGGGCGAGGCAAAACCGACGCTCGTGCCGGCAGCCGGGATGTTCGTCGTCACGACCGCGGCGCCCCCGAGATCGAGATCGACCGCGCTGGCCAGGCTGACCACGCCGAGGCCACGTACACTGCCGGTGACGAACAGGGCGCTCTGGTTCGCGACGCCGAGCGCGCCGCCGTCTGCCCGCAACGTGGTGGCGACGGCGATGTGATTGGCCGCCGCCGTATTGTCCAGGGCGATGCCGAGAGCAGCACTGGCGGCGAGCAGGGTCACGTCCAGCCCGCCGCCGGTCTGCACGATGCCGCCGGCGGTCGCGTTGAGCACCAGTTGGCCCGCGGCGCCGGGTGCGGTCATCACACCGCCGAGGATCAGGGCTGGCGCCGCCAGGGCGATACTGCCGTCGCTGCCAACCGTGACCGGGCCACCGACGGTGAGCACGGCGCTGTTCTGCAGCACGACCCGGCTCCCCGCTTGGATCGCACCCAGGACGTCGATCCGGTTGCCCGGCGCCTCGAAAAGGAAGGCAGAGGCGGCGGCACCGGACAGGGCTGGGACGACCACGATGCCGCCGCTCTGGAAGACCGCGCCGCCGGTGCTGGCGAGCGTGAGCGTGCCGGCGGCGGTCACCGGCCCGGCGACGGCGAGGTCGCCGGTCACGGTGAGCCGGAGCGGGCCGGTTGTCGTGGCGATCTGGCCCATGCTGTCGATCTGGTTGGCGCCGGTCAGCGCGATTGCAGCCGATGTCGGGCTGCTCGCGATTCCGGTCTGATCGGTCAACAGTCCGGCGATGATGCGCCCATTGGGGGCGGTAATGCCGCTTTGCGCCGCGATGGCAACGATCCCCGCGTCGAGCACGCCGGCGCTGCCGGGTATCCCAAGGGAGAGGCTGCCCCCGGCGACGGCGATGGCGACGTGTGATGGGGCGCCGCCTGCGGCCAGTGGGTCACGCGCGGTGACCGTGCCGGCGATGACGAGGTCGCTGCCGTTGGCCAATGCGATGTCGCCGGTGGCCGCCAGCGGGCCGAGCATGGATATGCGATTGCGACCGGTCAGGATCACAGCCGCCGCAGCCGGGATCGTGGCGAGCGGATTGGGGCCGCTGAGCCACCCCGTCACGACGCTGCCCGAGGCAAGCTCGGCGATGGTGCCCGCGGTGGACAGCGCCACACTGCCCGCGGTCAGGCTGCCCGCCAGGGTGATCGGACCGCCGGCGCCGAGGGATAGCATGCCGGCGGTTACCCGTCCGCCAATCGCGAGGGCGGTGCTGTCGGTCAGTGTCATGGCGCCGGTGGCGGTGAAATCGCCGAGTGCATCGATGCGGTTGCCCCCGGTCAGCATGGCGGCGGCGGCCGGGTGCGCGGCATCGGGCCCGACGAGATAGGCGGTCGCGATCAGGCCGCCGGGCTCGCTGATGGTGCCGCCGGCCCCGAGCAGCACGCTGCCGGCAATTATCGGTGCGCCGATTGCCAGGTCGCTGCCCACGATCAGGACGATGCCCCCCCCCGCCTGGAGCGTTCCGGTCACCGCGAGGGAGCCTCTGGCATTGACGACGATGTCGCCCGCGGCGCTCGCGGCGCCGAGCCGAGTGAGCTGGTTGTTGCCGCCGAGCACGATCCGGGCCGCACTCGGCTGCGGCTGGCCGGGGGCGGGCAGTTGCAGGAGATTGGCCAGGATGGCGCCATTGGGTTCGTCGATCCGTCCGGCGCCGCGCAAAACGACGGTGCCGGCGCTCAACACCGCGGGGCGCAGCGGCCCGCCGATGGCGATATCGCCTCCCACGGCCAGGGTGAGTACGCCGGTATTGGCGGGATCGGGCGCCAGCACGCCGCCTGCGCTGACAGTCCCGGCGGTGGTGAGCGCGGTTGTGCTTGCGACGGTCAGATCGCCGCGGCTGGACAGTGGGCCGACCACCGCCAGGGTGTTGGCGCCGGCGAGATCGATGCGCGTCGGCAGGGCAGCGAAACCGGCGGGAAGGTATTGGGTCAGCAGGCTCGCGGAGAGGACGCCAGCAGGCGCCGAGATGGTGCCGCCGGCGCCGAGCGCGATGGTGCCGCCGCTGAGCCGCACGGGTGTGGCGGCCGCTCCGAGCGCGAGGTCACCGGTCACAGCGAGGCCCAGCAGCGCGGTGTTGGCCGCACCCGCCGGGGTCGCGGCGCCGGCGACCAGGTTGCCCACCACGATCAGCGACGCCTGATCATGGAGTACGAGGTCGCCGGCGGCGACGATGCCGCCAAGCCGGGCGATTTGGTTCGCGCCAACCAGGCTCACAGCGGAAGCGCGATACGACGTGGCGGTGCCGGGTCCGCTCAGCAGGTCAGCCAGGATCGCCCCATTGGCCGCCTCCGCGATGGTGCCCGGGGCAAGCAGCGAGACGGCGGCGGCCGAAAGCAGCCCGGCAGCCCCGCCCTGGCCGATCATGAGGTCGCCGCCCGCCGCAAGCGTCAGCGATGCGCCGGCCGCGACCGTGCCGGTCACCGCGAGGGCGCCGCCATCGGCCAGGATGAAGGCACCGGTGGTGGCAAAGCGACCGAGCCGGTTGATGACGTTGATGCCATCGAGCTGCACCGCCGCAGCCTGGGCGATGGCAGTGCCCGCTCCGGGGCCCAGAAGAAGTCCGGCGAGGACTTGCCCGTTGGGCTGGCTGATGGTGCCACCGGCGACGAGCGCGACGGTGCCCCCGCTCAGCACGGCCGCGCCGCCGGTCTGGCCGATCTGTAGGTCACCTTGCGTATCGAGTTCCAGCGTCGCGGTATTGCCGCCAGCGTTGCCCGGCCCGGCGCCGGCTTGCAGGGTGCCCTTGATGACGATGGAGCGGGTGTTGGCGATCAACAGGTCCCCCACGGCGGTAAAGCCGCCGATCTGGGTCACTTGATTGGCGCCGCCAAGCTGCACCGCGGTCGCCGTGGTGACGGCGAGGCCAGGCGCCGGGCCGGTCAGCAGGTTGGCGCGGATCGCCCCCGCGGGTTCGCTGATGAAGCCGCTCGCCAGCAGGTTGACCCGCCCGGCACCGAGCACGCCCGGGGCGCTGCCTGAACCGATCACGAGCCCGCCGTTCACGACCAGATCGATCGTGGCGGTGTTGCCGATCGCCGGCGCCGGCACGGTCCCGGCGACGACCGCGCCGGCAATGGCGAGATCGGTGTTGTTCACGAGGGCGAAATCGCCGAGCACCGTGAAGGCGCCGAGCGTGGTGACCGCGTTGTCTCCGCGCAGCAGCGCCGTCGCCGCGTGCGGATGGGCATCGCCGGCTTGCGGACCGAGCAACAATCCCGCCGTGATCGCACCGTTGGGTTCACTGATGGTGCCGCTCGCGATCAACGCGACGCGGGCCGAGTTCAGGGTGCCAGGGGTGCCGGGCTGCCCGATGGCAAGTCCGCCGTCGACCTCAAGGCGGATGCTGGCCGCACCGACCGCGCCCGCTACTGCGAGCCCCTGGGCGGTGGCGATCAGCAGATCCCCGCCGACCGTTGTGGCACCAAGGGTGGCGATCGTGTTGGCGGCCGCCAGGGTGACGCTGGCTGCATCGATCTCCAGGCGCGCGACGTTCACCAGGGGCGCGGTTTGCGTCACCGCGCCCCTGGTCGCCAGATGCAGCACCGGGATGCCGGCGGCATCGAAGCCGGTGACGACGATACTGCCCGCCACCGGCACCGCGGCGCCGCCACCGGGCAACAGGATCCCACCGGGTACCAGCACGCTGGCGGTCATACCGGTGGTTCCGGCCAGCCCGAGCACACCGCCCGGGCCGAGCACGAAGGCGCCGCCGGCACTGAACGGGGCGATCGCGATGGTGCCGCCGGGTGCGGAGATGGTGTTGCTGACCGGGGCGGTGTTGACGTAGGCGTCACCGATCATGCTCACCACCTGCCCGGCGCCGGCGGTCACCGGGGCGCCGATGGCGAGCCCGCCACGGCCGGCGGCGAGCAGCACCGAATCCTGCAGCGACGTGATTGCGCCCTGGGTCCAGATCGTACCGGCCCCGGCACCCGGCGTCGGCTGGGCGGTCAGGATCACCAGCCCGTCCGCTGTCACCGCGCCGCCCGGGGCGACGCGGATCCCGTCGGCGGAGCGCAGCGACACCGCGTTGCCCGCGCCGGTGGCGGTTACCGGCCCCTGCAACAGCAAAGCGACGCTGTCGCGCAGAATGATGCCGCCACTGGACTGGATGCCAGTGAGCGTCCCGATCCGGTTGGCACCGCCGAGGCTGACCGCCCCGGCCTGGGGAATGCTCACGGTGCCGGCGGAGATGATGGTCGGGATATTCACCGCGCCGCCACCGGTCGTGGCCAGCACAAGGCTGCCGGCGTCGATCGCCGCGCTCGATGCAATCCCGCCGGAACCGGCCGACAGCAGCACGCGCGCGCCCGGAGCCGCGATGCCGCCCGTCGCGCCGATGGTCAGGCTGCCGGCGGTTCCACCAGCGTCGTAGCCCGGCATGCCGGCAAAGCCGGCCGTTGCAGCGGCGAGCGACAGCGTGCCGCCGCCGGTCAGGCCCACCGGGGCATTCACCGCGAGGTTGCGCCCGGCCTGCAACGACAGGCTTGTGGCGGCCGAATTCAGCGCCGACAGCACCGTGAGGTCCCGCGCGGCCTGCAGCACAACGGTCCCGGTCAGGCCACTGAGTACCGCCGGATCGAGCGTCGCCGTCACCGGGGTGGCGGAACCGCCGTTGTCGGCCGCGCCGAGGCTGCCGCCGCCCCCAGCCGGAATGAACAGCCCCGCCCCGCCGCCGGACAGGATCACCAGGTCCTGGGGATCGATCAGGACGGTGCCGGCCATCCCTTTCGGGGCCCCGGCATCAAGCGACGCCGTCAGCGCAAGACCGCCGGCGCCGGAGACCTCGATCGTGCCCCCTGCCCCGCCCGCCGCGCCGCCTCGGGCGGAGATGGCGCCCGCGGCGCTGGTCTGGCGCGACGACATGACCCGGATTGTGCCACCATTGCCCTGCCTTGCCGCATCGGCGGCAATCCGCGCGCCGGGCTGGATTTGGGTGACAGTGGCGGTCAACCCTTGGGCCTCGCCGATTGCGATGCGTCCGCCGCCCGCGGCGCCGGAGGCATCGAGCCGGGCCTGGGCGCCGAGCGTCACTGTTCCAGTCGCAGCGATCTCGATGGTTCCACCGCGCTGCCCATCCGACCGACCACTGGCCAGCACGCGCCCGTCCACCACCACCGAGCCGCCGGTGGCGCGGATCGCCACGCTGCCCGAGCCGGTCTTATTGGTGCGCGCCGATATCTGTCCACCGGCCTCCACCAGCCCGGTGACGATGCCATCGGCCTGGGCCACGGTGAGCAGCACCCGCCCGCCATCGGCACTGATGCGGCCGGTGTTGCGCACCGTCGCCGCCGACGCCGCGGTCTCGATCGAAAGCAATCCGTCGCCGTAGAGGTCCACCGCGTGGGTTTCAGCACCTGCCAGGATCACCCGCCCGGCCCGCGCCTCGATCACCCCCGAATTGCGCACGCTGGGCGCCACGAGCGCCACCAGCCCGGCCTCCCGCACGGTGATACGGCCCTGATTGACCACTTCGGCGCCCGGCCGGGCCGGCTGATCGAAGCGGGTCGATCCAGCCATGAAGGCAGAGTTGGTGATCCCAGCGGCAGAGACCACGAGCGCCTGGGCATCGATCTCGGCGCTGCCGGTGAACACCACCCCGGAGCGGTTCTCGATCACCACCTGTCCGTTGGCGCTGATCCGACCGGCGATCTGCGACGGCGACGCCGTGCTAACCCGGTTGAGCACGACGGATTGCGCGCCAGGCTGGACGAAGGTCACGCTCTGCCCGGCACCGACGTCAAATCCGGTCCAGTCGATCACCGCGCGGACGGACCCCTGGGTGACCCGCGTTTCGGTCGCACCGCGGTTGATCGTGGCGGTCCCTGCCGCGACGGAGCCACCCTGGGGGCGCGCGCCCGCCGCCGGATCGGCCATTGCGGGCAGCGCGAGCAGGACCGAGCCCAGCGCCGTGGTGAGCGTGAGCGTTCGGCGCAGGGTCGAACGGAAGGGTGGCAATGGTTTCACGCGGGCGATACTAGCTCAGAATCGCGACACGACGCGCCAGTAGAACGCGGTTCCCGGCAAGGGCACGATTCCCGGGCCGCCGCCGGTCGGGTAGCGGGTCAGCCGCTGCACGGCTTCGAGGTCGATCTCCAGCCGCGGCGTGGGGATCACCCGCAGCCCCATCCCGGCCGAGCGCAGCCGCCGGCCGCGATCCTGCCCGAGCGTCTCCCAGGTCTCGGCCCAGTCGTAGAACCCGTAGAACTGCGCCGAGACCTCGGTCGGCCCGCCCCACAGCGCGTATTCGCCGACGGTGTTGAGCTGCACCTCGATCGTCGCCGCCACGGCGCGGTCCCCCGTCACCTGGCCATAGTAGAAACCCCGCGCCAACCGGTTGCCGCCAAGGAAATACTTCTCCGCCGCCGGCAGCACGTCGCCGCTGTACTGCCCGGCGGCGACCCCCAGCAGGCCCACCGACGCGCCGTCCCAGGGCTGGAACAGGGTCTGCGTCCGGGACAGGTCGAGGGTGACCTTGTGGAACGCCGGCTGTTGTCCCGCCCGCGAGGCCAGGGTGGCGTCGCGCCTGGTCGCGCCCAGAACCGTCAGGCCCTGCGAAAGCCGCACCGTCAGCACGTTGACGGCGCCGCGCGCCTCCCCCAGCCACTGATCGGCCAGGGCATAGTCGCCGCCCAGCCGCGCCACCCGCAGCGAATCGGCGCTCGATTGCTGGCCGTACTCGTCAACTGTCGACTCGATCACGTCGAACACGCCGACCACGCTCGCGGTCTGCCGGCGTGAGCGGATCAGCGGGTAGGACAGCTCGGCACCGAACAGACCGGTCCGTCCGACATAGTCGATGGTTCGGAAACTCCCGGTCGGGGTCGACACGCCATTGCCGCCATAGAGCCGGATGCGCACCCCGCTGCCACCGATAAAGGTCTCGAGCGCGGCATTGCCGAAGATCTGCGCGCCATTGAGTGTGCGGTAGATCTGAAGCTGCGTCCGCTCGCCAAACTCGGTGAAACTGTTGAGATCGAGCACCGCCAGCGCCTGTTGCGGTCCGACGTTCGCGAAAGCACGGTTGTCGCCGGTGAGCTGCCCGCCGACGGCGCTGCGGCTGACCTGCGCCACCAGAGTCAGCGCGCCCGGCTCGTCGGCCGAGGGGCGCAGGATTGCCCGCAGGTTGACCCCTGGGACGTCGCTGGCCAGCAACAGCGCGCGCTCCAGGGTGGGGGAGTCGATGACAGGCAGCCCGGTCAGGCGCGACAGGAAACGCAGCACCTGCACCCCCGCCGGGCCGATATCGCCATCGAGGCGCACGGCGGCGATGCGGCCCTCGGTGACGCGCAGACGGACATGGCCGTCGCCCTCGACGGTCGCGGTCACCGCGGTGAGGGTATAGCCGTCGTCACGGTAGCGCGCGAGCACGGCCAGTCGGGCCGCGTCGACCCGCGCGAGCGGTACCGCGGCGCCCACCAGGCCGGCGAGCGTGTCGGCGAAGGTCTCGGGCGGGTAGATCGTCATGCCCTCGATCGTCGCGCCGCGCAGGTCCAGGCGTACATCCGGCATGGTCTCGCCGTCGACGGATGCCGCCGCGCCAGTCGGCGCGACCGACGGAGCCGGCGGCCCCGCCATGCTTGGTAGCGGCGAGGCAGGCTGGCGCGCGCGCGCAGGCAGGCCCTGCCCGTACGCGCCCGACAACGCCGGCGCACCGAACAGCAAGGCCGCGCATATCAAGGTCAGCATGGACCGCATCGCCCGATCCTAGAGCGGGATGACCGCCGATAGAAGCGGCCATCCCGCTCTAGCCCTTTGTTTGATCGCATGATTCAGACCTGCGGCGAGTCCATCGTCGGTCATCGTGCGGCGGGCGCTCGCCATCGTGCCGGCACGCCCGCAACCGCGTCGGCTCACACAATGTTGCCGCCGCGGCACCGACGCGACTGGAAAACCGCCACCGCGGCTTCGCCGCGCCGCATCTGACGCTATAGTCGCCGCGGAAGGGGAGCGCACGCACGCCATGGAGGTCCAGAGACTCGGCAAGTACGAGCTGCGCGGCCTGCGCGGGCGGGGCGCCATGGGCACGGTCCACGAGGGCTGGGACAGCGTGCTGCGCCGCCGTGTGGCGATCAAGACCGTGCCACTGCCCGACGCCACGGACCCCGAGGCGCAGGAGCAGCTTGCCCGCTTCCGCCGCGGGGCCCAGGCCGCGGGGATGCTCAACCATCCCCATGTCGTGGCGGTGCACGACTATGGCGAGACTGCCGAGGTGGCGTTCATCGTCATGGAGTTCGTCGATGGCGACCCGCTCAAGGCGCGCCTGGACCGCGGCGAGCGCATCGCGCCCGAGGCGATCCGCGTGTTGATGGCGCAACTCCTCGATGGGCTCGGCTTCAGCCATCGCCAGGGTGTGGTGCATCGCGACATCAAGCCCGGCAACATCATGCTGACGCGCCAGGGCGCGGTGAAGATCACCGATTTCGGCATCGCCCGGATCGAGAGCAGCAGCATGACCCAGTCCGGCACGCTGTTGGGGACCCCGGCCTACATGTCGCCCGAGCAGTTCATGGGCCATGCCAGCGACGCGCGGACCGACATCTACTCAGCAGGTGCGGTGTTCTATCAGCTGCTGACCGGGCGCCGGCCGTTCGAGGGGGCGACGACCGCGATCATGCACAAGGTGCTGAGTACGCCGCCGCCGCGCCCGTCGGCGTTCTCTCCGGTTCTGGCGGCGTTCGACCCCGTGGTGGCACGCGCCATGGCCAAGGATCCGGCCCAGCGCTACGCCAGCGCGGCCGAACTGGCGGTGGCGATCGAAAGTGCCTTCGCGCGTTCCGCCGCCGCGATGCCAGATCCCGAGGCGACTCTTTTGGTCGGCGGCATCGAAGCCGCCGAGCCGATGAATCCGGTCCATGCCGCACCGGAGGACGACACGACCCTGTGGCAAAGTGCGCCCACGGCAAACACGGAGCGCGCCGGCTTCCTTCTGGCCGGGGCAGCGATCGCAGCAGCGCTCCTCGGCTTCCTCGGCTGGTACCTGCTATGGCCCGACGCAGCCGTGCGCCCCGGCCCAGCCCTGGCGCCAGTGGTGCAGGCGCCGCTGCCGCAGCCCGCACCCCGGCCCCCGCCCGACCTCGCCGCCTTGCGCGCCGCGGTGGCGCCGGTGGAGTGCACCCTCAGCAATCCCCAGATCGGCCGGGACGGCACCATCTTCATCTCCGGCCTCTCGCGCCGAGGCCGGCCGGAGGCGGCTTTGCGCCAGGCGATCGGCACGCTCACCCGCGACAGCCGCGTCGCCTGGAGCCTCACTGGCTTCGACGGCCCTTATTGCGAAGCGCTCAACGTGCTGCGGCCGTTGCGGGCGCGTGACCTGCGGGAGTCGGCCGCTCTCGCGGTCACGCTCAAGGGCGAAAGCACGCGGCTGCGCCAGGGCGACCGCGCCGCGCTGCGCATCGTGCTGCCGGAATTCGCGGCCCATCTGCGGGTCGACTACCTCAGCGGGGACGGCTCCATCGTCCATCTCCTGACCGATGACGGCACTGACCTGCTCGCCCTGGCAAAGGGGGGCATGATGCGGGTCGGCGCCTCGCACCGCTACAATCCCGGCGAGACCATTGTCATCGGCGAGCCAGACCCTGCAATCGGCTTCGACGGCTGGGAGATCGACGCACCCTTCGGCACCGACATGATCGTCGTGATCGCATCATCCGCGCCGCTGCGTCGCACCGCACCACCCTCCGACGACAGCGCCGCCGTCTACTTCCACGACCTTCGCGCCGCCCTCGATGCCGCCGAACTGGCCGGGGTCGCGGTGTCCGCCCAGGCCGTGCTGCTGGAAACGGTGCCTAGGTAAAGAACCGGCGCAGCCCGGCGATCACCTCGGCGGGGGCTTCCTCGGCGAGATAATGGCCGGAGGCGACGGGAAATCCCTCGATCGGGCGATCAGCATAGCGGGACCACACCGCCATCGGATTGTACCAGGTGCCGATTTTGCCTTTGCTCCCCCATAGCACCAGCAGCGGGCAGGCGACGCGCCGGCCGGCGTCGCGGCTTTCCCGGTCATGCGCGAGGTCGATGGTCGCGGCGGCGCGGTAGTCCTCGCACATGCTGCGGATCATCGCCGGATCGCGCACGGCTGCGAGGTAATCGGCCAGCGCCGGAGCGGCGAAGAAGCCGTCGTCCTTGGGCTCGCGATTGGTATGGGCGCGGAACCAGGCCTCGGGCGCGGTGCTGATCACGTTCTCCGGGAACGGATGCGGCTGGGCGAACCAGAACCAGTGATAATAGCCGAGCCCGAAGCGCATGTCGGCGCGCTCGAAATGCTCGATCGTGGGAATGATGTCGAGCAGTGCCAGCTTGCGCACCACTGCGGGATGGTCGAGCGCCAGCCGATGCGCAACCCGGGCACCGCGATCATGTCCGGCCAGAAAGAATGTTTCGAACCCAAGGCCCTGCATGAGTTCGACCATATCTCGCGCCATCTCACGCTTGGCATAGGCGGCGTGGTCGGCGCTGGCCGGGGCCTTGTGGCTGAAGCCGTAGCCGCGCAGGTCCGGGCAGATTACGGTGAAGCGCACGGCCAGCTCAGGTGCCACCAGATGCCACATCGCATGGGTCTGCGGATTGCCGTGCAGCAGCAGCAGCGGCGGCCCGGAACCGGCGCGGCGCAGGCGAAGTGACCCAGCGCGGACGGCGCGATGCTCGAGGGTGAAGCCATCGAAGAACCTCATGCATCGAAGCCGTAGAGCGACGCCGGATTGTCCACCAGAACCTGCTGGAGCAGCGCCGGGTCGCCGCCGGCGGCCTCGCCCAGGATACGCACCAAGTCAGTATTATCATGCTTCATGTAGATCACCGTCTCCGGCGCACCGACCTTGTGGGGCCCGATATGTGGCCAGTCGCTGCCCCAGACCACCCGCGCCGGGTTGGCCTCGATCAGCCGCCGCGCCACCGGCAACGCATCGCGGAACCCGCTCGGCGCGCGCGAAACGCGGTTCGGACCGGACACCTTCACCCAGCACGCACCGGCGGCCACCAGGTCGACGAGTTCATCGAGACCGGGTTGGCGCGCGCCGAGCCGCGCATCCGCGCCGCCCATGTGGTCGACGACAACTGGGACGCCCAGCGTCGCAATCGCCGGCGCCAGCGCCATCAGCAGGCTGGGCAGGCAGAAAATCTGCACGTGCCAACCGCGCGGCCCGATCCGCGCGGCCGCCCCACGCAGCGCGGCGATGGCGGCGGCGGGGTCGGGAATGCCGTTGCTGACCAGATTGAGCCGGATGCCGCGCACCCGCAGCACCGCCATTGCGTCGAGCTCCGCTTCGGTGGTCGTGCCATCGATCACCGCGACCCCGCGGGTCGCAGCAGCGTCATCAGCCCGCAGCGCCTCGAGCATGCAGCGGTTATCGGTCCCATAGGCGCTCGGCTGCACCAGCACGATGCGGCTGAACCCGAGCGGCACGAACACGCCGCGGTATTCGGCCATGTTGGCCGGGGTCGGATCATAGGCGCGCAAAGTCGCCGGCGGGTAGTCGGCCATGTTGCCGAAGACATGCATATGACAATCCGTGGCGCCAGCGGGGACGGCGAAGCCGGGCATATCGTTTCCTCCGAAAGTCGGTCACGCGGGCGCCGCAACCAGGGGTCGGAAGTTTTTTGCTCCTTTTTTTCAAAAAAGGAGAGCTGTTCTTTTTTGAAAAAAAGAACCAAAAAACTTCTATCTATTCGGCGATCAAGACCAACCACGACCCCGGGGAACGACCATGGATACGGCGCACGAACTCAGGATCCCATCGCTCAAGGATAAGGTCAGCGCGGCCGAATGGCGGGCACGGCTCGATCTCGCGGCCTGCTACCGACTGTGCGACATGTTCGGCATGTCCGACATGATCTACACCCATATCAGCGCCCGGGTGCCGGACGAGCCCGGCCATTTCCTGCTCAACTGCCACGGCATGCTGTTCGGCGAGATGACCGCATCGAGCTTTCTGAAGGTCGATCTCGACGGCAGGGTGGTGGCCAAGCCGGCGTTCGAATATGGGCTGCACGCCGCCGGCTTCGTGATCCATTCCGCGATCTACCGGGCCCGGCCGGATGCGATGGCGGCGATGCACACCCATACCATCGCCGGCATGGCCGTCTCCGCGCTCAAATGCGGATTGCTGCCGCTGACCCAGACCGCCACGCGCTTCCACGGACGGGTGTCCTACCATGATTTCAACGGCCCCGAGCGCGATCCGGCCGAACGGGACACGATCGCGACCCATCTCGGCCACAACAACTGCATGATCCTGCGCAACCATGGCCTCCTCACGGTGGGCCCCACCGTCGCGGAGGCTTTCAACTTCATGTACGGACTCGAACGCTGCTGCAAGGCGCAACTCGCAGCCATGGCCTGCAACACGCCGCTCAACACCTTGCCGCAGGCGGTGGTGGACAAGGCAACCGCGTTGTACGAACCGGGGGTTATCCGCCCCTACGGCCTGCTGGAATGGAACGGGCTGCTGCGCCTGCTCGACCGGCGCGGCACGGAGTGGCGCACATGAGGCGCCGCACCTTCCTCGGCGCCGCCAGTGCCCTTGCCGCCCCGTCGCTCGTCAAGGCCGAGGCGTCACGGGTACTGAAGTTCATTCCTCAATCCGACGTCACCATTCTCGACCCGATCTTCACCACCGCCTACGTCACCCGCAACCATGGCTATCTCGTCTTCGACACCCTGTTCGGCCAGGACGGAAACTACCGCCCGACGCTCCAGATGCTGGAAGCGGCGGTGACCGAGAATGAAGGTCGCCGGTGGCGGCTGACCCTCCGATCAGACTTGAAGTTCCACGACGGAACGCCCGTTTTGGCAAGGGATTGCGTGGCAAGCTTGAAGCGTTGGATGAAGCGCGATGCCTTCGGCGGCGCCCTTGCGGAGGCGACCGAAGACCTGTCCGCCGTCGACGACAAGGTGCTGGTCTTCAATCTCCGCAAACCGTTCCCGCTGCTGCCCGACGCGCTCGGCAAGACCTCCACCCTGATGCCGGCGATCATGCCGGCGCGGCTGGCTGAGACAGACGCCTTTAAGCAGATCAGCGAGATGGTCGGCAGCGGCCCCTACCGTTTCAAGCGCGACGAGCGCGTGGTGGGATCGCGCGTGGTCTACGAGCGTTTCGACGGCTACACCCCGCGGCCCGGCGGCAATCCGGATTGGACGTCCGGCCCGAAGGTTGCGCATTTCGACCGGGTGGAGTGGCTGGTGATCCCTGACGAAAGCACCGCCGCCGCCGCGCTGCAGACCGGCGAGGCCGATTGGTGGGAGTATCCGACCGTCGACCTCCTGCCGCTGCTGGCCAAAAACCCCAAAGTGCGGACCCGGATCCCCGACCCGACCGGTTCGATCTGTTTCGCCCGGCTCAATCACCTGCATCCGCCGTTCGACAATCCGGCAATCCGCCGCGCGCTGCTCGGCGCCGTCCAGCAATCCGATTTCATGACCGCCGTGGCCGGAGCGGATCGCAAGATGTGGCGCGACGGGGTGGGCGTGTTCTGTCCGGACACGCCGATGGCCAATGATGCCGGGCTCGACGTGCTGACCGGCCGACGCGACATGGATGCGGTGCGCGGCGCGATTGCCGCTGCCGGCTATCGCGGCGAACCGGCCGCGATCCTGTCGGCGACCGATTTCCCCTTCCGCAAGGCGCTCGCCGAAGTGGGTGCCGACATGATGCAGAAGGCCGGCCTCAAGGTCGATCTGCAATCGATGGATTGGGGCACCCTGGTGCAGCGGCGCGAGAGCAAGGCGCCGGTCAACCAGGGCGGCTGGAGCATGATCATCACCAACCTCGCGGGCGTGGACCTGGCAACACCGGCGGGCCATGCCTTCCGCGGAAGTGGAACACATGCGTGGTTCGGCTGGCCGACGAGTCCGAAGATCGAGGAATTGCGCACCGCCTGGCTCGACGCACCCGACCTTGCGGCGCAGCGGCGGCTGTGCATCGACATCCAGAAGCAGTTCTGGATCGATGTGCCGCATATCCCGGTCGGCCAGTACTATCAGCCGACCGCATTCCGCTCCGACCTGACCGGAATGCAGGACGGGTTTGCGATGTTCTGGAATATCCGCCGGCTCGCCTGAGCGAACCCCTATCGGTTTGGTTCCGGCCCAGTGCGTAAAAAACCCGCCGCACGGGACGTGCGGCGGGTTCTCTAGGCGTCGGCCGGAGTCTGGATCAGCGCGAGTAGAACTCGACCACCAGGTTCGGTTCCATCTGCACCGGGTACGGCACGTCGGACAGTTTCGGCGCGCGGGCGAAGCGGCCCTTCATGGCGCGGTGGTCGACCTCGAGATACTCGGGAACCTCGCGCTCGGGAGACTGCGCGGCGTCGAGCACCACGGCGAGCTGCTTGGATTTCTCCTTGACCTCGATGATGTCGTTGTCGCGAACCTGGTAGGACGGGATGTTCACCTTCTTGCCGTTCACCGTGACATGGCCATGGTTAACGAACTGGCGCGAGGCGAAGGGGGTGATGGCGAACTTGAGGCGATAGACCACCGCATCGAGCCGGCGCTCCAGCAGCTCGATCAGGTTTTCCGAGGTGTCGCCCTTGCGGCGGACGGCCTCGTCATAATACTTGCGGAATGCCTTTTCGCCGATATTGCCGTAGTAGCCCTTGAGCTTCTGTTTCGCCATCAACTGGATGCCGAAATCGGTGGGCTTGGACTTGCGGCGCTGGCCGTGCTGACCGGGACCGTAATCGCGCTTGGAGATCGGCGACTTCGGACGGCCCCAGAGGTTGACGCCAAGGCGGCGATTGATCTTGTACTTGCTTTCGGCGCGCTTGGTCATGCGCGGTCCTTTCGTCTCAGGCGCGACGCCGCCCCTCCCGTTGCATGGGGGACTGACAGCCGCTGTTGCACCGGTAGGCCTCTGCATGCACCTGTAAGGCGTGCGCGCAAAGACGGGCGCGAGCCCCGAAGGCCCGTCCACGTTCCCGGCAATGGCGGGCGTATATGCGCCTCCCCCCGCCTTGTCAAACCGCTGCCGCGAAGCCAGGATCGCGGCATGATCAAGCGCAGCGACATCATCATGCTCGGGCTTTCCGCCGGCGTCACCGGCAGCCTGGTGGGGGGGATGATGCTCGGGCTCGGCATGGCGTTGGTGCTGGCGGGCGCCAATATCGGCTGGCTCCTCCTGCTGCCGGCGGCCCCGGCGGGCGGGCTCGCGGGCTGGGTGCTGGCGCGCAAGCTGGCCCGCGCGCTGCCGTCGGAGTGACGCCGCCGCGTGGATCGCTTGCGCCCAAGGTGATAGCGTCCACCGTCGAAACCGGCGAGTGGCGACATGATTGAAACAACCCAGGATATCAGCACCCGCGACGGCGCGATGGAGACCTTCATCGTGCACCCCGAGCGGCACGGCCCCCATCCCGTCGTGCTCATGCTGATGGATGCGCCCGGTATCCGCGAGGAATTGCGCGAGATGGCGCGACGGTTGGCGGCAACCGGCTATGTCGTGCTGCTGCCCAATCTCTACTATCGCGCCGGGCGCGACACCGTCTTTGGGCCCGGGGTGCTGGAGGTTGGCCACCCCGAGCGTGATCGGATGCGCGCCATCCGCACCAAGATGACGATCCCGCCGGTGATGGATGACGTGGCGGCGATGTTCGCGTTCATCGATGCCTTCCCCCCCGCGCGGCCGGGACCGCTGGGGGTGCACGGCTACTGCATGAGTGGACCCTACGCGCTGGCCGCGGCCGCGCGGTATCCCGATCGCGTCGCGGCGGCAGCTTCGTTCTACGGCACGTGGCTGGTCAGCGATGCCGAGGAGAGCCCGCATCGCACGCTGGGCCGCGCGAGAGGCGAACTCTACATTGCCTGCGCCGAGATCGACGAATTGGCGCCGCTGCCGATGGTGGCGGAATTGAAAAGGTTGTTCGATGCGTCGGGGGCGGCCGGCGAACTCGAAATCTACCCGGCCGCGCATCACGGTTTCGCCTTTCCGCAGCGCAAGATCTATGACCGTGCCGCGGCCGAACGGCACTGGGAACGGCTGATCGCTTTGTACCGGCGGCGCCTCGGTTAAGCGGCAGGAGCCCCGAGCCCCCTCCCCCTGGCGTCGCGCGTCAGTCCTGCCCGTCGCGGAACCGGCCGACGGCGTAAGCCCGGCGCAAGGCCGCGAGGCGCCAGGACAGGCGGGATCGCGTGCGTCCGATCGCGGCATGGACCCAGTCCCGCCAGGGCGCAATCAGAGCCAGCGCCCAGTGCTTCACCGAGCCGAGCCAAGCGACCAGAGCAGCGAACCAGCCGTAGCGCAGCAGGGCCGCGGCGCAGGATTGGTAGACAAACACCGCGGCCAATGTGCCGACCACCCGCACCCCGAGATATGCCATCACCCCGGCCGTCAACTCGCCTCGCACCAGGAGCGCGAAGGCCCAGAACTCGCCCACCCGGCCCAGTACTTCCAGCACCAGAAAAACCGGCAGGGCCGCCCAGCCCGGTAGCCGGCCGAGCCGCTCCGCGAGGCGGCGGACGGCGGGCAACCCGTTGAGTCCGCGCAGCAGGTGAATGAGGCCCGCCCAGACCACGTCCTCCAGCACCACCACCACGAGGGCGATGGGCAGGAGGACGAAGTCGCGCAGGCGGCGAGCACGCATAAGGTCAGCAGTTCGGGCGGTTGGGTGGGCAACTCCGCGGCGCCTGATGCTGCTGCTGCTGTTGCTGCGGCGGCGGATTGTAGCGCGGAGCCGGGGCCGGGGCCGGCGGCGGGCTATAGTGCTGCACCGGCGGCGCGGCCTGCGGCGGCGGAGTCGGCCGTGGCGCAGGCGGAGCGACGTGCTGCACCGGCGGTGCCACCGGCTGCGGCGGCGCGGCGCGCTGAACTGGCGGCGCCACATGCTGTTGCACCGGCGGGGCCGTCGGCACCTGTGGCGCAGCCCGCTGCATCTGCTGCGGCTGAGCAGGTGTGCCCTGTGGTGCGGTCGGCAACGGTGTCTGTTGCGCCGGCACGGCCGGACGGGGGGTCGCGATCGGCGGCGCCCCTTGTCCGGATTGCACCGCGGCCGGCCCGCCTTGCTGCCGCAGGGGCGGCAATCCGCCCTGCTGAGGTGCCGCGGATTGCGGGATCTGGCCGCCAGTTACCGCTCCAGAGGCCGGCTGCTGCGGTGCACGCGGCCCGGCCGGCTGCGACAGGCCGGGCTGCGCGCCCGATGTCTGGCTCGGTCCGGGCGCCGGCGCGATCGGACGCAGCGCCGGCAACGGAGCCGCCGCGCCGCCCTGGAACGATGCCCGAGGCGTGATCGCCGGCCCCGGCGCACCGGCCTGCGGCAGCGCCGGCCGCGGCGCCGCCGCGGAGCCGGCCGGAAGACCTGGGGCCGCGGTCTGCCCGGTCGTCGCCCCTGCCGGGAAGCCGGGCCGCGGCTGTGGCTGGACCGCCTGCTGGCCTTGCGGAACCTGGCCCGGCTGAACGGGCCCGGGCACCGGCACGCCAGGGCGCTGCTGACCCGTCGGTGCACCTACACCCGTCGGTGCACCTACACCCGTCGGCAAGCCAGCGGCCGCCCCGGCGCCGCGCAGCGGAACCGCGCCGGCCGCGCCCGTCGGACGTACCGCGGGACCCGGCGAAACCGGGCGTGGCGCGGCCGTACCTTGCGCCGGCGTGGCCAGATTCATCTGCGACGCCACCGCCGGGGTGACGCCGCGGGTGCCCGTGGTCGGTGCCACCGGCGGCGCCTGGACCGGCTGGAGCGACACGCCCGCCGGCACGTTCTGGGCATGGCGGCTGATCGGCTGCGACCCCGTCATCGCGGTCGCCGGAACCACGGTCGAGGCACCGCGGTTCATCAGCGGTGCCCCCTGGGCGTAGTTGTTCACCGTGGTGATGTTCGTCACGTTCGTCACATTGGTGACGTTCATGTTGCGCACATAGGCCTGGCTGACCCGATAAGGCGGATAATAGGCCTCACGCGGCCCGAGCGGCACCCATCCGACGGAGCGGCCGATCGCATAGCCGATCGCGATCCCGGCGCCCAGGCCCACGAAGGCCACCAGCGCCGGCGCGTAGGCGGGCCGGTAGCCATAGCCCACCGACACGCCAGGTATCACCGGCACCCAGCCCCAGGCGCCATCGTATTCGACCCAGCGACCGTAATGGAACGGCGCGAACCCCCAGGCCGCGTCATCCACCCAGGTCCAGCCCCACGGCGCGACGAACGCCCAGTGGCCGTTGCGGTACGGCACCCAGCTGCGCTCCACCGGCGGATACCAGATCTGGCCATATTCGGTGGTGCGCTGCCAGCGGCCGGTCTCAACCGTGGCCTCACCGCCCGTCATCTCCTGCACCACTGGCGGCGGCGCATAATCGCCCTGCGGCATCGGCCGCGGCGGGGCGGCATAGGCTTGCAGCATCGGGCTCGCGGCGAGCGATCCGACGCCGCCCTGGAACGGGCCATTGCCGGTGATCTGCGCGGTCTGCCGGGCATCCACCAACAGCGAAACGCCATCGCCCGACACCTGGGCCCGGCCGCGCGCCACGCTGACCAGCGTCGGATGCTCGCTGTCGCCGGCGCCGAGCTCATACTGCCCCTCGTCGGCGATGGTCACCGTGCCGCGCGGCGTGCGCACCTGCACCGTATCACCGGCCTGCATGCCGCGGACGGCAAGATAGACATTGCCCTGCGCCAGGGTCGCGATCATCGCGTGATCGCCGAGTTGGTCGATATCGAACTGGGTGCCGGCGGCCATCACCACCCGCGCGCCGGCGACCTCGAGATCGGCGCCGCCTCCCGGCTCGGTCCAGAACGAACTCCCGGACGATACCGGGAAATTCAGCGTCGCCGGCTCCCACTGGGTCTGCTCGGCGCCATGGTACGACACCGTGCCGGACAAGCGGGCGACGCGGCCCACCCGGCCCGGCGGGTCCGGCTGTTGGGCCTCGGTCTGCGCGAAGGCGGGCATCGGCAGTATCGGCGTCACCAGCAGCGCCAAGGCGGTGAGCGCCGCGGTCAGGCGAAACCAGGAAGTGTGTGTGCGCATCGTGGCACGTCCTCATGACGCGGACCAAAGGCGGCCGCAGTCGAAAGATGCTTATACAACATGGCAAAACCGCGACGCCGTTTCCGTCCGCAGAATTAACTCTTCGTCAGGCATCCGCTTCGCCACCAAGCCGCCGCAAATCAAGCCCGTCATGGCATCCTCGCCAATTGGAGGCTGTCATGAACCGCTCACTCTCCCACGCCGTCCGCCTGCTCCCGCTCCTGCTGCTGGCCCTGCTGGCCGGCTGTGTCGTGGTGCCGGAAGGCGGGCCCGGTTATGGCTACGGCGGCGGCTACTACGCGCCGGCCCCGGTCTACATCGCGCCGGCCTACCCTGGCTACGGATACGGCTACCGGCCGCATTATTCGCGCAGCAACGAGCGCGGCGGCTGGCGTTGAACCTCGTCCCGGACCCTGGGGTCCGGGACGAGACCGACGTATCAGTGGCCGAGGGCTTGCACGATTTCCTCGGTCATCTTCTTCGCATCGCCGAACAGCATCATTGTGTTGGGACGGAAGAACAGCTCGTTGTCGACGCCCGCGTAGCCCGAGGCCATGGAACGCTTGACGAACAGCACGGTCGCGGCCTTCTCCACCTCGAGGATCGGCATGCCGTAGATCGCGCTCGACGGATCGGTCTTGGCCGCCGGGTTGGTCACGTCGTTGGCGCCGATGACATAGACCACGTCGGCGGTCGAGAACTCGGAGTTGATCTCCTCGAGCTCGAACACCTCGTCATACGGCACGTTGGCTTCGGCTAGCAGCACGTTCATGTGGCCCGGCATGCGCCCGGCGACGGGATGGATGGCGTATTTCACCGTCACCCCCTCCTTCTTGAGGGTATCGGCCATTTCGCGCAGCGCATGCTGCGCCTGCGCCACCGCCATGCCGTAGCCCGGCACGATGATGACCTTGGAGGCGTTCTTCATGATGAAGGCCGCATCGTCCGCCGCCCCCGCCTTCACCGAGCGCTCGCCCTGCGCCGCGGCGGCCGGCCCGACGCCGCTGTCGGTGCCGAAGCCGCCGAGCAGCACGTTGAAGATGCTGCGGTTCATGCCCTTGCACATGATGTAGGACAGGATCGCGCCCGACGCGCCGACCAGCGCGCCGGTGATGATCAAGGCAAGGTTCTGGATGGTGAAGCCGATACCGCAGGCCGCCCACCCGGAATAGGAGTTCAGCATCGAGACCACGACCGGCATATCCGCCCCGCCGATCGGGATGATCAGCAGGAAACCCAGCGCGATCGCCAGCAGCGCGATGAGCCAGAAGATCGCCTGGCTGCCGGTCGCCACGAACAGCACGATCAGCACGACGAGCAGGATGCCGAGGCCGAGATTGATCTGGTGCTGATAGGGGAAGGTGATCGGATTGCCCTTCATCAGCGCCTGCAACTTGGCGAACGCGATGAGCGAGCCGGAGAAGGTGATGGCGCCGATGGCCAGGCCGAGCGACATCTCGACCAGGCTCTGGCTGTGGATATTGCCGGCAACCCCGATTCCGAACGCCTCGGGGGCGTTCATCGCGGCGGCGGCCACGAACACTGCGGCGAGACCGACCAATGAATGGAACGCGGCCACGAGCTGCGGCAGCGCGGTCATCTGGATGCGCAGCGCGATGAACGTGCCGGCGCCGCCGCCGATGGCGGTGCCGAGCACGATCAGGCCGATGCCCGAGACCGACATGCCGTGATGGATCAGTGTCGCGACAATGGCGATGGCCATGCCGGCCATGCCCATCTGGTTGCCGCGACGCGAGGTCTCGGGATGGGACAGGCCGCGCAGTGCCAGGATGAACAGAACGGCCGCGACGAGATAGACGAGCGAGGTGACGGAGGCGTTCATGGCTCAGCGCGCCTTCTTCTTGAACATCGACAGCATCCGCTGCGTCACCACGAAACCGCCGAAAATGTTCACCGAGGCCAGGGTCACGGCAATGAAGCCGAAGCCGATCGCCCATGGCGAGGACGCCAGCCCGGTCGCCAGCATGGCGCCGACCACGATCACCGAGGAAATCGCGTTGGTCACGCCCATCAGCGGCGAGTGCAGCGCCGGGGTCACGTTCCAGACCACATGGTAACCGACGAAGCAGGCCATCAGGAAAATGGTGAAAAGGAAGACGAAAGGCTCCACCGCCTCGCCGAGTCCCGGCGAGGCGGCGGCGAGGGCGCGGGCCGCACTGGCCAGCGCGTCGGCCTGGGCGGCAAGTTCGTTGAGAGTCATCGCTGGTCTCCTCAGGCCGCCGCGGCGGGCAGGAATTGCGGATGCACCACGGCACCGCCACGGGTGAGCATGGTGCCCTTGATGATGTCGTCGGTCTCCGGGAGCCTGGGCGCCTTGGCCTCCTTATCCCAGAACGTGGTCAGGAAGGTCAGCAGGTTCCGCGAATAGAGCGAGCTCGACGCCACCGCGATCCGGCCCGGCCAATTCCGCCAGCCGAGCACGCGCACACCACCCGCGGTGGTGATCGCCTCGCCCGGTACTGTGAGCTCGCAGTTGCCGCCGGCGTCGGATGCAAGGTCGACGATCACGCTGCCGGCCTTCATGCTATGCGCCATGTCAGCCGTGACGATGATCGGCGCACGCCGGCCCATCACCAGCGCCGTGGTGATGACGATGTCGTTCTTCGCCACCGTCGTCGCCATCAGCTCCGCCTGCTTGCGGCGAAAGGCGTCCGACATTTCCTTGGCATAGGCGCCCTTCTGGGCCGCCGTCTCCTCGTCCTCCACGCCCACGAACGCGGCGCCGAGGGACTTGATCTCCTCCTTCGCGGCAGGGCGGACATCGGTCGCCGAGACGATGGCCCCAAGCCGCCGTGCGGTGGCGATGGCCTGCAGTCCCGCGACCCCGGCACCGATGACGAACACGCGGGCCGGCGGAACCGTGCCGGCGGCCGTCATCATCATCGGGAAGCCACGCTCGAAGGTGAATGCCGACTCCACGACGGCGCGGTAGCCGGCCAGATTGGCCTGGCTCGACAGCACATCCATCGACTGTGCCCGGGTGATGCGGGGCAGCAGTTCCATTGCCGCGCAATCGATCCCCGCGGCGGCCAGCGTCGGCGCCAGATCCGGTGTGCCGAAGGCGTTGGCGATGCACACCAGCAGTGCCCCGCGCGGCACCAAGGCAAGCACCGCCGGCTCCGGCACCTGGACCGCGAACACCACGCCGGCCCCGGCCAGCGCTGCGGCCGGATCAGCCACGATCTCGGCGCCGGCTGCCTGATACTCGGCATCCGATACCGCGGCCGTCAGCCCCGCCCCTGTTTCCACCACCACGCTGAGGCCGAGCGCACCGAGTTTCTTGACCGTCTCGGCCGTGGCCGCGACGCGTGTTTCGAAAGCCGCGCGTTCCTTGAGCACCGCCAGGCGCATGCGAATATCCTTTCCCAGTCACCCGGATGATACGGGCATCCCGGCCGGCACACGCCGACCGGCCCATGTTGCGGGTCCGTTGTGCGGCGCACATATGCATCCGGGGGCATGGGTGGCGCAAGGCTTTGGCCCCGCTGGGCGCCATTTCAAGCGGCGTTCGATCAACAATTATGTGCATCTTGCAAGGGAACACCGGGTTAATACCGCGCCCGCCGCGCATTGACCCGCGGTTTCGCCGGCCTGAAACTCGCCGCACCACCAACGGGGATACAGCTGTGACCATGCTGCAGGACCGCATCGAGTCCCACACCCGCGCCCAGCTTGCCGACCCCGGCGTCCGCAGCGCCGTCGTTGCGGTCGACTGGCCCGGCCATGCCGCCGCCGCGGCCGCAGCCGGGATTGCGCGGGCCGACACCGGCGCGCCGATGCGGGTGGACACCCAGTTTCACATCGCCTCCGTCGGCAAGCCGATGACGGCGGCATTGATTTTCCAGGCGGTCGAAGCCAACAAGCTCGGTGCCGCCGGCGTCGATGCCCGTCTGATCGATACCGGCGCCCTGCCGCCCGATATCTGCCGCCGGCTTCACCAGATCGACGGCGCAAGCCACGGCGCGGACATCACGCTGCGCCATCTCCTCACCCATACCAGCGGCCTGCGCGATGCCCAGATCGACGACGGCACGACCACCGCCGAAGGCTATGGCGGCAAATACGCCCCGGGCTCCATCGTCGGCAGCCGGATCGAGGACTATCAGAAGCATCTCGCGGCCGTCGCCGCCGGGCGGCCGCTCGATCCGGCCTGGCGCACGCGCAAGCTGTGGCGGCCCTGGGACCCGGACCGGGTCAATGAACGCGAGGCCGGGCTGGTGAATTTCTATCTCAACGGAGGCATGGCCGAGCACGCTTTGTTCCGCCCGGGCGAGGGATTCCACTACTCCGACACCGCCTTCACCATCCTCGCATTGGTCGCCGAACATCTGCTTGGTGCGAGCTATCATCGCCTGCTGCGTGACCGCGTGTTCGATCCGCTCGGCATGCGCGACAGTTTCCTCGACGGCTACGGCGATCTCGATCCCGCGCCCTGGACCCGGGAACTCTCCGATTGCTGGGCCGGCGACGTGCCGCTCGTCTCCAGCGGCGTCACCCTGTCCAATGACTGGGGCGGCGGCGGCCAGGTCTGCACCGCCACCGATCTGCTGCGGTTCATCCGCGGCCTGATGGAAGGCCGCTTGTTCCGCGATCCCGCCGTGCTGGACGATATGATGCGCTGGTGCGCGCCGCCGGGCCGCAATCCCAACTATGTCCGCGTCGGCTGCGGCCTGTTCACCTATGCCTCCGACACCGGGCTCGAAGTGATCGGTCATTCCGGCGCCTGGGGTGCGCGGATGTTCGCGGTGCCCAAACTCGGCCTCTATCTCGCCGGCACGGTCAATCGCAGCGCGGCACGGACGGCGTGGATGGTCGAGATCGCGGAGGCGATCGCAGGCCTTGCATGAAGTGCGACCATAGTCCGGCAAGGGCTTGATTCTGTGTTATCTTGACGAGTCGTTTCCAGATGCCTAGCGTGTGGGAATGAACACCGTCACCCGCGCCCAGTTGACCGAGACGATCTACATGCAGGTAGGTCTCTCCCGCAATGAATCCTCCGACCTGCTGGAGAGCGTGCTCGAACGCATCTCGGCCGCGTTGTCGGCAGGTGAATCTGTTAAAATCAGTGGGTTCGGGACATTTTCTGTGCGCCAGAAAGGCCGCCGGATCGGCCGCAATCCAAAAACTGGGATCGAGGTCCCGATCCTCCCGCGCCGGGTTCTGGTGTTCCGGCCGAGCCAGGTGCTCAAGGCCCATGTCAACCACATCACGCCGCCCGGCGATGATGGGGACGACGAATGAGCGCGGCCGCTCCGGCCCTGGCGATCGAGCGCGACGACGCGCCGGCCAAGGCCCGCAAAGCCCCCAACGCATTCCGCACGATCAGCGAAGTTGCGGACGAGTTGCATATCCCGCAGCACGTACTGCGTTTCTGGGAGACCAAGTTCCCCCAGGTGAAGCCGCTCAAGCGTGGCGGCGGGCGGCGCTACTACCGGCCCGACGACATCGCAATGCTCCGCCGCATCTCGGACCTGCTCTACATCCAGGGCTATACCATCAAGGGTGTGCAGCGCCTGCTGCGCGAAGGCGGCGGCCGCCTGGCCGACGACATCCCGCCCGCCACCCCGGACGAGCAGGCCGCGGCCGAGGCCGAGCGCAGCCTTGCAACGCCCGATGCCGGCCCAGCCCAGCTGCCGATGCCCGGCCTGATCGCTCCTGTCGCCGTTGCCCCGGTTGCTGTCGGGCAGGTTGCTGTCGGCCCAGCGCGGCTGCGTCCGGCCAGCGGCGAGTCCGCCGCGCTGGCGCGGGCCACCGCCGAATGTGCGGAATTGCGCAATCTGCTGAGCACTGCGCTGCGCGAACTCGAGGCGATCCGCAAGCTGCTGCCACGCTGAACGCCGCCACCGGGATGACCCGGCCGGGCGGGGCGGGAGGAAAGCGATGGAACGGCGGCTGGCGGCAATCCTGGCAGCGGATGTGGTGGGCTTCTCCCGCCTCATAAGCGCCGACGAAACCCCCACCCTCACGCGCCTGCGCACCCTGCGCACCGACACCATCGATCCCCTGATGGCCGAGCACGGCGGCCGCATCTTCAAAACCACCGGCGACGGCCTCCTCGCCGAATTCCCCTCCGCCGTCCAGGCCCTGCGCTGCGCCATCGCCATCCAGACCCGCCAGAGCAAAACCCGTGACCCGCTCTACCTGCGCATCGGTCTGCACCAGGGCGACGTGGTCGTCGAGGGGGAGGACCTGCTGGGCGACGGCATCAACATCGCCGCCCGCATCGAGCCCCTGGCCGAGCCCGGCGGCATCGCCATGTCGGCCCGCGTTCACGAGGATGCCGACGGAAAAATCCCGCTCGAACTCGAGGACCTCGGCACCCCGGCGCTGAAAAACATCGCCCGCCCGGTGCAGGTCTTTCGCCTGCGCATCGGGACCCCGCCGCCCCCGACACTGATCCAGAGTCTGCGACCCACCCTCGCCGTCCTGCCATTCCGCGGTGCCGCGGAGGATGAGCCTTTCGCCGACGGGTTGACCGAGGAGCTCATCAACGCGCTCGCCGCCTGGCGCAGCTTTCCGGTGATCGCGCGCAACTCGGCCTTCGCCTATCGCGATCGCACCCTCGATGTCCGCGTCATCGGCCGCGACCTCGGCGCCCGCTACATCGTCACCGGCGCGGTTCGTCGCTCGGGGGGCACCCTCAGGGTCAGCGTCTCCCTCGCCGATGTCGAGACCGCCGAGACCTTGCTGGGCGAGAATTTCGCCCGCGCCGATTCAGCCACGCTCGAACTTCAGGACGAAATCGTCCGCGCGCTGGCCGGCATCCTGGCTCCCGAGGTACAAAAGCTGGAGCGCGACCGCGCCGCCCGCCGTCCGGCCTCGGAAGCCGGCGCCTATGATCTTTTCATCCGCGGCATGTGGCACCGCTACCGCGACACCAGGGAGAGCCTGGCCGAAGCCGAAACCTGGTTCCGCGCCGCACTCGCCGTCGAGCCCGGATACTGCCGCGCGATCACCCACCTGAGCCTGTGCAGCAACTTCGCGGCCATCAGCAAATGGGTGCCCGATGTCGCCGAGGCCCACGCCGAATCCCTGGCCCTGGCGCGCCGTGCGGTCGCCGCCGACCCGCGCGACCCGCACGCCCATTTCGCCCTGGGCGTCGCCTTGCTCAATCACGCCATGCGGCCAGAAGCCTCGGTGGCGTTACGCGCGGCAATCCGGCTCAACCCGAGCCACGCCTTCGCCCATGCCAATCTCGGTCAGCTCAGCAATTTCGACAATCGCCCCGATGACGGTCTGGCGAGCGTCGAACTGGCCCTGCGGCTCAATCCTCACGATCCGCGGCGCTTCATGTGGCTGCCGTATCTGGCGGCGAGCCGTTATCTGCGGCGCGACTATCTGGCGTGTCTGCAAGCCTGCACCGAGGCGCTCCAGGCCAATCCTGGCTACCCGCACGCGCTGCGTTACATGACGGCCGCCCTCGGTATGCTCCATCGTCCGGCCGAGGCGCGGCCGCTATTATCGATGCTGCGCCGGGTCGATGGCGACTTCGCCGCGCTCGAAACCATGACCAGGCACTATTTCGTACCGGAAGCGGCCGAGCATTTGCTGGAGGGATTCCGCCGCGCTGGTGTCACCTGACGGCGCGGCCCATCACATGCCGGCGCCGCCGTCCTTTTTCCAATCTGCCGGGAACTCGATCCGGCGAATGACCAGCCCTTTGGACGGATCGCGAACCTGCACCAGCACGGTCGGCAGGGTCTCGCGGGTCGGCGGCAGATAGGTCACCACGGAACCGTCGGCGCGTCGGCGCGCCTCGCCGACGGCAGGTGCCGGGACAACCGCGCTGCTGCCCTTGGTCAGGCGTTGGAACAAGGCGTAGCCGGCCTCCTCGCCGCCGGGCAGCTGACGCGCCGTCGCGTCGGGCCGTCCGACCAGCGAACCGCCGGGCAGCAGCACATCGGCCACCGTCTCGCCCGGCTTTTCCGGTGGCAGCGGCACCGGCGCCTGGCATCCGGCGACGCCGAGCAGAACGGCCAGGCCGAAGCCGGTGCGCGTCAAAATATCACGGTTCATGCCCCGCCCCCTTTGTGTTGTGGGCCACGCTGGGCGCAGCCTCGATTGCCGTCAAGCGGCCGCCGCCCTCACGTTCCTGCCGCGGACTTCGGATACATGCGGCCGACCCATATCTTATCCGTCGGCGAAAGCTCGTAGGTGCGGGCGGTGTAGCAGGGGTCGGCCGTGCCATCGCTGAACACCTCAGCCGGCAGTGCGTATTGCATGATCGACTTCACGTCGTACGGAGAAACCAGCAGACTCCGCCCGTGCGTGTTGATGGTCTTGAGGTTGGAATCGACATCAGCGCCCGACCAGCCCATGTGCTGGCGGTAGAAGGCGCGGGCCTTGTCCCAGTCGAGCTTGGCGTTGCACATGCCGTTCGGACTCTGGAATTCGTGCTCGAGGCCGATCGCATGGCCGAATTCATGCAGCACGATCCGGTTGAATTCGCGCGGGTCCTGGAGGGCGGCGTTGGTCGGGTCATCGAAATGCCCGAGGTTCATCGAGGGCACCTTGTCGCGGCTGTCGATGCCGACGAGCGAGGCCGAGCCGTCCCTGCCGAACCCGATGGTGATGTCATAGACACGGGCGGTGTCACACATTCTGGGCGCGGGGGGATCCCCGAAGTCGAACGTCAGATTGGCCCATCTGGTCCATTCCGCCGCCGCCGCCGCGATGCGCTGGCGTATGCCAACCGGCGCCGGGTCCACGAAGCAAACCGCCAACGTGGACCCGTTGTCCCAGGTCTTGAGCGGGTCCATCACCGCGCAGCCACTCAGCGCAAGCAACAGACCGAGGAATAATAGTTTCTTTCTGTCTCTTTTAAAAAAAGAGACAGGCATCCTATCCCCTGGCATCAAGCGGCACGTAGTCGCGCGCCGGCGCACCCGTATAAATCTGGCGCGGGCGGCCAATGCGCTGCGACGGGTCCTCGATCATTTCCTTCCATTGGCTGATCCACCCGACGGTGCGGGCGACCGCGAACAGCACGGTGAACATGCTGGTCGGCAGCCCCATCGCCTTGAGAATGATGCCCGAGTAGAAATCCACGTTCGGGTAGAGCTTGCGGCTGACGAAGTAGGGGTCGCTCAGGGCGATTTTCTCAAGCTCGACCGCGAGGTCCAGCATCGGATCGTCCTTGATGCCCATTTCGACCAGCACTTCATGGCACGAGCCCTGCAGGATTTTCGCACGCGGATCATAGTTTTTGTAGACCCGGTGACCGAAGCCCATCAGGCGGGTGTGGTTGTTCTTGTCCTTCACGTCGTGCAGGAACTGCGGGATGTTGTCGATATGGCCGATATCGGCAAGCATCTTCAGCGCCGCCTCGTTGGCGCCGCCATGGGCAGGGCCCCACAGGCTGGCGATGCCGGCGGCGATGCAGGCGAAGGGATTGGCGCCCGACGATCCGGCCAGACGAACCGTGCTCGACGAAGCGTTTTGCTCATGGTCGGCGTGCAGGATGAACCAGCGTTCCATCGCCCGCGAGAGCACCGGGTTGACCTTGTATTCCTCGGCCGGCACCGCGTTCATCATGTAGAGGAAGTTGTCGACGTAGCCGAGGTCGTTGCGCGGATAAATGAAGGGCTGGCCGATCGAGTACGTAGAGGCCCAGGCGGCGATGGTCGGCAGCTTGGCGATCAGGCGGAAGGCGCAGATGCGGCGCTGCTCGGGGTCGTTGATGTTCAGGCTGTCGTGGTAGAAGGCCGAGAGCGCGCCGACGACGCCGCACATGATCGCCATCGGATGGGCGTCGCGGCGGAAGCCGTCGAAGAAGCGGCGGATCTGCTCGTGCAGCATGGTGTGGCGCAGCACGCCGAGTTCGAAGTCCTTCTTCTGCGCAGCATTGGGCAGATCGCCCCACAGCAGCAGATGGGCAACCTCGAGGAAGCTCGACTGCTCCGCGAGTTGCTCGATCGGGTAGCCGCGGTACAGCAGCACGCCGGCATCGCCGTCGATGTAGGTGATCTTGCTTTCGCACGACGCCGTGGCGCCATAGCCGGGATCGTAGGTGAAGACGCCGAGCTGGTCGTAGAGCTTTCGGATATCGACCACATCGGGGCCAATCGTCCCCGAGATGACCGGCAGGGTGGCCGACTTGTTCGAGCCTTCCGCTGTCACTGTAATCGTTTTGGCATCCGCCTTTGCCGTCGCGTTCATTGCCTCTTTCCTTCCCGGCGCACACAGCAGCGCCCGATGAACCTCAGCCGGACCCTATTCCCGCCTCGCGCCGCGCGCAACCTTCGCTCTTGCAGCATGCACCCTCGCGGCAGCCCTGGCTCAAAGCCAGCCGGCGCGCCACAGCCCACGCCCGGCGGACCGCGCGGCCGCCTCCTCGGGGGCCAGCCCCGGCATATCGACGCGCGCCCGCGCCCAACCGGCGGCAACCAGGGCGCGGTTGAGCTCCTGCCCGGCAGCCTCGCACACCGCCCGGGCGAAACCCTCCCGGTCGCGTCCATTGAGGCGGCACGACACGTCGCGGCCGCGCACGAAGCCAGCCAGCGCCGCCGCCGCCTCGGCGCCGCAATCGGTCTGCGCGTCCTCGCTGCTGCGGCACACCTGGCCGCGAGCCGGCGCGGCCACGCCATCGAGCCGGACGATGGTCTCGTTGAGCACCAGGGTTTCGCCGTCGACCACGGCAACCTCGGCCGGCCCGGCCCGGAGCAGCCCGGTCAGCGGCGGCACCCGGCCGAACAAATCAGCCGGCGCGGCCAGCATCACCACCAGCACGCCCAGGGTTCCGCCGATCACACCGGCCCACACGGCCAGCGGCATCCTGCCGCCACCGGAACCGCCGGAAAAGCGCGACGACGCGCGGAAAATTCGACGGGGCGGTCGCAGCGACACGCTGCTTCTCCTGAAAATCGAGGTTGCCGTTCGACGCGAACGGGCCACGACTACCGCGCGGCGCAGGCGCGCGCAATATCCGAGTCGAAGCGTTACAAAATCGAATGTAAATAGCTCAAATCAGCCCGCGCGCGCCTCAGTGCCAGAAGCGTTTGGTCTCTCGCATCCGCCGCCAGGCCTTTCCGATCCCGGCCCGCAACCCCTCGCCCCGCGCCGAGACCAGGCCGCGTGCCACCCCCCCGCCGAAGCCGCGGCCGGCCGGGCCAAGCGCCTCCAACAGCGTCGCCGCCACCGCGCCATCATTGAGCTGACCGAGACGCTCCTGCAATTCGGCGAGATGCGCGACGAAGCGACCAGCCCGCTTGCGGTCATGCAGCCCGGCGAAAAGTTCCGCGGCATAGCGCATGCGCTTGGCCTCGAGGCGGATCTCGTGCAGCCGCGGCTCCGGCAGATCGCTGAGATCGGCACCTGGCGCCATCAATCGCTTCCACTGCCGCTGCAGCGCCGCATCGGCGAACGTCATGATCGGCACGGCGAGCGCCGCGCCTGGCGCCTCGCGCTCCCACGGCCGGTCGAGCGCGCCGACGGCCAGAAGGAGGCCGAGCCGGCGGAATCCGTCGCCGTCGAGGTAGCAGCGCAACGCGTCATAGCCCTCCTCGCGCCGTCGCCCCGCCGCGCCCGCCAGCCGGCGGGATGCCGCCTGCCCCGCCGCCGCGGCAACCGATTTCGTGATGCCGCCAAGGAAGACATCCCAGTCGCGCGCCGGGCCAAGGGCGTGGCCGAGCTCGCGCAGCCCGGCGCCGAACGCCACCAGTGCCGGCGCCGCGGCGGCACGGCCGAACAGCTTCAACGCCGAGCGGGCCCGCCGCACCGTCACCCGCATCTGGTGGACCGGCTCCGGTCCCTGCCCTTCGGCCGCGCGCGGGGCAAGGTGGCGCAGGCGCTCGCCGAAATGAGCCAGCACCACCGCGAGCGCATCGCTGACCGTCATCGTCGCATCGAGCTGCGGCAACACCGTCGCCGTCCGCGCCGGCAGCCGCCCCGCGAGGCGCAGTGCCGTGCCCGCCAGATTTTCGCCGAGCACCCAGGCGCCCGGCAACGCCAAATCCTGGAGCCCGGGCCCCTCGATGACAATCCGGCTGACCTGCACCCGCCGCCGCTCAGCCCCTGCCACCACGCCGTCGATCAGGCTCAGCCGGCACAGCCCGACCCGCGCCGAGCGCCGCCGTCCGGTGAAGCGGGCGATCATGGCCGTCTCGTCCGGCACCACCGCGCCGAGCGCCTCGCGTACACGCGCCTCGGCCACCACCGCCCCGTCGCTGCCCCAGGGGGCCAGCCCGTCGGGCCATAACCGCGCCACCCGCCAGCCCGCCCGCGCGCCGTCCCGCCAGGACACCAGCACCAGCCCGGCCGTCGCGAGATCTCCGGCCGCGGTATCGTGCCACTCCTGCGCCACCGGCGTCGCGCGGCCCGCCCGCGCGCCCAACCCCTTCAGCAGCCCCGGCAGGTCGCCCGCGGCAATGCCGAGCACAAGCCGCAGCGCCGGGCCGGTCATCGGATCAGCCGTGGTCGGGCAGATCGCGCGGCGCAACAAACCGAACCAGGCGAGCGCCGCCTTCGATCAACGCGGGCCACGGCCCCGGCACCGTGAATTCGGCCAGTGCCCCGGTGGGATAACCCTCGGCCAGCTGACGCATCGCCCCGTTGGCGGTATCGAGCGGTCCGGCCAGCGCGAGTGCCAGATCATGCAGCCCCGGATTATGGCCGATCAGCAGAACGCTGCGCGCGGTCTCGGCCACCCCGTTCAGCGCCGCCAGCAGCGCCGCCCCGGTGGCGAGATAGAGCCCATCCATCGCCTCGACCAGCGGCGTCTCCTCCCAGGGCTCAAGCGCCGCCAGCGTCTGCAGGGTGCGCCGGGCGGAGGACACCAGGATCAGGTCGGGCTCCAGTCCGAGATCGCGCATCACCTCGCGCATCGCCACCGCCGCGCTCCGGCCGCGGCTGTTGAGGGGGCGGGCATGGTCGGACAGTTTGGGGTCGTCCCACGACGACTTCGCATGGCGCATCAACAACAACTGCCGCACTGGATCCAACCTTCCGCCGTGGTCGAACAGAGTGCCACTTCCGGCCGCTGCTGCCAAGAAACCGCCCTCAGCGTCCCACTGCCCAGCGCAGCCCGGCCAGCAGGTCGCCCTGCCACATAAGGTGCCCACCGGCCCGGCGGCACAATTGCAGCCGCCGACCCGACGCGCAGCCGCTCCAGGACTCGCAGTCGAGCCCGGCCCAGTCCTTCAGCACCAGCGGCTGGCCGCGGCAGCCGTCCTCGGCGAGCCAGACCTCGAAGCCGCGCCGGATGTCGCCCTGCCGATACGGCCCGAACAGCGCCCGCCCGGCCAGCGGCACCACCGGGTCGTCGCGGCCATGGACATGGCGCAGCTCCACCGCCCCGCTCGCGCAGGCCCGCGGCATCGGCTCCCAGAACCCGCCAGAAAACGGCAGGAAGGCGGTGAAATCGGCTGCATCGTAGCACGCGAGATCCCACACCATCGAGGCGCCCTGGGAAAATCCCGCCGCCACCACCGCCCGCTGATCGATCGGCCAGCGCGCCTTGACGTCCGCCACCACGCCGCGCAGGAACGCCACATCATCGCGCGCCTGGCTCGGCGAGCCGCCATGCGACCAGCTGCGCAGCAATCCGTCCGGCGCGACCAACAGGAAGTTCATCCGCGCCGCCGCCTCGCGGATCGTGCCATCGCCGGCGATATCGGCCCCCTCCATCATGAAGCCGTGCAGAAACACCAGCAGCCGCAGCCGCGACTTGCCATCCCACCCCGGCGGCGTCACGGCCTGGTACGACCCCCCGGCCGCGGTGCAAACGGTGCACGGCGCCGCGCGCGCCGAAGGGATCGCGAACAGCAGCATCAGCAAAGCCGCCAGAACGCGGATCACGCCGCCTCGAACAGTTCAACGCAGTTGCCCGACGGATCATCGCACAAAATCTGCCGCCCCCCCGGACCAGCAAGGATTTCGTTGCGAAACACCACCCCATCGCCCTTCAGCCGACCCACCAAGGCGTCGAGCCCGGTGACCTCCAGCACGATCCTGCCCCACCCCCCGGTATCGGCTGCTGGCCGTCCGGCATCGGCTTGGAGGCCGACGCCGCTGGCCCCGCCAGCCACAATGCCAGGTCACCCCGCGTCACAATGGCCATCGCCGGCCCGTACTGCTGGCGCAGCGCGAAACCCAGCGCCCCGGTGTAGAACGCCACCGCCTGGTCCACATCCTGCACGATATACCGCACCGCCGTCATCATCGCCTCCCTCCCCGAACCCGCCGGACCCAGCCACCGATCCGCACGAACCGCAGTCTTCTACGTCTTTTCTACCACGGGCGCGGCCGAAAACTTTCACCGCCCAAGCCTTCCTCCATCGCCCCGTCTTGGCTAGGCTCACGCCCAACAGGAGGCCCCCGGATGACCGATCCCGCTCTTCTCGATCTCGCCGGCGCCGTCAGCGGCGCCGAAATGATGGCCGATCTGCAGGAGTTCGCCCGCTGGGTGAAGCTCTCCGGCTCGCCCGACGAACTGCAAAGCCTGCACCACGTCCGCGCCCGGCTCGATGCCTTCGGCTACCGCACCAGCCTGCTGCTGCACGACGCCTACATCTCGCTGCCCGGCGCGGCGCGCGTGGAGGCCGATGGCGTCCCGCTCACCGCCATCACCCATTCCCACGGCCAGCCCTCCCCCGTTGGCGGCCTGCGCGGGCGGCTGGTCGATGTCGGCGAGGGCAACGCCGAAGGTTTCGCCGGCAAGGACTGCACCGGCGCCATCGTCCTCGCCCAGGGCATCGCCAACCCCGCCACCGCGCGCCTCGCCTCCCGCGCCGGCGCCCTTGGCCAGCTCCACATCTCGCCGCACGAACATATCCACGAGATGTGCATCTCCCCGGTCTGGGGCAGCCCGACCCCCGAGACCCTCCACGACCTGCCCAGCACCGTCGCCTGCTCGATCTCCCATGACGACGGCATGGCCCTCAAGGCCCGGCTCGCCAGGGGCGAACAGCCTGCAGTGGTGCTCCACGCCGAGGTCGATACCGGCTGGCGCAAGACCCCGATCCTGGTCGCCGAAATGGACCCGCCGCACGCCGAGGGCGACACCGACCACCCCTTCGTCCTGTTCTCCGGCCATCACGACACCTGGTATTACGGTGTGATGGACAACGGCTCGGCCAACGCCACCATGCTCGAGGCCGCCCGCCTGCTCGCCACCCGCCGGCACGAATGGGCCCGCGGCCTGCGCATCTGCTTCTGGTCCGGCCACTCCCACGGCCGCTACTCCGGCTCGGTCTGGTACGTCGACGAACACTGGGCCGAGTTCGATCGCCGCTGCGTCGCCCACGTCAATGTCGACTCCACCGGTGGCGTCGGCGCCTCGGTGCTGGAGAACGCCGCCGCCGTCTCCGAACTCACCACCCTGGCCGGCGAGGCCATCCGCGAGCGCACCGGCCACCAATATCTCGGCAAGCGCAAATCCCGCTCCTCGGACGACTCCCTTACCGGCGTCGGCGTGCCATCCATGTTCGGCGCCCTGTCCGAGCAGGCGCCCGGCACGGTGAAGATGCGCAATTCCCTGGGCTGGTGGTGGCACACCCCGCACGACACCATCGACAAACTGGACGAGGCCAATCTGGTGCGCGACACCCAGGTCTTCGTCCATGTCCTGTGGCGCCTGCTCTGCGATGCCATCGTCCCGCTCGACTACGCCGCCCACGCCAAAGCCCTCCTTTCCGAGCTCGACCGCATCGCCGCCCCGCTCGCCGATACCTTCTCGCTCGACCCCCTGGTCGGCCCCGCGCTCACCTTGCGCGACCAGGCCGAAGCGCTCGCCGCCCGGTCCGAAGCGGCCGGCCCGGCCGAAACCATCCTCATCAACGACGCGCTGATGAAAGTCAGCCGCGCCCTCGTGCCGGTCGACTACTCAAGCGGCGACCGCTTCGACCATGATCCCGCCTTGCCGCAAAACCCCTGGCCCGCGCTCGATCCGGTCCGCGCCCTCGGCCGGCTCGCACCCGGCAGCGATGCGGCGCGCTTCGCCACCGTCGCCGCCACCCGCGCCCGCAACCGGGTGGCCGCCGCCTTGCGTGCCGCCAATGCCGCCCTCGATGGAGCCCTCGCCGGATGAACGACCTGCCGATCCGCCGCAACGACCGCGCCGCCGACCTCTTCCGCCAACGCTACCGCGATCCTTCGCTGCCGCCGCCGGAAGACTGGAATCCGGTGCTGGAGAATCTGCTCAACCACCGCTCCACCCGCGGCTTCCTGCCCGATCCGGTGCACCCGGACACCCTGGCGACGATCCTCGCCGCCGCCTCGTCGGCCGCCACCTCGTCCAACCTGCAAACCTGGTCCGTCGTCGCCGTGCGCGACCCGGCCCGCAAATCGCGCCTGCGCCCGCTCTGCGCCAACCAGGCCCATATCGACGAGGCTCCGCTCTTCCTCGTCTTCCTCGCCGACCTCGCCCGCCTCCAATCCATCGCCGCGGCCAAAGGCGAGACCGTCGAAGGCACCGAGTTCCTGGAGATGCTGCTCATCGGCATCGTCGACGCCACGTTGGCGGCGCAGAACGCGGTCGTCGCCCTCGAATCCCTCGGCCTCGGCAGCGTCTATATCGGCGGCATCCGCAACCACCCCGAGAAAGTCGCCGCCGAACTCGGCCTGCCGCCCCATATCTTTCCCGTCTTCGGCCTCTGCGTCGGCACCCCCGACCCGGCGCGGCCGACCGCCATCAAGCCGCGCCTGCCCCAATCCACCGTCGTTCATCACGAGCAATACGACCCTGCGCAGGCCACCGAGGCGCTCGCCGCCTATGACGCGCGGATGTCGGACTTCCAGGCCGAACAGGCGATGCCCCCCGAGGTCTGGACCCGCCGCACCATCGGCCGAGTCCGCACCCCTGCCGCCCTCACCGGCCGCGACCGCATGCGCGCGGCCCTCGCCAATCTGGGCTTCGCACTGCGGTAGCTGAACGCCGCGGTAGGAGCGGACCGTTCACGCCGGGCCGACCCCGGCTACTTCTTCTCGACCTGCCAGAACATCGGAAAGCTCGACTCCACCAGCCCCGACAGCGAGGCCCGATACCCCGTCGGCACCGTGAACTGCCCCCACATCACCGAGGGCGCATTGGCATAGGCCAGCGCCTGGATGCGATCCGCCACCGCCTTGCGCGCCGCATCGTCCGGCGCCTTGACGAACTCCGCCACCAGCGGCTTGATCGCCGGGTCGCAGCTCCAGCCGGCGAACTCCGCGCAATTGGCTGCCACATAGAAATGCGTCAGCGGGTTCGACATGTCGACGCCGTTCGAATAGACCGCGAACATGCTCCAGCTGTCCTTCCTGGCCCGCCGCTGCAACAGCGTGCCCCAGTCCATCCCCTGCTCGTCCACCGTGAAGCCGGCCTTGCGCATGGCATCGACCAGCACCAGCGCCGGGTTCATCGACGTCGGGGACGACGGCAGCTCCATGAACACCACCTTCTCGCCCTTGTAGGCGGTCTTCTTCAATGCCGCCTTCGCCGCCTCGATATCGAAGCGGAACACCCCCGCCCCCGCCGTGCTCTCCAGCGGCGTGCCGCACATCCAGAACGAGGCGCACTGATCGACCCGGAACTCCGGCGGAATGCCGATCGCCTCCAGGATTGCCTTCTGGTCCACCAGATTCCACAGCACCTGGCGCACCGCCGGATCGTCGAACGGCGGCGCGGCATGATTGAGACGGAAATTCCCCTGGAACTGATCCAACCCGCCCAGGCTCATCAGCTTGATATCGCGCGTCTTCTGCAACCGCCCGATCCAGTCGAACGGCACGTATTGCAGGTAATCGACCTCGCCCGCGATCAGCGCCGAAGCCGCGGTCGAAACGTCCGGGATCACCTTGAGGGTGATGGTGTCGATCTTCACCACCTTGCCGCCGGCCAGGAAATCCGGCTTCTCCGCCCGCGCGACATAGGCCGGGTTGCGCGCCAACACCATCCGGTCGCCCGCCCGCCACTCCTCCTTGCGGAAGATGAACGGGCCGGAGCCGGTGATCTCCGTGATCTTCTGGTCCGCCGCCCCGCCCGCCAGCCGCTCCGGCACGATGAAGGGGACGATCGCGTTGGGCTTGCCCAGGATCTGCAACACCAGCGGGAACGGCTCCTTCAGCTTCAGCACCACCACCTTGGGTCCGGCCGCCTCCAGCGACGCCGTCGCCGCCGCCAGCATCCGCCCGAGCGCATCGCGCGGCATCCAGCGGCGCAGCGAGGCGACCACATCCCCTGCCGTCACCGGCGCCCCGTCATGAAACGCAAGCCCGTCGCGCAGGGTGAACGTATAGGTCAGCTTGTCGTCCGAGATTGCGGTCGACCCCACCATCTGCGGCTGGATCGCCCCCTTGGCATCCATCGCGAACAGCGTGTCGTAGACCATGAAGTTGAAGGTTCGCGTGATGTTCGCCGTGGTCTGGTGCGGATCGAGGAACACCACCTCCGATTCCAGCACCGCATTGAGGTTGCCCCCCGCCTGCGCGCCTCCCGCAATCCCGACGAAGCCAGCCAACAGCGCTGTGATAAAACGACGCATGGTCACCCCCGCATTGCGCGCACCCCGCGCTTGCGCTGTGATCGTAGAAACAACGGGCCGCTTGGCAAGCAGGGAAACATCATGTCCGACGATCTCCTCTTCATGCCCGCCACCACCGCCGCCGCGCTGATCCGCGCCCGCAAGCTCTCCCCGGTCGAATATACCGAGGCGGTGCTGCGCGCCATGCACCAGGCACAGCCCGCCCTGAACTGCTTCGCCGAAATCATCGACCATGACGCCCACAACGCCGCCCGCGACGCCGAGGCCGCGGTGATGGACGGCCGCCCGCTCGGCCCGCTCCACGGCGTGCCCATCCACATCAAGGACCTCCTCAACGTCGCCGGCGTGCCCACCCGCCACGGCTCCGCCATTTTCGCCGAGGCCGCCCCCGCCGCCGCGGATGACCTCCTCGTCGCCCGCCTGCGCGCCGCCGGCGCCATCATCGTGGCCAAGACCGCCACCCCCGAATTCGGCGTCAAGGGCCTCACCGACGGCCCCGGCTTCGGCATCACCCGCAATCCCTGGAACCTCGGCCGCACCCCTGGCGGCTCGTCCGGCGGCTGCGCCGCCGCGGTCGCCGCCGGCCTCGCGCCCATCGGCCTCGGCACCGACGGCGCCGGCTCCATCCGCGGCCCCGCCGCCTGCTGCGGCCTCGTCGGCCTCAAACCCACCCTCGGCGCAGTGCCCAACGAAGCCGGCCGCGACGCCTTCGGCAGCAACATCTATGCCGGCCCACTCTCCCGCACCATCGCCGACGCCGCGCTGATGCATTCCGTCCTCCAGGGCCCCGACCAGAACGACCCCTGGAGCATCGGCACAAACCACCCCGCCACACTCTCCCCCGCCCTCCTCGGCCACGACCTCGCCGCGCTGCGCATCGGCTACATTCCCCGCTGCGCCAACCCCCGCGTCGCCGCCGACGTCACCGCCAACACCAGCGCCAGCCTCGCCGCCTGGGCCGCAATCGGCGCCGAGATCGAGGAACTCACCGACCCCATCGACTGGATCGAATACGAGGGCCGCGTGCTCTACCAGTCCAGCTTCGCCGTCTTCGGCGCCCAGTACCTGCCGCACTGGCAGAACCAGATGGACCCGGTGACCCTCGCCTTCATGCAGCGCGGCGCCACCTTCAGCATGGCCGACTACCGCAACGCCGAATACGCCCGCACCGGCCTGTTCCGCGCCATCCAGGCCCTGTTCCGCCGCTACGACGTCCTCGTCATGCCCACCATGACCCGCACCGCGCTGGACGTCGGACACGACGCCGCCAACGACGACATCATCATCGACGGAATTCCCTGCGGCATCACCCGCCAGGGCTGGACCTCACCGCAATACCCCTTCAACCTCACCGGCCACCCCGCCCTCGCCGTCCCCTCCGGCTTCGGAGACGACGGGCTGCCAACCTCGATCCAGATCGTCGGCAAATGGGGCGCCGAAACCGACATCCTGCGCCTCGGCGCCCTGCTCGAACACGCGCAGCCTTGGGCCCAGCATCGGCCCGCGCGGCGGGGATGAGGTGTGAAAAAGCCCGGCCGAAGCAAAGCAAGCGCTTCTTTTTTGAAAAAAAGAAGCAAAAAACTTCTACTCCTCGTTGCCGTTGGCTTGCTCTCGCCGGCAAAAACAAGCCAACGGCAACAAACGGATAAAAAGTGTTTTTGGTTCTTTTTGTTCACAAAAAGAACACCCTTCCTCAGCCGCCCGGCAGCTCCGGCTCCCCCAGCGACAGCATCAGCCGGTTCGCCCAGTTGAAGAACGCCGCCCCGTTGATCACATCGACGATCGCGGCATCATCCAGCCCCTGCGCCCGCAGCGCCCGCACTTGCTCGGGCCCGAAGGCTGGCGGCGTCGCCGACAGCGCCACCGCCGCCGCCACGATCGCATTCCAGCGCGCCTCCAGATCGGCGCCAACGCCCTCGTCGAGCAGACGCTGCACATCCACCCCGCGATGCGAAAAATGCGATGCGAACCTGGCATGCACCGAAGCGCAATAGATGCACCCGTTGAACCTCGAGGCCGCCGCCGCCGCCAGCTCCCGCTCCGCCCGCGGCAGCCCGGCCTCGGGATTGTAGAAGATGTCCTTGTCCGTCCGGGTCCGCGCCTGGAGAATATCCGGATCGCGCACCAACAGCATGAAATAAGGGGACTTCGCCCGCGACGCATCCACCAGCCCCCCCCCAATGCCGCTCCGTCAGCCCCTCCGCCGGGAACGGCTCCAGCCACGGCAGCCAGCCCAGATTGGCCTGGGTGAACACGTCTGGGACCGCATGCCCGTGCGGCTGCAACACCTGCTCGCTCATCTCACGGCTCTCCCATGGCGGCCAGCACGCGCAGGCCGGCGACAACGCGGATCTGGAACGCCAGGAACGCGACCAGCTGCGACAGGGTGACGATCCCGGTGGTCGACCACCCCGCATCGAGCAGCGCCCGCAACGAAGCCGGCGCCGCATCGCGGGGATGCAACACCAGCATATGCGCATGCTCCAGCGCCGCAACGAGCCGCCGGCCGAGCGCGCCATCCACCACCCGATAGACCGGCCCCGCCACGTCCTCCGCGCTCAGCTTGCCCGCCGGATAGGCGCCATACGGCCCCTGCCCCCGCCCGCGCGCCGCCTCGGCCGCAATCGCCGCGCCGGCAGCAAGCCCCTCGCCATAGAACGCCGCGATCGCCTCCGCGCCATGCAACCCGGCCACGAACGCCGCCACCGCGAAGCGCTCCGCCACCGCCATCTCAGCGGTCTCCTCCGGCTCGAACAAGGCGCGATAACTCGCCTGCGCCTGCTCCCGCGCCTGGCGCCGCACGTCGCGGACCGCCGACAGCGCCGAGCCCGCATCGATCCCCGCGAGCCGATCGATCACATCCACGCTCATGCCTCGATCCCTTCCATCTGCGGCGCCCGGGTCCAGCCCAGCGCCGGGGCGACCACGGTTGCGAACAATTCGATCGAGCGCAGGATCAGCGGATGCGGCGGATCGACCGAGTGCACCTGCCCCGCCACATCCGTCACCCGCCGCAGCGTCGTATCGCGCGCCAGCGACTCGATCACCTCCTCCGGCGTGCCCATATGCACGTCGAACGCGGTCAGGATGTCGTCGAGCGACCCGCTCGGCACCGCCCGCCCCGCCTTGGCGATCCGTGTGATGAACCGTCCCAGCCCGATCTCGGCATAGCGCCGCGCCTCGGCCCGGCTGTCCGCCACGAAAATCGAGCGCGAGCCCAGGATGCGCGGCGCCACGCCCTGCGGCAACGCCGCATAATACGCATCCAGGATCGGGTCCTGGATCTCCGACAAGGTGGCCCGCGGTGCCAGCGCCGTCCGCGGCTGCGTGCGCGACAGCAGCAGCCCATCCCCGGCGAGCGCCGCCCGGCGCCCGCCCTCCACCGAGAACGTCGCCTGCCAGATCCGCCGATCCAGCTGCGGCGCCGGCGGATACATCAGATTGTCGCTCCCCCCGATCGCGCTGCCCCGCAGCGCCGTCCGCAACGTCTCGAAATACCGGGCATAGATCTCGCCCCGGGCCGCATTGCTTTGCCCGAATGCCGCGAACGCCGAAGGGTTGCCCCCCGTCCCCACCCCGAATTCCAGCCGCCCGCCCGACATCAGGTCGAGCACCGCCGCATCCTCCGCCACCCGGACCGGGTTCTCCAGCGGCAGCGTCACCACCCCGGTGCCGAGCCTGATCCGCGTCGTCCGCGCCGCCGCCTGCGCCAGGAACACGAACGGCGACGGCAGCCCGCCCTCGTCGGCATCAAAATGGTGCTGCGCCACCCAGGCGCTCTCCAGCCCCATCCGCTCCGCCTGCACGATCTGCTCCAGCGCCAGCCGGTAGCGCTCGCCCGCGGCCACATCGTCGAGCAGCCGGGTGAAGAAGCCGAGCCGTTTGCGTGTCACGTCGGAAAAGCTCCGCTGCTGCATGGAAACATCGGCCACGCGGCCGCCAGTATTGATCCTGCGCAGCGTCCCCTCGAGCGGGCGCTCTCAGGAGGCGACGATACAGCCCGTTGCCTTGGCCTTGACCTGGGCACAGAACGACTTCGCCGCCGCGGCATCGCCAAACCCGCCGGTGCGCACCCGCCACAACGTCTTGCCGTCATGCTCGACCCGGCTGATCGCCGGCGCCTTGCCGCCAAACAATTCCGGCATCCGCTTGGCCAGCCGCTGCCATTCCGCCTGCGCCGCAGCCTCGGAGCCAACCGCCGCAAGCTGCACCTGCACGCCCCGCCCAGATGCGGCCACCGGCTTCGCCGTCGCGCTGCTCGCCGCCACCGGCGCCGCCGCACGCGCCGCCGGCTTGGCCG
>CAIYSR010000100.1 GCA_903928895.1 uncultured Rhodospirillales bacterium | reverse complement strand
TCGCAACTCATCCCACGGTCAAGCAGGATGATCGCGTTGGCCCGCCGCGCAACACCGTGGGCAACCGACGTATCGCGCGCCAAGGCAAACAGGGCTTGCCGGGCCGGCTCCTTGAGAAAGCGTTTGCGGATCATCGTCAAACTAGAATCGACAAAACCAAGCCGGCGCAACACTCTTTTCACGCATTCTCAGGGAGTCGGAGTAAAGCAAAAAAACTGTCATCCATGCCTGTGCAAGCGACTCAGCGGCCGAGCTGCCAGCCGACGTCGCGGGCGAAGTCGTTGAAGAAGTCGATGTCGTAGGCCGCTTCCGGGGTGTTGCGAACGCGCTGGTCGAGTTTCTGGGCGTCGTCGCCGACCAGAATGCGCCATTTGCCGGCCTTTACCGCGTCGAGGATGACGGTGGCGGCCGCCGCGGCCGTCATCGGCGCGTTTTCCAGGAAGCGGCGGGCGCGCTCGGCGACGATGCCGCGCACGGCGTCATCCGCGATCGTCTCCGCCGCGAGCCCGGCGGCAACCAGGCGGGCGCGGGTGGCGGCGATTTCAGCGGCGCTCATGGTGTCGGATTCAGTGCCGAGATGGATGCGCCGTGAGTTGGCGGCGATCGAGGTGCCGATATGGCCGGGCATGACGACGGAGCATTTGATATGGGGCGCATTGACCCGAAGGTCGGCGATCAGCGCCTCGGTGAAACCCTTGACCGCAAATTTCGCCGCGGCATAGGCGGTATGCGGGGTATGCGGGCCAATACTGGCCCAGAACCCGTTGATGCTGCTGGTGTTGATAATGTGGCCCGCCTCGGCCTTCATCATCATCGGCAGGAACGCACGGGTGTTGAGATAGACCCCGCCCCAGCAGATGTTGAAGGTGCGCTCCCAGGCGCTCCTGGGGTCGGCGATCATGCTGCCGCCGCCACCGATCCCGGCGTTGTTGAACAGCAGATGAATGTGGTCGACGCCGTGCTGCGCCGCCGCCTCGTCGCGAAACCGTAAAACCTGGGCCTCGTCGGACACGTCGGCCACATGGTGGGTCAGCCGCAGGCCCTGGGGCAGGCCAGCGGCCTCGCACAGGGCCCGGGTTTCGGCCATGGCGGAGGCGGAGATGTC
Organism: uncultured Rhodospirillales bacterium; assembly: GCA_903928895.1. Lineage (GTDB taxonomy): Bacteria > Pseudomonadota > Alphaproteobacteria > Acetobacterales > Acetobacteraceae > CAIYPH01. The sequence goes on along the minus strand of CAIYSR010000100.1, from coordinate 3,974 downwards.
GCAAAAGGCGACGTGGCAGCCCTCGGCGACGAGCTGGCGCACCAGTTCGCGGCCCATGCCGGTGCCGCCGCCGGTGACGATCGCGGTTTTACCTGAGAAGTCTTTCATGGAGGCTCCTTGAAGCTGGGAAGAAGTTCTTTTTGTGAACAAAAAGAACCAAAAAAACTTTCTATCCGCTTGTTGTTCGGGGGAGCTGTTCAACACCGCCGTGGGAGAAGTGAGGTTTTTTTGTTTCTTTTTTTACGAAAAAAAGAAGCCCTTCCCTTCACCCGACCAAAACCGCCTTGCCGATGATATTCCGATCAATGATCGCCCGGATCGCCGCGGCCGCGTCTTCCAGCGCAATGCGGTGCGAAATGCGCGGCGTCAGTTTGCCCTCGGCAGCCAAGGCCAGCAGGGCACGGATATTCGCGGCGGCAAGATCGGGCTGGAATTCGCTGACGCCGCCAATCCGCACGCCGATGGCTTCCGCACCCTTGATCAGCAGGTGGTTGGTCTTGGCCAGCGCCGGCTCCCCGCCGAGGAAACCGAGGATGAGCAGGCGGGCACCCCAGTTGAGGCAGCGCATGGACTCGTCGAACACCCGCGCACCGATCGGGTCGTACACGATATCGACCCCCTTGCCGCCAGTAAGCGCCTTGACCTCGTCGCGGAACCCACCGCGGTGATCGATCGCATGGTCGGCCCCTTCGGCGAGGCAGGCCGCCCGCTTTTCCTCGGTGCTGGCGGTGGCGATAACGCGGGCACCGAACAGCTTGGCGATCTGGATGGCGGCGATGCCGATGCCCCCGGCGGCGCCATGGATCAGAACCCAGTCACCCGCCTGCAGCCGGCCCTTTTGCAGCAGGGCGTGATAGGCGGTGTGATATGCCCCCTTGAAGACCGCGGCCTGCTCCAGCGTCAGAGCAGCGGGAATGTGATCGCAGTGCGCGGCCTTGGTGTTGGCCAGGGTGCAGAAGGAGCCGGGGCTGTGCCGGGTCATCAGGCGGTCTCCGATGGCAAAGCCGCTGACGCCGGGGCCGATGGCCACGACTTCGCCGGCCGCCTCGCCCCCGGGGATGAACGGCGGCTCCGGCCGGAACTGGTATTTGCCCGCAATCATCAGGACATCGACGTATTGCGCGCCGCGTGCGAGCAGGCGCACCTGGAGCTCGCCGTCGCCGGGCGGCGGCGGGTCCGGCAGGTCGCGCCAGGCGAGAACTTCCGGGCCGCCGAAGGCCTCGCAGACGATGGCTTGCATGAAAATGTCTCCGGTCAGCCGAGCAGGGCCTGGGCGCAGGCGTCGAGGATGGCATCGGTGTCGAGCCCGTATTCGGCATAGAGGTCCGGGATGTCGCCGGACTGGCCGAAATGGACGGGGCCAAGGGGAATGACGCGCTGGCCGCGCACGGCGCCGAGCCAGGAATGGCTGGCCGGGTGGCCGTCGAGGATCGTCACCAGCGCGGCGTCACGGGCCAGCGGGGCGAGGATACGCTCGATATGGGACAGCGCCCCGCGCGCCCCCTCGCGCCGCGCGCGCGCGGCCGCGATCCAGCCGGCATGCAGACGATCCGGGCTGGTGATGGCGAGCAGCCCGGCGCCCGGTTCCTCCGCCACAAGCTCGGCAAACGCCGCTTCCGCCTCCGGCGCGATCGGCCCCTGGTAGGCCAGCGCGATCCGCGCGCCCGCTGCCGGCGGCACCACCCAGTGTGCCCCGGCGATGACATGGGACGGGTCCAGCGTCCGCGGCCTCTGTTCGAGCTGCCGGGTCGACAGGCGCAACCACACCGCCGAGCCATCGGGCTGCTGCATGAAATCCAGCGCATGGCGCAGCAGGATCGCGAGTTCGTCGATATGGGACGGCTCGTAGCTCGCCAACCGGTCCTGGCTGATGCCGATCATCGGCGTGTTGATCGATTGGTGCTGCCCGCCCTCGGGCGCCAAGGTAAGGCCCGACGGCGTGCTGACCAGCAGGAATCGCGCGTCCTGGTAGCAGGCGTAGATCAGCGCATCGAGGCCGCGATTGACGAAGGGATCATACACGGTCCCGATCGGCAGCAGTCGCGCGCCGTGCAGCCCAGGCGCCAAGCCGGCCGCGCCGAGCAGGAGGAACAGGTTCTGTTCGGCGATGCCGAGCTCGACGTGCTGCCCCTTCGGCGTCATCCCCCAGCGCTGGGCCGAGGCCAGCTTGGCATCGCGGAAGACGTCGTTGCGGGTGTGCCGGTCGAACACACCGCGGCGGTTGACCCAGGGACCGAGGCTGGTCGAGACGGTGACATCGGGGCTGGTGGTAAGGATATGGTTGGCGAGGTCCTTGAGCTCGCCCTGGCCGCGGCCGATTTCGGCCAGCATGTCGCCGAACGCCGCCTGGGTCGACATTTTGCGGCCATCGCTTTTCGGCCCGGGCAACACCGCGGGAACCAGCACCTGCGGCGCGCTGAGCGCGCGACCCTCGGGGGTCAGTGGGGTGGCGAAGGGCATGCGGGCCAGAAACCCGCGCAACTCGGACTCCGCGGCATCGAGCCCCTCGAACAGGTCCCACTCGTGGCCCGGCCGGATCCCCATGAGGTCGCGAAACGCCAGCATCTGCTCCTTGGACATCAGCCCGGCATGGTTGTCCTTGTGCCCGGCGAACGGCAGGCCCATCCCCTTGATGGTGTAGGCGATGAAGCAGGTCGGCTGGTCCCCGGCCGCGTCAGCAGTCCGGAATGTTTCAATCAGGTACTGCACATCGTGGCCGCCAAGGTTGGTCATCAGCGCCGCGAGTTCGTCATCCGACAGCGGATCGATGATCGCGCGCAGGTCGGGATCGCGCCCGAGATCGGCCAGCAGCGCCGCCCGCCACGCCGCGCCACCCTGGAAAGTGAGCGCCGAATAGAGGCTGTTCGGACAATCGTCGATCCACAGCCGCAGCGCCTCGCCGCCCGGCCGGGCGAACGCGGCCTGCAGGTGGCGCCCGTATTTCATCGTCACCACGTTCCAGCCCATATCGCGGAACAGCCCCTCGATGCGGCCGAACAGCCGGTCCGGCACCACGCTGTCGAGGGACTGGCGGTTGTAGTCGATCACCCACCAGACGTCGCGGATATCGTGCTTCCAGCCTTCGAGCAGCGCCTCGTAGATATTGCCCTCGTCGAGTTCGGCATCCCCGGCGATGGCGACATGGCGGCCGGGTGCGATGTCCTCGCGGCCAAGCCCGTGCAGCCGGACATAATCGGCCATCAGCGCGGAGAAGCTGGTCATCGCCACGCCAAGGCCGACCGAGCCGGTCGAGAAATCAACCTCGCCGCCATCCTTGACCCGGCTGGGGTAGGACTGCGCGCCGCCGAACTTCCGCAGGTTCGCCATCTTCTCCAGGCTCTGGCGGCCGAGAAGGTAGTTGATCGCATGGAACACCGGCCCGGCATGGGGCTTCACCGCCACGCGATCCTGCGGCCGCAGAATGGCGAAATACAGCGCCGACAGGATCGAGATGCAGGACGCGCAGGACGCCTGGTGCCCCCCCACCTTGAGGCCGTCGCGGTTGGGCCGGATGTGGTTGGCGTTGTGGATCATCCAGGCGGAAAGCCAGAGCAGCTTGCGTTCGAGCTGGTGCAGCAGGTCGGCGTCCGAGGTGGCGCTGTCGCCGGACGCGGCTCTGGTCGAGATGTTCATGCTCGGCCCCCCTGGGGTTTGGACCCCCACTCTAGCCGCGCGCGGCAGCGATTGCATCGGGGAGTGCGCAAGGCAGGTCCTCGGCGATGAGGCCGGGGCCGATCCGGGCGGCGGCCACGCCGTGCAGCCAGGCCGCCGCCGCTGCCGCCTCGAACGGCGCCATCCCCTGGGCCAGCAGGGCGGCGATCAACCCGGCGAGCACGTCGCCGGCCCCGGCGGTGGCGAGCCAGGGCGGCGCGTTGTCGTTGATCGCGAGCCGCCCGTCGGCGGCCGCGATCACGGTGGCCGCGCCCTTCAGCAGCACCACCGCCCGCACCCGCCGCGCCGCGGCGCGCACCGCG
>CAIYSR010000099.1 GCA_903928895.1 uncultured Rhodospirillales bacterium | reverse complement strand
GCTGAATGCGCCTTCGCCACCAACGGCAGTGATGGCGGCAGCATACGCCCCGCCCTCCAGGCATCTTGCCAGGAGCAGCTGACCCGCAAACGGACCGCCGAATTCAAAATATATCTCAACTGCCAGGAGGGCGACCTTTCTTGTCCCGTCCCGCGGTAACGCCTGCGCCGACATACGTGGCGTGATCTTGTAGAGTGCGGTTGACCATGTCGCTTGCCTGACTGCGGCGGATGTTTGACGCTGTGCGTAATCCTGCGCGGTCCTGCCTGGATTGGCGTGACAGCGAGGGGGCAACGTTCACCCCGGCAACATGGGGCAGAAACCAGTTCCCTCCCACGCACCGGCTCATCGTGCCCGCTACGCCCTTTCAGGACTCGCTGAAGGCCCCGGCGGAACGTGTCAACAACAATGAGACAGCCGGTCGTCGAGATTAGGCTTTGACTTTGAGCTTCTGCGCTGGCGGGTTGATCCAGACGGCGGTGGGCATTTGGGGTGGCTCGGGGGCCTTGTTGACGAAGCGGATGGGGTTGGCGCGGAAGGCGTGATCGAGGGTCTTTTGGCGTGAGGCATGGACCCGTTCGGCTTGGCCGTAATGGACCTGGTCTGGTGTCATCAGGCCAATGCCCAGATGGTGATGTTGCTGGTTGTACCAGTCGAAGAAGGCCCGGCAGAAGCTTTTGGCGTCCTCGATGCTGCCGAACCGCTTGGGGAATTGGGGCTGATATTTCAGCGTCTTGAAGCAGCTTTCCGAGAATGGGTTGTCGTCGGAGGTGTGGGGCCGGCTGTGCGATTTGGTGACGCCCAGGTCAGCGAGCAGCAGGGCGGTGGCCTTGGCTTTCATGGACGGGCCGCGGTCGGCGTGCAGGGTGAGTTGGCCAGGTGGTATGGTGTGCTGGTCGACGGCGTTTTTGAATAGTGGCTTGAAAAGTAGGGCACTCTCGGTGTCGGCGACGCACCAGCCGACGACCCTTCGGCTGAAGATGTCGAGGATGACGTAGAGATAGAAGTAGGTCCATTTTCTGGGGCCCATCAGCTTGGTGATGTCCCAGGACCAGACCTGGTTCGGGCCTTCGGCGACGAGCTCTGGCTTCGCATAGACGGGGTGGCGAAGTTGCTGACGGCGTTCTCTGACCTCATTATTTTCGTGCAAAATCCGATACATGGTGCGTATCGAGCAGTGGTAGAGGCCCTCGTCGAGCAGGGTGGCATAGACCTCGGCCGGCGCTTGGTCCACGAACCTGTCCTGCCGCAACAGGTCAAGGATCTTCCCGCGTTCCTCCGCCGCCAAGGCGCGCGCGGGTTTGCGCCTGGGGGGTGGGGGCGCGGCTGGCCGGCCCGCCGCTGCCTGGCGGCGATGAAAACTGGCACGCGACAGCCCCACCGCGGCGCAGGCGGCGGCGATCACGCCGGTCTCATGCGCCGTGGCGGCCACGGCATCCATCAGGGCGCCTCGTCGGTCGGGAAGGGGGTGCCCAGCAGCGAAGCGACTTTTTTTTGGATGTCGATGACCGCCTCAGCGCGGCGAAGCTGGAGGGTCAGGCGCTTGTTATCGCGCAGCAATTGGGCGTGTTCGGCCGCCAGCGGATTGGGGGGTGCGCGCTTGGGGCCGCGCTTGACCGCCTTGAGCGCCTCATAGGCGCCAGCGTCGCGCTGGCGACGCCAATCGGTGAGAGCCGAGGAATAGAGCCCCTCGCGCCGCAGGATGGCACCGCCGCCGCCGGGCCCGGCGCGGTCGACTTCGGCCAGGATCCGGAGCTTGTCGGAAGCGGTAAATGTCCGTCGGCGGCGCGGCCGGTCCGGGAGTTCGGGCGACGCCGCCGGTGGCGCTGAAACCAGCGTCGGCCTGCGGCCTTGCTCGCTTTCAGCGCCACCGGCGGATAGGGGAGTTGGGGCTGTCGTGCGGGGCATGACCATTTCGATGTTTTACCTGTAGCCCTCAAGGGTAAACTTCCGGGGGGTCGATGTCTCATCGGTGTTGGCACGGAGGGTC
>CAIYSR010000098.1 GCA_903928895.1 uncultured Rhodospirillales bacterium | reverse complement strand
CGTGTGCACGGGAACGGCGAAGCCATCAAACCATCTCGCCCGGTGAGCAGGTGCCGGGAGCCGCGATCGAATGCCTGCGGCGCAGGGCAAGATGAAGGCCGCACGAGGCGAACGGAGCAAGTTTTTTTGCTTCTTTTTTTCCAAAAAAAGAAGCACTTCCTTCCTCGCCTCAAACAAAAACGCCGGGGACATGCCCCGGCGTTTCTGCCTCGAAGTCGCCACCAGCTCTCAGATATCCGCGCTGGCCGGCCGGTGGTGCGGCGCCTCGATTGGGTCGGCGCCGAAGATGTCGCGGTCCTTGGTTTCGGGCACGAAGAACAGCCCGATGACAAAGGTTCCGCCAGCGACGGCCACCACGTACCACAGGCCGGAGAATATATCCCCGGTCGCGGCCACGATGGCGAAGGCGGTGGGCGGCAGGAAGCCGCCGAACCAGCCGTTGCCGATGTGGTAGGGCAGCGACATGCCGGAGTAGCGAATGCGGGTGGGGAACAGCTCCACCAACATCGCGGCCATCGGCCCGTAGACCATCGTCACCAGGATCACCAGCACGGTGAGGATGGCGATCGTCATCGTCCAATTGACCTTCGCCGGATCGGCACCCGCCGGGTAGCCGGCGCCACGAATGGCGTCTGTCGCGGCCTTCTCGAACGCGGCGTTCTTGGCCGCACCCTCGGCACCCGCCGCGGCACGGTCGAACGCGACGACCTCGGTGTCCCCGATCTTGATCTTCGCCACCGCGCCGGACGGGGCCGCCACGTTGGTGTAGTTGACCGAGTTGCGCGCCAGGAAGGACTTGGCGATGTCGCACGACGAGGTGAAGGATGACGTCCCGGTCGGGTTGAACTGGAACGAGCATTCCGCGTCGTTGGCCACCACCGTCACCGGCGCCTTGGACAGCGCTGTCTCCAGCGTCGGGTTCACCGCGCTGGTCAGCGCGTGGAACAGCGGGAAGTAGAGCACCGCGCCGAGCAGACAGCCGCCGAGGATGATCGGCTTGCGGCCGATCTTGTCGGACAGCCAGCCGAAGAAGACGAAGCACGGCGTGCCGATGGCGAGCGAGCCGGCGATGGCGTAGTTCGCCGCGATCGGGTCCATCTTCAAGGTCTGGGTCAGGAAGAACAGCGCATAGAACTGCCCGCCATACCACACCACAGCCTGGCCCGCGGTGCCGCCGAGCAGCGCGAAGATCGCGATCTTGGCGTTCTCCCAACGCCCGAACGCCTCGGCCAGCGGTGCCTTCGAGTGGGTGCCCTCCTCCTTCATCTTGGTGAAGGCTGGGCTCTCCGCGAGCTGCATCCGGATCCAGATCGACACGATCAGCAGCACGATCGAAACCAGGAACGGCACGCGCCAGCCCCACAGGGCGAAGTCCGCCGGGGTCATCGCCAGGCGCAGCCCGAGAATGACCAGCAGCGAAAGGAACAGGCCGACGGTGGCCGTGGTCTGGATCCACGAGGTGTAGAAGCCGCGCCGGCCATGCGGCGCATGCTCGGCCACGTAGGTCGCGGCCCCGCCGTATTCGCCGCCGAGCGCGAGCCCTTGCAGCAGGCGGCAGGCGATGAACAGTACCGGTGAAGCGATGCCCATCGTCGCATAGCCGGGGAGACAGCCGACGATGAAAGTGGCGATACCCATGATCGTCATAGTCACGAGGAAGGTGTATTTGCGCCCGACGATGTCACCGAGGCGGCCGAAGAACAGGGCGCCGAACGGACGCACCGCGAAGCCGGCGGCAAAACCGAGCAGCGTGAAGATGAACCCCGCCGTCGGGTTCACGCCCGAAAAGAAGTTCGCGCTGATGTTCGCCGCGAGCGAGCCGGCGAGGTAAAAGTCATACCATTCGAACACCGTGCCGGCTGACGACGCGATGATGACCTTGCGCTCTTCCGCCGACATCGGCCTGATTTCCGCGTCCGAGCGCGGGATGCGTGACTGTGGCGCCATTTCGTCTCGTTTCCTCCGGGTTGGGTCGTATTCTTCAGAGAGTCCCCTTGCAACATCATGTGACCGATCACGGAAAGTTTGCAAAGCCCCTTTTTTGCCGCATTGCCCCGGATCAGCCGAACCACGGCGGCGGCGATAACACGAAGTTAATGCGCCGCCGCAACGCCGCCATGATCCCGCCGCGCCGGCGCCATCGCGCGGAGGCCAAATCCGGTCGTCAGGCAATCGAGCCCGACACCAGGAACCTCACCCGATGACCAACTTCCCTCGCATCGCCCTCGCCGCCTTCGTCGCCAGCAGCTTCGCCCTGCCGGTGCTGGCCCAGCCCCAGAGCTCGGCGATTTCGGGCGGCACCTCCGCCGGTACAGCCGTCAGCGGCACCACGAGCACCGACAAGGCCATCGCCGGCAAACCGGTCGTCAGGAAGCCGGCCGTCAACACCGGCATCCACCGTGCCGCCGCCACCGACACCAAACCGGCCTCGACCAAGCCGACCGACGCGACGAAGCCCGCACCCGCCGCCGCGACCGACGCCAAGGCCCCCGCCGGCGCCAAGCCGACGACCGACGCGAAACCCGTGACCGAAGCGAAGCCTGGCACCGACGTGAAGAAGCCGGCCGGCACCATCGCCGCCGCTCCCGTTGCTCCGGTGACTTCCAGCGGCACCGTCACGCCGAAGGCCACCAACTGACCAACCCCGCCTGACGCTCCCGCAATCCCCCCGCCCGGCACCCGGGCGGGGGTTTTTGCATGTCCGGCCCGTCACCGGATCATTTGCACACGAATGACCCCCCCGTTATATCCGCTCCAGACCGCCGGTCCTGGAGTTTTACGTGTCGCAAGCCGATGTGCCGCAGCCTGGGGTCGAGCGACGAGCGCAGGAGCCGCTCGGCCCCTACGTCGTCGAGGATCAGGTCGGTTTCCTGCTGCGCCGCGCCCATCAGCGGCACGCCGCGATCTTTCTCGAAACCATGGCGCGGCACGATCTGACCCCGACCCAGTTCACCGCCTTGATCAAAACCGTCGAGCTCGGCCGCGTCACCCAGAACCTGCTCGGCCGCCTCGTCGCGATGGATCCCGCCACCATCCAGGGCGTGGTCCGCCGCCTCGTCGACCGGGCATTGATTGCCCGCGCGCTCGATCCGATGGACCGCCGCACCACCGTGCTGATCCCGACCGACGCCGGATTCGCCCTCGCCGCCAAAGCCGTCGTCGCCGCCCGTGCCATCACCGCGGCGACCCTCGCCCCGCTCGACCCTGAAGAGCGCACCCAATTGACCGCCCTGCTGCGCAAGCTCGGCTGAACGTTTCCCGAGGATCCCCGCCATGACCGCCGCCCCACTCGGCTACGGCTTCACCTTTGCCGATCTCGCCCGTCGCGACGGCCTGGTGGCGCTCGACCGCGCCTTCATCACCCATCTGGCCACCGCCGACACCGATCTGCACGCCCGCCTGATGGCCGCCCGCGCCGCTCCTGACGCGCAGGACGCCAAGGCCGAAGGCGCCCTGGTGGTGGATCTCGGCCCCATCGTCGAGGCCTTTGTCGCCGGGCTGTTCGGAATCGAAGCCGAAATCGCCGCCATCCGCGACGCCACAATCGCGCTCGACCCGGTCCACCAGTGTAAGCGCCTCTTCGTGCAACGCCAGGCCGTCCGCAAATATCCCGCCCCCTCCGCCTTCGACGGCGCCGCGTTGCGTGCCGATCTCGAAGCCCGGATCGGCGCCCCCCTCACCGAACCCGGCTTCGCCGCCTTCGTCACCGCCGCGGAGCACGACCCGGAATCGATCGACCTCGCCGCCCGCTACGCCGCCTGGGCCACGCTCACCCCGCCGGGTCGCGCCCACCACGCCGGCGGCACCCTGTTCCGCGTCCCCGGTAAAGTCGACAGCGCCCGCCTCGTCCCGGTCGAGACCATCGAGCGCCACGGCGTCACCATGCTCCGCCTGCCCGAACACGACTGGCGCGCCCGCGACGGTTTCGCCCTCACCGACGAAGGCATGACCGGCCAACAGGCGCTGGACCAGATGAACTACTGCATCTGGTGCCATGAACAGGGCAAGGACTCCTGCTCCAAGGGCCTGAAGGACCGCAAGAGTGCTGCAGTGAAAGGGGGGGGGGCCTTCCAGAAATCCCCCTTCAACGTCACCCTCGCCGGCTGCCCGCTCGACGAGAAAATCAGCGAAATGCACATGCTCCGCGCCCGCGGCCATGTCCTCGCCGCCTTCGCCACCATCGCGGTCGACAACCCGATGATGGCCGCCACCGGCCACCGTATCTGCAACGACTGCCTCAAGGCCTGCATCTACCAGAAGCAGGAAGCCGTCGACATCCCGCAGGCCGAAACCAACATCCTCAAGGACGTCCTCGCGTTGCCCTGGGGCTTCGAGCTCTACGCCCTGCTCACCCGCTGGAACCCGCTCGACATCCGCCGCCCACTCCCCCGCCCCGACACCGGCCGCAAGGTCCTGATCGTCGGCCTCGGCCCCGCCGGCTACACCCTCGCCCACCACCTCATGAACGACGGCCACACCATCGTCGCCATCGACGGCCTGAAAATCGAACCCCTCGACTTCGACCCCACCGCCCCCATCCGCGACGCCGCCGCCCTGTTTGAAAACCTCGACGACCGCGTTCTCGCCGGCTTCGGCGGCGTCGCCGAATACGGCATCACCGTCCGCTGGAACAAGAATTACCTCAAGCTCATCCGCCTCCTGCTTGAACGCCGCGCCGAATTCGCCATGTTCGGCGGCGTCCGCTTCGGCGGCGGCGCCACCATCGGCCTCGATGACGCCTGGGCCATGGGCTTCGACCACATCGCGATGTGCATGGGCGCCGGCAAACCCACCGTCATCGACATGCCCAACAACCTCGTGCGCGGCGTCCGCCAGGCCAGCGACTTCCTCATGGCCCTCCAGCTCACCGGCGCCGCCAAAAAATCCTCCATCGCCAACCTGCAGATCCGCATGCCCATCGTCGTCATCGGCGGCGGCCTCACCGCGATCGACACCGCCACCGAAAGCCTCGCCTACTACATCCGCCAGGTCGAGAAATTCGCGCTCCGCTACCGCACCCTCGTGGCCGAGCGCGGCGAGGCCACCGTCCGCGCCCGCTGGAACGCCGAGGAAGCCGAAATCGCCGCCGAATTCCTCGCCCACGCCGAAGCCGTCGCCGCCGAACGCGCCACCGCCGCCACTCACGGCCGCCTCCCCCACTTCGCCCCCCTCCTCGAATCCTGGGGCGGCGCCACCCTCGCCTACCGCCGCCGCCTGCTCGACGCCCCCTCCTACACGCTCAACCACGAAGAAGTGGCCAAAGCCATGGAGGAAGGCGTCCGCTTCGCCGAAGGCCTTTCCCCCGTCGCCGTTGAAATCGACCATCACGGCCACGCCGCCGGCCTCCGCGTCAAACGCGCCGACGGCAGCGAAGCCGTCCTCCCCGCCCGCGCCATCATCGTCGCCGCCGGCACCCAGCCCAACACCGTCCTCGCCCGCGAAGACGGTCGCATCCGGCTCGACGGCAAATACTTCCAGGCCATCGACGCCGACGGACACCCCATCTCCCCCGAACGCAACATCAGCAAGCCCGCCCAGGCCGATGTGCTCATGCACCGCGCGCCCGACGGTCGCTTCGCCTCCTTCTTCGGGGACCTCCACCCCAGCTTCTTCGGCAACGTCGTGAAGGCCATGGGCGGCGCGAAACGCGGCTACCCCGTCGTCTCCGATATCCTCGCCCGCCGCCCCGCCACCCCCATCACCGGCCCCGATCTCATCGCCGCCTGCCGTGACGCCTTCCAGGCCCGCGTCCACGCCGTCACCCGCCTCACCCCCACCATCGTCGAAGTCGTCCTCCACGCCCCCGCCGCCGCCCGCGCCTTCCAGCCCGGCCAGTTCTTCCGCCTACAGAACTACGAAACCACCGCCGCCCGCCACACCGATGCCACCGGCACCACCATCCTCGCCATGGAAGGCCTGGCCATGACCGGCGCCTGGACCGACGTCGAACGCGGCCTCGTCGCCATCATCGCCCTCGAAATGGGCGGCAGCTCGGACCTCTGCGCCCTGCTCCAACCCGGCGAACCCGTCATCCTCATGGGCCCCACCGGCGCGCCCACCGAAATCCACCCCAACACCACCGCCGCCCTCGTCGGCGGCGGCCTCGGCAACGCCGTCCTCTTCAGCATCGGCGCCGCGCTCCGCGCCGCCGGCACCAAAGTCCTCTACTTCGCCGGCTACAAATCCCTCGCCGACCGCTACCACGTCGCCAACATCGAAGCCGCCGCCGACACCATCGTCTGGTGCTGCGACGAAGCCCCCGGCTTCACCCCGGGCCGCCCCCAGGACCACAGCTTCACCGGCAACATCGTCCAGGCCATGCACGCCTACGCCACCGGCCAACTCGGCCCCCAGGCTATCCCCCTCGCCACCGTCCAGCACATCATCGCCATCGGCTCCGACCGCATGATGCAAGCCGTCGGCGCCGCCCGCCACACCATCCTCGCCCCCCACCTCGCCCCCGGACACACCGCCATCGGCTCCATCAACTCACCGATGCAGTGCATGATGAAAGAAGTCTGCGCCCAGTGCCTCCAGGCCCATATCGACCCCATCACCGGCGCCCGAACCGTGGTCTTCTCCTGCTTCAACCAGGACCAGGCCCTCGACCACGTCGACTTCCCCAGCCTCAACGAACGCCTCCGCCAAAACGGCCTGCCCGAAAAACTGACGGCCCACTGGATCAACCGCACCCTGCACCAACGCGACGCCGCGGCGGCGGAGTAGAGGGACGCGAGCAAGGCGGGGGCTTTGCCCCTCGACCCTCCTTTACCGAACTAATGAACAAGTCAAGAACGGGGTCAGGACGTGCGGTAGCGACCTTGGTTTGGGGTGACTTGAGGCCGGCGGCTTGGAGCATGTTGTGGAGGTCGCCGGCGCGATCGATGTTTGGGGGATCGTTGTCGGCTCCGGGCGGGGAGACAATGATTTTGTCGACGAGGGCACGGGCGGTTTCGAGGGTTTCGGGGTCGGTGGGCTTCGAGTTCCGTGAGTTTGGCGAGGAGAGCCGGGTTGGAGCGGCCGTCGGTGATGGCGTCGCCGAGATTGTTGATCTTGCGGTCGAGGGCGGCGAACACGCCGATCTGGCAGTTGGTGATCTTCCTCGCGGAGCCGGTGTACTGACGGCTCACGCCGCAGGACGAGCGGCCCTGCTTGAGAAAGCCAGTTTCATCGATCACCCGAACCGCGTCAGTGGCCGCCGAGTGCTCAACGACATAGCCCCGCACGACATCGCGCAACGCATCTTCGTACCGACGGCTGCGGCCCAGGATGGCCTGCTGCCGCCACGGGCCGGGGTCGCCCGCCGCCTCTGCGCGCATCCACCCGGTCCTGCGTCGCTCGTCGCCCAACAGTCCGGCCAGGAACAACCCCGCCGACGCCGACACCCGCTGCTGTGTGAACAGCTGCCTGATCTGCGCCTTCACATCCCGCAGCGACGACGCCCAGAACTCCAGCGTCGTCTCGATCGAGGCACCCGACAGCCATGATCTCCCGATTGATGGTCGCGTACCGATTCCGAGATCAAAGAGATTCGAAACGGTAACGCTAGCACCGATACAACCGAGCCGACGCAACACTCTTTTCACGCATTCTCAGAGAATCGGAATATGCTTCTTTAAAAAAGAAGAGTTGCTCCCGCTTGAACCTTCTCGAACCTACAGCACCCAGGGCGCCCCGCTCGCCTCGGCGACCTGCCGCAGCTGGGTCAGCAGTCCGGGTGCGATGGGGATGCCGGATTGCAGCCTTATGGCGGCGCGGCGGCGTTCGGGGTCGCCGGCGACCATCACGGGCTGGTTCGGATCGATCGCCGGAGTGGCGCGCATGGCATCGCAGAAGGAGATCACGTCGGTGCGGAAATCCTCCTCGTCGCGGAACATCGCCGGGTCCATCGCCATGAAGAAATGGCCGATCCCCATGGTGCCGGGATGTTTGGTGTGCATCGGGTCCGTCACCATCGTCGCGCCGGACAGGGCGGAAGAGAGGATGTTGACCATCGAGGCGAGGCCGTAGCCTTTGTAGGAGCTGCCTTCGGCGGTGCCGCCGAGCGAGGTGAGGAAGCCGCCTTTCTCGCGGGCTTCGAGCGGATCGGTGCTGGGCTCGCCGTCCTTGGTCTGCACCCAGCCGGGCGGACATTGCAGGCCCTCGTTGGCCTTGTTGCGGATGCGCCCGGCGGCCACCGTGGTGGTGGCCATGTCGAGCAGGAAGGGCTCGCCGTCGCGGCCGGGGGCGGCGAAGGCGATAGGGTCGGTGCCGAAGCGGGCGCGCTTGCCGCCGGTGGGGGCGACCTGGATGCCCGAGGCCGAGGTGGTGACGAGGCCGATCAGCCCGGCGTCGGCGGCCATGCGGGCGTAGAAGCCGCAGGCGCCGAAATGCGACGAGTTGCGCACCGCGACGAGGCCGACGCCGGCGAGTTTCGCCTTGGCGATCGCGGTGTCCATCGCCATCCGCGAGGTCGGGTGACCCAGCCCGCCATCGCCGTCGATGAGGGCGGAGACCGGGGTTTGCTTGACGATGCGGGGGATGGCCTGCATCCGCATCTTGCCGTTGCGGCGATGGGCGTCATAGGTCGGGATCATGGAGATGCCGTGGCTGTCGATCCCGTGCAGATCGGCCCAGGCCATGATTTCGGCGGTGCCGGCGGCGGTGGCTTCCGGCATGCCGAAGGCCACCAGGAAGCCCTCGATCTGGCGGCGGTGCTGGTCGTAGGGGGCGGCGGACATCAGGGCTCGCGCACGAAACGGTTGCGCAGCACGCCGAGCCCGCTGATCTCGACTTCCACAAGGTCCCCGCTTTTCACATCGGGCGACGTGCCGTCGGTGCCCATCCACATCACGTCGCCCGGATAGAACGTGCAGTACTGGCTGGTGACGTGGATGAAATGCGCGATCGAGAACAGCATGTGGTTGGTCGCGAAGCTGGTGCGGGGCACGCCGTTGAGCTTGACCGTGGTATGGGCGGCGTTCAGATCGAGCTCGGTTTCGATCCACGGGCCCATCGGCTTGAAGGTGTCGGTGTTCTTGGAGCGGTAGAAGGTGCGGTCCGCCTTCTGCCAGGTGCGCTCGGAGACATCGTTGCCGATGGTGTAGCCGAAGATGCAGTCCATCGCCTCGGCCTCGGAGACGCGGCGGGCCTTCTTGCCGAAGACGACGACGAGTTCGCCTTCGTAGTGCACCTTCTCGGTGGCGTCGCGCGGGATGATGACGTCCTCCTCATGGGCGATGAGGGCGTTCTGGGCGCGGTAGCCAATTTCGGCGCGGTCGGGAATGTTGGGCACGGTGCCGGCCTTGTCGGCGGCCTCCTTGAGGTGGTCGACGTAGTTGAGGCCGGCGCAATAGAAGGTGCGCGGGATCAGCGGCACCTCGATCTTGACCGAGGCCAGCGGGAAGCTGCGGCCGGTGCGCTCCCAGGTGGTGAAGATATCGCCCCGTGTCTCGATGACGGTGTCGCCTTCGAGAAGGCCGTAGGCGGTGTGGCCGGCGTGGGAAAAGTTGATCCAGCGCATGGGGTTTCTCAGTTCGGTTCAATGATGGTGGCGGCGATGCGATTGGCTTCGACGCCGGCCCGGGTGAGATGGATGGTGTGGTACTCGCCGGCCAGCCAGGGCGCGAACTGGTCGCGATAATGCGGGCTGCCAGGCACGCCTGAGTTGCCGATGTTCTGCACTGCGCGGAACGAGTCCGGCGCCGAGAAATCCACCACGATGCGGTATTCGGCACCGGAGGCGGCGTTGTGCGGGGGCAGCTCGCCGCCGGTGTTGCGGATCGTGTGCGAGCCGCCATTGACCGGCGCCGGCCCGATATCGAACGGCCCGGAGGTGGCAGCCGTGGACAGCGGATGCTTCCACAGCGCGATATGCACCCGCCCCCACTGCCAGGCCGTCCGGTCCTTGCCGAGCCGTCCCTCCAGCGTGGCGATGGACTGCGCCGCGATCTCCTGCACCACGGTCTCCAGCCCCTCGGGGAAGAAGCCCGGCACGTCGCCCTCGATCACGCTGGTGCACAGCCCGGTCTGCTGCACCGTGAGATCCAGCAGATGAGCCGGCAGATGGGACACCTGCACGCGGCGGTTCCACAGCGCCATGAAGGTCTCGAACAGCGTCGGCGCCGCGGTGTCGAGCGCGTAGAACTGGTCCCAGCCGCCCAGGATCGCGGCCACTTCCTGCGCCGCCGCATCTGTCGTCCCCGCCAGCGCCTCGAGGATATGCGGAATCGTCCGCGTCGCGCGCACGTTCTTCACATCATTCTGCAACGCCACATTGGCCGCCACATCCATTTTGGCGCTGCCCGAGAACACCTCGTCGAGCCGCACCCCGCGATGGCCCTGCGAATACGAGCCATAGATCGGGAACGGATAATCCGGCGGCACGATGCGCTGGTTGGCACTCGCCACCGCCCCGCTCGCCGGATCGTAGCGGCTCGGCAAGCCGTCGAACGGGATATAGCCCTGCCACTGGTCCGCCGGGTTGTTGGCCTCGCGCACCCCCGGCCAGGCCCGCCCGCGAATGGGGATGCGCCCGGACATCTGGTAGCCGATATGCCCGTCGCGGTCGGCGTAGATGTAGTTGAACACCGCCACCGACCAGTCCCGCAGCACCGAGCGGAAATTCGCCCAGGACTTCACCCGCCCGAGCCCGAGAATGGCGCGGAGGTCGTCGATATGCTCCATCCCCACCCAGCGCAGCGCCATCGGCGCATCGCCGGCCGGATTGATCGAGGGCACCAGCCCGTTGACGATGGGCCCGCGCACGGTCGAACGCACCAGCAACTGCCGCGCCGCCTCGCCGCGCACCGGAATGCTGACCGTCCGCGTCTCGAACGCCCGCCACTCCGCCCCGTCGCGATACTGCGCCGCATCGGCGGGATTGACCTCCTCGCGATACAAATCCCGCGTCGAGGCCATGTTGTTGGTCAAGCACCAGGCCGACTGCCCGTTGGAGCCGTACCAGAACCCCGGAATGCCGGGATGCCCGCACCCGGCGGCATCATCCTCCGGCCCGTGCAGCGCGAACTCGTACCAGCTCGCCGGCACCCAGAACGGCTGGTGCGGATCGCCCGCCAGCACCGGATAGCCGCTCGCGGCCTTGCCCCCCGAGATCGCCCAGTTGTTGGACCCGGTCGCATCATCGGTGCCCATCGGATGCGGGGCCTTGGCGTAGTGCGGCGGGACCGCGCCGGGCAGCACCACATTCTCCGAGGCTTCCGGCGTCAGATACAGCTCCTGCAACGGCTCCGGCAGCAGCTTGGACGCCTCGGCGGCGATGATCCGGTCGATCCGCCCGTTCAGCGACCACCAGAAGCCGCGCGCGGTCGCGATCACATCGCGCACGGTGAAGGGATGCGGCTTGTAGCCGATGATGCGGAACTCGACCGGCAGGTCGTCGCCCATTGCGGCGATGGCGCAGTTGATCCCGGCGACGAAGGCCGCGCAGATCGCACGGGTCGCCGGGTCGATCAGGATATCCTCGCGGTCACAGATCCGGTCGATCCCGACCGTGAGATGAGCGATGTCGGAGGCGAGGTAGGCCGGCCCCAGAATCTCGGCCTGGCGCCCCAGTGCGCGCCGCCGCAGCCGGTCCATCTGCCACAGCCGGTCCTCCGCCATGGCGACGCCGAGGCCGAAATAGACATCCGCGGTGGTGCTGGCGAAGACATGCGGCACCCCGGCGGCGTCGCGGATGATCTCGACCGTGCCATCCACCGCGGCATGCAGCGTGCGGTCGCGCGGCGCCGCCTGATCTGCCAGCCAGGCATCCCGCGCGGCGGCGAAATCGGGTTCGGCGGTGCCGGTGGCGGCGCAGATGTCGGCGATGCTGCGCGTGCCGCGCAGGGCGGCGAGGATATCGGCTTCGGCGAGGGGCATGACGGACGCTCCGTGGTTTTGCCGCATCATCGGCACGGCACAGCCATCTCGCCAAGGGGCTATTTGGGCGACGTGTCCTGCACGATACGCCCATCGGACATGGTCAGGATGCGGTCGGCATAATCCAGGATGCGGGGATCATGCGTCACCATCAGCGTCGTCGTGCCGCGCTGGCGCGCCAGCCGGCGCAACAGCTCCACCACCAGCAGCCCGTTCTCGCGATCCAGCGCCGCCGTTGGCTCGTCGGCGAAGACGATTTCGGGATTGCCCACCAGGGCGCGGGCGATCGCCACCCGCTGCTTCTGCCCGCCCGACAGGTTCGCCGGCCGGTAGTCGATCCGATCGCGCAGCCCGAGCAGGTCCAGCATGCGCGCCGCCGCCGCATCCGCCCCGGGCAGCAACCCGTGGACATCGAGTCCCATCCGCACGTTCTGCCCAGCCGTCAGGCTGTCGTGCAGGTTGTGCGCCTGGAAGATGAACCCCACCCGCCGCCGGATCGCGATCCGTGCCGCCTCGTCGGCGCCATGCAGTTCCTGTCCGAGCACCAACGCGCTGCCCGCCTGTACCTCGCGCAGACAGCCGAGCAGGCTCAGCAGCGTCGTCTTGCCCGAGCCCGAGGCCCCCATCAGCACCACGAACTGGCCGGCCCCGATCCGCAGATCGACGCCGAACAACACCTGGAGCGCGGTCTCGCCCTGCCCGTAGCCGTGGTCCAGCCCGCGCACCGCGATCGGGTCGGTCATCAGAACAGTTCCGCCGGGTCCGCCTGGGCCAGCCGGCGCGTCGCGATCAGGCCCGAGATCACGCTCATCACGATTGTCCCGGCCAGCACCGCCAGTGCGCGGGCCATTGTCATCGACAAGGGCAGACCCGTCGCAGCGGCGATCACCGCGTAGAGCCCGAGCGAGAACAGCAGGCCGGGCACGAAGCCGAGGACGCCGAGGATGACGGCCTCCTCCAGCACGATGCCGAGGAAGAAGCGTTGCCGGTAGCCGATCGCCTTGAACGTCGCGTATTCCTTCAGGTGATCCGCAACATCGGTCGCCAGGATCTGATAGACGATGACGATGCCGACCAGCGCCCCGATGAAGGTGCCGAAGCCGAAGATGATGCCGGCCGGCTTCTGCGTGGTCTGGAATTCCTGATCCTTGGCCACCGCCTCCGCCATGGTGCGCACCACCACGTCACCCGAGGCGAGCCGCGCATTGAGCCGGGCGGCGAGCGCCGGCACCGCCTCGCCGGGCAAGGCCCGCAGCAAGACATAGTTCGGCGCCCCGGCGCTCCGGTTGCGGAATATCCGCAGGAACGTCTGGTCGGACACCACGATATACCCGTCCGCCCCGAAGCCGCCGCCCAGGATGAAGGTGCCGGCGATGGTGATGCCGCGGTTGTTGGCCTCGATGCGATAGGCGTGGCCGGCATCGATCTCGTCGAACAACGCCAGCGGGACATTGCGGGTGCGCCGGTCGATCAGCGCGATATCGGCCAGCGCGAGGTCGGGCAGTTGCCGCGCCACCTCGGGCGAGCGCAGGGCATGGGCCAGCGGGTCGATGCCGAGCACATCGACATTGCGGACCGTGCCGTCCGGCTGCTTCCATTCGATCCGCCCGCAGTAGACCGCCGTCGCCGAGGCCACGCCGGGCACCGCGGCGGCTTGCAGCATGCGGTTGCGCGGGATCGGGCTGCCGTCTTGCAGGGTGTTGGCATCGCTCGACTGGACCAGGATATCGGAATTCATCCCGTCGTATGGAATGGCGATGCTGGCGACCAGCGCGCCGAAAAACCCGAGCTGCATGAACACCAGCAGATTGGCGAACGCCACCCCGGCCAGGGCGGTCGCCAGGCGGGCGCGATGATGGGTGAGCTGGAGCCAGCCGATCGGCTGGCGGCCGAGCAGCCGGGCGAGCAGCGCGGTCACCGCCCGCATGGTCAGGGGCCCCCGCGGGCGAACCGGGCGGTGATCTGGAGATTGGCGAAACGCGCCGCGATCGCCGCCGAGGGCGGATCGAGATCCACGCTCACCCGCACCACCCGCGTATCGGTATTGGCCGCCGGACTCGCATCGGTCAGCGTCTGGCGCAGGACCTCGACCCCGACGCGCCCGACGGTACCGGCGAGCTGGCGCGGCAACGCCTCCGCCACCAGCGTCACCGCAGACCCCGCGCGGATGGCGCCGGCCTCGTTCTCGTAGACCTCGATCTCCGCCACCATGTCGGCAAGGTCGCCGAAGGTCATCAGCCCCTGCGCCCCGGGGCGTTCGCCGGGCCGGGCATAGAGCGTGAGCACCGTCCCGCGCGATGGCGCCTTGATCAGCGCCTTGTCGAGCTCGGCCCGGGCCTGATCGCGCGCCGCCCGCGCCGCAACGATATTGCTCTGCGCCAGCACCACATCGGCCTGCGCCAGGATGTCCGGCGCGTCGTAGCGCGCCAGTGCCGCGCGCGCGCGGGCGACGTCTTGGCTCGCCTGCTCGAAGGCCAGCCGCCGCTGGTCCATCACCTGGTCAGGCAGGTCGCCCCGCGCGACGAGCGCACTGCCGCGATCGACATCGCGCTTCGTTGCCCGCACCGTCGCCTCCGCCCGCGCCAGCGCGCCGCGGGCATCGTCGCGTCCCGCCGTCACCATCAGGATGGTCTGGGCCAGCGCCGCCTCGCGGGCCGCGAGCGTCGTCTCCGCCACCGCCAACGCCGCCCGCAGGGTCGGCGCGCTGTCCAGCACCGCCAGCACCACGCCCGCCGCCACCGTATCGCCCTCGCGCATCAGCAACTCGGCGATCCGCGCATCGCCCGCGCCGAACGGTGCCGCGATGGTCAAAATTCGCCCGCGCGGCAGCAGCTTGCCCAGCCCGAGCACGACGCCCGACGGTCCGGTCGCCGCCACATTGCCATCCGGCATGCGCGGCGCCGCCTGCTCCGGCCCGGTCCGCGTCAGGCCGAGCCCCACCAGCGCGGCGGCGACGAGCACGCCGGCCGCCGCGATCCAGCGCCACCTGTGGCGCTTCGCCGCGGGCACCGGCGCGGACGCACGCGGCACCACTTGCAGCGGCAGGGCCGCGTCCGGCGGTGTCGGCGGTGCTGTGGGGTCCATGCGGCAAACTCCAGAAGCGACAATCCCGCTTGAGCGCACGCGGTACTGACCCTATGGTCATTAACATGAGACACCCACAAGGGCAATAGTTAATGACCCAAAAGTCATTAACCAGCGACACCGTCGCCGCCGGCCGTCCCCGCCGCCGCCGGAAGGAGGCGCGGCCAGGCGAAATCATCGAGGCCGGGCTCGCCGAGTTCGGCGCCCGCGGCTTCGAGGCGGCCCGCATGGAAGATGTCGCCCGCCGCGCCGGCATCGCCAAGGGAACGGTGTTCCGGTACTTCCCGACCAAGGAAACTCTGTTCGAAGCCGCGCTCACCTCACGCGTCGGCCCGATGTTCGAGCAGCTCGACGCCGCCATCGCCAGCGCAAGCGGCCCGGCGATGCCCCTGCTGGAACGGTTGGTCACCAACCTCTACGCCCAGATCGGCGATCCTGCGCTGTCCGGCCTGATCCGCATTCTCATCGCCGAAGGCCCGCGCTTTCCCGCGATCCTCGCCGCCCACCATCGCGCCACGATATCGCGCGGCCGCGCGCTGCTCGAACGCATCGTCGCCCGCGGCATCGCAAGCGGCGAGTTCCAGCCGGGCGCCATCGCCGCGCTGCCGATGGTCCTGGTCGGCCCCGCGATCATGGCCGCGATATGGCGCATCACCTTCGGGCTGATCGACCCGATTCCGCCCGAACTCTTCATGGCCGCCCATCTCGACCTGATCCGCCACGGTCTACAGGGCGTCGCAACCGGGCCGCACTCGGCCGGATAGAAGCGCGCGGCAGACCCGGTCAGTCCGGGAGCAGCCGCCCCGCGGCGTCGCGGATCTCCGGCCCGTCCACCCGCGCCCTTCCGTCGCCAAACTGGCGGTCGCGCTCGGTCAGGGCCGCCTTCAGGCCTTGCTCCTTCGCCACCCGGCGGAAGCGCTGCGTGCCCGGCGCGAGATGCGCCCGCCCGTCGTTCTCGGCGGCCATCCGCTGCAAGGTGCGCGCGCCCATGAGTTCGAGCCCGAGATTGACGATCCGCTTGTTGGCGGCGAGCAGGTCGGGGTCGATCAGCGCCATCCGGTCGGCGAGGCCTTCGACCTCCGCCTCCAGCAGACCCGGCGGCACCGCCTTCATCACCAGTCCGATGATCTGCGCCTCCCGCCCGGTAATGGTATCGCCGGTCATCAGCAGGCGCTTGGCCCATTGCGGACCGCAATTGTAGAGCCACATCTGGTTCGGCAGCGAGCCGAGATCGCGCGCCGGCGGGAAGCCGAAGACGGCATCGTCGGCGGCGATCACGATATCGGAGAGCAAGGCGATATCGGTGCCCCCGGCGATGCAGAAGCCATGGACCTGGGCGATCACCGGCTTGTGCATGTCGAACAGCGCCATCCGCAGGCGCTGGGTCCGTTCAAGCCGCCAGATATCGTCGTCGATGGTGGTGTCCTGATAAATGCCGCCGCCGCGCCGCGGCGTGGCGGTGCCACCGGCTTGCGCAGAGGCTGCATTGACCCCCGGCGTGATATCGTACCCCGCACAGAACGCCGACCCCGCCCCCTTCAGGATCACGCTGTGGACGCGCTTGTCGTCATCGGCGTCCCACAGCGCATCGGCCAGTTCCGTCAGCAATGCGAAGGACAAGGCGTTGCGCTTGGCCGGCCGGTTGAGCGTGATCCTGGCCCGCCCGCGCTCGATCTGGACGATGATGTGTTCGTACTCCGCCATCGGAACCTCCCGTTGTGCGCCGGCTGCTGCGGCGATTGGGTGCAGTGTGCGGGGTCTCGCGGAATGCCGGCAAGGCCCCGTCCGTCTCCCCTCGAAGCACTTGCCGCCCGCCTTGCTTTGTGGCGACACTCGGCGCCAGGGAACAGGAGATGATTGCGATGATCACACTGCAGGTGAACGGCCAGACGCGTCAGGTCGATGTCGATCCCGAGACCCCGCTGCTCTGGGTGATCCGCGAATGGCTCGGCATGACCGGCACCAAATTCGGCTGCGGCATCGCCCAGTGCGGGGCCTGCTCGGTGCATATCGACGGCGAGGTGATGCGCGCCTGCTCCGTCCCCGTGGGCAGCGTCGGCACCGGCAAGATCACCACCATCGAGGGCCTCTCGCCGGATGGGCTGAGCCACAAGGTCCAGCAGGCCTGGCTGGCGCTCGACGTGCCGCAATGCGGCTACTGCCAGTCCGGGCAGATCATGGCCGCCGCCGCCCTGCTCGCCCACACGCCCAAGCCGACCGACGCCGAGATCGACGAGGCGATGACCAATATCTGCCGCTGCGGCACCTACAACCGCATCCGCGCCGCCATCCACAGCGCCGCCGGCTAAGGAGCCCGATCATGACCCTCGAACGTCGCGGCTTCCTCGCCTCCGTCACCGCCGGCGCCTTCACCCTCGCCTGGAGCGGCCGGGCCGAGGCCAATGCCATCACCGGCGACGCCGCCCCGTCCGAACTCGGCATCTGGGCCGTCGTCCACCCCGATGACCGGATCGTCGTGCGCATCGCCCGCTCGGAAATGGGCCAAGGCACCGCCACCGGCCTCGCCCAGCTCGTCGCCGATGAGATGGATGCGGATTGGACCCGCGTCGGCATCGAGTTCGTCGCCCCCCACGTCAACCTCGCCGCCAAGCGCGCCTGGGGCGAGATGTCGACCGGCGGCAGCCGCGGCATCCGCGCCTCGGTCGACTATGTGCGCAAAGGCGGCGCTGCCGCGCGGGCCATGCTGATCCAGGCCGCGGCTGCGCAATGGGGTGTCCCGGCCAGCGAATGCACGGCTTCGCTCAGCACCGTCCGCCACGAGAAATCCGCGCGCTGGCTCCGCTACGGCGAACTCGCCGCCGCCGCCGGCAAGTTGCCGGTGCCCACCGACGTCGCGGTCAAAAAGCCATCCGAATGGACCATCATCGGCAAGTCCGTCAAACGCCTGGACACCGTGGACAAGCTCTCCGGCCGCCAGATGTACGGCCTCGATGTGCAACTCCCCGGCATGCTCAACGGCGCCATCGCGCAGTGCCCGGTCTTCGGCGGAAAACTCGTCAGCTTCGACGCCAAGGCGATCGCCGCGATGCGAGGCGTCCGCCATGTCCTCGCCGTCGGCGACACGGCCGTCGCCGTGGTTGCCGACAAGTACTACCAGGCCAAGACCGCGCTGGCGAAACTCCCGATCGTGTGGGACGAAGCCGGCCATGGCAACGTCAGCAGCGCCGGCATCGCCACCTTCGTTGCCTCCGGGCTTGACGCCGCCGAAGCCGGCATCGGCCTGCGCCAGGGCGACGCCCGCGCCGCGATTGCGACCGCTGCGAAAAAGATCGAGGCCACCTACGGCACGCCCTTCCTGGCTCACGCCACCATGGAGCCGATGAACTGCACCGCCCTGGTCACCGCCGACAGCGTCGAGGTCTGGGTCCCGACCCAGAACGGGGATGCCTCCCTCGCCGCCGCCGCCGAGGCCGCGGGGGTCAAGCTCGATCGTGCCAAGGTCCACAAGATGCTGCTCGGCGGCGGCTTCGGCCGGCGCGGCCAGCAGGACTACACCCGCCTCGCCGTCACGCTGGCCAAACAAATTCCCGGCACCCCGGTCAAGCTGGTATGGACCCGCGAGGAAGACATCCAGCACGACTTCTACCGCCCGATCACGCAGTGCAAACTGACCGCCGGCCTCGACGCCGCCGGGACCCTGACCGGCCTGCACATGCGCCTCTCTGGCCAATCCATCATGGCCTTCGCGTCGCCGGCCACGCTCGAGAACGGCGTCGACCCTCGCATGTTCCAGTCCGCCAGCGCCGAGGAGTTTGGCTACCACGCCATCCCCAACCTGCTGATCGGCCACGCCATGCGCAACACCCATGTCCCGGTTGGCCCGTGGCGCGGCGTCAACACCAACCAGAACGCCATCTACATCGAATGCTTTATCGACGAGCTTGCCCATGCCGCCGGCAAGGACCCGCTCGAGTTCCGCCGCGCCCTCATGGGACGCAATCCTAAAAATCGCGCCATCCTCGAGGCCGTCGCCGCAAAGGCCGGCTGGGGCACCCCGCTCCCCGCCGGCGTCCATCGCGGTCTGTGCCAAAACCACGGCTACGGCAGCTACGTCGCCTGCGTCGCCGAAGTCTCCGTCTCGGCCAAGGGCGACCTCAAAATTCACCGCCTCGTCGCCGGCACCAATCCGGGCTTCGCCGTCAACCCGCAACAAATCGACGCCCAGATCGACGGCTCCTTCGCCTACGGCCTCTCCGCCCTGCTCTACGGCGAGATCACCATCGAAAAAGGCCGCGTCGCCGAAGGCAATTTCGACACCTATCAGGTCGCCCGCATGGCGGACATGCCGAAGGTCGAAACCATCATCGTCCCCACCGGAGACTTCTGGGGCGGCGTGGGCGAACCGACCATCGCCGTGGCCGCGCCAGCCGTGCTCAACGCCATCTTCGCCGCCACCGGCAAACGCATCCGCCAGCTGCCGCTCAAGAACCAGGATTTGCGACGGGCATAGCGAGCTCGATCCACCGGATGTCCGTTAGGAAAGGGCGCCAGTAAGGCTCCGCCGGCCAAGGGGCTTGCCCCTTGGAACCCATCACTCTGCGCAGTTGGATCGGCGGCCTTCGGTTGCAAAACCGTGATCTCGCGGCGGTCGCGGGACAAGCCAAGCAATCACGCGACGGGACTGACTGGGTTCGGTTCCCGATCGTGAATGCCTGCGGCGCAAGGCCAGGATTATCAGCCGACGGCCCGAGCGTCAGCCGCGAGACATCGTGGGTTCCAAGGGGCGAGCCCCTTGGCCGGCGGAGCCTTTGCTGCCTTATCGGCCGAACCTGCTCCTCACTTCTTCTCGATATTCCAGTAGACGATCACCGGCGAGGGCAGCACCCCGGTCACGCTGTTGCGAAACGCCGTCGGCCCGCTGGACTGCCCGAGCACCCGATACGGCACCACCTCCGCCAGCCGCCGGTGCAGCTTCTCCAGCAACGCCGGGCGCGCTGCGGGCGCCGCCTCGATCAGCGCCGCCCGCAGCGCCTCGGCCTCCTCGTCGCACGGCCAGCCCGAGAAATTCCGCCGCGTGCAACTCGTATCCGCCCCCGCATTGGCCCCCGGGCTTGCCGCCAGCGCGCCTGGCTGACCGGTCACCCGGATATTCCAGCCACCTTGCGCCACGGGGTCCTGCTTCAACGCCCTTCCGACCACGCTCGCCCAGTCCGACCACACCATCTCGACGTTGATCCCGGCTTTGGCCATCGCATCCGCCGCGACCTCGGAGATCACCCCGTTGGCATTGTCGTGCGAGGCGATGAACACCAGCTTCTCGCCCTTGTACCCGGCCTCCGCCAGCAGCGCCTTGGCCCGGGCGATATCGGGCTTGAACCCCTCCGCCCCCGCCTCGCTCTCATAGGGCCCGCCGCAGGTGAAAAACGCGTTGCATTTCTGCCAGTTCGCCGCGTCCCCGAACCCGGCGGCCATCGCGTCGCCCTGATCCACCAGGTAGTTCAAAGCCTGCCGCGCCCGCACATCATTGAACGGCGGGAGCAAATGATTGGGCCGCAGGATGGTCTGATCGGCCAGCGCGCTCAGCTTCTGCAAGGTCAGCCCCGGCAGCTTCGCCAGCAGCGGCAGCACGTCGAACGACGGCCGCTCCGCCATATCCATCTCGCCGCTCTGCAACGCCGCCGCCACGGTGGCCGCATCGGGGATGATATGCCACTCTACCCTATCGACCTTCACCACTCGCGCGCCCGCCATCCCGTCCGGCGGCTCGGCACGCGGCACATAGGCGGGGTTGCGCGCATAAACCACTTTCGCCCCGCTGATCCGGCCCTCGGCCACATAGCGGAACGGCCCCGACCCGATCCCGGTGCTCACCGGCTTGCGCTCGGTCGGAATATCCTGCGCCCGCATGATCGCCGCGAACCGCGCCGGCGCCGCCGCCAGCACCGACAGCATCGCCGGGAACGGCCGCTGCAGCCGCATCTCGAACGTCCTGGCATCCACCGTCGCCATCGAGGCCATGGCGGCGGCGAGCTTTGCGCCCCCGCCATCGAAACTCATCCACCGCTTCAACGACGCGATCACATCCTCCGTCGTCACCGGCGCGCCGTCGTGAAACGCGAGTCCGTCGCGCAGCACGAACCGCCACACCAGCCCATCCGCGCTCGTCGTCCAGCTCGCCACCATCATCGGCTTGGGCTGCATCGCCGCATCCCAGGTGAACAGGCTCTCGTAGATCATCACCCCGCCGACCATCGAAATCCATGCCGTGCCGAACACCGGATCGAGCAGCACGATGTCGTTCTGCGGCACGACTTTCAGCACCGTCTCCGTCCGCGCCGTCTCGGCCAGCCCCGGCGCCCCCGCCACCATCACCCCCAGCACAGCTCCCAGCAGGACACGTCTCATGGCACGGCTCCCGATCCTATGTGCCTGAAAGATTGCGGCCCCGCCCGGCAAAGGTCTAGCCTTCCCTCAACCCCCGGGAGGAACCAGGTCATGAAGGTCGGAATGTCGATGAACATGCTCACCAAGCCCGGGCGCTCCGACGCCTCCGTCCTGGCCGACCACCTCGCCCTCGGAGCCCTGGCCGAACCCCTCGGCTTCGACAGCCTCTTCGCCCTTGAACACCATTTCACCGGCTACGCCATGTCGCCCGATCCGCTGCAACTCCTCTCCTACTTCGCGGGCATGACCAAACGCATCCAGCTCGCCACCTCCGTCATCGTCCTGCCCTGGCACGATCCGGTGCGCGTGGCCGAACAAATCGCGCTCCTCGACATCCTCTGCGGCGGCCGCTGCCTGTTCGGCTTCGGCCGCGGCGCCGCCAGCGTCGAATATGCCGGCTTCCGCGTCCCCATGGGCGAAGCCCGCGGCCGGTTCGTCGAATCGGCCCAGATCGTGATGAAGGCCCTCGCCGAGGAAACCTTCGAATTCAAAGGCGAGTTCTTCGACATCCCCCGCATGTCGATCCGCCCCCGCCCGATCTCTCACCCCGAACGCCGCTTCTTCGCCTCCGCCGTCAGCCCCGAATCGGCCGAAGTCATGGCCCGCCTCGGCTTCGGCATGCTCGTCATCATGCAGAACGAATGGAACAAGGCCGCCGCCGATATCCACCGTCACCGCGCACTCGCCATCGAAATTGGCCACACCCCCCGCCCGCCCGTCGTCTCCACCAACATCTCCATCGCCCCCACCCGCGCCGAAGCCCGCGACCGCGCCGCCGAATACCTCGGCCGCAAATGGGACTCCATCGACAACCACTATAAATTCTCGGACGGCCACCTCGGCACCGTCAAAGGCTACGAATCCTACGGCGCCATGGCCAAGACCTACTCCAAACTCAAGGAAGCCGAACACCGCGCCAAAGCCACCGACTTCTACGTCTCCATCCAGGTCCACGGCACGCCGAACGACTGCCTCGAACAAATCGCCGAACTCACCCGCCTGACCGGCCTCGATCACCTCACCGCCGAATTCTCCTTCGGCGGCATGCCCGCCGAAGACGCCCAACTCAACCTGCGCCTGTTCGCCGATACCGTCATGCCTACGCTGCAACGCGACCGGGCCTTCAAAGGCGGCGGGGAACCGCAGGCCGTTGTGGCCCAGGCCGCCGCGACCAAGACCAAGGATCTCTTCGCACCAGCTTAGAAAGGGTCAGGTAAGCGCTTCTTTTTTGCAAAAAAGAAGCAAAAAAGCTTCTATCCACTGGAGTGCCGTGGCGCAGACCTTCAGGTGAAAACCAGTTCCTTGCGCCGCAGGCATTTATCCATTGCTCCCGGCACCCACGCGCCAGGAGCAATGGATTGATGGCTTCGCCCGTCCCTCCAACTGAAGGCCGGCGCCACAACCGCGAGCGTGGATGAAAAGTTTTTTTGCTTCTTTTTGTTCACAAAAAGAAGGCCTTCCCTCAAATCGCCGCCGGCAACTCCGCCAGAAACTCCGTCCCGCCGTAGTCCGCCTCCGCCGGCAGTAGCAGCAGCCGCGTTCCGTCCCCGCGGCGCATCACCTCGGGCTCCACCGTCACCACACGGGCCTTCCGCGCCGCCTGCATCGCCGCGTCCGCCGTGCCGAACCGCCCCAGCTTGACGATATTCAGATGGGTCGCGAACACCATCTTGTACGTCCCTGCCGCCACGCCGGCGATGGCCTGATCCGGCGCGATCCAGACCGAGTCCACGCTCTCGTGGCCGTCATGCGCGCCGATCTGATCGGCCGGGGCCGCCGCCACGAAGAAATGGGTGTCGAACCGCTTCGGCATAGCCGCCGGTGTGATCCAGTGCGCGAAGGGCACCAACAGGTCCGGCGCCAGCACCAGGTCCTCGGCGGCCAGCATTTCGGCCAGGGTGATCTCTCCCTTGTGCAGCCGGGCCCGGTGCCGCTCGGAAATGCCCGCCAGTTCGGCGGCTGAGACCAGCCGGTCCTGCCCGCGCGGCCGCGCCAGCAGGATGCCGCATTCCTCGAAGGTCTCCCGGATCGCCGCCACCTTGGTCACCTGGTCCACCACATGGTGCAGCTTCGGCGGCGGGCAGCGGCGCGGATCGGCGGCGAGGCCGTGATCCGCCTTGTCCACCCGCCCGCCCGGAAAGACGAGAGCGCCGGAGGCAAAGTCGATGGCGTAGTTGCGCACCACCATGAACACCTCCAGCGCCCCGCCGCCGCCGTCACGCAGCAGCAGCACGGTGGCGGCGAGATGGGCGGGGGCGGGCTCGGTCGTCATGGCATCGTCTCCGGAGGCGGCGGTCAGCCGCCGTTGAGGTCGTGGATTTCCGGGAAGTAGAGGTCCTTCCAGGTCGCCGGAGTGCGCTTGGTCTTGCCAACCCGATACATGAAGTCGGCATAGAACTTGGTCTTGCGCGGGGTTACCTCATATTTGAAGCGCGGATCGGAGATGATCTCCACCACCTCGTCGACCGTCATCTTGGACTTCACGTCCTCCAGATAATAGGTCACCGCCAGCCGCGGGTCCTTCATCACGATGTCCGACGCCTCTTTCAGCGCCGCGATCAGCGCCTGGTAGAGCTTCGGATTTTCGTCGTGGAACGCCTTGGAGGTCCAGCACACCGTCGTCGTCGCATCGCCGAGCAGGTCGTGCGAATCGAGAATGGTATGGACCGCCGGGTTCTTCAGCTGCTGGTTCTGGTAGGGCGGAATGGTGAAGCCGCTGTCGAACGACGAGCCGCCCGAGAGCAACCCCGCCGTGGTATCGGGCGGGGAGAGCGACATCGTGAGCTCATCGAGCTTGTCGTAGTTCTTGTCGCCCCACTCCTGCGCCGCCGCCATTTCCAGCACGATCGCCTGGATCGCGACCTTCACCGCCGGCATCGCGATCTTGTTGCCCGGCCCGAGGTCCTTGATCGACTTGACCTTGGGGTCGCGGGTATTGAGTAGGATGGGCGAGGAGCCCATCGCGGAAATCCCCCGCACCTCCTGCGCGGTCCCCGCCGTCTTCGCCCACAGCGTCACCAGCCCGGGAACCCCGCCCGAGACCACGTCGACCGCCTTGGAGAGCAAGGCGTCGTTCATGTTGTCGGGTCCGTTGAACACCCGCCAGGAGACCTTGAGATCCGGCACCCCGAGTGCCGCGGCATGCTTCTCCAGCAGCTTCTGGTGCGACATGACGTTGAATTGCAGGTAGCCCATGCTGAACTGCTGGGCGAAGCGGATCTCGCTCACTTCCGCCTTCGCCGGCGCCGCAAACATCACGGCGGCCAACGCCGCCCCCATCCAAAACCGCATCCGCGTTCCTCCCGTTTCCTTGTTTTTCAATGCGCCTGCATGCCCCACCGGCGCAGCGTGCGTTTCTCGATCTGCCCGAACACCAGGCTGTCGACGATCAACCCGATGGCGATCACCGCCAGCAGCCCCGCGAACACATTGGGGATCTCCAGCTCGTTCTTGTTCTGGAAAATATACCACCCGAGCCCCCCCTTCCCCGAGGCCGCCCCGAACACCAGTTCGGCCGCCACCAGTGTCCGCCAGGCGAAGGCCCAGCCGATCTTCAGGCCGGACAGGATCGACGGAAACGCCGCCGGCACCAGGATCCGGAACACGTAGCCCGGCAACGACAACCCGTAGTTCCGCCCCACCATCCGCAGCGTCTGCGACACCGACAGGAACCCCGAATGCGTGTTCATCGCCACCACCCAGGTCACCGCATGCAGCAGTACGAATATCAGGGAGCCCTCACCCAACCCGAACCAGATCATCGCCAGCGGCAGCAACGCGATCGCCGGCAGCGGGTTCAACATCGCGGTCAACGTCTCCAGCAGGGAGGAACCCAGCCGCGACGTCGCGGCCAGGCCGGTCAAAACGCCGGCCACGAAAATCCCCAGGCCATAGCCCATCAACAGCACCCGCAGCGAAATCGCCACCTTGCGTGGGATTTCCCCGCTCACCACCCCCTCGCCCATCGCCACCAGCGTATCCGACAGCGTCGGAAACAACAGCGGATTGTTCAGCCACACCCCATAGACCTGCCAGATCGCGGCCAGCAGCAGCACCACCGCCGCCCTGCGCACCCCGGCATTGGCATAAAGCCGCCGGGCCCACGGCACCGGCCGATCCACGATCTCCAGGGGTGCTGCATGATCGATGTCGTGGATGATGTCACTCATCATGCCCCACCTCCGAGCCGAATAGCAGCCCGTAGATCTCCGCTTCCAGCGCCTTGCCTCTGCCTGCGACCTGGTTGATCTCGGCCCGCACCCGCCCGGGATGCGCCGACATCAACAGAATCCGGTTGCCGATCTTGGTCGCCTCACTGATCGAGTGCGTCACGAACAACAGCGTGCACCGCGTCTCCTCCCACAGCCCCAGCAACTCATCCTGCATCTGCCCCCGCGTCAAACTGTCCAGCGCCGCGAACGGCTCATCCATGAGCAGAATATCCGGCTCCATCGCCATCCCCCGCGCAATAGCCACCCGCTGTTTCATGCCCCCCGACAACGTATGCGGAAAACTATCCCGTGCCCTGAACAGATTGACCTTCCCGATGTACATATCCGCCCGCTCCGCCGCCTCGATGCGCGAATACTTTCCGCTTGCCAGCATTGGAAACATGATGTTCTGCTTCACCGTCTTCCAAGGCAGCAGCTGGTCGAACTCCTGGAACACCATCATCCGGTCCGGCCCGGGCCGATGCACCTCGCGCCCGTTCAACGCGATATGCCCCTCCACCGGCGCCATATATCCACCCACCGCCTTCAACAGGCTCGACTTCCCACACCCCGACGGCCCCAACAGAATAAACCGGTCGCCCGGCGCGACATGGAAACTCACCCGATACGTCGCCGTCACAATCTGCTCCGCCGTGCTGTAGCACAGCGTCACCCCCGCGACCCCCAACCCCGCCGTCCCGTCCATTCGGCCTCCCGTTCTTGCCGGGCACATTGGACGGGGGCGGGGGAAGAAAGCAAGGCCAGGGCTCCTGCCCCGGACCCACTGGGGGCTCGGAGCCCCAGGACCCGCATCCGTTCAACAGGTTCCTCATCGAGGGAGGGGACCGGCCCTCGGCAGTGCCCGGCGCGCCTTCACGGAAGCGTCACGCGA
This sequence comes from uncultured Rhodospirillales bacterium, assembly GCA_903928895.1. Taxonomy (GTDB): domain Bacteria; phylum Pseudomonadota; class Alphaproteobacteria; order Acetobacterales; family Acetobacteraceae; genus CAIYPH01. The sequence continues at coordinate 9,875 of CAIYSR010000098.1, read as the reverse complement.
CTGAAATAGCCCAGCCCTCAAGGTCGCCTATTGCAAGGACATGAACGTCGCTTCGACAGCCCGCCCGAGCCCTCCGGCCCGCACCCTCGGTTTGAGCGTCTCGGACCTGTTCGGCATCCGCGCGCGGCACGTGTCGCGGCGATCACATAAGCATCCGCCGGCGGGCTGCTCCAGCAGCGCATCAACCGGCCTCCTCCCTCAATCCCGCGAGACCTCGATCCCATGCGCATCGCCCTGATTGCCGACATCCACCATGGCGCCGACCGGTTCACCAAGAACGGGACCGCCGCCCTCGGGCTTCTCGCCGATTTCGCTGCCTGGTCGAACGCCGCCGCCCCCGACCTGGTGGTGGATCTGGGCGACCGGATCAGCGATCGGGACCGCGCGCATGACATCGCGCTCGAGACCGAGGTCGTCGAGGCCTTGCGGGCGGTCGAGGCACCGGTTTTCCACATCTGCGGCAATCACGATCGCGACTTCCTCTCCGTCGAGGACAACGAGGCCATCCTCGGCCAGTCCCTCGCCAGCACGACGCTGGATGTCGGTGGGTGGCGCATCGTCCTGTGGCGGGCGGACAGCCGCATTCGCCGCGCGCAGAAGGATGGCATGACGGGTTTCGTGCTGCCCGAGGCCGATCTGTTGTGGCTCGCCGGCGTGATCCGCGCCGCGGATCGTCCGCTCGCGATCTTCAGCCACGTGCCGCTCAGCGGCCACGCCCAGACCGGCAACTACTATTTCGAGAACAATCCTGGCGCCTCCACCTACCCTCTCGGCGAGCGCATCCGCGCCACCTTGCGCGCCGCCACTGTCCCCGTGGTGTGCGTCGCCGGCCATGTCCATTGGAACACGCTGACCACCATCGACGGCATCCCGCATTTCACCGTGCAGTCGCTCACCGAGACCTTCACCACCCATCCCGCCCCGGCCGCCGCCTGGGCGATGCTGGAGCTGGACGACCAGATCGCGCTCGAAGTGTTCGGCCGCGATCCCTTCGCCGCCCGCCTGCCCGCCGCCGCGCGCCGCTGGGTGACGCCGCTGCCCCGGTTCGCCGACCTGCCGGAATCGCAGGCGCGCCGCCACGAGACGCCGTAATGCGCATCAGCACCGACCGGCTGCTGACCACCCATGTCGGCAGCCTGCCGCGGCCGGCAGCGCTCGCGGCGCTGCTGCGCGACGGGGCCGAGATTCCGGACGCGCTGCTCGACGAGGCGGTCGACCTCGCTTTGATCCGACAGCGCGACATCGGCATCGATATTGCCGGCGATGGCGAAATGAGCAAGGCCAGCTACGCCACCTACGTCACCGCCCGGCTCAGCGGTTTCTCCGGCGCGGCGCCCCGCCGGATGCCGGCCTATCTCGATGATTTTCCGGAATTCCGCGACCGGCTCTATGGCGGCGCGCACCTGGCGATGCCGTGCCCCTGTTGCACCGGCCCGGTGGCGCCCGCCGACGGACGGCCGCTGGCGGCGGATATCGCGCGCCTCGCCGGCGGCCTGGCGCGCCATGGCATGGCGCAGGGCTTCCTCACCGCCGCCTCGCCCGGCGTCATCGCCGGCTACCAGCCGAACCGCTTCTACCCCAGCCATACCGACTATCTGGAGGCGGTGGCCGCGGCGATGCGCACGGAGTACCAGGCGATCATCGCCGCCGGGCTGATCCTGCAGATCGACTGCCCCGACCTCGCGGCCAGCCGACACACCAGCTTCCTCGGCCTGACCGACGGCGAATTCGCCGCCCAGGTCGCACTCCATGTCGAAATACTCAACCATGCCCTGCGCGATCTGCCGGCCGAGCGCATGCGGGTGCATATCTGCTGGGGCAACACCGAAAGCCCGCATCACCGCGATATCCCGCTGCGCGCCATCCTGCCGGAATTGCTGAAGCTGCGACCGCAAGCCCTGCTGATCGAGGCCGCCAACCCCCGCCACGCACATGAATGGGCGGTCTTCCGCGACATCGCGCTGCCCGACGACAAGATCCTCATCCCCGGCGTGATCGACACCACCACCAACTTCGTCGAGCACCCCGACTTGGTCGCCGAGCGCCTGTGCCGCTTCGCCGACCTGATCGGCCGCGAGCGCCTGATCGCCGGAACCGATTGCGGCTTCGACACCATCGCCGGCACCGGCAAGGTCGACGCACGCATCACCTGGGCCAAACTGGCGTCCCTGGTGGAGGGTGCGGCGATCGCGTCGGATCGGCTGTGGGGTGGCGCCTGAGATGACGGCGATGCGCAGCCGGGCCGCGCCTCTCCTTGCCACCCCGGCCGCGCTGCTGCTGCTGGCGTTCAATCTCGCGCCCGCGCTGGTCGCGCTCGGACTGTCCTTGACCGATCATCGGCTCGCCGTCCCGGCAATCCGCTTCATTGGCCTCGCCAACTATGCCGAGATGGCGAGCGACCCGCGGTTCTGGAACGCCCTGGCCAACACCGCACTCTATGCCGCCATCGTCGTACCGGGCTCGGTCGGGCTCGGTCTGGTGCTCGCCCTGCTGATCGCGCCCCGGAGGATTTTCGGGGGGTTCTACCGCGCCGCCTTTTTCCTGCCGGTGGCCTCCACCATGGTCGCCATGGCCACCGTGTGGGAGTACCTGCTGCACCCCAGCGTTGGGCCGGTGAACCAGGTGCTGGTTCTGCTCGGCTTCACCCCGATCAATTTTCTCGGCAACCCCGCGACCGCGCTGCCCACGCTGGCCGGCATCGGCATCTGGGAAATATCGGGATTCAACATGATCCTGTTCCTGGCCGGCCTCGGCGCCATCCCGCGCGACGTCTATGACGCCGCGGCGGTCGACGGGGCGGCGTCGGCCTGGGCGCGGTTCCGCTACATCACCTGGCCGCTGCTCGGCCCGACGACGCTGTTCGTGCTGATCGTCACCGTGATCCGCGCGCTGCGGCTGTTCGACACGGTGGCCCTCCTCACCCAGGGCGGCCCGGCCTACGCCACCGACGTCATCCTCTTCCGCATCACCACTGTCGCGTTCGGATATTTGCGCATCGGCTATGCCAGCGCGCTCACCGTCACTTTCCTGGTCGTCATTGTCCTGCTCGCCTTCGCCCAGGCCCGGCTCAGCCGCCGCGTGCATTACGCATGAAACGCCACACATGAAACGCGCCAGTGCCATCCTCGCGCATGCCGTCCTGATCGCCGCCGCCGCCGTGTTCCTGCTGCCGTTTTTCTGGATGCTGCTCACCTCGGTCAAGCCGACCGCGGAGTTCTTCGACCCACGGCGGCTGCTGCCCTCGCATTTCGCCGGCCTGGAGCATTACCGCCGGGCGCTGACCGACGTGCCGCTGCTGCGCTTCATGGTGAACGGGGTGGTGGTGTGCGGCGCCATCCTGGCGCTCCAGCTCGCAACCGCCCTGCCCTGCGCCTATGCGCTGGCGAAGCTGAGGTTCCGCGGTCGGCAGGCGTTGTTCGCCCTGGTTCTCGCGGCCCTCGCGGTGCCCGCCCAGGTGCCCGCCATTCCGCTTTATCTCGCCTTCGCCCACCTGCACCTGCTCGACAGCTACGCGGCGCTGATCCTGCCGTTCGCCACCTCGGCCTTTGGCATCTTCCTGTTTCGCCAGACCATCCTGGCCATTCCCGATGAAACCCTGCATGCCGCCCGACTGGATGGCTGCGGCGAGTTCGCCCTGGTCTGGCGCATCGTGCTGCCGCAGGCCTGGCCGACCGTTGGTGCCTTCGCGGTCATCTCCGTCGTCGCCCATTGGAATGACCTGTACTGGCCGATGATCGTCATCGTCTCGCCGGAACTCGCGCCGCCACCGCTTGGCGTGATGTTCTTCCGCACCGCCGAGCTGGCCTCCACCGAATACGGCGCGCTGCTGGCCGGCGGCGTGATGATCACCGCCCCCCTCATGCTGGCATTCGCCTGCGCCGGCCGCGTGTTCCTGCGCGGGGTCGCGATGACCGGCCCCGGCCGCTCGCCATTTTGACCTCCCAGCCGAAGGATCGTTCCATGCGCCGCTTCCTCCTTGCCACGCTCGCCGGACTCGCCCTGGCACTTCCGGCCCTGACACGCCCCGCCCTGGCCGACCCGATCGAACTCCAGGTGCATCTTTCCTGGGGCCGCCAGGCCAACACGCAGAAGGTCGTCGCCGAGGCGTTCATGAAACTGCATCCGGACATCACGGTGAAGTTCCGGCCGGTGACGCCCGACTACACCACCGGGCTCGAGACCATCCTGCGTCAGTCCGCCGTCGGCCAGGCCCCCGATATCACCTACCAGGCCACCAACCTGATGGCCCAGATCGTCGACCGCGGCCTCGCGGTCGATCTCACCCCGATGCTGGCGACGATCCCCGACCTCGGTGCGGCCGGTTACACCGACGCCATCCTGGATCTCGGCCGCTTCGACGGCCGGCAATATGCGATGGCCTTCCTGATCGGCTCGCCCGTGCTCTACTTCAACCTGGACCTGGTGAAGCGCGCCGGCGGCGATCCCGCCCACCTGCCCACCACCTGGGAGGAACTGGTACCGCTCGCCTCCCGCATCCGCGCGCTCGGACCCGAGGTCACCGGCATCTACTATTCCTATCTTGGCGACTGGCAGTTCCAGAACCTGGTTTCCCTGATGGGCAGCCCGATGATGGACGCGGCGCGCAAGCAGCTGGTGTTCGACGGGCCGGCCGGCCTCGCCGCCATGCGCACCATCGGCCGCTTCGTCACCGAGGGCGGCATGCGCCCGATGGCCCGCACCGCCGCCCAGGAGCAGTTCGCCAGCGGCACCCTGGGCATCCTCGGTGATGTCGGCTCGCTCGTCGGCACCTATGAGAAGCGCCTCGCCGGCCGGTTTGCCTGGGTCGCGGTGCCGCTGCCCGGCTATGCCGGCATCCCCTCGCGCGGCGCTGTGGTCGGCGGCAATGCGGCGATGATCCTCACTCGTGACCCGGCGCGCCAGCGCGCCGCCTGGGAGTACATCCGCTTCGCCACCGGGCCCGACGGCCAGACCATCCTGACCCGCGAGAACGGCGAGCCGCCGCTCAACACGCTGGCGCTCGACGCGGCCCATCTCGGGCACTTCTACGACGAGAACCCGAACTACCGCGCCCAGCTCGTGCAGGTCCAGGCCGGCAAACCGTGGTTCGGCTTCCCCGGCCCCAACAGCGCCCAGATCACCGAGGCGATCGGGAGCGCCCAGGAGTCGGTCGTCCTCGGCCGCGCCAGCCCCGACGCGGCATTTGCCGAGATGGTGCGCAAGGTACGCGCCCTTCTGCCCTGACGCGCGCGGTGCCGCGCCGGTTCCCCGACACGGCAAAATCCAACGTCTAGAGCCCCTGGCGCACCTCGCGGCGAAACTGCTGGCGGAACAGCGTCTCCGCGTCGGCTTCGTCATCAACGACCGGCACGCGCACCGTCATGGCGTGTCGCCCGAACTGCCACGGGGGATGGTCACGGTGAACGCGGTGAAGGACCCCACCCGGCTCTCCACACCGATGCTGCCGTTGTGCTGCTTGACGATGATGTCGTGGCTCAGCGAGAGCCCGAGCCCAGTCCCTTCGCCGGCGGGCTTGGTGGTGAAGAACGGCTCGAAAATGCGGGCCTTTACACTGTCCGCCATGCCGACGCCGTTGTCGCGGACACGAATGATCACGGCGTCGGGCCGCGCTTCGGTGCTGACGGTGAGGGTCGGCTCATACGCCGGATCGTCGCTCTCGGCCTTGCGCCGCGCCCCGGCATAGAACCCGTTGCCGATCAGATTGAGCAGCACCCGGGTGAACTCCTGCGGAAACAGCGCGACGCTCCCCGCCGCCGCGTCGTAGTCCCGTTCCAGGGTGACATTGAAGCCGGGCTTCTCCGCCCGCGCCCCGTGATACGCTAGATTGAGCGCCTCCTCGACGGTCGCATTGAGATCAACCACCCGGCGCTCGCCGCCGGACTGCCGCGAATGCAGCAGCATGTTCTTGACGATCCCATCCGCCCGCTTGCCATGGCTCACCACTTTCTCGAGGTTGCCCTTCAGCATGGCGGTGAGTTCGCCGACCTCGTCCCGCGCTGTGTCCGCGAGCGGAGCGGACTCAAGCACCTCGCTGAGTTCATCAAGCAACTCCACCGAGAGCGCCGAGAAATTATTGATGAAATTGAGCGGGTTCTTGATTTCATGCGCGATCCCCGCGGTCAGCGCGCCGAGCGAGGCCAGCTTCTCCGTCTGGATCAGCCGGTCCTGGGTGCGGTGGAGATCGTCGAGGGATTGCGCGAGTTCACGGGTGCGCGCCTGCACCTGCTCGAACAACCGCGCGTTCTCGATGGCGATCAGCGCCTGGTCGGCAAAGGTCTGCACCAGCTCGATCTGCCGCGGCGTGAACGCCTCGACGCGGGTCCGTCCGAGCACAAAAACACCTTCGAGCGCGCCATCGCGCAGCAGCGGCACGCCAAGCGCCGTGCGGTTCGGCGTGAGGCGTTGGAGCCCAGGGTCCATGTCTGGATTGTCGTGGACATCGAGCACCATCTCGACCGCGTGCGACCGGGCGACGCGCTCGGACACCGCGCCGCGGCCGGGGCGCAGGGGCAGATTGCGCATATAGACAATCGCCGCCGTGCTGTAGCCGAACGCCGCGCCCAACCGGAAGCCGTCGCCCTGACGGAAGCGCAGACTGCCAGTGTCGGCGGCACACAGCGTGGCGGCCGAGCGGGTGAGGGTATCAAGCACGGCGTCGAGATCGAAAGCCGAACGGCTGATGGCCTTCAGCACATCCGCGGTCGCGCTCTGCATTTCGAGTGACTCAGCAAGGTCGCGCGTCCGATCCTGCAACGCACGAAACGTCGCCGTCGTGCCGATGGCGATCACCGCCTGCTCGGCGAACGTCTTCAGCAGCTCGATCTGCGCGTCGGTGAACCCGTCGGCGCGCGGGCTGGCCCAGTTGATCGTGCCGATCGCCTTGCCGTCGCGCAGCAGCGGCACCGCGAGCACCGAGCCGAGGCCGAGCTCGCGCGTCGCCGGGGCGATGTCCGGGTCCGCGGCGTAGTCCCGCACATAGACCACCCGCCCTTCCAGGATGGCCCGCTCGGCCACGGTCGCGCGCGACGGCCGGCGGGGAAACTGGCGCCGGACCGCCTCAAGCTGCGCGTCGCTGAAGCCGCGCCAGGCCCGAAAATGCACCAGCTCCCCGTCGTACTCGTAGAACCCCCCGAACACCGCGTCGCTCAGCGCCATCGCATGCCGCAGGATCACGTCGAACACCGGCTGCGTGTCCGCCGTCGAGGCCGACATCACCTTCAGCACGTCGATGGTCGCCGCCTGGTACTCCACCGAGCGTTGCAGATCGGCGGTCCGCTGCTGCAAGTCCCCCAGCAGCCGCGCATTCTCCATCGCAATCACCGCCTGGGCGGCGAAGTTTTCCAGCAGTGCGACCTGTTTGTCCGGCCACACCCCCGGCTCAAGCCGGTAGATCACGAACAGCCCGACCACCGCGTTGTCCTTCAGCAGCGGCACGTTCAACACCGAGCGTCGTCCCCCACCGCCGATGTCCAGTTGGGGTACGCTGAGATCGAGGTTAGCCAAGAAAAACGGATGGGTCAGGACATCGACCACCTGAACGGGTCGCCGTGTGACGAGCACTTGTCCCGGCGGGGAGTCCGGCGTCGTGGGCTGCGGATTCCGGCGCCAGTGTTCGACCATCGCTTCGCTGACACCGCTGCTTGCCGCCAACGCGAACCGCTGCCCGTCATAGGTGTAAAGCATCCCGGAGGCCGCCCGGCACAGACGCAGCGCGTTCTGCAGCATCGCGTCGAACACCGGGGCGAGGTTGCCCGGGTTGGCGTTGATCACCCCCAGCACCTCCGCCGTCGCCGTCTGCCGCTCCAGCGCCTCCCGCTGCTCCGTCAGCAGCCGCGCGTTCTCCATCGCGATCACCGCCTGGGCGGCGAAGTTTTCCAGCAGCGCGACCTCCTTGGCGGAAAAGGCGCGCACCTCTTGCCGGTAGATTGTGATGGCGCCGCTGACGTCTGCGTCCTTGCAAAGCGGCACGAGCACAACCGTCCGCGCACCTCCCAGCTCCGCCAGTGCGATGGCGCCGGGATTGCCTGACTTGAAGATGTCCTCGTCCCGCCAATCGTCAATGTGAACGGCGCGGCGCGTTTGCCGCAACCGTGACATCGGCCCCCCCGAGGAGCCCACAATCGGGTTCGCTGCCCTGAAAGCCGCGAGGCCCGCGGGTATGCCGTTCGTCGCTACGCTGCGCATCCTCTCGCCGTCCGCGACATACATCAGGCCGAACGCGGCGCCGCACAGCCGCATGGCCTTCTCGAGGATGGCATCGAACACCGGCGCGAGGTTGCCCGGATTGGCGTTGATGACCGCGAGCACCTCCGCCGTCGCGGTCTGCTGCTCCAGCGCTTCGCGCGTCTCCGTCAGCAGCCGCGCGTTCTCCATCGCGATTACGGCCTGGGCTGCGAAGGATTCCAACAGCGCGATCTCGCGCTCGGCGAACGGCCGCACGCCGTCGCGGAAGGCGCTGATGAAGCCGAGGAAGGCGTCGTCCTGCCGCAGCGGTACCAGCAGGAGCGTGCGCACGCCGGTGTCCGCGAGGAGCGCCTGGGTCACGCCCGAACCGGCACCGGGGTCGCCCGCCAAGTCGGTGACGTGGACGAAGCGGCCGCCATCCATCAGTTCGCGATGACGGGACGTCGGCGGGATCGGGTGCTGCATCACCGCTTCCGCCGAGGGCGGAAAGCCGCGCATGACAGCAGCATGGAACTGGGCGCCGTCGTAGCGCATCAGCGAGCCGATGGTGGCGCCGCAGAGCAGATGGGCCTTCTCAAGGATCGCATCGAACACCGGCGCAAGATCGCCCTGGGCGGTATTGATGACCTTGAGGATGTCGGCCGTCGCCGTCTGCCGCTCCAGCGCCTCCTGCACCTCGATTGTCTGCTCCCGCAACGCCCGATACGTCTGCGCACTGCCGATCGCGATCACCGCCTGCTCGGCGAACGTCTTCAACAGCGCGATCTGGCTGTCGAAGAAGCCGCCGGGCGCGGTCGCGGTGAGGCCGATGGCGCCGACCACCTTGCCGTCGCGCAGTAACGGCAGCGCCAGCAGGGAACGCGAGCCGAGGTTGCGCAGGGCCGCGGCGATCTCCGGGTCGGCATCGGCGTCACGGATATGCACAACGTCGCGGTCCATGATGGCGCGGCAGACCACCGAGCCACGGTTGAGCGCCATCGGATATTGGCGCCGGTGGGCCTCCACCGCGTCGGCGATGGTCTCACCGTCGAACCGGTGGACGGCGCGAAGATGGACGTGCTCGCCGTCGAATTCGAACAGCGAGCCGGAGACCCCGTCGCACAGTTGCTGGGTGCGCCGCGCGATCAAATCAAACACCGGCTGCGGATCGCCCGGCGACGCCGACATCGCCTTGAGCACATCGATTGTGGCGGCCTGGTGGTCGATATGCTCGGCGAAGTCGCTGTCGCGGGCAGCAAGTTCGGCGCGCAACGCGGCGATGACGGCGTGGGGATCGTCGGTGTGGTCGTCAGCAGGGGGGCTCATGCGGGGCCTCCTGCGGCGGTGAGGCGGCAGCCGCCGACGGTCATCGCGCCGCTGGCGCGCGGGAATTCGGCGATCCGTCCAATCTGTGTCCCGGCCATACTTCATCCCCTTGCCCGGAGCGCGTCGCCGCGGCCTCACCAGCGAAGGTGAATGTTACGCGAGGCTTCCTAGGGCTCCAAGACCCTCGCCGGTGACGGCCCCGCCCACGGACGCCCCCGCCACGCAGGGCATTCGTGTGAAGGCAGACAAGGCAATCAAGGCTCCGCCGGCAAAGGGCCGCGGGCCCTTTGAACCCGTTCCATTCAGCGGCTGGATCAGCGACGTTCAGTTGAAAACACCGATCTTGCTTGCGCCGCAGGCCATCAATCCTGCGATATCGGCACGAT
>CAIYSR010000097.1 GCA_903928895.1 uncultured Rhodospirillales bacterium | reverse complement strand
GGTTGGGGGTGAGGATGGTGGATGCCGGGGTCATCCCGCCCCTGGCCGGCGGGGCGGGCCGGGGTAGCCGGGGTGTTTTGGCGGGTTTGGGGTTGGGGGGTGGCGGGTCGCCGGGCATTTGGATACCGAGGGATTTGGCGAGGGGGCGGAGGATGCGCCCGGCGCGCGGGACTTCGGCGAGGAAGGCGACGCATTCGGGGGTGGCGAGGAAGTGCTGGAGTTGGCTGGCGTGGCCGCGGGCGTTGTAGTGGTCGGCGGCGCGGACGAGCCAAGATTGGCTGGTGGGGAGGCGGGGGGTGGATTGGGGGCGGGCGGGGCGGGACGCACGTTTGCGCTGCCTGGGCAGGGTGTTGTCGCGCCAGTGGGCGACGAGTTTTTCGAAGCGCTGGATGGTGCGGTTGAGGTGGAAGTAGGCGCGGGAGAGAAGTTCGGCGCGCGGGTGGTTTTTGGCCGCGACGAGGGCGATGACGGCCTGGAGGCCGGTGAGGATGACTCGGAAGGTGGTGGCGACGGTTGACATATGTCAGGTAAATATAATAACTTTTTGTATCGTGTCAAGCGATAGATTTCAGGCGCCGCGGGAATTTCAAAAAATTCGCAGAGGCGGCAGCGTAGACGATGGCTGACCGGTTAGGTCACGATTCCGAGGCGATCGAGTTCGGCGCCGAAGGCGGCGCGGAGGTCGTCGCGTTCCTCGGCCGGCAGCCAGTTGGTCATCTGCTGGAAGAGGATGCAGTGCACACCGGTGCGCTGGGTATTCCATGGGTTTCGGGCAGCGGCCTGCAACTCGGCCAGGAGCGCCTGAAGACGCGGGCGGACGACGGCTGGCATGGTGGCCGCGTAGCCGGCAAATGAGTAGTCCGGCGCGGGGGCTGGGTGCGCGGCGAATAGGTCAAGCTGGGGTGTCGTCTGGCTCATGATGGTCGGAGTCTAGCCCGGCCGGGCGAGTCGGGGAAGCGGGGGCGAGACCAAGGTCGGCGTTGGTGAGGGGACGGACCAGGGCGTCGGCGAGGACGGCGTCGGCGGCGTCGAACCAATGGAGGAGTTCGGTCAGGCGCCAGACGAGATCAAGGATGGCGCGGTGCATGGGGGCGTCGAGAGCCTCGCCGTTGCGGGCGGAGAGGAAGCGGTAGAGGACGGGGTAGCCGCTGACGGCGAACTCCCAGACGCCGTTGGGCACGCCGGCGATGCGGAGGGATTGGTCTTCCTGCAAGGGGATGAAACCGCCCCCCGCGCCATCATCGAGGTAGGCGAGGCGAGGGGTGGGAACGGCCAGGGTGACGCCGGTGGCGCGGCCGGCGAGGCGGGCGGTACGGAATCGTTGGGCGGGGCTGCGGGCAAAGGTTTCGAGGGCGCGGATTTCGGCGCCTATCCTCGCAGCCGCGGCGAAGGTTGCAGAGTCGGCAGGGAAGGGGATGTGGGCGAAACTCTCTTCAAGGTCCCAAGCGAAACGTCTTGTGTAGGTAGTTGCTGAGAGCAACGCCGCGGTGGCATCAAAGATGCTTTCAACCGCCACAGGCTGTCCATAGGTAGCAGACAGACCGGCAATCACATACGGCGCAAAATTGGACACCTCGTTCCCGGTTCGGCGGTCCCACAGTGGAAACGCGTAGCCACCATAGCTTCCGCGGAATGCATGGCGATCAGGTAGATCGCTATGGATCCAAATGGCAGGGCCGGCGCCGGTACCGTTTGGCATGGCAAACATGCCAACATTCGTCGCCCCCCAGCAGTCCTGGAGTGCTGGTCTCCGGCGATCGATAAATGCCTCATGCAAATAAAGGGATCGTACGTCCATCGGGCGATACGCCACCCGGACGACTGCTCCTCTATCCCAGTTCACCTGCTTGGCCTCCTCCGAGAGCCTTGCACCGGTTTCGTGAAACAGAACCCGTGCCTCGTCTTCAGGTAGCAAACTGAACTCATGTATCTGGTGCCGCAACTGCATCTCTGAAAGTGCATATGCGAGGTGGTCTCGTTTCGTCTCGATTCCGGACGAGCCGAAGCTAAAGGTCGACCTAAGGGAAGGCCAATCCAGGCCTTGAAACGATTTTGGAACAAAATCAGCCAGATCAGCTGTATCTATTTCAACAAAATCTATAGCCGCTGGATTTCTTGTGCCATTATCTAGCCAATCTAATTTTTCAGACGCTGTAAAATGGTTGCCTCGCCAAGCATCCGCATAGCGAATTCGAGCCGAAGTACCGGGAACACGCGGCCCGCCATAGGCAACCGCAATCGTGACACAGACGCCGACTTGAATGGCGAAAACATTGTCGTCTTTCGGGATCCCTGCGGGCCGGGCGCGACGGCTATCGCCACGGAGGTCGATGATGTCGATGGTGTCGAAGCGTTGGCGCATCATCTGACGCAGGCCAGCGTAAGGATGGCCAGAGAGAAATGTGCGATTGGTTATAAAGCAGACGACCCCTCGACGCGGGGCGCCGTCGCTTTCGAACAGTTTCCAAAGTGCCCAGCGCCAAAAGGCGACGCTGAGTTCCGGAAAGGTATTGAGGTCGTTGCCCCAACCGGCGTTGCGCACCGGCGCCTTAAGGTCGTCCCAGAAGCCGTTGGCCAGCCGCGGGTGATTCCAGCCTCCTCACCAGCGCTCAGGCGGCGGTAGGGGGGATTGCCCAAGATGGCAAGTATCGGGGTATCGCGCTTGAGGATATCGGCCGCGGTGCGTTCGGCGACGATGGGGGCGGACATGAAGCCGAGGCGGGGAAGGACACCGGTCGCGCCGATGGGCGGCGCGAGGGTATCGGCGAGGTAAACTGGGAGGCGGGTCGTGAGGGGATGACCAGGCGGAGATAGTTCACGGAGCAGCCGGAAATGGGCGACGGTGTAGGGGCCGACAAGTAGTTCGAGGCCGTGCAGGCGGGTGGCGAGGTTGGCGAGTTCTGCCGCGACTGCGCCCTCACCCATGGTGGTACGGATTTCATTCGCTACCCAGTTGGCAGCGGCAATAGGGAAAGTGCCGGTGCCGCAGGCGGGGTCAAGCAGCATAACCGATGGGTCGGCCAGTCCGTTGGTGCCGAGAGCTTCGCGGAGGGCTCGGTCGGTGGCGGCGACCATGAAGTTGACGACCCGGACGGGCGTAAAGAAGACGCCGTGGCGGTTGCGAGCATCATGGTCGAAGACATCAAGGAAGTCCTCGTAGAAATAGAGGATGGGATCGGAACCGGCCCGAGGGGCGAGGTAGGTTGTGTCGATCGCGTTGACGGTGTCTTGCAGGACGTCGAAGGCGGCGCCGAGCAGGTCGAGCAGTTCGTCTTGGGTCAAAGCGCGCAGTGTGGCGCGTAGAAGGGGGTAGGCGCCTTCTGGCAGGTTGCGGTAGGCGTCCCGGTTCACGTTGGTGCCGGTGGCCTCACGGGCGAGGAGGAGGCCGAAGGCCATGGTTTGAGCGAAGGCGTTGGCGAAGAGGTCGTTTTCGTCGGAGGTATCATATCCGCCGGCCGCGGGATGGGCGAAGAGGGTTTCGCGAAACTCGATTTGGACCTCAGCGAGGGCGGCAGGGGCGCCTTGTCGGCAGAGGTCGAGCACGATTTGGCGGGTCAGGCGGGCGGCGTGGGCGAGGGCTTCGGCGATCTGGTGGGGGTTGCGGAGGATTGGGACGGAGGCGAGGATGAGGGTTTCGACGATGTCGAGAAATGGTGCCGGGTCATGGCGGCGGATGAAGCGGTCGGCCTCGGCGTCGCTGGTGGTGGGCAGGAGGGTCATCGCGGGGAGGATGATGGCCTGCTGCTGAAGATCGCCGCGGCGATAGAGGTGGATGGTGTGGAAGTTGCAGAAACCCCAGAGGGGGAGGCCGGAGAAGCGGCGGAACTGATCGGCGTTGTGGCCGCGGAGCGAGCGAGGGTTCAGGCCGGTTTCGGGTTGTTTGAGTTCGATGAAGGCGCGGGCGGGCTCACCAGTGCGCTTGAAGGCGAGGTCGGGGCGGCCGATGCCTTGCCGGGTGTATTCGGGGAGGAGGCGTGGGCCGTGAGGGTGGCGTTCGGCGAGAATCGTTTCGAGCAGCTGTTGCATGCGCGGCGCAAGGAGGAGTTCAAGCGCGGTGCCGTCGCCTGAGACGCCGGGATTGGCGCGGCGGTCGCGGCGGATGTTGGTTGCGTAGGCGATGAGGTGATCGTGGATGTCAGGCATGTCAGGAGCGTGACCGTTGCGCGAGTGTTTCGCAAGGGGGGCTCATGGATGCGGGTCTGGGGGCGCGGCCCCCAGCGGGTGCGGGCTGGCCCGCTGCTTGGTTGCTGGTGGCTTGGGGTGATGGGTGGCGCTTTGCTTACCCATCCTACATTTTTGGGTGGTTGGGTGGGGTGGGGTGGAAGGCGTGGGTGGCTCGGATGATCCTCCGGTCGGGCCGGGGGCGCGGCCCCCCGGCGGGTGCGGGCTGGCCCGGGGCTGGTTTGCTTGTTGGCTTGGGGTGATGGGTGGCGCTTTGCTTACCCATCCTACGCGGTTACCAAGGTGAGGGCGGCGGGGTGTGCTAGGGTGGGGCGCGCGGTGGTGTGCCGGGTGGGATTTTGGGGGTTTTCATGGCGGTTGCGGAGAGGATTGTTTTTCAGCCGTATGTGTCGGGCACGCGGGGCGGGTTGAAGGCGGGGGTGGCGGTGGTGTGTCGGTCGGTGGAGGAGGCGCGGCGGCGGGCGGAGAAGGCGATGGCGGGCGGGTCGGTGGTGGGGGGGCAGATCGTCCGGATTTTGGCGGACGAGGAGGCGGGGGATTATGGGGAGCCGGAGTTTGTCGCGGTGTATGGACGGGTGCCGGAGCAGGCGTGAGGTGGGGGGCACCGGTTGAGGGTTTTTGCTTCCTGTTTCAAGCCAGGCGCGTTTTGCTGCCTTTGTCACGGGGCGATGGCAACCGCCGGTTGCAACCCAGCCATGAATCGTTCAGCCTCCGGTGCGGTGCAAACCGACAAAACAAGGGAGACTGGCATGACCTCACTTCCCGCACGCGCATTGCGTGCTGGCCGCCTGGTGTTGGCCGCGGGTGCGGCTGTTTTCCTCGCCACCACCGTGGCGCAGGCGCAGGTTTCGGCGCCGCCGGGGCCGACGGTGGAGGCGATCAAGAAGCGCGGTGCGCTGAATTGCGGCATCGACACGGGTGTTCCGGGCTTTGCGTTCCAGGACAACAAGGGCGTCTGGCACGGGATCGACATCGATTATTGCCGTGCGATTGCGGCGGCGGTGCTGGGTGATCCCGAAAAGGTGAAGTACACCGGGACGACGGCGGCGGCGCGGTTCACGGTGTTGCAGGCCGGCGAGATCGATGTGCTGATCCGCGATTCGACGCTGACGTTTACGCGTTCGACGGTGCTGGGCCTCGATGAGGTGGCGGTGAATTTCTATGCGGGCCAGGGCTTTCTGGTGCGCAAAAGCGTGGGCGTGACGAAGGCGGCCGAGTTGCAGGGGGCGACGATCTGCACGGTGACGGGTGCGACGCTGGAATTGAACATCGCGGATTTCGCGCGTTCGACCGGGGCGAAGATCGGCACGCTGCTGTTCGACAAGCCGGAAGAGGCGATCGCGGCGATGGAGGCCGGGCGCTGTGACGGCTACACCGACGACACCGGCTCGCTGGCGGGCATGCGTTCGACGTTGAAGCAGCCGGACGAGTGGTTCGTGATGCCGGAAACCATCAGCAAGGAGCCGCTCGGGCTGCATATCCGTTCGGGCGACGCGCGCTGGCAGAAGATCATCTTCTGGCTCGACAATGCGCTGAAGTCGGCCGAGGAGTTCGGCATCACCAAAGCCAATGCGGACCAGCTCAAGGCGTCGACCAAGGACCCGTTCATCCTGCGTCTGTTGGGCGCCGAGGGCGATACCGGCAAGGCGCTGGGCCTGGACGAGGCGTGGGCGTTGCGGGCGATCAAGGTGGCCGGCAACTACGGCGAGATGTATGAGACGCATTTCGGCACGAAGGCGCTGAACCTGCCGCGCGGGCAGAACAACCTCTACACCAAGGGCGGGCTGCATTACCCGCTGCCGATCCGCTGAAATCGGGTCGATGCTGAGGAGGCCGGCGCTTTGACGGGCAAGGGACGGGCGCTGGCCTGGCAGGCGGCGGCGGTGGTTTCGGCCACCGCCGTCGTGCTGTACTTCGCCAACAATGTGGCGACCAATCTCGCGGTGCGCGGGATCCAGTTCGGGTTCGGATTTTTGTGGGCCAAGGCGGGGTTCGATATTCCGTTCCATCTGGTGGAATGGGATGTGAATTTCCCGTACGGGCGGGCGTTGTGGGTGGCAGGGGTGAACACGTTGTTCGCGTCGGCGATCTGCATCGTGTTTGCCTCGGCGCTGGGGCTGACGCTGGCGTTGATGCGATTGTCCGGGAATTTGCTGGCGGTGGGGACGTCGCGGGCGTTGATCGAGGTGATCCGCAACACGCCGCAGTTGTTGCAGATCGTGTTTTTCTATTTTGCCGTGTTGCAGGCGTTGCCGCCGATGCGGCAGAGCGTGACGATCGGGACCTCGGTGTTCCTGAATGTGCGTGGGCTGTATGTGCCGGCGGCGTCGGGCGAGTTGTGGGACTGGATCAGCGGGATCACGCTGGTAGGCGTGCTGGTGGCGGCGGTGCTGTGGAAGCGGATGGGGATGCTGGTGCCGCGGCTGCTGGTGTTGCCGCCGGTGCTGATTGTGGGGCTGTTGGCGGCGGGGTTCACGGCGCAGTGGGAACCGCCGGCGCTGAAGGGGTTCAATTTTGTCGGGGGCGTGCGGATTCCGCCGGAGATTCTAGCGCTGGCGCTGGGGGTGTCGATCTATACGTCGGCGTTCATCGCCGAGAATGTGCGGGCCGCGATCCTGGGGGTGCACAAGGGGCAGACGGAGGCCGCGTTTTCGTTGGGGCTGACGAAGGGGCGGACGATGGCGCTGGTGGTGCTGCCGCAGGCGTTGCGGCTGCTGATCCCGCCGCTGACCAGCCAGTATCTGAACATCATCAAGTCCACCACGCTGGGGGCGGCGATCGCGTATCCGGAGATTTTGCAGATTTTCGCGCGCACGGTGCTGAACCAGTCGGGCCGGGCGATCGAGGTGATGACGCTGGTGCTGGGGGTGTTCCTGGTGGTGAATTTGATCGCCTCGGCGGGGATGAATGCGTGGAACCGGCGGCTGGCGCTGCAGGGCCGATGATGAAGCGGGTGATGCAGGCGCCGCTGTTCAAGGCGTTGTTCGGCTCGCGCGGGAATACCGTGGTGACGCTGCTGATGGTGGCGTTGTTCGCGCTGCTGCTGCCGGGGCTGGTGCGGTGGATGTTCGGCCATGCGGTGTGGGAGGCGGCGAACCGGGCGGCGTGCCGGCTGGCCGATGACGGGGCGTGCTGGGCGTTCATCCGGGCGCGCTTCGCGCTGTTCTTCTACGGCACCTATCCGGAGGGCGAGCGCTGGCGGGTGCATGCCGGGTTGGCGCTGCTGGTGGTGGTGGGGACGGGGACGCTGTTTTCGCATCGGCGGCGCGGGGCCTGGCTGCTCGCGCTGATGACGGTGGTGCCGGTGGCGGATGCGGTGCTGCTGGCCGGCGGGATGTTCGGACTGGCGGCGGTGCCGACGGAGCGCTGGGGCGGATTGATGCTCAACCTGGTGATCTCGTTTGTCGCGCTGGGCGGCGCGATGCCGATCGGGATCGCGCTGGCGTTCGGACGGCGTTCGACCTGGCCGGTGATCCGCTATGGCAGCATCGGGCTGATCGAGTTCTGGCGCGGGGTGCCGTTGCTGACGGTGCTGTTCATGGGGCTTGTGCTGCTGCCGCTGTTTCTGCCCAACGGGGTGAATGTCGACAATCTGGTGCGGGCGCTGGTGGTGATGACGATTTTCACCGGGGCCTACATGGCGGAGTGCGTGCGCGGGGGCTTGCAGGGGGTGGAGCGCGGGCAGTCCGAGGCGGCGCTGGCGCTGGGGATGCACACGACGCAGGTGCAGCTGCTGGTGGTGTTGCCGCAGGCGTTGCGGCTGGCGATCCCGGGGATCATCAACATCGCGGTGGATTTGTTCAAAGACACGTCGCTGGTCTCGATCGTCGGCCTGTTCGATCTGATGGGGGTGGTGGGGCAGTCGCTGAAGGACCCGGCGTGGACCGGGCTGGCGTCGGAGGGCTATGTGTTCGCGGCGATCGTGTTCTTCTTTGCCTGTCTGGTGATTTCGCTGGGGGGCTCGGTGCTGGAGCGGCATTTCTCGGCGGTGCCGCGCGCGGGGAAGAGCTAGTGGTCATGGGGAAGCTGGGGCGGCGCGCCGTGCTGGCGGGCGCAATTGCGCTGCCGCGGTTCGCGATCGCGCAGGGAGATGGACGGCCGTCGGTGACGGTGGCGGTGCAGAAGATCAGCAATTCGGGGGTGCTCGACGTGTTTCGCGAGCAGTCCTCCAACGCGTCGGAGCATTGGACCGGCTCGTTGCTGGAGACGCTGATCGGGCGCAACCAGCAGGGGGCGCTGGAACGGGTGCCGGGGCTGGCGACATCGTGGAAGCGGGTGGATGCGCGCACGGTGGAGCTGGCGCTGCGGCCGGGGGTGAAGCTGCACAACGGGGATGTGCTGACGGCGGAGGATGTGGCGTTTTCGTTCGGGGCGGAGCGGACCTCGGCCGAGAGCCTGCCCGGCGATGTGCGGGCGGTGGCGCGGCGGTATTTTCCGGCGCTGGAGCGGGTGGAGATCGTCGATGGCTTGACGGTGCGGGTGGTCAATCGCACGCCGGACTTGACGCTGGAGGGGCGCCTGTCGGCCAGCGGGGCGCAGATCGTCTCGGCGCGAGCCTGGCGCGAGGGGGCGGACTGGCAGGGCAATCGCAACAGGCCGGTGGGGACGGGGCCGTATCGGCTGCGGACGTTCAAGCCGGATGCGGTGCTGGAATTGGAGGCGCACGACGAGTACTGGGGCGGGCGGCCGCCGTTGCGGTCGGTGCGGTTCCTGGAAATTCCGGAGACGGCGGCGCGGGTGGCGGCGTTGCAGGCGGGGGAGGTGCAGTTCGCCGCCGATCTGCCGCCCGACCAGATCGCCGGGGTGGAGAAGACGCGGGGGCTGGAGGTGCAAGGCGGGCTGGTGGCGAACCATCGCATCCTGGCGTTCGACAAGCAGCATCCGGCGCTGGTGGACCCGCGGGTGCGGCTGGCGATTGCGCATGCGATCGACGGGCAGGCGATCGTGGATGCGCTGTGGGCGGGGCGGTCACGGGTGCCGCCGGGGCTGCAATGGGAGTTCTACGGGCCGATGTTCGTGCCGGGCTGGCGCGTGCCGCAGCACGATCCGGCGCAAGCGCGGGCGTTGCTGGCGGCGGCGGGCTACAAGGGGGATCCGATCGTCTATCGCGCCCGCAACGACTACTATCCGGCCGAGGTGGCGACGGCGCAGATCATTGTCGAATTCTGCCGGGCGGTGGGGATCAACCTGCGGCTGGAGGTGAAGGAGAACTGGGCGCAGGTGCTGGACAAGGGCGGGCCGCGGGGGATGCGGGACTGGTCGAACGCGGCGACGTTCGATGATCCGGTGTCCTCGATCGTCAACCAGCACGGGCCCAACGGGGCGCAGCGCGGCAATGGGGAATGGTCGAACGAGGAGATGAACCGGCTGTCGCTGGCGCTGGAGAGCGGCACCGACATGGCGGAGCGGCAGAGACTGTTCGCGCGGATGCTGGCGATCTGCGAGCGCGAGGACCCGGCCTATGTGGTGCTGCACCAGAACGCGGCATTCACGGCGAAGCAGGCGACGCTGAAGTGGCGGGCGGCGCCGTCGTTTTTTCTCGATTTCTCCGGGCGGAATTGGGGGGGGTGAGGGGAGCGCTTCTTTTTTGAAAAAAAGAAGCAAAAAACTTTTATCCGTGGGAGTCTGCGGTTTCATCCACGGCGAAGTCACGGACGAAGTTTTTTTGTTTCTTTTTTTGTAACTCCCAAGCCCCCCCGGTGAGTCCGATTGGCAACAGTGAGTTCCTTTTTTTGCGTTTGCCGCTGATGCTGGTTGCATGCGGATCGGGAACATGAGTCAACGTCGGGATGGACCTGTGTCGCGATGT
>CAIYSR010000096.1 GCA_903928895.1 uncultured Rhodospirillales bacterium | reverse complement strand
CATGGTACTGTGTCTCAAGGCACGGGAGAGTAGGTCGCCGCCAGGTCTTCCAACCCAGACTCTTCACTCAAAACCAACCCACCCACACCCACGCGGGGTGGAGCAGCCCGGTAGCTCGTCAGGCTCATAACCTGAAGGTCAGAGGTTCAAATCCTCTCCCCGCAACCAAATTCTCTAAATATTCCAAATGCTTATGCGCCTTCCTGCTTCCACAAACCCGCTTCCAAAAATCCTCTGGAAGCACTGTGGAAGCAAGAGGGCGCGTACTCGTGCGTGGTTCCCGGCCATCGAACTGGACGGCTCCTCACGATACGGATGGCGCCGGCGAAAGACGGAAGCCGGTACGTCACGTGGCACGCTCCCTGGCCGTCAGCGGAGCCGGTCGAGAAGCAAGTCGACCATTTCCCTGTCCGTGTGCGCGACAATGTCGAGTGGGCGATTCTCCCCGCGCATGAGCGCGATCAGCAGGCAGGCCGTAAAAGGCCAGAAGGACGAACCGTCCGGGAGAGTGTAGCCGTTTATCATCGCGGTCAGCCGTTCGGCGATCGGAGGGTACTGGCGGTTACCCCAATGTGCGTGCGTTGGTGTCATCGCGTGGATGATCACCGCCGCAAGAGCTATCCCCATCGCGCGCTTCTGCTGGACTTCTGCGAATTTGTGCCCGTGCTCCTTTGCGTAGGCGTCGGCGCCACTCGTCATGAAGTCACGAGCATAGGTATCGCAGGCGATTTCTTCTTCTGGCAGCGTGGATGGCGCGCTCTTATCTGCACAAAACATGACGTGTTGGAACTCGTGCAGCAGGGCGAAGGCTAGCCCAAGCGAGACGAGATCAAATGCTGCCTTGTGCTGGACGTCGCCCAGGCTTTCGCGATCGGCGGTCGGCTCGGGCACGTCTGCCGGCCAGGAAATGTCGGATGTCTGCTCGGCTGTGATAAGCGTGTGGGCGATGCCGATGCGCTGCTTGAAATCGAATTCGTACTGGCCTCGTTCAGTATCGATGCTGAGGGCTTGGTCGAGCGGTACTCCGCTCGACGTTGCCACTACTAAGGCCGGCGAATAGACCTCGATGGCGCGCCATGCGCTAAAGCCGAGCAGCCAGAATAAGTCAATCGTCTTCGTGTCGAACCGGATGCGCTGGTCATCGGCGTTCATTGTCACGCCTGTGGTGCTCGCCGCGACTTCCACCGCATGACCGTACTGTTTCCACAGGCTGCTGATCTTGTCGGCGCGCTCGGGCACAGCACCCCGAAGTAGATGCAGAACGATGGTTCGGTTGGAGGGGGTGGTCGCCATGGTCAGCGCCGACCCTGTGTTGGATTGCCACTTGCTGGCAGAGCGAACCCAGGCCATCGCATGCTCTCTACGTTCCCTCAAATTCTTTCGTCGGGCGCCAAAGGGGAAAACTATTGAGCACCCCACGAGCCGCCGCTTCGTCGGCAAACAAGTGTGGATTGCATGCAATCCAAGCCCCCTGTGAAAGCCCACCATTAACGTAGTGCTCTTCTGCGACGAACATGATTGCGTGGAGCCTTTCGCGTGCTGTCGCCGCAGAGCGCATCAGATTATCCGGGTGCCATACTCCCCGCAGCGGGATCTGTTGGTTATTCTTGTCTAGCCAATGCTTGCGATATTCCAGGGGGACAGATTCGGCGCCATAGGCAATCTGCCTCCAGTCCATGATGTCACCCCCACCGAGGTGCCCACGCATATCGACGACAACGACGTGATACTTTCCTGACGACGGAACCGGAAACTTGATCGGCGCCGTGCCGTCATGCAGCTTCTCGCCAATCTTCTGTACCACAAGCAATGCTTCGCCCTCTTCGCTCCGCCGGCGTTCCTCCATAGATTGCGAAGCATTGGGCGACGAAAGTGTGGTCCCGAAGTATGGGCCGGAGTGAAAGGTTGCTTCGTTAACGGCATCACTCCGTCCGATGCTTACGACCTCCACCAACCATTCCGGTTGCCCCCCTAATCGAAAGTCGACCCTACTGGCGCCTACTTCGGCACAGTACTCATACTCGACCGCCGTGATCGCTGCCTGTGCGAGTGCATATGCCACGCGTGCCTCGAACAGGAGCGGCTTGTTCTTGTAGCTGAGTCCCCCGCGGCGCCCAATTTCCTGGACCAGCGCCCCAGCCCAGGGAACGGACTCAAGGTACGCCAACACTTCCTGAGTAAACTCAGCTTCGCTTTGGGTCAGAATCTCGCTCCAATCCATGACAGCGGCGGCCCAGTCGTTATCAGTTGCGTCTATCGGATGTTGATCCTGTACGCTAGGTAGCGCATCAATTTTTTGCTTCCAGAACCCGGCTTCCAAAAATCCATTGGCAGGACTGTGGAAGCACGAGGGCGCGTAGTCGTGCGTGGTTCCCGCCATGCGGGCCGGACGCCACTTCACAGCGCCGCCATTCTCGTCGCCAGTTTTCGCACCCCCTCCGCCGTCCAAACATCACCCTGTATCGACCGGACACCCTTTGCGTTCAGCGTCGCAGCGATCTCCGCCCAGCGTCCGCGCTTCGAGGAGATTTGTTGCAGCGCCTGGCGCAGGCCGTCAGTGGCCTCGTAGCGCAAGCGATCCTTCTCCTCCTCGTCTCGGCTGCGCCACTTCGTGAAGTGAGCGATCGGATCGAACCTACGGCCGTCGAGTTCGATTGGCTCAGGGGAAAGCGGGAGCAATTCGATCCCGATGGATTCCGCGGCGGCGCGGAGATACGGGTTGTGCCGCCAACGATGATGTTCGTCAAAGGCCACGTACAGCAGGATCGCGCGCCCTGCGTATTTTGAGACCCGGCGTTTCAGTTCGGCTTCCACAATTTCGGTCGCCCGATCGGTACGCACATCCATGAACGCGATCTCGTCGATAAGTTCGCCATGCTCGCCCGCCACATATCGGCGCACGCGCTCGCGCTGATATTGGATCGTCTGGCTGGCCGCCGCCGCGGCGGACACGTCCACGGGAAGCTCGCGAAACCCGGCCCAGTTCACCGGCAACGTCCAGTAGAACCCGACAAACCGCTCCGCCATCGCGCATCTCCATCCGGCACCGTTCCGCCAATCCGGACAATTCCGACGAGGCGTCGCACCAAGCGTAGGCCGGTCTAGCCTGGGGCATCAACCAACCGGAGATAAAGCCAATGCCCCGCCAGATCCTGACCTCGACCAACAACCCGCTGCAGATTGCCGAAGTGCCCATGAGCACCGGCGGCGGCATGATCGGGATCACCTTCGCCCCCGGCAAGAAGCAGCCCGACTCAGTCTCCGGCCATCACGATCGCGACCTCCGCATCGACCTCGACCGGATCGCGGCCTGGAACGCCGCGGCCGTCGTCACTCTCATGGAGCAGCATGAACTGGAGAAGGTCGCGATTGCCACTATCGGCGCCGAGGTACGCCGTCGCCACATGGAATGGCACCACTGGCCGATCGTCGACGTCGACGTCCCCGACGCGGCCTTCGAAGCCGCCTGGCCGGCCCGGTCGGCGAAACTGCGGACGGTGTTGGCCTGCGGAGGCCGCGTGCTGATCCATTGCCGCGGCGGTATCGGACGCTCCGGCATGCTCGCCGCGCGACTGCTCGTCGAATCCGGTGTGCCCGCAGCGGATGCCATGGCCGAGGTTCGCGCGGTCCGTCGCGGCGCGGTTGAAACCCGCGCCCAGGAACGCTGGGTCGAGGCCGGCCGTCCCACACCCCTACCGCAACCCCCGACATCCCCCGCCGCCCTGCGCGACAGGGCCGTCGGCGCCATGATCGGCCTCGCGGTCGGCGATGCCGTCGGCGCCGCCATCGAATTCCAGCCCAAGCCGCGCTTCGCCATTCTCGACGACATGCGCGATGGCGGCCCGCATCACCTCAAGCGCGGCCAATGGACCGACGACACGGCAATGGCGCTCGCCCTTGCCGATAGCCTCCTGCACGATTCAGCGCTCGATCCGAATGACCTCATGACGCGCTTCCAGGATTGGTACGAGCAAGGCACCTACTCGTGCACCGGGTCCTGCTTCGATATCGGCAATACCACCCGATCCGCCCTGATGCGGTTCAAGCGCAATGGCGAGCCGCTGGCTGGGTCTGCGTCGCCCTCCGCCTCCGGAAACGGCGCCCTGATGCGCCTCGCCCCGGTCGCGGTGCGCCACTGGTCGAACCATGCGCAAATGCTGCGCGTGGCGGACCTGCAAACCCGTACCACGCATGGTTCGCCGGCGACCCTCGCCGCCTCGGCCACCTTCGCCTCGATGCTGGCCGACGCAATCGCGGGCCAGGGCCTGGCGGATATCCTGGCCGGCGACGCCGCATCCCAAATCGACGGCGGCTGGCGTGGCCTGCATCGCGACCGCATCCAGGGTTCGGGCTATGTCGCCAAATCCCTGCAGGCCGCGGTATGGGCGGTGTCGCGCACAACTGACTTTCGATCTGCCATCCTCCTCGCCGCCAACCTCGGCGATGACGCCGACACCACCGCGGCAATCGCGGGCCAATTGGCAGGCGCGGTCTATGGTCTGTCAGGGATCCCAGGAGATTGGCGCGACGTCCTCGCCTGGCGCGACCGCCTCGAACACAGTGCTGCAGCCCTTTTCGACGCCGGCCAACCCGATCAATCCACCCACGACACCTGGCCTACCACCATCGGCGATGCGTTTGCCGCGCCCTGGATGACTGGTGACTGGACCCTCCGCGAACGCCTGTCCGCGCTCGCCGCCTTCGAACCCATCATCTCCGCCCCCGACTTCCGCGCCGCCACCTACATTCCCAGCCGCCTGGACGGGGACATCATCGTGCTGGGCGGCTACGTCCACGAAGACCAGACCATTCAGTTCAGCCACATGGCCTACGCCTACGGGTGGATTCGGACCCTCGACTGGTCAACCTGGCACAACACACCGCACGGCAAAGCCCTCACCGAGGACCGCGAAGCGCTCGCCACCGCCAACGAGGACGACCTAGCCGCCATCCTCACCACCTGCCTCCGCGCCGACCGCTTCTCCGACGGCGCCCTGGTCGCGGTATTCGAGAACGGCCTGATCCTGCGCGTTGTGACCCGGGCGAGGGAACTCCTCGAGGCGCTGCCATTCGGCAGAGCCGATGTCGCCAAACGGAGCTAGGTCGGCGAAGAGGTGGCGATGCGGTGCGGCGGTCAATGCAGGTGGATTGGCCTCGCTCAGGAGTGGTCCCGGGCGAGGTTCATCGTCCGCCGGTGTACTTCTATTGCGTAGGCGTGGCATTTTCATCCGCGAACGCCCGAATGAAGGCGCCTACTTCTCCTAGTCCGGAGCTCCGCGAGACAACAAACATATTTCTGGGCCGCAAGAAACGCTTTGAATGCTCAAGAAGGTCGGCGATGTTCCGTTCCGGAAGGGGAGTTTTGGATGCATCGCTGACCGGTTCGATATGGCAGATTCTCCATTTCGTGAGATTTTTATATTTCTTCAAGATACCGTGGTATGCAGCCTGCTTGCGTTCGTCTCCTTTGAAGGCGAGCGCAACACCTAAAGCGCCCGACTCGAGTTGTGCACGACATTCGTCGAGTGACGGTACGACGCCATCGAGAGTTAGCGACAGCGACCAATGTGCAGGCGTATTATCAGTTGGGACGAGCGTCCGTCCCGATTTGTGCTGAACGACCTGTCCTCGTGAGAGACCGCCTTTGCGGATCAGCAGTGGCATGCTGTCGTCGGCTACCCAATCGTTCAGAAGCCGATCCCAGTTATCGAGAACGTTCGCCGCGGGCGAAGGGCGCTTCTTTGATATCCGCCAGAGCGCCGCGGCCTGCTCTATCAAGCGTATCACTTCCTCATCCACGGTCACTGTCCTCGCAATGGCAGGCGACTTGTGAGCTCACAGCGGCTCTGTTCCTCTGCTGAGGATGCTCAGATAACCACCATACACGAACATCCGGCTGCGCTGCTTTCCGGTGATCTCACGCACGATGCCGAGGTCCTCCAGATGCTGGATCGACTTCGCGATCGTCGGAGGCGAGATGGCCAGCTTTTGCGCCGCCGCAGGAATCCCGATGATCGGCTTCTGCTGCAGGAGTTGGTGGACCCGAAGCGCAGATGCCGCCGGGCGACCGAGAGTCCCGATTCGCTGCCGATCAGCCTCGAACAGGCTGAGGATCTCGCGGGCTGCTTCTGCCGCCTGCAGCGACGTCTCGGTGATGCCGTCCAGAAAGAACTCGATCCAGGCTTCCCAGTCGCCATGCTCCCGAACGCGCTGCAGCAGATCGTAATAGTGCCGACGATGCGTTTTGAAATACAGGCTGAGATAGAGGATCGGCTCCTTGAGGATACCCTGCGTGCAGAGAAGAAATGTGATCAGGAGCCGTCCCAACCGCCCATTGCCGTCAAGGAACGGATGAATGGTCTCGAACTGAACATGGACCAGCCCTGCTTTGATCAGTGACGGGATGCCCGGAGTGTCGGCGTGGATAAACGCCTCGAGGTCGGACAGCAGGTCCAGGACGAACTCAGGAGGCGGCGGCACGAAGAGAGCGTTTCCGGGGCGTGTGCCCCCGATCCAGTTCTGTGAGCGCCGGAATTCACCAGGCTGTTTGGTGCTGCCACGGCCTTTCGACAGGAGGATGTCATGGATTTCGCGAATGAGCCGGAGCGAGAGCGGAAAGCCCTCCCGAATTCGGGTAAGGCCATGGTTCATCGCAGCAACGTAGTTCGACACCTCCTGGACGTCGTCCAGCGGCACGCCGGGCGCCTCCTCACTTTCAAAGAGCAAAAGGTCGGAGAGTGATGACTGCGTGCCCTCGATCTGCGACGAGAGCAGCGCCTCCTTCCTCACATACATGTAGAGAAACAAAGGGGTGTCAGGCAGGATCGACGTGACCCCATCGAGCCTACCGAGCGCGCGATTCGCGCTCTCGAGTTTTCGGTAGAGGCCATCCATCTGCACGCCTGGGGTTGGCGGCAGACGCGGGGGTACGAATGCTTCAGCCTTCTCCCCGATTGTCGAGATGGTTACCTTCCGTCCAAGCCGCGAGGCCTCTCGTTCTGAAGCCATGGTTACGAAAGGCTCCTTTCCTTGGCATCCTGAAAAAGAAAGGATACCGTGAAATCCTTTCTTTGTCCCGACCCTAACGAGAGGTTCCGCCTGATGTCGAGGGTTCCTTGGTCGAACGGCCCGGCGGCTGCGCCACAAGCGAACCGCGGGTAGCCGCGCGATGGGACATCAGCGACTTGGGAAGCTACCTGCTCATCGCCTGTTGCCTGAGATCATCAGGTATTTGGTGACGGGTGGTACTCCTACCAAAGATCTGGTGGATCAAGTTACCGCGGTCGGCCGTGACGCGTTGCAGCTCGCCCTGAAAGACCCGGTTTTCATCGAGGCCTTGTGGCTTCTCATCCGGGTGCCCCAGGCTGCCGCTTCGAAAGATTTCCAGGCCAGTCTCGCTGAACTGGGCATGGCAGGCGTGACGCCAACCTCCCTGACGGACGTGCTGGTCGGCTACGACCGAGCCATAGAAAAGGTTCAGCGCGGGCTGCATGCTGGTGCGACGGACCTTGGCGAGATAGCGCGACGCGCTGGATTGTCGGCGCTGGGGGAAGCGGTGCGGGACGCGTTGCCAACCCTATGGGTTCCGACGGCCATCGATGTACGCACCTCGGTTGCGGCGCTCAAGGGGACAGAGCAGTTTGCGGCGCTTGCGCATCGGTTTTATGCGGAGTTCGTCGACCGCGTGATCCACTACTACGTGGATCGAAACCTCCACAATATGGTTGGCGCCGGTCGGGTCGCGCGATCTGTGCACGATCTCCGTGCGTTCAATGGCTCTATCCGACGCCACTGCGATGAGGCGGCCCTCATCATGCGGGCCTTCGCCAAGGACTGGCTCGGCAAGAACCACTACAGGGACGGCAAACAGATATCAAAAAATGACGTTCGTCGATTCTCCGGCCATGCGGTCGAGAAGATCAGAATCGAACTCGATATGAGAAAGGGCGCGCCGTGAAGCGATTTCTGATCGAATGCGGAGTTTCACGGCCGTCTGGCTCCGACGCGATCACCTTGGATGTCCATGGAGCGGACAAGAACGTCAATCTGCGCATTGACTACATCAGCCGGACGATGCTCGGCAACGTGCCTGATCTGCTGATCGACCTCCTGGAGGTAGCAGCCTACGTCTACTGCGCAGACCAGAAACTGGTTCGAGGCTCGGACAAACTGACGAATTTTGGGGAGAATTGGCGTCGCAGCCTGCGGTTTTCGATTCCAGTGCGTCGGCTGGAGGTCTGGCAGGACCCTGACCTTCATGAGGTTCTGGCGACCACTCTCGGATTTTTGTCGGACGACAGCTACGAGTTCGACTTTCGCAAGGCAGAGACGCCGGTCCAGCCGAAAGAACGATACTTTTCAGATTTGATTGATGCCTCTGCGGAGCACGACGAGGTCGCCTTGTTCTCCGGCGGCATCGACTCGTTCGCGGGGGCCGTCAACGACATCGTCACACTCGGTAAATCGGTAACGCTTGTTGGGCACTATTCCTCCACCAAGGTTCGGGCGGTTCAGGAAAGCCTGGTGGAAGGCCTGAAGCAGCGCGGCTTTGATCGCCGGCTATCCTACATTCCGGTATGGGTGAGCAACGAGAGCGAGCGGGCTCGCGAGTTTACCCAGCGAACGCGGTCATTCCTGTTCGCCTGCCTCGGGCTGGTGGTGGCGACGATGTCCGGCAAGGACAGTTTTAGCTTCTATGAGAATGGAGTCGTCAGCATCAATCTGCCACTGGCAGGCGATGTCATTGGAGGCCGAGCAACGCGCACAACACACCCCAAGGTGCTGCGTGGGCTGGAGACGCTGTTCTCGATGCTTTTGGATCGCCAAATCAACATCCGGACGCCGCTTCAATGGCTGACGAAGATGGAGGTGACCCAGAAGATCAAGGAAGCGGGGATGGCCGACATGCTCGGCCAAACGGTCAGTTGTACACGCCCGCGGAAGTGGAGCATGAACCAGAAGCACTGTGGCGTTTGTTCGCAATGCATCGACCGCCGTTTCGCCGTGCTTGCTGCCAGCATGGAAGATCATGAGCCGTCCGGCAACTACATGCGTGACCTTCTCCTTGCCGATCGTAGCGCCGACGATGATCTGCGTATGGCGCTCAGTTACGTCTCTTTATTTCAGCGGGTCCGGTCGACGCCCAAAGAGAGGTTCCTCGTAGACTTCCCAGAAGTCGTGTCCGCGCTCGACTGCTTTCCAGGCTTGTCGACCGATAATGCGGGAGATCAGATTTTTGACCTCTTTCAACGCCATGCGAAGGCAGTCGAGGACGTCATCACGGCGGCGGCATCCGCGTACGCTGGACCACTATACCGGAATGAGTTGCCATCCGGCTCGCTGCTGGCAACATGTTTTAACCGTGGTCACGTCGATGTCGCGCCTGCTTCTGACTACGATGCACAGGCCAAGGCATTCATGGATCGCCTTGGCGCCCCGGTGCTTGAGTTCTGTTTCGATGAGGCGGCCAAGCATGTTCTGTTTCATGGCGGACATCATTTGGAAGGCGCGAACTTCCGTGTTGTCGCGGCGCTCATCGACAATTTCCGGAACGCCAAAAAGAAACGAGCAGACGTTCCATTCTTATCCCCCGCAAACTTGGCGGAGCGACTTGGTGTCGACGATCAGTCAATGCGTCGCCAACTGACAAGGTTGCGAGAGGCTCTCGAACCGCTGACCGTAATGCTCGGCATCCTATTGGACCAAGATACCTTCATCGAGACGAAGCCTCGTAGCGGCTATCGCCTTAACCCCGAATGGCGTGAGATCTCGGTTGGCGATATCCGGGTCGGGGACAAGGTCACGTCACAAGCCTGAGTCTCCCACGTCACAACTCGCCCCCTGAGAGCCCCGGAATCCGGGGCTTTTTTTGTGCCCAGGGGTCACACGATAACTCCGACCTGACCATATAAAAACACACGCAAGCCGTTGAAAATAAAGCATACCAGAGCGCCTAGGCGTAGCCGGGCAATGCGTCGAGTAACTCAACGGAGAGCGTGGATGTCCGTCAAACACATGAACCAAGACGATTTGGCAGAGCGCTGGAACATCAGCCCGCGCACGCTTGAGCGCTGGCGCTGGGTCGGCCAGGGGCCGCGCTACATCAAGATCGGCGGCCGCGTCGTCTATCGCCTTGAGGAAGTCGAAGCCTTCGAGGCGCAGCAGACCCGCGCCAGCACCGCCCAGACGTCCCCGACGCCCGCGCTTGCGCGCAGCGCCTAACCCCCCGGCTTGCTGCCGGGTCTTCCTGGGAATGCAACACCGCCTCCCGGCGGAAATACCAGGACGGTCTGCTCCGCACCGCGTCGGGGCCCGGCAGTTCACTCCATGACGAAGGCGGCGCTCCACGACAAGACGGAGCTTCCCCCCCCGATGACCACCTTTCGCCGCTACCTCCTGGCCACATTGGGCTTCTCGCCCGCACTGATCGCGATGTCCGGCACCGCCGCGCCGCCCGCCACGGCCACGCCCACCACCACCGCCGTGTCGGCGGCGCCGGCAACGCCCCAGAGCAAGAGCACGCTCGACGCCGTGCGCAAGAAATATTGGCTCGACGACCTGCCCGAGAAGATCGCCATCCCGACCGGCGCCAATGGCTCGCTCGTTGTCACCAAGCATCTGATCGATGCTTCGGTCGATGACATCGCGTTTGCCACCGCGGCGCTCCAAAACGAGGCGTCCGCACTCTACCGGATGGCGAGCGACCTGAAGCGCATCCACGACCTCGCGCGCCAGGCCGGCGCCGTGGGGACGGCCAATGCGGTGACCGCGGTGATCAAAGCGGATGGGGGCGCGAAGTGAGCGACGTCACCCAGGACACGCTGCCGCGGCGCCTGCAGATCGTCACCGCCGACCAGCGTATGGCCGAGCCCCGCGGCATCAAGGCCGCGATTTTCGGCAAGGCGGGGATCGGCAAGACCACCCTGCTGATGACACTGCTGAGCACAACGACGCTGTTCGTCGACCTCGAGGCCGGTGATCTCGCCGTCGAGGATTGGCAGGGCGACAGCATGCGTCCGCGCACGTGGGAGGACTGTCAGGAGCTCGCGTGCTTCATCGGCGGACCCAACCCCGCCCTGCGCGACGACCAGCCCTATTCGGCGGCCTCGTATGAGAAGGTCCGCGCGAAGTTCGGCGATGCGAGCCAACTGGACCGCTACGACACAATCTTCGTGGACTCCATCACCGTCGCCGGCCGCCTCTGCCTGCAATGGTGCCGCGGCCAGCCCGAGGGGTTCTCCGACAAGACCGGCCGTCCAGACCTTCGCGGCGCCTACGGTTTGCACGGCCGCGAAATGATCGGCTGGTTGACCCATTTGCAGCACACCCGGCGCAAGAACGTCATCTTCGTCGGCGTGCTCGACGAGAAGCTCGACGATTTCAATCGTCGCGTGTTCTCGCCGCAAATCGACGGCGCCAAGACCGGCCTCGAGTTGCCCGGCATCGTCGATGAGGTGCTGACCCTGGCGGAGATCAAGGATGAGGCCGGAAAGCCCTTCCGGGGCCTCGTCTGCCAGACCCTGAACCCCTGGGGTTACCCCGCGAAAGACCGCTCCGGCCGGCTCGATCTCATCGAGGAGCCGCATCTCGGCCGGCTGTTCGAGAAGATCCGGTCGTCCGCCCGCGCTCCCATCGAGCGCCTGGTGTTCGACCGCCCGGCCGACCCCGCCCTTCCTTCCCCCGACGCCCAGTCCTGACGCAGGAGCACTGAACAATGGCCATGTGGAACGACTACAACGACGCGAAGCAGAACCCCAACCTGATGCCGAAGGGCACGCTGGCCAAGGTCCGCCTCGGCACTCACATACCAGCCCGCCCAGCCGCCCTCGGCCGGCCCGCGCGTGTAATAGTTCACGGCGGGATTGATCAGTGCCAGGGCGGCGGCGCTGGTGGGGAAGAGGCTCCAGCCGCCCTTGTCGGACGGCTCCTTGGAGTTGCGCACGCGCAGAAGCGTGCCGAAATCGACGTCTCGCAGGTCGACGTTGAAGCCGAGCTTGCGCAGCAGTTCCGCCATCAGCAGCCCTTGGCTCGACAGGAACGTGTAGTCGGTGGCGTTGAGGATAACCACCTTCTCGCCGCCATAGCCGGCATCACGGACTGCCTGGCGCAGGCGGTCGATGTCCTTCGGGCCGGTCGTCGTGGCGGTGCCGTAGTCGGTGACGCCCGGATGGCCGCAGAGGAACATCGCGTGGCATTCGGCGAAACCCTTGCTGTCGTCGCCGACGATGGCGCGCATGAAGTCGACCTGCTGGACCGCATCGCGCACGATGCGGCGCAGCGCCACATTGTTGAACGGCGGGTTCAGGAAGTTGAAACGGACGACCGA
Source organism: uncultured Rhodospirillales bacterium (assembly GCA_903928895.1). Classification (GTDB taxonomy): domain Bacteria; phylum Pseudomonadota; class Alphaproteobacteria; order Acetobacterales; family Acetobacteraceae; genus CAIYPH01. The sequence goes on along the minus strand of CAIYSR010000096.1, from coordinate 27,238 downwards.
GCCAAGTCCGTTGTCGGTGACGTTGCGGACGGTAACGTTATGGTCGCGCACGAGTTGCGGCAGCAGATCGAGCAGCGCATACTCGTACCAGTCCACCTCACCTTTCTGCAATGCCACCGCCGCGGTCGCGGGGTCGGGGATGATCGACCATTCGATGCGGTCGAACCAGGCGCGCTTGCCGCCGCTGGTGAGGTCCGGGGCTTCCGCGCGCGCCACGTAGCCGTCGAAGCGGCTGTAGGCGACGCGGCTGCCGGAGACGAACTCGTCCTTGAGGAAGCGGTATGGTCCCGAACCGACAATCTCGGTGACCGGCTTGAAGGGGTCGGTCTTGGCAAGACGTTCGGGCATGATCGTGAGCGGGATCCCCGAGGGGTGGGCGAGAGCGTCGAGCAGCGCGCCCATCGGCCGTTTCAGCCGGATGCGCAAGGTGCGGTCGTCGGCGGCGTCGATCGTGTCAACGAAGCCGCGCGCGGCCTGGCCGAAGCTGTCGCGGGCCGACCAGCGCAGCACGCTCGCGGCGGCATCGCGCGCCAGTACTGGCTCGCCGTCGTGGAACTTGAGTCCGTCGCGAAGCTTGATGTGCCATACGCGGCCGTCGTCGGACACCGCGTGACCCTCGGCCATCTGGGGCTTCGGACGCTGCTCCGAATCGACTCCGTAGAGGGAATCGAAGGCGAGAAATCCGTGCGCCACGGTGACGCCGGCAGGGGTGATCATCGGATCAAGCACGCTCAGGTTGGCCGATGGAACGAAGCGAAGCGTCCGCGCTTTCTGCGCCAGTGCCGGGCGGGCCAATCCGGCCGCGGCCGCACCTCCGAGGACGGCACGCCGGGTGGTCCGTGTGCTGCGGACACCGTCACCGGTTTGATTTTTGATTGCGGCTACTTCCTCCCTACCACGTTGGGCGCGGCAAGCACTGCGATCGGCGGCGATTGCAGAGCGGTGCGCTGTTTCGTTGGTCCGTCCCCAAGCTTTCAAGAGATTGTCGACAGTCGACTGGGCATGTCAAGATGGCGATCGCCGCGTGATGCAGCAGCCCCCCGAATTGCGCCCACAATGGCGCAGGGACGCGAAGCATGGTCCTATCAACAAAGTCGGAGCGCACGAATGACCCTGCCTGAGTTCAAAGCGGCCGTGAAAGCGGCGGTAGACAGTCGACTTGGCGTGAACAGTCCGCGCGACGCCCCGCTGTCCGTGTCTGAGCAGATCGCCAACGCGGTCAAGCGGCTCATCGTCAAGGGAGAACTGCGGCCGGGCGAGCGTATCCCGGAGACCGACCTTGCGGCGCGGTTCAACGTCTCACGCGCTCCAGTGCGCGATTCGCTGCGTATTCTTCACAAGGAAGGGTTCGTTGAACTCCTGCCGCGCCGCGGAGCGCTGGTCTATCTTCCGACCGCCGCCGATGTGAGCGATCTCTACGAGGTTCGTGCCGAACTCTTCGCGCTGGCGGCACGCAAGGCCGCGGCGTCAATGGGTAGTCAGTTGCTGGGCATCATGGCACGTGGCCTGTCGATCCTTCGCGCCATCACAGAGGACGCGATCGCAACACCGCTGGACTTCCTCAAGGTTCGATCGGGCCTTGCCGTGCTCATTCTGACCGCGGCGAACAACCCCAAGCTGACTGCATCCATCAGCGTGCTGGCAACGCAAGCCGTCATGCATACGCGGAGCTATGAATCCCCCGCGCACCGGCGCCGCAATCTGCGCGGCTGGGAACAGTTGCACGAAGCGATTGCCAGCCATGACGGAGAACGCGCCGCCGCCGAGGCGCGGCTCATGGTGTTGAGCAGTCGCGACGAATTGCTCCTGCGCCTCCACCAGGAACCTGCACGCACGCAAGCAACCGCTTGATCGCTGCCAGGACGCTTCCCTCACCCACCAGCAGCAACAGGACGATGGCGCCGAGCAAGAGCTCGATCCGCGACAGCCGCGTGTTGGTCTGCTTCCGTCGTTCAGCGCAGACGGGTTCGTGCATGGCGATCTGCCGTGCGACTTCCTCGGCATTGGCAGGTGGTGGAGGGCGGGAAACCGGATGCAAACATTCGCCAAGCGGTAGGAAACACGTCAAGCCGCGTTCAGATACAGATTTTAGCACATCTGGCGACATCGGGGCGGATCCCATGCAGAAGGTCCGGCCGGTAGGAGACACGCTCGGTCACAGTTCCATGATACTGCACAGGCATGATCTGGCATCCAATTGACCTGCAGGCCGCCAACCAGCATGCCGCCGTCACGCCGATTGACGGTCGACGATCATAGATGTCCGTGGGCCTGCACACTCAAGTCGACTTCACCAAGTGTTGCGACGGGGATCTACCACCAACTCGATGTCGTTGCCGCTCATGTTTGTGGAGACCTCGATACAACCGCCGCACATGCTACCGGGTCTATCGATTCCCCGGGCGTCGTCGGAGCGCAATGCGCGGCTGACGACGTCGACCCGGTAGCCGTAGATCTGCTTACGCTCACGCGATGGAGGCTGGCTGGCGTACTTGCTGGGCGACAGGAAGATCATCGCGATTTCGGTATCGACACCGCGATTCGTTGCGATCTTGTAAGTCCAACTACGATAGCTCTGGCCCTGCCGGTTGGGAGCCGCATCCACAGTGGCGGAACGGTCCAGAGCCTGGGAGGTGCCGTTGAAGAGTTCCCTGGTGGTGACCTCCAGCGGCTTGCTGCTGTAGTTGAAGACCTTCACGGTCACCCAGGTATCAGCGGCGGCCGGGGCTCCCGCCAGTAGTGCCGCAGCCAGAATGGCAATGGCGGTGATCGACTTCATCATGCCTGTTGTTCCTTTGCGGTGCTTAGCTGTGTCGGCGCGGTGCCGTTTGTGCATTGGCCACCAACGCGTCATCGGTCATAGAGTATTCGTACGTACAACATTAATCCTCAATCGGGATCGAGCACAACGACATCCCCGGCGCGCAGACCCTCGCGGATTTCCACGCCACCTGGCGTGCTGATGCCCAGCACAACGGGCACGTGGCGCGTCGCGCCTCCGGAACGCACTTGCACCTGCCGGTGTCCGCCCTCGTTGTGCACCGCCACAGGCGGAACGACGATCGCATCGGCCTTCTCATATGTGATGATAGACAAGTTTGCCGACATGCCGACACGGATGCGTCTCGCCTGTTCGGCCGTCATGCTGTCGATTCGCACGAGGACCGGGAAACTCGGCAGTCCGCTGCGGCTACCCTCGGCACTGGCCTGGGCGGCGATGGCAGTTACGCGGCCGCGCAACGCCTCCTCACCCAAGGCATCGCCGGTTACGTTCACCGGTTGCCCAATTTGTACCTTGTTCACATCGATCTCGTCGAGGCTACCGCGTACGGTCAGGCTTTCCATGTCGCCAATCGTCAAGAGCGGCTGCCCCTTGTTTGCGCGCGAGCCCTGCTCCAGCGGCGCCCGGCTTCTACCGGAGCCGTCATAGTCTTGGGCCGGCATGACAACTCCGGCGACGGGCGCGGTGATTTCGGCTAACGCGAGTTCACCCTCCAGTTCCCCGACCCTTGCGTCAGCGTTGGCCAGTTCGAATTCAGCAATACGCTGCGCGTCTTCGCCGCCCCGGGCGAGCGCCTGGTCTAGATCTTCCCGTGCGGCCTGGATCTGCACTCCCTGGTTGCGCAGCTGGGCCAGCAGGCCGCGATACTCCTCCGCCGCCACAATGCCGCGGTCCAAAAGGGTCTTGGTTTGCGCAATCCGCGTTCGCAACTCGCCAACGTCCATTTCCAGTGAGGCGAGGCTCCGGCGCGCCCGCGCGACATCAGGTCCAGTGCTCCAGTTGCGAAGTTCGGTGAGGCGCTGCCGGGCTTTGATCTGAGTGGACCGCGCGTCACGCAGCCGGGTTTGCTGTTCCCTGGCATCCAGACGCAGCAGCACTTCACCGCGGACGACGCGATTGCCATAGAGAAACAGCTTGTCGTGCACCAGTGCTTCAAATGGCGAAGCGACATTCAGAACCGATCCAGCCTCGATTGTACCGATTACGGCCACCAGGCTGGAGATAGGCTGCATTCGAACGACCAATGTGGTTTGCGGGGCGCGTTCGCCCGAGCCAGTCAGGCCGAGATCAGTCACAGTCCAGCGCTGGCTAACAATAATCCCACCCCCGACTACCAAAAGGGCGAGAATGCCGAGCAACATGAAGCGGCGCGGCGACGCCTGCGACCGCGTGCTCATTGGTCGTTCAGCTCAATCTTCCAGGTCTTCAACGTAGTACCGAGCAACTGGTCCATGGCGGTCAGAGCGTTGAGATAGGATATTGTCGCCGATAGCTCCGCATTCTCGGCCTGCTGCACGTCATTCTGGAAGCTGACGACCTGGAAGTTGCTGGAACGACCGGCGCGCAGTCTGGTGAGCTCGATTTCCAGCTTCACGGCGCTTAACGCACGAGCCCGGCGAGCTTGCTCCAATTCCGTGGTTTGCGCCGCGAGCGAGGCGACGGCGTCGGTCACTTGCTGTTCCAGCGTTGCGGCGGCCTGTTCACGCGCCAGCTCGATCTGGCGTAGGCCAATGGTCGCGTTCACCTCGGCCTGCTGACGGGTGAGGTCGTTGACCGGTACACTGAATTGCAGCCCGATTTGATAGTCCGGCCGTCGCGATACGAGGCCACTGGCGGAGTCTGGAATGCCGCTGCCGCGGTTCTGCAAACCGGAGCCACCAACTAGGGATACGTTCCATAGCCGCTGGTTCTTCGCCAGCATCAAGTTGATGCGGGCGGTCTCCTGCTGCAGCGCCTGTTGCAGATAGCCGGGCTGGTTGGCAAACGCGATCGCGATGGCCCTCTTGAGGTCGATGCTCACCGATGGCGCCGCCAGTTTCTCGGTGGGGCGGACGTCGGTCGAGAGATCCAGAGATAGCAGGGTCAATAATGTCAAACGAGCGGAGTTGTTGCTATTGCGTGAGCTCGTCACATGAAGTTCGGCTTGGGCGATTGCTTCGTCGGACTGCGCGAGTTCGACACGGGCGAGCCGTCCTGCGTCGATCAGCAGGCGGTTGACCTCACGCAGGTCGCGCGCACGCTTGAGCGCAGTCTCGGCGATGCGCGCCTGTTGCTCGGCAAGCACCAACTGTCGATAGGCGAGGATCACGCTGCTGACGATAGCGGCAATGTTGTTCCGAAGGGTTAGCTGCGCGTTCTGCTCGGCAATCCTGGCCTGTCGCAGCGGCGCAGTGCCGACGTCGAGGCCACCGCCGGCCAGCAGTGGCTGGTCGAAGCTGATCGAGATATTCGAACTGCCGTTGGGCGCACTGCCATCTGCACGCGTCTGGGCATTGGCGAAGCCAAAGGAAAAGTTGGCCCCGGTCACTGTGGTCAGAGTACCCGTGGGGCTGAGAGCCAGACTGCTGCTGCTGGCCCCGGCATTGCGCGTCTGCAAGATGTCATCGCCCACCGTCAGCTTTGGGGTGTAGATATCCTCAGCAACACGCAGGGCAAACTTGTCGACCACCCGTTGGAGATACTGGCTGTGGATTCCGCGGTTGTTGCGCAGAGCAAGGAACACCGCTTCTGGCAGCGTGAGCGGCATGCTCCGAGGCGCGGACGGGGGAGCCGCGACGGCTGACGGCGCGATCAGACACAAAGCGGCCAGCGCAATGCGAAGGATAAGAGCGATCCGGGTACCCTCCCATTCGGCTGTGGCAGCAAATTCGGCTTCACGCTCATGCGGCTCGCTCGAGGCGGTCGCACGAAATGGCAGTATTGACTCGTCAGTTTTTGGCATACTGTGCATCGTTCGGGAAGGGGGAAGCATGGGCGCTTGGTTTGCTCGCTGTATGCTTGGCGGAGGTTGGTTGCTGTCGGGTTGTGCATCGCCGGCGGCGCTTCTCGCACCGGTTTCGCGACCAACGATGGATGGAGGAGCGAGCATCGCCACGCCGCTCCCGTATTTCGCGGTGCCGATCGGTCCGGCCGTGCCCGCCTTCATCGGACCCGATCCATTGACGGCGCTGGGCGACGAACCGCAGCCACCAACTCGCCTGCATCCAACGTCGACACCTCCGTGATGCTGGCGCTGGACGGCATCACCAAGACGTATGACGCCGCCGGTCGACGGGTCGACGTGCTTCGAGGCCTCTCACTTGTAGTGCCGGCGGGCGATATGGTCTCGATCATGGGCGGTTCGGGGTCCGGCAAGACAACCTTCATGAACATCGTCGGTCTGCTCGATCGCCCTACCAACGGCAGCTACCACATCGGTGGGCAAGACGTGCTGGCAGCGTCGCCGGATACCCTCGCAGTGCTGCGGAACCGGTTGATCGGCTTCGTCTTCCAATCGCTATTCCTGATGCCGAGACTGAACATATGGCGCAATGTCGCGTTGCCACTGATGTATCGTGGCTTGGCCCTGGTCGAGGCCAGACGCGCTGCGGAGGCGATGTTGGCCCGCGTCGGGCTGGGCGACTGCGCCCAAATGATGCCGCCACAGCTCTCCGGCGGCATGCGCCAGCGCGTGGCGATCGCCCGCGCCCTGGTTGGCGAGCCGGCCGTGCTGCTGGCCGACGAGCCGACCGGGGCGCTCGACCCGACCACGGCCCAAGAGATCATGGATCTGTTTCGTACCCTCAATCGCGATCTACAGGTGCTGGTAATGATCATCACCCACGATCCCCTCATCGCCGCCCAGTGCCGTCGCCAGCTCGTGCTACGGGACGGGGTGCTGGAGGGTTGAGCGTATGCTGCGTCAGACCTTCATAGAGGCGATGGCCAACCTGCTCGCCGGCCGCCAACGCTCAGTGCTGGCATTGTTGGGTATCCTCATCGGTGCCGCCGCGGTGATCGCCATGTTGAATGTTGGTGCCATCGCCCGCAATGAAACCGTTCGCCAATTCAAGGAGATGGGCACCGACGTGCTGAGTGTGAATATCTCGGCACGACGCAGCGATGCGCTTGGCCTGAAGCTCGGTGACATCCTGACGGTACCGCAGATGGTCCCGGGGGTGACGGCGATTGCACCGCTGGCCGTTGGCGGGGCCAGCGTGACATTTCGTGGTACTCAGCGTTCGACGATGGTTGCAGGCGTCACCGAGGCGTTCAATCCGGTGGTGCGACTGGACCTCCTGCAAGGACGGTTCATCTCCGCTTACGACAAGTACGAACTGTTCTGTGTGATCGGCAAGCAACTGGCGGACAGCCTCGCCAGCGGGGGAGAGCGGCCGATAGTGGGTAGCACGCTGCGTGTCGGAGCCTATCTGTTCACAGTCATTGGCATACTCGACCCCACCGAGCACAATCCGATGATGCCGCTGACGATCAATGCCGGAGTCTTCGTCTCGCTGCAAAATGCCGCACGGATCAATCCTGGCCAGCGCTTGACCGCCGCCGTCGGCCGGTTGGCGGACGGGGCCAATGCCGACCGTGTGGAGCAGGTGCTGGCGGAGTACCTGACCTCCAAGGGGCGCGATACCACGATTTCTGTGCAGACGGCCCGTCAGCTGATTGCGGGTATGGCTGGCCAAATGCAGGTGTTCACATTGTTGCTCGGTGCGATCGGCGTCATCGCGCTCGTGCTGGGTGGTGTTGGTGTTATGAACATCATGCTGGTCTCGGTTACTGAGCGCCGCCAGGAGATCGGCATCCGCCTGGCCATCGGTGCCCGCCAGCGCGATATCCAGTTGCTGTTCCTCGCCGAAGCACTGATCCTGGCGGTGTTTGGCGCCCTCCTTGGCATCGGGCTGGGCCTGGCGGGCAGCTGGGGTTTCGCCGCACTGTCCGACTGGGACTTCGTCATCGACCCCGCGGCGCCGCCGCTTGGCGCCGGCGTGTCGATCGCAGTGGGCGTTTTTTTCGGCTTCTACCCCGCCCATCTCGCTGCCCGGCTGGACCCTATCGAGGCCTTGCGCGCGGGGTGAGCATCAACTCTGCGGAAACGGACCACCGCACGTTTTTTGACTGGAAACACATTGCGCGATGGGCGAATAATGGTCGCCTATGCTGTGGTGGGGGGCGGCGAATCACCGTCGCGCCGGGACAGGAGCTAGACCAATGCTCAAACGCGTTGCCTGCCGCGCCATGGCGTATATTGCCGCAAGCGTCGTTCTGCTCGGGCTGGGGTGTGCCGCGCCTGCCGAAGCGGCCGATGAGGTCAATGTGACCATCAAGATATTCAACTACAGCCCGTACGAGGTCCGGTTGACCGGCAAACCCGTGCGCTACAGCTACCCCGTCGCATTCGAGGCGAAGAAGGCGCCGCCAACGGCCAAGGGCCAGCAGACGATCCTCGAATACCCGATACGGTTCTCGAGGTCCGGCCGCAGTGCCGCGTCTGACTCGCGCTTAATCGTCGAAGTTTTCAAAGGCGGCCGCTACGTCTCGTGCTTCGTCGTGCTGGCCTATGGGCGGGCGATTAACAATGGCTTGGACATGGCATTGGGCACTGACTCGCCTACCACCATCGGGTGCGAGGGCGTTCCCGTGGAGTGGCAGACGAGCCAGAACGACATCGAGGTCGTAATCGACCGCCGGGGTGCTAGCTGGGCTGCGCGCTGAGGTTCCGCCCGGGCGCAGCAGACGAGTTTTTTGCTGCGTAAGGTGGTTCGATTCACCTTATTTCCTCCGGTCCCGTTGCGATCCGAATTCTGATGACAGATCACATGGCGGCACAGTCGATCACCGACCCCTCGCCGACGAGAACCAATAGCACGATGACGCCCAGGGCGATCTCAATGCGCTACAGCCACACTTTGGTCTGCTTCCAGCGTTTGGCGCATATGGCCTTGTGCAGGGCAATCTGGCGGGCGAGGTCATTGGGGCTGGACCGTCGATCGCTCGACGGCCCAGCAGTCCGACCGTTGGCAGATGCTAGACGCCCGGATTGAACCACCCCCCGCGCCAGTCGACGGCGCCGACACCGAAGTCGAACACGACACTGGTTTCGACACCGTCGACGCCTTGGATCGGCCCCGTCGAGATGTGTGGGCCGGTGCGCCGTCGAAGTAGCCGTAGATATACACTGGCGCCATCGCCGCGTCGGCCAGCAGATATCAGCGGTTGGCCGGGATCTGCGCTCCGACGATTGGATCGATCATGCCGGCAAAGACGTTGGCCAGGGTCACTTGGCTGGCGTCAACCGCCACATTGTAAAACAGCGTGCAAATCTTTCCAGATTCCGGGGGTAAACAACGTCCAATAGTTTCCACCCTGGTCCGTGCGATCATCCGGCCTTTGCGCTGGAGGTTCTGGGGTGTTGTTCTGGAGGTTCTGGGCTGTTGTTCATGGATGGAAATGCCCGGCGGGCGGGCATTCACACTGGCGTTGCGCTTGACCTGTTCGCCCCTGGGGGCCGGCGCAGGAGGGTGTTGCTGGTGACAGCATCGCCAGCCGCAGCTGGGTCACCCGGATCAATCTCCCAGATCGTCCGACAACCCTCGCGCTTCGCTGCCGCGATGAGGTCTGCTTCATGTCCGCGAGCGGCTGGCCATGAGCGAAATGCGACCAGGGCATATTCATGGCCGTAGAGAGCGATAAACGCGATCACGTCCGCAACCCGTAGGCCGTTCTCTCCCGCGCGGGGCTGCAACTTGGCACGCCGGCGCAGTGACGTATGACCTGCCGCCCTCAATGCATCGTCGATCGCTTGTGTGCTCTCGGGGTCCGACAACGCGGCGCCGACGAGGAGAATGCCGACGCGGATCTTCGGAGCGGGCGCATAGGCTTGGGCGAGCGCGGCGTGCGTCGTGTGCGTCTCGCGCGCCGCCGTCATGTCCAGACCCGCCGAAGTTCGGGCAGCACGCGCGTGCCGATCAGTCGGGTCGTGGCGGCACGATCGCTGCCAAGGGGCGGGCCGAAGGAGATGTGCCGAACTCCCATGGCCAGCAGTTCGGTGATCCGGGTGATCACGTCAGCGGCACTGCCGGCGATGCCGAGTTCGAGCATGCGCGGGCTGACCGACGCGATCGCCGCCGCTTCGCCGTCACTGTCGAGGATCCGTTGGGTCCGGTTAAATTCGTCGGGATCGAATCCGTTGGCCGCAAGGGCATCCATCGAGAGGGAACCAGCGTACCGCGCGATCTGACGTGCGAGGAGCCGCAGGGCGACGTCGCGATCGTCGTCGACGGAGGTCCACAGACAGGCGGCAATATCGAGATCATCGACCGACCGGCCCGCGGCGGCGGCGCCCGCCGCGATCTGCACGTGGACCCGGCGGAAGTGCTGCGGCGGCAGGCAGAGCGGCAAGGCGCCGTCGGCCAGCCGGCCCGTCAGGTCCAGCATGCGCGGTCCCATGGCCCCGACGTAGATCGGCACCAGGCGATGAAATCGCAAGCGCGCATTCTCCATCCATTCGGCGGTCACGCCCTTGATGCCCTTGGGGCTTAGTCCCTGGGTCAGTGCGCGAATGGCGAGGATCGCATCGCGGGTGCGCGCCAATGGTGCAGGCGCCGCGACGCCGGCCATCCTGAAGAATGCGTCGGACCCGGACCCGAGGCCGAGAATGAACCGCCCATCCGAGAGGTCTTGAAGGGCCGAGGCGAACATCGCGATCTGGCCGGGGTGGATTGAGACCGGGTCGATGACGCCCGAACCGAACCGGACGGTGCTGGTGGACATCGCGATCGCCGTGAGGGCCACGAGGCCGGACTCGCCGAGGAAATCGTTGCCGGTCCATATCTGGTCGAAGCCGGCCGCCTCCACCTCCTGCGCGAGCTGGGCGAGCGCACGTACGTTGCCTGCAATACCCATCCGGATGCTGAACCGTGGCCCGGGCCGGGACAGAGCCGAGTTCATCTGGGGGTGGCCCTGAGTTTCGTTGTGACCAACCTGGTCTCCTGTGCCGCGGTGATCGCCGCGGCCCATTGGGCGACGTGGGGCTGGACCCGGTGCGCCTCGTAGCATGCGTCGTTGACCCAGTGTTCGAGCAGTCGCAGGCGCTGCGGATCCGCGACATCCCAGCTCAATTCGTAGGCGATGCAGCCATCTTCTTTGTGCACCAGAGCGACGAAGTCGCCGGCCAGCTGCGTGATCGACGCCACCTTCTCGGCGCGCACGCGCAGGTCACCATAGATCACGATCATGGGCGGGAGACTCCCAGCGGTTCCAGTCGCATCCGCAAGCTTTCCGCCGGGTCCGGGCACATGACCACCGGTCGTCCCGCGAGCCATTCCTCCGGGTCCGCCTCGCTGATGCGGCCTTTCAGCAGCGGCAGCACCGCGGCGATCGCGAAGAAGCAGAAGCCCTGGCCCTGGGTGATGCGCAGGCCGTCCTGGTCGACTTCGAAGGCGTCGCCCGGAACGTGGCCGCAGGCCGAGTAGTTCATCGATTCCACGACGCAGCGAACGCCGCGGCTACGTGTCGTCATGTTGCCGTCTCCCTCGGAATAGCCTCGACCTTCATGATCAGGTTCTCCTCCGCATCCGGGCCGCAAATATACGGCTTGCGGACGAACCAATGGTCCGCTGGCAAATCCGACTGCCGCAGGACGATGACACTTGAGACGGCCGCGAAAGCGTACGGACAAATCGACTTTCCCTCGGGAATGACGAGCCGGCTGCCATGCACTTCGAACCAGTCCCCGACGCGCATGGTGCTGCGCGGACGGTCAATGCGAACGACCGTGACCCGAACCACCGGGCTGCCAGGCGAAATTCCGGTCATCTCTCTGGCTTCCTTTCCGCGGTCAAATTATGGGTTCGCCGCCGGTGATCCAGATGGTCTGGCCGGTCAGCGCGGACGCGCGCGGGAGCACCAGCGAATGCACCGCCTCGGCGACGTCGGTGGGGCTCGCGAAGGTGCCGAGGGCGGCGCGCTCGAGCAGACGATCCGACAATGCCTGCCACTGGGCGTCGAGGGGGGGCGCGACCGCGTCCGGGTCGACGACGCGCCCGGGCGCCACGATGTTGGCGGTGATTCCCTCTCGCCCTTCCTCGATCGCGAGGTAGCGGGTCAGCACGGCGCCGGCCGCCTTCGCCGCGCCGTAGGCGCCCATGCCGGCAAAAGGTCGCGCCATCAACGCCCCCGCCACATAGACGATCCTGCCCCAACGCTTCTCACGCATCGCCGGCAGCACGAGGGCCGCGAGTTCGGCGTGTAGCACCACCGCGGAAAAATGCGCCCTGAGCACGGTCGGATCGAGATCGCCCACTTTGGCACCGCCCGAGGCCGGATGCGCGACATTCACCAGAATGTCGGCGCCGCCGACCCGATCCAGTGCGTTGGCGATGGTGTCGTTCCACTGCGGGGTCGCGAAATCAGCCCGCACGGTCAAATGCCCTGCGTCATCCGGCCCGCGGGCGGCCAGCAGGTCATCCAGGCCGGACGCGTTCGAGCGGTATTGCATGACGAGCCGTGCGCCGGCGGATGCGAGCGATCGGCAGACGGCGCGGCCGATCAACCCGGATGCCCCGGTCACCAACGCCACGCGCCCGGTCAGATCCCCGGTCCCGGCGACAGTCATCGCAGCACCGCCGCCAGGAAGTCCCTGGTTCGGTCGTGCGCGGGATTGTCGAGCACCTCGCGCGCGGTGCCGACTTCGACGATCCGTCCTTCGGCCATGAAGACAACACGGTCAGCAACCTCGCGGGCGAAGCCCATTTCGTGTGTCACGACCATCAGCGTCATGCCCGACGTCCGGGCGACATCGCGCATGACTTCGAGCACATCGCCGACCAGTTCCGGGTCGAGCGCGCTGGTCGGCTCGTCGAACAGCATGACCTTGGGCCGCATCTGCATGGCGCGCGCGATCGCAACGCGCTGTTGCTGTCCGCCCGAGAGTTGCGACGGATAGCTGTCCATCTTGTGCCCCAGGCCAACGCGATCGAGCAGTCCCCTGGCGCGCTCGATCGCCTCGGGCTTCGGAAGCCTCAGGACCTTTATCGCGGCGAATGTCACATTCTCGATCGACGTCATGTGCTGGAACAGGTTGAACTGCTGGAACACCATGCCGGTGACCAGGCGCTGCCGGGCGGCTTCGGATTCGTGGAGTTCGTAGAGCTTGCCGAGATGTTCGCGATAGCCGACCAGGCTGCCGTCGACCCGGATTGACCCGCGCGTGATTTTTTCCAGATGGTTGATGCACCGCAGGAGCGTGCTCTTGCCCGCCCCCGAAGGGCCGATCAGGCAGACGGTTTCGCCAGCCTGGACGTCGAGATCGATGTCGAACAGCACCTGGGACGTGCCGAATACCTTCTCGACGCTCTGGATTGACACCATCGGCGTCGTTCTGTCGCGCTGCTCGGACGCCATCGTGCGGCCAGGTGCCATCGTCGAAAGGGAAGGGTTCATTTCTCGGCCGACCGTCGCTCGACGAAATACTGCGCAATCGACAGGACCGTGATGACAAGGAGGTACCAAATCGTGGCGACGATCAACAATTCGATGGTCCGATAGTTGACCCCGGAGATCCCAAGCGCTGCCGTCAGGAGATCGCCACCGGCAATCACCGAGACGACCGCGGTTGCCTTGAGCATGCTGACCATCTCGTTGCCCATCGGCGGAATGAGTACCTTCAGCGCCTGCGGCAGGACGATGTAGCGCAGCGTCGCCGCCGGCGTGCAGCCCAGGGCGGTGGCGGCCTCGCGCTGGCCCCGACCGACCGAAAGCAGGCCCGCGCGCACGATTTCTGCCATGTAGCCCGATCCGGCGAGCGATAGGCCAATGATCGATGCGACGAACGGCGTCATCAGGTCTCGGGTCCGAATGGCGATGAAGGTGATGTCGGTGAAGGGAATTCCGATGCTGAACGTCTTGAAGAACAATCCGAGATTGCCGACGAGAATGAGCAGGACGATCATGGGAATGCCGCGGAAAATGAACACGTATCCTGCTGCGAATCCGCTGATGATCCTACTGTCGCTCAGTCGCATGACCGCGATCACCACGGCGATCAGGGTTGCGAACATCATCGACCAGATCGTCAGCTCAAGAGTGCCGAGCAAGCCGTCCACGATCGCGGCGTTGAGCAGGAATTCACCGACGACCGGCCATTTGATGTTCGGATTGGTGGCAAAGCCATAGACGACCGTGACGACGACCACCGCAACGACGACCGCCAGCGCCTGCCGCCCCCAGCGCCGAACCGGCACAACCTCCATGCCCGCATGCATTGCGACGGGGCGAGATACGCTCGCCCTGCCGGTCATTTCGGGGCCTTCTCGAGGTAGATGCGTCCGACGTCGATGAAACGTGACCGCCATGTCGACGCGTGAGCGGAGAGCCCCACGAGGTCGCGCATGATGCGTTCCATCGGGTAGGCGTTGTAGACGACCCGGGAGCCGACGATTTCGGCGCACAGGTCGACAATCCGGCGCGCCAGTTCCGTGGCGACGGGCGCGTCGCCGCGCGCCATGTCCTGGGGTGACGGGATCCCGCCCTCGTTGAACAGGATCTCGTCAATGCGCCGGACCCCGGCGTACACCACGGCACGGGCCGCGCGCAGCAGGCTTTGCGCTTCGCCGAGCAATGCGTACTGCCGCTCGCCCACCTGCGGGCGACTGCGCAGGGACTCGGTCGCCAGATCCACCGTGTGCTGCGACAGGCCGATGGCGATCCCGGCCATGCTGTAGAACGGCAGTTCGACCAGCTTGACGAGCGGCTCTGCGTTGGGCTTCGGCGTGTAGTAGCGGTCGAACGTGTACGAATTCGGCACGAAGTGATCGGTGACCCGGTAGCCCGAGCTGCCCGATGCGCTCAATCCGACGACGTGCCAGTCATCAAGGATTTCGACGTCCTGCGTACGGAACCAGCAACCAAGGACGAGATGGCTTCCGTCGGGCTTCAGCACGGGCTGCCCACCGTCGAACACCTCGGCGCCGCCGAGAACGTAACGGGCGGAGTGGATGCCGCTGCCAAATCGCCAGGTCCCGGTGACGCGATAGCCGCCCTGTGTGACATCGGCGCGTCCCCGGGGGTGGAAGGACCCTGCGGTTGGCATGTCGAGGTGAGGGTACAACGCAGCGAATGCCTCGTCGCCCAGACGACCCGCATAGAAGCCAGTCGCCGCGAGAACTGCCACGTTCCACGCACACCCGCCGTCGACACACGCAACCAACTCCACCATTTTGGTCTGCTGCTCGAGAGACATCTCGGGGCCGCCGCGGGTTTTCGAGAAACCGGCGCGATAGATCCCGGCGCGCATGAACGCGGCATTCAGCGTGTCCGTCAGGCGTGCCAGCCTCGAGGACTCGTCAGCCTCGGCCCGGACGATCGGCAGTATCGCCTCGACATTGCTCAGAACAGCGGCACCGTCCACCGGGTCGGACAACGAGGCCAGTATCGCGTCGTGGGCCCCGCCAATTTCGGTCATATTCATCCGTTCCTGCTCCTCAGCACGGGAAGCACTTTCTCGCCGATCAGACGAATCGATTCCATGGGCGACGGACCCAGTGGATTGCCGAATGAAAGATGCCGCGCGCCCTGCTCGATCAATTCGAGGCACCGATCGGTGATGTCGGCGATCGAGCCGGTGAGGCCAAGGGCAAGCATCGGGTCGTCCACCATGTCAGTCGCGCCCTCGATGTCACCGGCCGTCACGCGATCCTGGATGCGCGCGAACCGCTCGATGTCGTAGCCGGCCCCGGCCAACGCGTCCATCGAGAGCGCGCCGGAGTAAGAGGCGATTGCACGCGCGAGCAACCGGCGGGCAGCCGCCTTGTCATCTCCGATCGAAATCCAAAGTCCGACACCGAGATCGAAGTCGCGATTTCCGCGCGACCCCCGCTCGATCTGGGCCTTCACCCAATGAAAGTGCGTCGGCGGCAGGCAGAGAGCGATCACCCCATCGGCTTCACGGCCCGCCAGTTCCAGCATCTTCGGACCCATGGCACCGATATAGATCGGGGTGTGCGCCGCCGGGCCGTCCTTCAGCTTGGCGTTGGGATGCCACCCCTCGCCGGCACCGCGGACTTCATAGGGGGACTTACCCTCCAGCAGGGCCCGAACAGCCCGCAATCCGGTTCGCGTGCGAACCACGGGCGAAGCCGGCGTGATGCCGGCCCAGGGGAGCAACACCTGGGACCCTGCGCCGATCCCGAGAATGAACCGGCCTCCCGAGAAGTCCTGCAACGCTGCCGCAATGCCGGCGAGCTCGGCGGGATGCATTGACACCGGGTTCAGAACGCTCGATCCGACATGGATCCGGGTCGTAGCATCGAGCGCCAAGGTCATCGGCACGATGCCGGAGCGCCGGAACAGATCGCTTCCTGTCCAGATCTGATCGAAGCCGAGTTGCTCGGCGAGAACCGCGGCATTGCGAAAGTTCTCCGCTCCAACGCCGCTGCCCCAGCGCGCGCTGAAACGAAGCCCGGCCGCTGATGTCATTGCTTTTTGCCCACGGGCGTCCTTGTGAGCGGGTTGATGATGATCTGGTCCGGTGTGAGCGCCGACTGCGACATGCCGACGACGCCCTTGTAGGCCGCCGCGTATGTTCCATCGGCAATCACCTTCTTCAGCGCTTCGGCGAGGGCGATGGTCAGCTGGGTATTGTCCTTCGCGACTGCGATGGCGGAGTACTCGGTGTCCATGTGATCAGACGGAAGTGCGACGAAGCTGTAGGCAGCGGGGTCCGAAGCCGCAATCGTGGCGATACTGGGCGCGGCGTCGAACGATGCGTCGATGGTGCCGGCGCGCAGGGCCTGCACCATCGCGGTGGCACCGTTGAATTCGCGCTGGTCTATCGCGGGCTTTCCCGCGCCCACACATTCCACGCTGCTGACACTCTTGATGATCGCACCGGTGTTCGAGCCGATCGGGATTCCAACCGTGACGCCACACAAGTCGGTCAGCTTGGCCAGTTTGCGGGGGTTGCCAGCCGCTGTCAGAAGTCCGTAGCCGCGCTTCTGGAATGGAATGAGATCGACGACGCTCCGTTCGCGTTCGACGGTGTCGCTGATCTGTCCAAACAACACATCCACGTTTCCGGCTTGCAGGCCGGGCAGCTGCGCCGGCCAGGCCAGGTTCAACCATTTGATCCGCACGCCAAGCACCTCCCCCATGCCTACGGCGAGATCGGGTGCGATGCCCTTGGGCGTCGCCGGACGGGCCAGATCGACGGAAATGATCGGCGGGGTTTCCCACAAGGCGCCGAACGTAACAGCTCCCGCGCTCTTGATCGAACTCGGGAGTGAATCGTGCAGTGCCTTGTCGAATTTCGGGCTCTTGGCGCTGTCGGCAGCCGTCTGGGCGGATGCGAATCCCACCAGCGCGACGGAAACACCGACCATTGTCGAGATGGCCACCGAAACGCGACGGGACATCGTCTTGCCGGGTTGGGAACGGGGCATCAGAATTCTCCATTGGCCGATTTGAGTGACTGTACATAGCCGCAATGAACATTGACGCTCGTCGCGTCCCCACCCATCGGCCTGTGTTGAGAGTGTACGGCGATGCCAGCGTTCGTCAAACTGAACACTGTCTGGAAACGGGAGTATGATTGCTGCAGCAGCGGATCGGCAGAGTTCATTGAGATGTTCCATAACTGCCCAGCAGCCGTTTGAGCACTCGGCATTGGGCATTGGGTTCTCCTACAGACGTTCGACGATGCGGAAGCTACGGCTGCTGGCAGCGGGGTAGTCCCGCACGGCGATGGCCTCGTCGCCTGAAGCAGCAATGGCGCCCCACAGGCAGCGGGCGTTGAGTTCGCTCAGGGCCAGGCCGGTGTCAGGGATCCACAACGCGTCGCCAGCGGCGCCGATTGCGGCAACCATGGTGCGGTGCTGGGCGCGGATTTCGGTGTTCGTGAGCAGCGGCAGGGTGAATCGGGTGATCCGCGGATTGGCCAGGGCCGGCACCAGGAACTCAGCGCCGGTCAGCGGGTTGCGGTCCCGGCGGTCAAGCGCAAGGGGGTCCTTGCTGATCC
This sequence comes from uncultured Rhodospirillales bacterium, assembly GCA_903928895.1. Lineage (GTDB taxonomy): Bacteria > Pseudomonadota > Alphaproteobacteria > Acetobacterales > Acetobacteraceae > CAIYPH01. The sequence continues at coordinate 9,452 of CAIYSR010000096.1, read as the reverse complement.
CGCGATCGCCTGGTGGTTTGCCATGGCTGCCATCGCCGAAGAGACCGCGCACGACATCGGCTGGCTGATTTCCGTGCAGACCTCGCGGGAGACCGGCATCCCCCGAGGGCTGCCCTGCCTCACTGGCTTCAAGATCCACGAGGGCATCGCTGCGCTCGCCGCGGACTGACGCTGCGCCCTCCGCCACGGCTCGCTCGGATGCCGCCCGGCGGGGCTCGGGGGGTAGCAGCCCTTGGTCGTCACGGGCGCTACCGGGAGATGCACCCGTGACCGGTAAACAGGTCGATCAATGTGGTCGGCTCCCGCCGTCGCTCGGACACGTGCGGGAGGTGAGCGATGAAGAAATCCTCTCGTTGAGGACAGGGGCGGTTTGGGAGGCTTGCTGCTGGTCATTCGGCAGCTGGGCGAACGGTCCGCACCCCATGCGGGATAACATCGGCATACTTCGCGGACCAGAACAACACCGCCGCCACCCCGAGATAGGCTAAGGCGACCTGGGGCGAGCGGGCAAAGCCGATCGCCTCGCAGTGGATGAAGCCGAAAAACGTCAGGGCCATCAGCCCCACCCGATGCTGCCGGCGGCTCCCGACGCTTTTCCATCGGTGGTTACAATCGGGTTCGTGACTGCGAGAGGCAGATCACACCACGATCAGCACGAAAGCTCTCACGCTGGGAGAATGAAGGACAACCATTGGGTCGCTGATGCCGGAGCTATTTTCGGTCGCGTGCGTTCAGGGCCGAATGTTTCCGGATTGGCAGCTGGTACCTCTTGAGGAACATATGGACCGTCTCCTCGACCACGTCTTCGGCCGATGCCAGCGCGCCCTCGCGACCCATCAACATGGGCCACAAAGAGTTCTCATTGAGTAGGCCGGTGAATTGGTGTGCCGCGAACATCGGGTTGGGGCAATAGAGTATGGCCAGTTCAGTCAGGTAGCCAAGGTAGCGAGCAAATCGCTCCATCATGGGGTCCATAACGGCTGCAAATGCTTGAGCGATCCAGGGAAACTGGCGGGAGTCGGCGACCACCATGCGGAAGAACCCGAGGTAGCCCGGACGAGCGTGCAGTCGCGCGATCTCGGTCGCGATCAAGCGTAGAACCTCCCCCACATCGCCCCGGGTCTCGATGCCGGGCGGAAGGGCGCCCTCGATCTGTGCAGACACACGCAGCAGCATTTCCCGGAAAATTTCTTCCTTACCGGCGAACTGGTTGTAGAGCGTGCGCCGGGCGACACCCGCCGCATCCGCTAACTCGTCCATGCTGACGGCACCGAAGCCATTCTTCATGAACAGGGGCTCCGCAGCCTCGACAATCGCCTCCCGCGACCCACCGCGGCGGGCTCTCAGCGGCGACGAATGCAGGCTAATCGAATCTTCCATTTGGATACCTCGCATTGCTGCATGGCAGCATGAACCATATTGCACTGTCCAGTGCATCTATATATATTGCACTTATTAGTGCATGTTCAAGCCAAGCGGAAGCCACAGGTGCCGGGCCGGTGCCCGCGACGTCTGCGTCAGATGAAAGACAGTGCCATGTCAAAGTGCCGGATCGCCGCCGTCGCCTTGGTCGCCGCGAGCCTCGCGGGGTGCGACAAGTCCCCTCCCGAAGTCGCCCCGCCTCGACCTGTCCGTGTTACGGCGGTGCATGGCACGCCGGAAGGGGAGATTATTGCGATGACCGGCCACGTCCGCGCCAAGGACCAGGCCAATCTCGGGTTCCGCATCGATGGGCGCATGATCGAGCGTCTCGTCAACGTGGGCGAAACGCTCAAGGCCGGCCAGGTGATTGCCCGGCTCGCTCCCCAGAACGAGGAGAATGCGCGGCGGTCGGCGGAGGCCACGCTGGTTGCAGCCGAGGCGCAACTGACCCAGGCGCGGCTCACCCTTGGCCGCCAGCAGCAGTTGGCCAAAGACGGCTGGACGCCCCGTGCCAAGCTCGACGAAGCCGAACAGGCCTTCAATACGGCGCGGGCACAGGCCGATTCCGCTCGGGCGCAGCTGCGTCTCGCCCAGGACCAACTGAGCTACACGATACTGGTTGCCGACGCGTCAGGCGTGGTCACCGCCGCCGGCGCCGAGCCGGGCGAGGTGGTCCGGGCCGGGCAAATGGTCGTCCAGGTCGCCGGGCAGGATGGACGCGACGCTGTTTTCGACGTGTCGGAGCAGATCATCCGAAACGGCCCGCAGGACCCGCTCGTGGAGATCGCTCTGACAAACGATCCCGCGGTGAACGCGACCGGCCGGGTCCGCGAGGTGGCGCCACAGGCCGACCCGGCCACCCAGACCTTCCAGGTCAAGGTCGCGATCGCCGATCCCCCGGCCGCCATGCGGCTGGGATCCACCCTCACCGGCCGAATCCGGCTGACGCCGACGCCCGGGTTCGCGGTGCCGGCCAGTGCGCTCACCGAGTTGAACGGGCGGCCGGCGGTCTGGACGGTCGATGCACCGAGCTTGACCGTGTCCCTCCACGCCGTCGACGTGCTTCGCTACGACCCGGTGCAGGTTATGCTCTCCCAGGGCGTCAGCGTCGGCGACGTCGTCGTTACGGCGGGTGTGCAGCTACTTCATCCGGGCCAGAAGGTCCGCCTGTTGGAGGCTGTGCGATGAGCGGCTTCAACCTTTCGGAATGGGCGATCCGCCACCGTCCGCTGGTCACTTACTGCATGATCGCCATCGTGATCGGCGGCATTGGCGCCTACCTCCGGCTCGGTCGCAGCGAGGACCCGAACTTCACGATCAAAACCATGGTGGTCCAGGCTGCGTGGCCCGGCGCGACGCTCGCCGACACGATCGAGCAGGTGACCGACCGACTGGAGCGCAAGCTGCAGGAGACGCCCGGCGTCGACCACCTGAATAGCTTCACCACGCCGGGCAACGCCACGATCTTCGTTCACCTGAAGGATTCCACGTCCCCGCGCGAGGTGCCGGATATTTGGTACCAAGTGCGCAAGAAAATAAGCGATATCCGGGGCACGCTGCCGCAAGGCCTCGTCGGCCCCGGCTTCAATGACGAATTCGGCGACACCTATGGTATCCTTTACGGCTTCACGGCCGACGGATTCACCCACCGGGAGCTCAGAGACTACGTGGACGATGCCCGCAACCGGCTGCTCCAGGTGCCGGACATCGCTAAGGTCGACCTCCTGGGGATCCAGGACGAGCGCGTCCAGGTCGAATTCTCGACCGCGCAACTTGCCGGGCTCGGTATCGACCGCTCGACCCTGATCGCGGCACTGCAGGCCCAGAACTCCGTCACGCCCGCCGGCGTGGTGCAAACCGACAGCGAGAGGATCCTGGTCAGAGTGTCGGGCGCGTTCCGCACCGAACAGGACGTTCTCGCCGTCAACTTCGCTGTCAATAACCGCATCATCCGCCTCGGCGATATCGCCCATGTGACCCGCGGCCCGGCCGATCCTCCGCAGCCGATGTTCCGGATCAACGGTCGCGACGGGATCGGGTTGGCCATCGCGATGCGCAAGGGTGGCGACGTGCTGGCTCTCGGGCACAACATCAAACTCGCCATGACGGAGATCACGGCGGGCTTGCCGATTGGGATCGAGGCGAAGCTGATCGCGGACCAGCCTGTGACCGTCGAGCACGCGGTGGACGACTTCATGGAGGCGCTGTGGGAGGCGATCGCGATCGTCCTGGCCGTTAGCCTCGTCAGCCTCGGGCTGCGTGCCGGCGCGGTGGTGGCGCTGGCCATTCCGCTGGTGCTCGCCGTGGTCTCGCGGTCGCCACGCTGCTCACCCTGGTCTTCCTGCCGGCGCTCTATGTGGCCTGGTTCCGCATCGGTCAGCCGGACCCTGAGACCAGGGACAGCGACGCCGTGCCGGCCGCGGCGACGCAGGAGTGACCACCATGGACACGGCACACCTCCCGGCGCTGGCGGCCCTGTCCGGCTCGGCCATCGGTGGCTTCACCACATTCTTTGCGACCTGGCGTGGCGTGCGTGCCCAACAGCGGGCTCAGCTGCTGCTTCACGGCAAGAGCCGGCGAGAGGAGCTGTACCGCGAGTTCATCGAGGAGGCATCTGCCCTCTACATCGATGCGCTCACACGCGACACACTTGATCCAGAGCGGGTGATCCGGCTGTATGCCCTGGTCAGCCGGCTACGGATCCTGTCGACGCCGTCGGTGGTCGCGGAAGCGGACCGAATTGCCCGGTTGATCGCCCACTCCTATGCCGAGCCCAACAAGTCAGTTGACGAACTGAGCGCCATGCTGAATCGGGATGCGCTTGATCCACTGCACGCTTTTGCCAAAGCCTGTCGGAGTGAGCTTGAAGGTCGGCCTGAGCGCTGGTTCAAACTGTGAGGCCGCCGTTTAGGTTCTGGCGCTTGGCGAACCAGCATATCAAGCCGACCGGGGATTTCCGAGCCGACCTTTGGATCGCCGGACGGCAGCGTCTTCCGACTTAAATCACGCCGTCAGGCTGGTTGCGCCGCCGAGAATCCTCTGCGTGTTAGGCGGCTCGTTGCCAACGGCCCCCTATGGTCGATCCTCGTTGCACTATCTGAGCAAAACATGCATTCTTTTTTGGGTTGGCAACCGCCAGGGCTCAATGGTTGGTTAACCTCCCAGTAGCCGCTTCAGCACGTCGATCACTGACCCCTCTCCCACGAGGAGCAGGAGGACAATGACCCCCAGCGCGATCTCGATCCGCGACAGGCGTGTGTTGGTCTGCTTCCAGCGTTCGGCGGAGAGAGCCGCGTGCTGGCGAGCAGTCGGGCCGCGACGCCTCGCCTGCCAGCATCCTGATCGAGGCAGCGAGCAAGGTCGGTGACACCCCTCACCCGGCAGGGGCGATGACCGGCATCAACCTCGATCCTCACATCATGAGGCCGGCGCCTTTGTCGCGACGGCGGGCAGAGCCGCCGGATTGGCAGGCGGCGAGACCGGGAAGCCCTTGATGCCGTTGACGATTGGGTAGGCGGCGGCGGCGTCCTCGGCTTTGCCGGTGACGGTGAAGGCGGTGGTGCTGCCGATCTTGATCTCGGTTTTGGTCACGCCGACGGTGGTGGCGCGGGCCGGGCGGATGAGGCTGGCGGTGGCGGCGAGGCCGGCAAGAACGGTACGGCGCTTCATGGTTTCCCCTGCTTCTTGATTATCGTTTCCATCACGGCGGGCGCCCCGCGCCGAAACGGGATTGCCGGCGGGGCGATCCGCGTCAGGACGAGGGGCGCCCCCGAGACACCGCCACGATGCGGCCAGTGCGGGCTCCGGCGACAGAGGAATTTTGCTTTGCTGGAGTAATCCAGCCAGGTTGCCTGCCCGCGGCAAGCCTGCGAGCCTCTCCGTGATCACGCGCAATCGATAGGAGCGGCCCATGCCGGGAACCCTCGTCGTCAGCTTCAACTTGAATGCCGCCGACCGTGCCCTGGTGGCCGATGCGGTTGGCGGGGCGGGCGAGATCATCCATCTCGCCGATTGCGACGAGGCTGGCCGGGCCGCCGCGCTCAGCCGTGCCGACGTACTGTTCGCCGCCAATACCGCGCGGGAATTGCGGCCGGGCGAGGCCGGCCTCCTGGCTGGGGCGAGACTGATCCAGTTCATGCCGGCCGGCATCGATTTCATCCCGATCGGAGATCTGCCGCCGGGCGTGCAGGTGGCCACCAATGCCGGTGCCTATGCCGAGCCGATGGCGGAGCACGCGGTGGCGATGGCACTGGCCGCGGCGAAACGGTTGATCGTGGAGCATGGCGAACTCGCCCGCGGCACCTTCAATCAGCAGGTGCCCAATCGCATGCTGGCGGGTGGTGTTTGCGGCATTTTCGGCTACGGCGCCATCGGCCGGGCGACGGCGCGGCTACTGCGTGCCTTCGGCATGCGCATCCACGCCATCAACCGCGGCGGAGGGTCGGAGGACGGGGTGGAGTGGATGGGCACGCCGGATCAGCTCGATACGCTTCTGGGGGCCTCCGACGTGCTGGTGATCAGCGCGCCGTTGACCCGCGCCACCGAGAGGTTGATCGGCGCCGCGCAGCTCGCTGCCATGAAGTCGGGTACCATCCTCATCAACCTCGCGCGCGGCGAGATCATCGAGGAGGCGGCGCTCTACGCTCATCTCCAGGCCAATCCCGGCTTCACCGCCTGCATCGATGCCTGGTGGATCGAGCCGGTGCGCCACGGCCGGTTCGCGATGGATTATCCGTTCATGACGCTGGCGAACGTCATCGGTTCACCGCACAACTCGGCGTCGGTGCCATCGACGCGCCCGACCGGGCTGCGCCGCGCAGCCGAAAACTGCTCCCGTGCCTTGCGCGGCGAGATGCCGCTCAACCTGCTTGGCGCCGGCGACCGCTACCTTTGAGCGCGATCCGCTGCTCAGGCCGCGGCTGGATGGGTGGCGGCCGTGTTTCGGCGTGCAAATTTGCCCCCGTGAGCAGTGGGATCGGCGTCCAAATTTGACCCCTCTGGTGATCTGGAACGCAGACTGTCTGTCCTGATTGGGGATGGGCGGGCAGGGGATGAAGGGCGTGGACACGATTGCGCGGATCCGACGCGAGTTCTTTGTTCGAGGCCGGCCGATCAAGGAGATCGTTCGGGACCTGTACGTTTCCCGCAACTCCGTGCGCAAGGTGCTGCGCGGGGGTGCGACGGCACAGCAATACGAACGCGAGTTGCAGCCGCTACCCCGGATAGGCCCTTGGCCCAGCGTGACGTCGTCACCGACTACGCCAAACTGATGGATATCGTCGGCCGTGCGCCATGAGCACATCTGACTCGCATCGGACGGCATTGGGGGGCACGGCCGGAAGCCTTCTCCCTTGATGGGCGGAGCCATTCGCACAGAACGCTCAGCGACTATTTGCGCCCCGTGCCAACCGACCGAAAACGGCAGACCAAGCCATTAGGCGATCAACAGGTTTATACGATTGAAAACAATAGAAAATTCACGTGTTCGCTAATCACGGCAGTCCATAGGTTCGGAGAGAATCTGCCCTCGGAGAGCGATTTTCGGCTTCGCAGCCGCCAAGCCGGTCAACAGGTCCCCTCGGAAAACCGCAGGAGACCTGCGCCTCATGGCGCTCCCGGCCGAGCCGGAGAGTGCGATTTGAAAGGAAACTGGCGGTGGTGCCGCATCGGGATTCGAACCCTTGATCCCAAGCTTGAGTCTTGTTGCCGCGACCTGCCGGTTCGCAGACATTGACGGCCGGAAACCCAATGATCAAACTTGGCTATATTTCCACGGTCGAGTGATGGGAACGTCGGTTGCGCCTCCCCGCAACCATCTTGATTTGCTGAGCCAACGCCCCGGGATTAGCGCCGGGGCGTTTGTCGTTTGTGGCGCCCGACAGGCCCATGGCTGTTCGCGTTTGTGCGCCGGCAACGACCGGGCTCGCTCTCTAAAAGTTCTACCGCATTGAAAAAAAGAACGAAAGCGGAATGAAGGTCGAATCCAAATTTGCGCCGATCGGGACCCCGTCTGTTCCTCTAATTCAATAGCAACTTCAGGCTCTTGCAGCTATTATCCGCGGGGTCCCACTTCGGCGCTTATTCACAGATGTCTTCCGTTTGGGAAAAAAAGAAGCAAAATCCCCCCTTAGGGCTTGAGGCTTACGCCGCCGAAGGGTTGCCCGCCGAGGAAATGCAGCTTGAACCCCTGCACATTGGCGCGCAGACCGACGAAAGCCTTGGCGTCGGCGAACATCATCGCTGGCACCTCGTCGTAGAAGATCTGCTGCGCCTGCTGATAGAGCCGGGTCCGCTCGGCCGGATCGGTCACCACATTGGCCTTCTCCACCACCTCGCTATAGGTGGTGTTGCACCAATGCGGGATGTTGCGGCCGTTATCCATCGACGCACAGGTGAACCCCACCAGCATCTGCGCCGGGTCCGGATAGTCCCAGGTGCCGCCGAGCATGCCGACCTTGCTTTCGTGGTTGCGGATCCGCCGCAGATACTCGCCCCACTCGAAGGAGACGATCTTCGCGCTCACCCCGATTTTCGCCCAATCGGCCTGGATCATTTCCGCCGCCCGCTTGCCGTTCGGCATATAGGCGCGCGCCACCGGAATTGCCCAAAGATCGGTGCTGAAACCACCAGCATAGCCGGCCTCGGCCAGCAGCGCCCTGGCCCGTTCGGGGTCATAGGGGCGCGGCTTCAACGCCGTATTGGCCCCCCACAGCGTCGGCGAAACCACGGCCGCCGCCGGCGTCCCGGTCCCTTGGAAGACCGCCTTGACCAGACTGTCCAGATCGATCGCCATCGCCAGCGCCTCGCGCACCCGCTTGTCCGCGAACGGCTTTTTGTCGGTTCTGAACGAGATATAGCCCATCGAGGCGATTGTGCTCTCCTGCACCACCACGCCCGACACCGCCCGCATCGCCGCCATATCGGCGGGATTGGGATAGCGCGCCACCTGGCACTCCCCAGCCCGCAGCTTCGCAAACCGCACCGCCGCGTCAGGGGTGATGGAGAAGACGAGCTGGTCCACCTTCGCCGCCCGCTCCACCTGCCCGCCCTTGGCACCCCAGAAATCGGGGAAGGCGCGGAAGCGGATCAGACTGTCCTTCTGATACTGCACGAGCTGGAACGGACCCGTCCCGATCGGCTCCTGGTCGATCTTTTCGGGCGTGCCGGCCTTGTCCATCGCGGCGGCATATTCGGCCGAGGCAATCGAGAACGGCTGGATCGACAGGCTGCTCAACAACGGCGCCAGCGGCATGTTCATCTCGAAGGCCACCGTGAGGTCATCGATCCGACTAACCGATTTCAGCGCCGACCCGATGAACGAGCCGAAGGCCAGATACGTCCCGCCGCTCACCTTGGCGTAGCGATGCTCCTTGTCATACATCCGCGCGAAGGTGAAGACGACATCATCGGCGTTGAAATCCCGGCTCGGCTTGAACGCCGCATTGGAGTGGAACTTCACCCCCGGCCGCAGCTTGAAGACATAGCGTAGCCCGTCGGGCGAAACCGTCCAGGATTCCGCCAGCGCCGGCCTGATCGCCGATCCGCCGATCTCCATCTCGACCAGGCGATCCGCGATCTGCTCGGAGACATCATAGGTCGTGTTGGCTGTGCTCAACACCGCGTTGAGCGCATCGGGGCTCGCCTCGGAGCACACCACCAGCGTATCCGCCCGCGCCGCCGACACCCCCATCGCCAAGGCCGCCGCCAGGACCCAGTACCGCGCCATCGCAAACCCCCTTGAGAAAACCAGCACCGGACGAAGTCTCGGCCCCGGCGCGGATGGGGTCAATGGTGACGGGTTCGCCCCTGTCTCTCATCTGCCACTCCCTCCGCGACCACGAAGCCGCGCCAGAAGCCGCCATCGTCGGAAATGGACAACAACCTGGCTAAGGGTCTGACACAAAACAAGTGAATCGGGGCTAGGAATCGGTCGGCAGCGCGTACTAACGTTGCGAGGTGATCGACAGGGACGCCATCAGGGCCCGTTTTGAGACGCTCGCGCCGTTCCTGAACGAACGTGCACGGCGGCT
>CAIYSR010000095.1 GCA_903928895.1 uncultured Rhodospirillales bacterium | reverse complement strand
GTCGAGCTCGGTCTCGATCGACTTGGCTTCCTCGACGGTGATGACACCCTCGTTGCCGACCTTCTGCATCGCTTCGGCGATCATCTTGCCGATTTCGACTTCGCCGTTGGCCGAGATAGTTCCGACCTGGGCGGTTTCGGCCTGGGTGGTGATCTTCTTGGAGCGCTTGGCGATCTCGTCGACGAGGGCGTTGACGCCCTGTTCGATGCCGCGCTTGAGGTCCATCGGGTTCATGCCGGCGGCCACGGCCTTGACGCCTTCGCGGACGATGGCGTGGGCGAGGACGATGGCGGTGGTGGTGCCGTCACCGGCGACGTCATTGGTCTTCGAGGCCACTTCGCGCACCATCTGGGCGCCCATGTTCTCGAACTTGTCGGTCAGCTCGACTTCCTTGGCGACGGACACGCCGTCCTTGGTGATGCGCGGGGCGCCGTAGCTCTTGTCGATGACGACGTTGCGGCCCTTGGGCCCGAGCGTGACGCGCACGGCGTGGGCGAGCATGTCAACGCCGGCGAGCATGCGCCCGCGGGCGTCAGCGCCGAAACGTACTTCCTTGGCAGCCATGATTTTACTGTCTTTCCAGTGATTTCAGTCGTGTCGGCTCTGGCGTTGGTTTCAGGCCTTGGACTTGGCGGGCTTCTTGGCGGGGGCGGCCGGGGCGGAGCCCTCGATCACGCCCATGATGTCGCTCTCCTTCATGATGAGGAGTTCGGCGCCGTCGATCTTGACCTCGGTGCCCGACCACTTGCCGAACAGGACGCGATCGCCGGCCTTCACGTCGAGCGCGATCAGCACGCCCAGCTCGTTCGGAGCACCGGGGCCGGCGGCGACGACTTCGCCTTCCATCGGCTTTTCCTGCGCGGTGTCGGGGATGATGATCCCGCCGGCGGTCTTTTCCTCGGCAGTGACGCGACGGATCACGACCCGATCGTGCAGGGGACGAAACTTCATTGGAGGCTCCAGTGAGGGCAGGCCGGCGGCCCGGCGGACGAGTGACATGAAGGGCGTGCCGTCGCACATCCGTCGATACGGCCTCTTAGCACTCTCGCGGCGGGAGTGCCAGGAATTCGTTCGGGGTGGGAAGGGAAGGCAAGGGGTTCTTTTTTGGAAAAGAGAACCAAAAAACTTTTGCCCGTTCGGCTGGGGGCCCGGCCGGGGGCGGGGAAGGCCTGTGGACAGAAATCATTGCCTTTTTTTTCCAGAAGAGGTGTTTTTATTGCGATTTCATATCGGCAATGGCGCGGTGAGGTCCGACCCCTCAGGCGGGCGCACATCCACGCCTGGGTGGCTGCGGCGTGGCGGGCTGGGGTTGCGGATGACGCGTGGGGACAGGGCTTGGGCGAGGGTTTTGTTTTGTAAATGGAACGATTAGGGCGTGCCGAGAGGCGAAGGGTCAGAGCGGCAAAAATCGGAGGCCGAGCGGGCTATGGGCGAAGCTGGGTTCGGGGGCGCGCGACGGGACCGTGGGTGCCGCCGGCGGGCTGGGTCGGGGCGGTCTCGGCCGGGCCGGTCTCGGGCGGGGCGGCTTGCGTGGCCGCGCCGGGCGCGCGGCTTGGGCTCGGGGTGGCAGGGGGACCGGGGGCGTGATGCCGAGCATGGTGCACAGGGGCCGGAGCAGCCGGTTGGCTTGTGGGGCGGCGGCGAGGAATTCGGGGAGCTCAGGGGTGTTGGCGAGGAAATGCTGGAGCTGCGAGGCGCGGGTGTTGACGTGGTGGTCCTGGAGACGGCGGACGAGCCAGGCCTGGCCGCTGGGCAGGCGGGGCGCGGGGGTGGTGGGGGACGGGCGTTTGGCGCGCGGGGCGCGGATACTGGGTTTGGGGAGTTTGCCGGATTGCCAGAGGGCGACGAGGCGTTCGAAGCGGTTGATGGTGCGGTGGATGCGGTACCAGGCGAGGGTGAGGACGGCGCGGACGCGGGCGTCGCGATGGGCGATGAGGCCCAGGGTGACCTTGAGGCCGTCGAGGATGGACCGGAAGTTGGTGGTGAGGGGTGTCATTGATGACGGTTATATTTTATGACTGTTCTCCGCGTCAAGAGGGATGGTGATTTCGAGCGATGCGGGGTGCGACGGCTTGAGGACAGGAGCGAGGGCGCATGGCAGCGGCGATGCAGCCCGATCTGCGGAAGCGGGGCGCGATCCGCGGGGTGTTCGAAGGGCGCTACCGGTTGACGCGGGATTATTCGCCGAAGCAGCGCAACCGGCCGGGGAAGATGGAGGGGCGGCGGCCTTACCCCGGGGGAGGTTGGGTCGGTTGGGTTTGGTGCTTGGGTGGGCTGGGCATAGGGGGGATGTCGGGTGAGTGGTCATCGTTCGATCCCGAGGCCGCCTCGATGGCTTTGCTCGGAACCGGCATCGCCGCCCTCGGCGCCTCCCGTCGGCGCCGCGCCTGAACCAACCACCGCCACCCCAAGGGCGCCGCCCCGCGCGGGACGGCGCCGTTGCCATGTCCGGCCGCGCCATCTGTCGGAAAACTTTACACTCGCCGTTTCCGCCCGCCGGCCTCCCCAACTAACCCGTTGATACCGTTAGATATTGTATCGTGGCGTAGGAATTGCGTAAATTACACTAGACGCTCTATACCGAGAACAGGACCCTCCGAAATGCACCGCCTCCGCCAGATCGCCTTTGCCGCCACCGCCGCCCTCGCGCTCTCCGGCGCGGCCGCCCGCGCCGAGCAGGACACCATCACCTTCTCCGGCACCGGCGGCGGCTCCTTCTTCGATGACGCCTCGGGCGGCCTTTCCGGTTGGACCAGCTATTCCGGCACGCTGACCTGGGACACCGCCCTCGGCACCGCCACCCTGAACCTCGTCGCTGGCACCATGCAGTACATTGGGATTGGCTTCACCGGCCCCATCACCTTCGCCGGCACCGCGCCACCGAACGCCGGCGGCGTGTCCCTCAACATCACCAACGGTGACATGGCGTTCGAGGTGGACAACAGCGGCATCTATACCATCTTCAACCTGCTCGACAGCGGCATCACCGCGGGGAATCTGCCCACCGCGGCCGATCTCGCCCTCGGCACGATGACCGCGTCCGTCCGCCTCGACAATATCAACGATTTAATCAACCCCTCCAACACTACCCCCACCATCTCCCTCAGCACCGTCGCGGACGTCCCCGAGCCCGCCTCGATGGTCCTGCTCGGCCTCGGCATCGCCGGCCTCGCCGCCGCCCGCCGCCGCCGCGCCTGATCGCATCGCCCGGCTGACCATCAACGGCGCCCCCCGCGAGGAGGGCGCCGTTTTCGTGTTTGCGCTCTGACCGACCGGCCCTCAAGGGACATAAAGCGGGTCCGCGCGGCATATCGAACCCTGAGCGGCGAGGACTGCGCGTTGTCGTGGGTCGACGACGCGCGTTTGGTTGGGGGTCTGGGGCCTCAGGCCCCAGCGGGTTCGGGCGGCGCCCGGGCTTGTTTGCTTTCGGGATTGCGCGAGGTCGGGTGCTTGGGTGGGCTGGGCATAGGGGGGATGCCGGGCTAGGTATCGTTGCGACAGCCATCGGCGGTGTGCGGGTGGGGGGCGGGGGGTTTTCCGGTGAAGCAGGTTCTGCTGGTTTTTTCGGCGATGATGATCGCTGCGCCTGTGGCTTCGATCCATGCGCAGACGGTGGCGAATAGTTTGTCGTTCGGCGGCAAGGCGATTGCGATCGATATGACCAGTTGTTCGCCGGAGAACAGTGCCGATGGCAAGAGCCGGGCGATTGTTGCGGCCGATAGTGCGTCGGGGAGCAGCGCGACATTGCAGTTTTCGAGCTTGACCCCGCCGGCGGGAACCTATGCGACGGTGGCGGACGAGGATGGGCTGGGGGAGGGCAAGGTTATCGTGGCGGTGGGTGGTCGAAGTTTCGGTGGGGTTTTCATGGCGGTGCCGGGCCAGTCGGTCACGGTGACGCGTGCGGGGCCGCGCTATGCGGCCAGTTTCGCGGGGCTGACGCTGATTGACATGATGAGCAAGGCTCCGGCGCGGCAGACCGTGGCCGGCAGTTTCGGGTGCCAATGAGGCGGGGCGGGTTGCTTCACGTTTGATCCGGCGCGGTTTTTCGTGGCCGTGTTGGGCTTGGGTTGTGGGGTGCGTCGTCGTGGCGGGAGGGTGGCGCGCCATCCGGGTTTGCTTCGCCGCGCGCGCGACCGCATGTGTCAGGCGGGGTTGAACCAGGGGGGTGGGGTGGCGCCGGAGGGGAGGCGGAGGTCGGGGATGGGGGGGAGGTGGGTGGCGTCGGTGAGGGGGGTTTGGTCGAGGTAGAGGGATTGGAGGGAGGTGAGGCTGGCCAGGGGGGCGATGGTGGTGATGGCGGTGCCGGCGAGGTCGAGGCCTTGGAGGCGGGTGAGGGTGGCGAGGGGGGTTGGGTCGGTGATGCGGGTGTTGCGGAGGTCGAGGCCTTCGAGGTGGGTGAGGGTGGCGAGGAGGGAGACGTCAGCGATGTCGGTGTCGTTGAGGTAGAGGAAGAGGAGGGCCGTTAGGCCGGCGAGGGGGGAGAGGTCGGTGATCGGGGTGTGGGCAAGGTAGAGGCCTTGCAGGGTGACGAGGGTGGCGAGGGGCGTGAGGTCGGTGGCGTGGGTGTTGGCGAGGTCGAGGTATTCGAGGTGGGTGAGGGTGGCGAGGGGGGTGAGGTCGCGGAGGAGGTGGGGGTTGGCGCGGTTGGCGGCGGTGTCGTGCTGGTGGGGGCGAAGGTCGGGGGGGAGGTGTTCGCTGCTCCAGGAGAAATTGAGTTCGGTGATGTGGGGGCGCCAGGCGGGGGGGATGGGGGTGCCGGCGAGGATGAGGCGGTGGGCGGTGGCGAGGGAGAAGTCAGGGGAGAGGGACATTGGGCACCTGGCTTGATGGATGGGGGTCTGGGGCCTCAGGCCCCAGCGGGTTCGGGCGGAGCCCGGGCTTGCTTGGGGGCTTGGCGGCGATGGGTGGCGCTGCGCTTACCCATCCTACGCGGTCGGGGGGCGGTTAGTGGGATTTGAGGATGCGTTTGGTGCTGGCGGGGTATTTGAGGAGTTTGTCGGGGGGGCGGATGGGGCGGGGGGTGAGGTTGCCGGTGCAGTTGGGGCAGCGGTGGGCGAGGGGGCCTTCTGCGCAGGGGGCGCAGAAGGTGCATTCGAAGGAGCAGATGCGGGCGAGGGCGGACTCCGGGTGGAGGTCAGCGTCGCAGCGTTCGCAGTTGGGGCGGAGTTCGAGCATTTTCAGGCCCTTGGTCGATCGCGTGATTCAGACCTATGGCGTGCCGCCTGCGGTCATCACGCTCAGTGGGTGATTTCGTGAACCATTTCGTCCCAGGCGGCGAGGAAGGCGTCGGCGTCTGCTTTGCCGAAGACCAGGGGGGGGCGGATTTTGACGGTGTTGCGGAAGATGCCGGCGTTGGAGGTGAGGAAGCCTTTGTCCTTGAGGCGGTTGATGACGTCGATCGCGAGGTCGGGGTCGGGGGTTTTCTGGCCGTCATCCTTGATGAGTTCGACGCCGAGGAAGAGGCCGGTGCCGCGGATGTCGCCGATGGCGGACCAGGCGGGTTGGCGGGCGCGGAGGCCGGCTTTGAGGTGGGCGCCGACGGTGGCGACGGAGTGGAGGAGGTTGTTGTTTTCGATGTAGTCGATGACGGCGGTGCCGACGGCGGCTTGCAGGGGGGAGGAGGCGAAGGTGTTGAAGTAGCGGGTTTTGGCGCGGAAGGTTTCGATGAGGTCGCGGCTGGCGGCGGTGGCGGCGAGGGGGAGGCCGTTGCCCATGGGTTTGCCGGTGACGACGATGTCGGGCTGGAGGCCGGAGACGTCGTAGCCCCACCATTGGCCGGTGCGGGCGTAGCCGGCTTGGACTTCGTCGGAGATGACGAGGCCGCCGGCGGCGTGGACCATGGCGGAGGCTTTGGCCATGAAGCCGGCGGGGATGTCGGGGAGGCCTTCGTTGGCGAGGATGGAGCAGAAGATGACGCAGGCGACGCCGTGGCCGGAGCGTTGGAGAGTGTCGATGGAGGCGGCGAGGCGGGCGAGGTAGGCGTCGCAGAGCTCGGCTTCGGAGGCGCCTTGGAGGAGGGGGCGGTAGGTTTCGGGGAAGGGGATGGCGCGGACTTCGGAGGCGCTGTCCTGGTTCAGGGAGAGGCGGGTGAGTTTGGAGACGAGTTCGGAATTGCCGTGGTAGGTGCCGTCGGAGCAGATGATGCCTTGGTTGCCGGTGGCGAAGCGGGCCATGCGCAGCGCGACCTCGATGGCTTCGGTGCCGGAGCAGGAGACGATGACGCTCTCGATTTTCGCGGATTTGTGGAGGCCGGCGAGGCGTTCGCAGAAATTGACGATGCCTTCGTGGAGGTAGCGGGAGTGGACGTTGAGGGTGGATTGGGCCTTGACCATGGCGGCGACGACGAAGGGGTTGGCGTGGCCGACGCAGGGGACGTTGTTGTACATGTCGACGTAGCGGCGGCCGGCGGGGTCGTAGAGGGAGACGCCGTCGCCGCGGACGAGGTGGAGCGGGTGGGTGTAGAAGAGGGGGGTGCCGGCGCCGAGGGCGGCGTTGCGGCGGGCGAGGAGGGATTGGGGCATGTGGGTCACTCCGGCGTTGTTGGAGGGATCATGCCGGAGGGGACAGGGGTTGCGAAGGGGTGGGGGCTCCCTCCCCGGGGGGGGAGGGAGTTGGGGGGTTAGCGGATTTTGAGGCGGTAGGGGGCGGGGCCGGTGGAGAAGGTCGTGGGCGCGGCGGCGTTCCCGTTGCGGCCAAGGCCGATGAAAGTCGACAGGGCGGCGCCGTCAAAACCGTAGTCGGTGCACATCCTGGGAACCCACTCGACCTGAACCTTGAGCTTGCCCGCGCTGGCGTCCGTCGGGGACAGGGGGGCGGCGGGCTCGTGGTAGAGGTAGCGGTAGCCGTTGAAGATATCGCCAACCGCGTATCGCGCGACGCCGGCCATGCCGATGGCGAGCGGATGCCTGGTGTGGGTGCGCAGGACGATGGCGCCGGTGGTGCCGATACCAAAACTCGCGTTGCCGCCGGCACTGTTGTTGTACTGTTTGATGTTCTCGTTCAGGCTTGCCACCAGATCCTTGACGTTGGTGGCGGCGGACCTGGGAGTCGTGGCGTCCGGCGGAGGGGTACCGCCGGAGGATGGTCCGCCTGATGCGCCTCCTGACGAAGAGCCGCCGGAGGAGCTACCGCCGGTAGATGGTGCCTTGGCCGCCTGAACGGCGAGGGCACCGGCGAGGGTGGAACTGTCGTTGAAGCTGTAGTCGATGTCATGTGCATAGACGACCTCGTTGGCGGCCACGAGGGTGATGCCGGCCTTGTCGAGTGCGTCAAAACGCGCTTCGCAAACGGCCTTGATCAGGGTCCGGTCCTTCTGGGCGATCAGGCGCATCAGAACGAAGGGGGGCAACTGGTTGGCCAGGAAAGACTGTGCTTCGCTGTCGACCAGGCCGAAGACCGCACCCTCGTCGACGTGAAGTTCCTTCAGGTGATGGACCGAGACCGAAATGGCGGATTCCTTCTGGCCGCCGAAGGCGCCGGAGATGAACTGGCCGGCGGTCTCGGCACCGATACCAAGACTGGCGGCCGAATATTTCCCGACCGTGAGGTCAGGCAGGTTTAGGTTGCGAAGGCGGATCGTATGGGCGCGCTGGCCGGGTCGGGCCGGGATAGTCATGAGGGTATCGGTCGCGTCGTCCGAAGGGGGCGGATCGGACGTGTCGGGGGTGGCTTTCCCCGCCGCCACCTTCTTGTCGTCGGCCTTCTTGTCCGCGGCATTTTTCGCAGGGGCCGGCGCCGGCTTCTGGCTTTCCTGCTCAATGACCGGGCGGAACGCATAGCTATCGATGAGGGCCCGATCGGCGCCCAGGGCGCGGCCGACGCGAACCGGCCAGCCTTGGCTGGCGTTGGTGCCGTCGGCATCGCCGACGCCGACGAGGAAGACATCGCCGGGCAAGACGTCCTCCTGCGGAGGGTAGATCGGGACCAGATCGTATTTCTGGATCGACTCGACCCATTGGCGTTCCGGGTGCGTGGCCTGGCTGCTGCAGCCGGCCAGGGCGGTGGCGGCGAGGAGGAGGGTGGCGAGGCGGGGGGGGTGTTTCATGGCGGGACTCCCTTTTTTGGGGTGGTTCGGGTCATGGGGCCTGGCGTGGGTCTATTCGCCCAGGGGGGTTGCGGGTTGGTCGGCGTCGGTGGGGAGGTCGGTGCCGGTGGCTTCGCGGGCGGCGACGGCGATGGCGATGACGCGGTCGACCTGGTCCGGGGTGTGGTCGGCCATGACTTGCAGGCGCCAGCGGGAATTCTGGCGGGAGACGGCGGGGTGTTCAACCAGGTTGACGAGGGCGCCCATGGACAGGGCGGTTCGGGTCATGCGGCGGGCCTGGGCGACGGGGCCGAGCCAGACCGGGACGATGGCGCTGGGCTGGCCCAGGACATTGAAGGCGCGGGCGGCGAGGCCTTCGCGCAGGCGGATGATGTTGTGCATCAGGCGGCGGCGGCGTTCGGCACCTTCACGGGAGCGGATGATGTCGAGGGCAGCGTTGACGGTGGCGGCCTGGACCGGGGAGAGGGCGTTGGAAAAGGTCAGCGGGTTGGAGAAGGAGCGGAAGGCGAGCTTGATGCCGCGGGCGTTGGTGGCGACGAAGCCGCCGTTGGAGGCGAAGGTTTTCGAGAACGAGCCCATCACGATATCGATCTCGCCGAGCAGGCCCTGATCGCCGATGAAGCCGAGGCCGCCGTCGCACATGGCGCCGAAATCATGGGCGACGTCGACCATCAGGGTGGCCTCGTAGGCGTGGCAGATCTCCTGCATGGCGCGCAGGTCGGGCACCGTGCTGTCCATCGAGAACAGGCCCTCGGTGATGACGAGGATGCCGGCGTCGGGGGCGCGTTCGCGGATGCGGGCGAGGCGGGAGGCGACGGCAGCGTGGGAGCAGTTGGGGACGCGGTGAATGTTCTTGGTGGAATTGGCCGCGGCTTCCTGGAGGCAGGCGTGGGAGACGATATCGAGGACGATATGGTCGTTTTCGCGGACCAAGGCTTTGACCGTGCCGTAGCCGGCGGCCCAGCCGGTGGGGAAGACGGTGACTTCATCGCAGCAGAGGAGTTCGGCCAGGCGGTCTTCGAGCAGGGTGAGGGGGACGGAGCCGCCTTGCAGGGCGAGGGAGCCGGCGCTGTGGACGCCCCAGCGGGCGACGGCTTCGGTGGCGGCGGCGCAGACATGGGGGTGGGAGGCCAATGAGAGATAGTCCTGGGAGGCGAAGTTGACGCCGGCGATGCGTTCGTGGCCACGGGTGAGGGCGACGGTTTCGGGGCCGATGCGTTCGGCGGAGCTGCGCATGTAGGGATCGAGGCCGGCAGCGAGGCGGGCGTCCCAGAAGTCCTGGTGGGCGTCCCAGCGGGTGAGGAGATTGGCGCCGGTGGTTTCCAGGAAGTCGCTGGACAGGGCGGTGAGTTCGGGGGTGTCGGCGCCGGCAAAGGGGTTGCGGCTCATGGGTGGCTCCTTGTTCCGGGGCGATTCGGTTTGGGCCCCGACGTTTCGATGGCCGTTTGTCCCTCGGGGGTGTTCGCGCGTTGTTACCCCGGCGTTACCCGGCGCCGGATGTCGTTTTGCTGGCGCTTGTCACGCCAAGGCGTGGCGTGGCACGGTTGCGTTATCGATTGCATTGACGATCGCAGCGCGGGGTAACGCGGGGTGAACCAGAAGGGGGCGGGGGACGGAATGAAGATCGGCAGGATCCAGCGCAGGGCCGTGACAGGGGAGCGGCTTTCGGGCGCGGCACCGGCGCGGCTGGCGATGGATGTGCTGGGGGGGCTTGGGCTTTCGGTGGGGGAGCGGCGGTTGCCGCTGGAATCGAAAAAAGGCCGGGCGATGCTGGCGTTTCTGGCGTTGGATGGGCGGGGGGCGGCGACGCGGGAGCGGCTGACGACCTTATTTTGGCCGGATGCGAGCGAGGACAGGGCGGGCGGGTCATTCCGTCAGGCGTTGAATGATATTGATCGGGCGTTGGCGGCGTGCGGGTGTGCGGCGCTGGAGCGGCTGCCCGGTGCGATCCAGTTGGATTGCGGAATGATCGATCTCGATCTTGATGCGATGCTGGCGGCGATTGGCCGGGGGGCGGTACCGGCGCAGCTGGAGAAGGCTGGGTCCTGCGCGGAGCGGCTGCTCGATGGCTATGAGACGATGCCGGCGGATTTCCAGGAGTGGATGGAGGGACAGCGGCGGGTGACGCATGAGCGGCTGCTGCGGGCGCTGGAGGTGGGGTATGAGGGAGAGGGCCTGCCGACGGCGGCGCGGCGGCGACTGGCAGAGGCGGCGCTGCGGATGGACCCGCTGCATGAGGCGGCGTGCCGGACGGTGATGCGGCTGGCGGCCGAGGCGGGGGAGTATGGGCCGGCGCTGAAGGCGTATGAGGCGTTATATGAGGCGATGGGGGTCGACCTCGACATGGAGCCGTCGGAGGCGACGCAGGCGCTGGTGGCGCGGATCAAGCAGGGACAGGTGGAGGCGGTGTCCTTGCGGGGGGTGGCGGCAGCTCCGTCAACTGTGGCCGCTGCGCCAAGTGCGGCGGGGGGACGGCCGACGATAGCGGTGTTGCCGTTTCGGCTGCTCGGCGGGACGGCGTTGGCGAGTCATCTGGGTGATGGGTTGGTGGCCGATATCGTTTGCCAATTGTCTGGCTTGCGGGAGCTGCGGGTGATTTCGCATGGCTCGACGGCGGGGCTGCGGGAAGCCGGCGATGATCCTCGCGGGATCGGGCGGGCGTTGGGTGCGCGGTATGTGGTGCGGGGGATGGTGCGGGCATCGAGCGAAGGGCTCCGCCTGACGACGGAACTTGCGGACGCTGAGAGCGGGATCGTGGTGAATGCGCGCGCGCAGGACGGGCCGGCGACGCCGTCATTTGTCGAGCAGGATCGGATCGTGGCGCAGATCGTCAATGCGTTGGCTCCGCATGTGCAAGGAGCGGAGTTGCGGCGGATCCGGGGGCGACGGCCGGAGAGCCTCGATGCCTACGAGAAGACACTGCTGGTGCGGCAGTTGTTACAGGCGCAGGACGAAGGTGGGTTCGAGCAGGCGCGGGGGCTGCTGGATGCGGCGCTGGCGGAGGACCCCGATTATGGGGAGGCCTATGCGCTGGCGGCGGATTGGCATGGGTTGCGGCTGGCGCAGAGCCTCGCCGGGGACCGTGTGGTGGCGCTGGCGGAGGCGGAGCGGCTGGGGCGGGCGGCGCTGGCGCGTGATCCCGACAATCTACGAGCGCTGGTGCGGCTGGGGCATCGGCGGATGTTGCACCATAGGGACTATGAGGGGGCGCTGGGGCTGTTCGGGCGGGCGCTGACGGCGGCGCCGCATTCGGCGCAGGCATGGCTCTGGAGCAGCCATACGTATTCCTACATGGGGGAGGCTGAGGAGGCGGTGCGACGGGCGGAGATGGCGCTGGCGTTGTCGCCGCAGGATGCGGAGGCACATTTTTTCCTCGGGGCGCTTTGCCTCGGGCATTACGTGCTCGGGGACTACGAGGGGGCACGGTTCTGGGGGGTGCGATCGATGGCATTGAGCACGCCGTCGCCGACGTATCGGCCGTTCCTGCTGGCCGCGTTGGGGGCGCTGGGTGATGCGGCGCAGGCGCGGCCGCTCGTGGCGGCGATCGCGGCGGCGCGGCCGCGGTTCGGGGCGGTGGCGCTGGGGAGGCGGATGCCGTTTCGGGACCAGGGCATGAATGTACGGATAACGGAACATATGATGGCGGCGGGATTGCCGGCATGAAGCTGCGATCGGCCCGCCATTGTGGCGGGGCGGAGTGACGGACAGGGAGAGTGATTATGTCGGGTAGCGATGCGGATGGGAGTGAACCGACCATTGAGAAAGCTGGCGAGTGGGAAGGAGAGCCAGGTGGCGCCCGGGGCGTCGACCGCGAGGGAGAACCGGGCGGTGGGGGCGCGCGGATGATGAACCCGGTAGACCCGACGCCCCTGGGGGTGCCGTTGTTCGCGTTGGACGCCTTCACCAAGGACGATGATCTCAAGGCGGCCGCCGCCTTCGGGATAAGCTTCCCACCCAGCGGTTGGGATCCGACCTTTCGGGCCTGGGCTGTGGCGACGGAGTTCGCCGCGGTCAGTGGCTGGCAAGACCGGGCGTTGCAAATCGACCCTGGCAAGCCCGATGATAGCGAAGCGACGTTGGCAGCGGAAATCAAAACGCTGCTCGGCTATATGGTGAGGCAGCCGTCGGACAAATTCCCAGCGCCGCGTGCCCGGTTCCAGGAGGAGACCGTTGTACAGGCGGTGGACTTCCTGCCATATTTCTATGCGGCGACCGGCTCGACCGGATTGGCTCGTCCGGCGACGCGGCAACTCATTGTCGCGGCCCATTTTGTCGCGGGTTCAGTGGCGGCATACTACAAGTTGCAACATAATCGGGCGCGCCCATCGCAGGTTTTTCCATGGTTGTTTCCGAGGTTGCAGGTGCCGGGGCACGCCTCCTACCCGAGCGGGCATGCGTTGCAGGCGACGGTGATCGCGCGAGCGCTGCGGCTGGTCGTGCCTGTTCAGGTCGCGAACGTGTGCGGCGCACTGGCGGAGCGGGTCGGTTTAATGCGCGAGTATGCGGGGCTGCACTGGCCGAGCGATACCATGGCGAGCAAGACGATGGCCCCGAAGGTGTTGTTCGCCCTGGGAAAGACGCCCTCCTTCTGCAAGGTCGCGAATGATGCCGCGACTGAATGGGGTGCCCAAAAGCCCTATGAAGATCCGAGGCCCGTGACAGGCGCCTGACACCGCGCGATAGTCTTCCCGGACATACTCCGGGGAGACCGTCATGCAGCCATTGATGCGCAGCCACCGTCCGTTGATCATGGGGCGGAAGGGGGCGGTGGGGGCCAATCATCCGATGGCCACGCAAGCGGGGTTGGATGTGTTGCGGGCGGGGGGGAATGCGGTGGATGCGGCGGTGGCGGTTTCGCTGGCGCTGGGGGTTTGCGAGCCGATGATGTCGGGGCTGGGGGGGGATGGGTTCTATCATGTGTTCGATGGGGCTTCGGGGAAGGCGGTGGTGTTCAACGGGACCGGGGCGGCGCCGGGGGCGGCGACGGCGGAGCGGTTTGCGGATGGGGTGGCGGTGACGGGGGCGTTGTCGGTTTCGGTGCCGGGGTGTCTGGCCGGGGTGGGCGCGATGCATGCGGCGCAGGGGCGGATGGCGTGGGGGGAATTGGCCAAGCCGGCGATCGGGTTGGCGCGGGACGGGTTTGCGGCGACGCACAAGCATGTGCAGATCGCCGAGGACAATCGGGCGCGGCTGGCGGCGGATGGGCGCAGTGCGGCGGTGTTTCTGGGGCAGGAGCTGGGGGGGCTGGTGATCCAGCCGGATCTGGCGCGCACGCTGGAGGAGATCGCGGCGGATGGGGCGGAGACGTTCTATCGCGGGCGGCTGGCGCGGCGGATCGCGGCGGGGATGGCGGAGGCCGGGGGGATGGTGACGGACGCCGATCTGGCAGCGTGTTTTGCCGAGGTGCAGGCGCCGATCGGGATCGGGTATCGGAGCTGGACGGTGACGCAGACCGGGCCGAATTCGACCGGGTTCACGATGTTGCAGATGCTGAAGATTGCCGAGCGGTTCGATATCGCGGGGCTGTCGCCGGCGGAGCGGGTGCATGTGCTGGTGGAGGCGAAGAAGCTGGCGTTTCTGGACCGGGAGCGGTTCGGGGCCGATCCGCGGTTCGAGACGGTGCCGCTGGAGCGGCTGTTGTCGGATGCGCATGCGGATGCGCTGGCGGCGCGGATCGACATGAAGCGGGCGGCGGTGATGGCGTTGCCGGCAGCGGCGGCGGCCGGGGATACGACGTATTTTTGCGTGGTGGATGATCAGGGGAATGCGGTCTCCGCGATCCAGAGCCTCAACAGCGGGTGGGGCTCGGGGGTGACGGCGGGGGATACCGGGATTCTGATGAACAACCGGATGGCGTATTGGCATGTGGCGGCGGGGCATGCGAACCGGCTGGTGCCGGGCAAGCGGGTTCGGCACACGATGAATGCGCCGATGGTGTTGAAGAACGGCAAGCTGGTGGCGGTGCTGGGGACGCCGGGGGCGGACAACCAGGTGCAGGTGAATGCGCAGGTGGTGACGGCGATGTTGGATCTTGGGGCCGATCCGCAGGTGGCGGTGGAGTTGCCGCGGTGGACGTCGAACCAGGCGGGCCAGGGGGCGAACTGGCCGCACGAGGGGGATGAGGCGTTGTCGATCGAGGTGGATCATGGCGAGGCGGTGCTGGCCGATCTGGCGGGGAGGGGGCATGTGATCAAGCGGCTGGCGCATCTCGACGGGCCGTGCGCGATGCAGGCGATCCGGGTGTTGGACAATGGGGTGCGGATGGCGGGGTCGGACCCGCGGCGGGATGGCTGGGCGGGGGCTTATTGAGGGGCGTTCAGGGGACGTTAGGGATTTGGGTTCAGGATTTGGCTGCGACCGCGAGAGAAAGTCCCCGCGGCACTTCATCGCCAGGAAGGCCAGACCGGGATGATGTTATGGAACGCGAGTGGAGCATGCTCTCCGACGAGCAGCAGTTGGCGCTGGCGCGCGCGGCGTTGCGGCGCGCGGCGGAGACGATAGCCGGGCAGGCGGAGGTGCTGGCGGCGGAGATGGAGCAAGGCGGGTTGCTCGATCGGGGCGGGCCGGATGCGCTGCGGCTGTTGGCCAATGTGGTCCGGGTGAACGGGCTGGAGGCGCTGGCGCCGGCGGGGCATGCCTGAGGTTTCCTAGCTGTTCCTTAACCTGAACTGGGCTAGCTTGCGGGCATGCAGCGCAGGACGGTTTCAGCATGGCTCGCGGCGCGGCGGAGCAGTTGGCTCGCGGCGCGAGGGGGCAGTTGGCTCGCGGCGCGAAGGGGCAATGTCGCGATGCTGGCGGCTTTGCTGATCCCGGCGATGACCGGCGCGGCGGGGCTGGGCGTCGAGGTCAGCAACTGGAGCCTGCAACAAATCGAGTTGCAGACGATTGCCGATGCGGCGGCGCTGGCGGCGACGGCGGCGATCAAGGCCGGCGCCAACACGCAGACCGCGCTCAACGCCGGGGCGGATGTGGCCGAGCTGAATGGCGCCAGCGGGACGGCGACGCGGACGTGGGATGGATCGAACAACGTCCTCACCGACAACAAGATCATCGTGAAGCGGGTGACCGGCATCCGCAACACCGGCGGCTTTGCCTATCAGGCCATCGTGACGCGCAACGTCGATATGGTGATCACCAAGCTGGTCAGCAGCCTCAGCACGGTGACGGTCTCGGCCACCGGGTACGCCGAGGTGATCACATCGGCGGTGCAGGGATGCATCATGATCACCGGCAGCGGCGGCTCGGCGCTGTCGATGGACAACGGCGCGTCGGTGGACGAGGCCGGATGTGCGACGCAGGTCAACGGCGGCGTCACCCTCTCCGGCGGGGCCAAGCTCAATACCGGGGGGCTGACCGCCGGCGGCAGCGTGACGGTGTCGAATGGGGCAAGCATAACCGGGACGGTCAAAGCCAACGGCGGCACGTTCACCGATCCCTATGCGAGCGATACCAAGACGCAGAATGCGCTGACGGCGGCGAACAGCGCGTCCGGCTCGGCGCTCAGCGCCAGCGCAAACACGACCTACACGTTCTCACCCGGGTCGTACTCGTCGATGAATTTTTCCAATGGCGCCACGGTCACCCTCAATCCCGGGCTGTACCTGGTCCATGGCGCGATCAACATCAGCGGCGGCTCGGTGACGGGCACCAATGTCACCATCGTCTTTACCGACCAGATGAGCGTGACCAATGGCGCCACGATCACGCTGGCGGCGCCAACGGTGAGTTCCGGCGTGGGGGTGCCGGGGGTGGCGTTGACCAGCAAATCGAGCCAGGACCTGGCGCTGAACAGCGGCACCAAGTTCTATCTGACCGGGATGATCTACTACCCGAGCGGCCATGTCGAAGCGGACAACGGCTTCAACACATCGAGCGCGACGTGCAGCGTTGTGGTGGCGAGTTCGTTGACGATCAATGGCGGCGCCAAGTTCGCCAACGCCTGCAACTCGAATTCCGGCGTGAAGCCACTCAATGTGCCGGTCGGGACCACCCTGGTGTCGCTGGTCAAGTAGCGGGGGCTTCCCGCGCGGCGGCGGTTCTGCGACCCTGCCTGCAAAGACGGGGAGGCGACGGGTTATGGCGGCAGGCGCGAGGGCGGGCAACGGGCGGCTGGGCGCCTGGGCGTGGAGTGCGCTGTTGCTCGCGATCCTGGCGTTTCTGGTGATCTATCCGGTGCTGATGCTGCTGCTGGGCACCCTGACCGACAGCAATCCGGTGACCGACGGCTATGCCGGCATGCATCTCTCGCTCGGCAATTTCGCCGCCGTGCTGGCCAACCCCAATGTCCATGACATCCTCGGCAATTCGCTGCTCGCCTGCGCTGGCGGCACCGCGTTTGCGGTTGTGATCGGGTTGTTTTTCGCCTGGATCGTGGTGCGGACGAATACGCCGTGGAAGGGGCTGATCGCGGCGACCGGGATGCTGCCGCTGTTCGTGCCGCCGCTGGTGGCGGGGGTGGCGTGGTCGATCCTGGGTTCGCCGAAAACCGGCCTGATCAACACCTTCCTTGCCCGGGCCGGGGTGGAGTGGCGGATCAACCTGTATTCGATGGCGGGGATCATCTTCGTCTTCGGCATGTATTATGCGCCCTATGTCTACATGTTCACCGCCTCGGCGCTGCGCAACATGGACCCGTCGCTGGAGGAGGCCGCGGAGATCTCGGGCGCGGGGCCGGTGCGGACGCTGTTCACCGTCACCTTCCCGCTGATCCTGCCCGCCATCATCTCGGGCATGCTGCTGAGCTTCGTGGTGATGCTGGGCATCTACGGCATCCCCGCCGTTTTGGGGGCGCCGGCCAATATCTCGGTGCTGACCACCTACATCTTCGCGCTGACCTCCTGGGCGCCGCCGCGCTACAGCACCGCCGCCGCGGTCGCCTTCATCCTGATGCTGGTCACCGGGGTGCTGGTGTATTTGCAACAGCGCGTGGTTTCCGGGCGCAGCTTCACCACGGTGGCGGGCAAGGCGTTCCGGCCGCGCGCGCTGAACCTGGGGCCGTGGCGCTTCCTGACGCTGGGGCTGGCGATCATCTATCTCGTGATCGTGGTGGTGCTGCCGACGCTGGCACTGCTGGTGGCGGCGTTCCGCAAGTTCCTGTTCATTCGCGATATCGCATCATTGTTTGATGCCAAACAATACAGCCTGCTGCACTTCGAACGCCTGTTCGCCAACCCCGCCACCATCGATTCCATCATCAACACGATGGAGGTCGGCGTCATCACCGCGCTGATCGGGGGCGTGCTGTCGTTCGCGATCGGCTACACCATCATTCGCAGCGACGCGCCCGGCCGCCGGCTGATCGATCTGGTCTCCACCGTGCCGGTGGCCATTCCCGGCCTCGTCATCGGTGTCGCCTATCTCTGGGCCTGGATCGGGCTGCCCGGCGGCTTCTACGGCACCATCTGGATCCTGGCGCTGGCTTTCGTCGCCCGCTTCCTGCCCGATACGGTCAAGGCGTTGTCGACCTCGCTGATGCAGATCCACCGGGAGCTGGAGGAGGCGGCGTGGATTTGCGGACGCGGCACGCTGTCCACCATCGCCACCATCATGCTGCCGCTGGCGCGGCCCGGTGTGGTGGCGGCGATGACGCTGCTGTTCGTGCTGGCGATCCGCGAGCTCGGCTCCTCGCTGTTCCTGTATTCGAGCAGCACGATGGTGATGGCGGTGCAGCTGCTCGGCTACTACGAGGGCGGCAATGTCAGCGTGACCGCCGCGTTCAGCCTGGTGCAGATGGTCATCCTCGGCGTGCTCATCGGTGTCACCAACCGGCTTTCCCAGGGCGCCGCCGGCGGTGTCGGCCGTGCCGGATAATTTCGCAGGAGGATATGCCATGAAACTCACCCGCCGCGCCCTGATCGGCACCACCCTGGCGGCACCCGCCATTCTGAGCCGCCGCGCCATGGCCGCGCCCTTTGTCGCGTCGGCCGACCTCATCGCGGCGGCGAAAAAGGAGGGTAGGATGGTCTACTACACCGCCTCCTTCACCGAGGTGGAGCAGGAGGTGATCAACGCCTTCAACAAGTCCTTCCCGTTCCTCCGCATCCAGATGGTGCGCGCCTCCGGCGGCCAGCTGATCACCCGGATCAAGACCGAGGCCGCGGCGGGCAAGCTCAGCGCCGATGTGATCGACCATTCCGACCGCGGGTTGATGAAGGGGATCGAGGACCTGTTCCAGGACTATGCGCCGCCCAATGCCAAGGACTACCTGGAGAGCGCGATCGTCTCGCCGAAGCTGTGGCCGCGGCTGACGCCGGCGTGGTCGATCGCGTATAATTCCGAACTGGTCAAAAAGCCGCCCCGGTCCTGGCAGGACCTGTGCAAGCCGGAATACGGCAACAAGCAGATCGGCACCGTCATCGCCGCCTCCGGCGGCACCACCTGGACGCGGGTGATGTTCGAGCGCCAGGTGCTCGGCGAGGACTACTGGAAGCGTCAGGCGGCGACCAAGCCGCAGCTCTACCCCTCCGGCGCGCCGCTGGCCGACGCCGTGGTGCGCGGAGAGGTGCTGATCGCGCCGCTGATCTTCAATGCGATCTACCCGAAAAAGCGCGACGGCGCCCCGGTCGAGATTTTCTTCCCGCCGGAGGGGGTGCCGGCCTCGCCCTATGCCACCGGCATTCCCAAGACCGCCGCCAATCCCAATGCCGCGCGCCTGTTCCTGGACTGGTCGCTGTCCGAGGAGGGTCAGGCCTTCACCATCAAGGACCAGGGCAATCTGACCGCGCTGAAGGTGCCGCCGTTCCTGCCCGAGGGCTTCGACCCCAAGGTGGCGAAGGTGTGGGTGCCCAAGTTCGAGGAGTTCCGCGATCTGCACGACCGCTGGATCGAGGAATGGAACACCGTGTTCGGGTACCGGCAGTGACGGCACGCTGAATGTCCGCCAACCTCGAAATCTCGGGTCTGCGGAAGGTCTTTCACACTGGCAAGCCGGCGGTGGACGATGTCTCGTTCACGGTCGAGGCCGGGGAGATCGTGGTGCTGCTCGGCCCGTCCGGCTGCGGCAAGACCACCACGCTGCGCTGCGTCGCCGGGCTCGAACATCCGACCGGCGGCACCATCCGCATCGGTGATGCCCTGGTCTCGGACCCCGCGCATGGGCTGCTGGTGCCGCCGCGGGCGCGCAATGTCGGCATGGTGTTCCAGTCCTACGCGGTGTGGCCGCATATGACGGTGCGGCAGAACGTGGCGTATCCGCTGAAGCACCGGGGATTGAGCGGGGCCGAGGCGGCGCGCAAGGTCGACGGCGCGCTCGATCTGGTCGATCTCGCGCAGTACGCCGAGCGGCCGGTGGTGCAGCTTTCCGGCGGGCAGATGCAGCGCGTCGCGCTGGCGCGCTCGATGGTTTACGAGCCCCGGCTGCTGCTGCTGGACGAACCGCTGTCCAATCTCGATGCGCAGTTGCGGCTGCGGCTGCGCGACGATCTGCGCCGCATCATCAAGGCGGCCGGGCTGACAGCGCTGTATGTGACCCATGACCAGCTCGAAGCGGTGGTGCTGGGCGACCGGATCGGGGTGATGCAGCAGGGCCGGCTGTTGCAGATGGCGGCGCCGGAGGAGGTCTATAACCGGCCGGCCGATCTGTTCGTGGCGAGCTTCACCGGCGCGTCGAATTTCCTGCCGGGCGTGTTGCGCACGCGGCAGGGCGAGTTCGGCACAATCGAACTGGCCGGCGGCCATACCATGCAGGCCTGGTGCGCTGCCGCACTCGCGCCGGGCACCGCGGTGACGCTGGCGATCCGGCCGGAGAATATCCGCCTGGAGGCGGCGAGCGCGGTCAACCGGTTCGAGGCCATGGTGGTGAGCCAGCGCTTCCAGGGGGTGCAGACCGCCTATGCGCTGGGGCTGGCCGGGACCACCATCGAGGCGCTGGCCACCGGCACCACGATGCGCCACCCTGCCGGCACGACGGTGACCCTCAACATTCCGCCGGAGGTCTGCTGGGCCTATCCGGCGCCGTAATCCCCACCCAAGGAAATACCCCATGCGTCCCCAAGCTGCTGCCCTGAAGGCCCTGCTCGAAGGCCCCGATATGTATCTGATGCCCGGCGTGGGCGATGGCATGGGCGCCCGCCTCGTCGCCGAGGCGGGCTTCAAGGTCGGCTTCGCGTCGGGTTCGTCGATCTCGGCGATGAAGCTGGCGATGCCCGACATGGACCTGCTGTCGTTTCCCGAAATGCGCGACGCGGTTTCCAACGTGGTGACCGCCGCCCCCTCGGTGCTGTGGCTCGGCGATGGCGACACCGGCTATGGCAATGAATTCGCGGTGCAGCGCACGGTGCGGGAATACGCCCGGCTCGGCTGCGCCGCGGTGCTGATCGAGGACAAGCAGTGGCCGCGCCAGCTCGCCAAGGACGGCGCCAAGCTCACGATCGAGCGGGACGCCGCCACGCTGCGGCTGACCGCGGCGATCGCGGCTGCCAAGGAGGAGGGGGTGCTGCTGCTGGCACGAACGGACAGCCGGCCGTCGCGCGGGTTCGAGGAGGCGCTGGAGCGGATCAAGATTTTCACCGCGCTGGGCGCCGACATCCTGTTCCTGGACAGCCCCGCCAACGGCGAGGAGCAGCGCGCCGCGGTGCAGGCCTCGGGCGGCAAGCCGCATATCTCGGTGACGGGTCCGACCGGCAAGCCCTATGCGGCGATCAATGCGGAGCTGAAGGCGAACGGCATCAAGATCGCGGTCTATCCGCAGGAAGTGCTGTCGGCGAGCGTGAAGGCGATCCGCGCGACGTTGGCGGGGTTGCAGGCCGGGGGCGAGCCGGTGGGGCTGGAAACGCCGGCCGCCCTCGCCGTCGCGGTCCGCCGTGCGGAGTATCTTGCCGAGGACCTGCGGCTCGCCGGGAAGGCATAGTACGATGTGGGGTGAATAATCGCGCTTCCTTCATCAGGGCAGGGAAGCGCTTCTTTTTTGGAAAAAAGAAGCAAAAAACTTTCATCCGTTGGAGTCTGTCATTCCATCTGCGGCGAAGCCAGGGTGAAGTTTTTTTGTTTCTTTTTTTCAAAAAAAGAAACGCTTCCTTCCTGCCCGCTGCTCCTTCTCCGCGAACCGCAAAGGTCAGCATCTCGCAGGGTTGGTATCAATCCGCCGGCTTTTCTGGTCCGCCGGTGGGCTCCACCCCTGGCCCGCCGGTCACCCGCTTGAACGTCACCGGCTCCCGCTTGCCGCCGCGTCCTTTGGCGTAGATCTGGCGCAACAGGCGCAGCACCGCGGGTTTGTCCTTGGTGATCACCGCATGGCGCAGCACGTCGTTCACCTTGGCGTGGCTTGCGGTATAGCCGGGGGGCCCGGGGATGCTGACATAGGTGGGCACATCGGACATCACCGCGGCGGCGATCGATTCCGCGAAGCCCTCCGCCTTCACCGCCTCCCGGTTGA
Organism: uncultured Rhodospirillales bacterium; assembly: GCA_903928895.1. Lineage (GTDB taxonomy): Bacteria > Pseudomonadota > Alphaproteobacteria > Acetobacterales > Acetobacteraceae > CAIYPH01. Next base: position 52,518 of record CAIYSR010000095.1, on the reverse strand, counting down.
GCAGCATGAACACCGGGCTGACCTTCTGGACGCCGGAGCCGTCCGGCTTTTCCGCCTGCATCCGCACCAGCACGCCCGACACATCCGGCCGCAGCGTCGGCTTGATCCAGCTCAGATGGCGGAACCCGCAGAAGAAGGTGCGGCAGGTATCGGGCCGGCTCGCATAGATCGCGCAGAGATTGTCGGTCTGGTTGTGCCGGCAGCGCACGCCCTGCACCTTCTGCAGCAGGGGCGGCTCATTGATCGTGAGCGCCACGCAGCAGACGTTGCAGGTGCCGCATTCCCGCCCCGGCACCAGCGGGATCTCGTCACTCGGCTTGCTCATCGCCACCTCCCCGTGGACGGCGCTCGCCGCCGTTCCTGAACACCACCGCCGGCCGCTCGACCGCCTTTGCGTGGGCGTAGGCCTCGCGCAGGATGCGCTGGATCCCGCGCCGGTTCCGCATCATGGCCGGCAGCAGCAACGCCTCGCTGATATCGATCCGGCTCGAGGTGGTGCCGGGCGGTCCGCGCACGCTCAAGACGATCAGCACCTCCTCCCGCACCGCCGCAATCACCGATGTCGTGAGCGCCTCGCTGTCGAGCGATGCCTCATCCAATATCACGAACACGACCGAGGGCAGGAGCTTGCCGTCGGGCGCGTCGTCCGGTCGCGTCATCAGCGGCAGCACCAGCACGCCGGCCTGGTCCGGCCGCATCGTCTCGGGCAGCCACGGCAGCTGCCGATACCCGCAGTGGAACGCCCGGCACGCCTCGTAGCGGCTCGCGTAGATGCCACACCGGCGGTCGCTGTCGAGATGATGGCACGCGACGCCGGAATGCTTCTGAAACGCCGCCGTGTCGATCAACAGCGCAACGCAGCAGGCATGGCACGACCCGCATGCCCGATCCGGCACCAATGCGACCGCAGCATCCTGTTCGCTCACCGCTCCCTCCCCATGGACGGCGTCCTATTCCGGCTGCGGCGCCGCGGCGGACTTGAACACCACCGGCGGCCGTTCGACGCGTTTGGCCCGTTCATAGGTCTCGCGCACCACGGCGAGAACCGCGCTCCTGCTCCGCAGCAGCGCCGGCATCATCACAGCGTCAGTGAGGTCGGTCCGCGTTGCCTTGGTGCCGGGCGGGCCGGGCACGCTGAGAAACACCGCCACCTCGGCCCGCACGGCAGCGATGATGGACTGTGCGAGCCCCTCGTTGTCCAGCGCCGCGTGGGTCAAAATCATGAAGGCGGCCGAGAGCCGCCCGTCACCGTTCGCCTCCTGCGTTGTCGGCGGCAACACCAGCACGCCCGCCTGATCCGGTCGCATCGTCTCGGGCAGCCAGGGGAGGAGCCGATAGCCGCAGTGGAAGGCGCGGCAGGCACGGTAGCGCGTTTCGTAGATGCCACAGCGGCGGTCGGCGTCGAGATGGACGCACGGGACGCCTGGCAGCTTCTGCATCGCCGGCTCGTCGATCGTCAGCGCCCGGCAGCAGGCCGTGCAGGCGCCGCAGGTGCGCCCCTCGACCAGCGGCAGGTCGGCGCGCGTCTCGCCCATGGCCCTCATCCTCGTTGTCCCGATCGTCACGCTACCACGCCGATTTCGACCACTGCCAGGGGGTTGCGCAACCATGGCCGGCGCCGGACACTCGCGTCCGAGCCAGCCGAGGACGCGCCGCATGAGCCCCGACCGCATCACCGTCTCCGTCATCCAGCACCGGCTGCACGCGATCGTGGAGGAAATGGGCGAGGCGATGCTGCGGACCGCGTATTCGCAGATCCTCAATTCGAGCCGGGATTTCTCGACCGCGATATGCGGACTCGACGGGCGGCTGATCGCACAGGCCGAGCATGTGCCGATCCATGTCGGCGCGCTGCCGTGGGCGGCGCGGGCGATCAGCGGGTTTTTCGCGGGCGACATCCATCCGGGCGACGTGTTCCTGCTCAACGACCCCTACCACGGCGGCAATCATCTGCCCGATCTGACCGTGTTCGTGCCGGTGTTCGACGGCGCGACGCCGGTGTTCTGGGCGATCAACCGGGCGCACCAATCCGATATCGGCGGGGCGACGCATGGCGCCTACAATGCGGGGGCGACCGAGATTTGGCAGGAAGGGCTGCGGGTGACGCCGCTGCGGCTGGTGTCGGGGGGGCGGACGCACCGCGACGTGCTGGAGATGCTGGTGGTCAATGTGCGCCATCCCAACGACTTCCGGGGCGACCTTGCCGCGATGATCGGCTCGGCGCATGTCGGCGAGCGGCGGCTGCTGGCGCTGGCCGGGGAGTTCGGCTGGGCCACCACCCATGCCGCGATCGAGGCGGTGCTGGATGGCGCCGAGCGCCAGGCGCGCGCGGTGATCGCGACGTGGCGGGACGGGGTCTATCGGGGGGAGGCGATCCTGGACGATGACGGGCACGGCATCGAGGACATCCATATCCGCGCCACCGTCACCAAATCGGGCAGCGATCTCACCATCGACCTGACGGAGAGCGACCCGCAGGTGATCGGGTTCGTCAATTCGTCGCACCCCAACATGCAATCGGCGGTGGCGGTGGCGCTTTCCTATCTGATCGATCCACATACACCGAAGAACGATGGCGCGTTTCGTCCGCTCACCGTGATCGCCCGGCCCGGCACCGTGGTGTGGGCCAACCCGGGGGCGCCAGTGACGCTGTGCACCAACCATTGCGGGCAGGAGATCATGGAGGCGATCATCACCGCGCTGGCGCCGGCCTGTCCGGAGCGGGCGATGGCGGGGTGGGGCCGGCGGTTCCGCATCGCGGTCTCGGGGAAGGACCCGCGCACGGGCAAGGCGTTCATCTGGCATTTGTTCCAGGCCCGGCCGGGCGGAGGTGCCTCGCCGGCGGGGGACGGCTGGCCGGGCGCGGGGGAATGGCAGGCCGCGGGCGGGATCAAGTTCGGCAGCCTCGAGGTCACCGAGGTGCGCTTCCCGTTCCTGTTCCGGCGCCACGAGTTTCGTCCCAATTCGGGGGGCGACGGCCAGTATCGCGGCGGGCCCGGCGGTATCCTGGAAATGGTGGCCGAGATCGCCGAACCGGCGCTGGCCAACACCGCCGGTGACGGCGTGCGCCACGGTGCGTGCGGCATCCTGGGCGGCGCGGACGGGGCGCCGCATCGCTATGTTCTGTATTCCAAAGGGAGGCCGCCGCGGGTGATCAAGACCAAGGAGGTCGGCCTGCGGGTGAGCCCGGGCGACGTGTTCGTGGTGGAATCGGGCGGCGGCGGCGGCTGGGGCGATCCGGCGCTGCGCGGTGCGGACCAGCGCGACGCCGACCGTGCCACCGGTTTCGTGACGGAGGGCTGAGCATGCTGCGCATCGGGATCGACGTCGGCGGCACGTTCACCGATCTGGTCGCGGTGGACCCCGGCGGGCGCACCACCTTGGCCAAGTCGGCCTCGACGCCGGCCGATCCGTCGATCGGCGTGCTCGACGGGCTGGCGGGGCTGGCCGAGGCGCTGGGGCTGACGCTGGGAGGCCTGCTTGCCGGCACCGAGCGGATCGTGCACGGCACCACGGTGGCCACCAATGCGCTGCTCGAACACAAGGGCGCCCGGGTCGGGCTGCTCACCACCGAGGGCCATCGCGACATCATCGAGATGCGCGAGGGGCTCAAGGACGACCGCTACAACCTGCGTCTGCCGCCTCCGGTTCAGCTTGTGCCCCGTGCGCGGCGGCTGGGCGTGCGCGAGCGCATCCGGGCGGATGGGCGGATCGAAATCCCGCTCGACCGCGCCTCGCTCGATGCCGCCATCGCCGCGCTCAAGGCGCAAGAGGTGGAGGCGGTGGCGATCTGCTATCTGCACGCGTGGCGCGATGCCAGCCACGAGCGGGCAACTGCCGCTGCCGTGGCTGCCGCGCTGCCCGGGGTCTATCTGTCGCTGTCGTGCGAGGTCTTTCCGCAGATCAAGGAGTTCGACCGGGTCTCGACCACGATCGTCAACGCCTATGTCGGCCCTGCCCTTTCGCGCTATCTCCGGCGCCTGGAGTCCCGGCTGAAGGAGAGCGGCTACGGCGGACCGCTGCTGATCATCCAGTCCCACGGCGGCGTCACCCCGGTTGACGAAGCCGCCCGCATCGCCGCGGGGGGGGTCCTCTCCGGCCCGGCCGGCGGGGTTGCCGGCAGCCGCTATGCCGCCCGCCTGCTGGCGACCCCGGACCTGATCCCGTTCGACATGGGCGGCACCAGCACCGATATCTGCCTGATCGTGAACGGCGAGCCCACGCTCGCCACCGGGCGCGGCGTCGGCGGGCATCGGCTGGCGCTCAACAGCCTCGACATCGCCAGTCTCGGCGCCGGCGGTGGCTCCATCGGACGCGCCGATGCCGGTGGCATTCTGCATGTCGGCCCTGAATCGGCCGGCGCGCAGCCGGGTCCGGCCTGCTATGGCAATGGCGGCATGCGCGCGACGGTGACCGACGCCAACCTGGTGCTCGGCTATCTCGACCCCGCCGGGTTTCTCGGCGGGCGGGCGCGGCTGGATGTTGGCGCCGCCGAAGCGGCGGTGGATCGTCTCGCCGGGGAACTCGGGGTTGGGCGGCTGCAAGCGGCCGAGGGCATCCATCGCGTCGTCAACACCAACATGGCGGAGGGCATCCGCCTGGTTTCGGTGCGCCGCGGCGTCGACCCAAGGCGCTTCGCCCTGCTCGCCTTTGGCGGCGCGGCGGGCCTCCATGTCGCCGATGTCGCGCGGCAGCTGGACCTGACCCGGGTGATCGTGCCGCGCGTGGCCTCGGTGCTCTCGGCCTGGGGCATGCTTGCCACCGACCTGCGCTACGAGGTGTCGCGCACCCATATCGGCGATGCCGGCCGGCTCGACGGCGGCGCCGTCACGCGCATGTTCGAGGCCATGGAAGCCGAAGGCCGCGCCCGGCTGGCCGCCAGTTTCGACGGGCCGGTGCGGTGCGAGCGCAGCGTCGAGATGCGCTATGGCGAGCAGATCTTCGAGATCGCGGTGCCCCTAGGCGGGATCGACTGGTCGGTCGCGGATCCGCTGCCGCAGATCGTCGAACGCTTCCACGCGCGGCACGAGGCGCTGTACACCTATGCGCTGCGCAGCCAGGAGGCAGTGCTGGTCAACGCCCGCTGCGCGGTGGTGGGGATCCTCCCGGATCTGCCACAGGAACCGGCGCTGGTTCCGCGCGACCCGGCGGCCCCTGCGGGCGAACGCCGGATCCATATCGGCGAATGGATGACGGTGCCGGTCTATGCGCTCGACCTGTTGGCCCCGGGGAAGGCGATCCAGGGGCCGGCGATTGTCGAATCAGCGATGACGACGGTGTTGTTGCGCCCGGGCAACCGCGCCGCCGTGACCGCGCGGGGCTGGCTCGACCTGAATATCCTTGGCTGAGGGCGAGGCGGATTCAGGGTTTCTTTCCTTTTGCGCGTTAGGTCTGGCTGGCACCGCCTAGGAAGATCCCCCCTTGCCCGCCAAGTCTCTTGCTCATCTCTTCGCCCATTGGCCGCTGACCGCGAAACTTGTGGTGCCCGCTGTGATCACCACGCTCGCCTGCGCCGCGGTGATCGTGGCGCTGTGGTTCTCGGCCAGCGCCATCCGGGCGGCGGCCGATGATGCGCTGCGCGGCCATGCCCCGGCCCTGCTTGCCGCCGTGGAAGCACAGCGGCATTTTTCGGATGCGGCGATCGCCGAGAAGAACATCATCCTCGCGGCCGGCGACGCCGCCAGCATCGCGCAATACGCCAAGGTCTACCGCACCGAGATCGACGGCGCGCTGACCGCCATCGCGCTCACCCGCGGGCGCCTCGCCGAGCCAGCACATCTGGCGCTGGCTGACAGCTTCATCGCCGCCATCGAGGCGCGTGCCCGCAACACCGATGCCGTCATTGCCGCCGTCGGGCAGGGCGACGTGGGACTGGCGACACAGCTCTCGGCGGTCAAAGGACGCGCCAGCCGCCTCAAGGCGCTCGAAGCGTCACAGGCTCTGGTCCACATCCTGCAAACCACCCTTGCCGCCGCCACCGAGCGGATCGACACCGTCATCGCCCAGACCGACACCGTGATCACCCTCATTGATATCGCCGGCATTCTTGCCTCCCTGGGCGTTGCGTTCTGGGTGGCATCGGCCCAGGTGGTCCGCCCGATCCGTGCCAGCGCCCACGAGATGGCGCGGCTCGCCTCTGGCGATCTCGATTTCATGGTCGGCAACGTTCTCCGGCGCGACGAAGTCGGCAGCCTGGCGCGGTCGCTCGGCACCTTTCAGGCCAGCGCCCGCCAGGCCCGGGTGCTCGAAGCCCAGGCCACCGCCGAGGCTGTGGCGAAGGCGGAGCGTGCCGCCAGGCTGGACGCTTTGGCCGCCGCCTTCGAGCTGAGCGCCGGCTCGCTCGTGCAAACCGTCATTGCCGCATCCGGCCAGCTCGATACCGCCGCCCGCTCTGTCGCCGGCACCGCCGGGATGACGATGCAGCAGGCCGCGACGGTCGCCGGGAGCGCTGGCGAGGCCAGCCACAACGTCCAGGCCGTCGCCGTCGCCGCCGAGCAGCTTGCCGCTTCAATCGTCGAAATCACGCTCCAGGTCAGCCACGCGTCATCGACAGCCGCGCAGGCGGCGGCCGACATTCTCCGGACCGACGAGGTCGTTCGCACCCTGAGCGAGGGGGCCAAGAGCATCGGCGAAATCGTCGGCCTGATCACCGGGATCGCGCGCCAGACCAACCTGCTCGCGCTTAACGCCACCATCGAGGCGGCCCGTGCCGGCGACGCGGGGAAGGGCTTCGCCGTCGTCGCCTCCGAGGTGAAACATCTGGCCGCCCAGACCGCGAGGGCGACCGAGGATATCGGCCGCCAGATTGCCGGCATCCAGTCCGCCACGGAACACGCCGTCGCCTCAATTCGTTCGATCGGCACCACCATTGGCGCGGTGCATCAAATCTCGGTCGGCATCGCCCGCGCCATGCAAGGCCAGGATGGGGCAACCCGCGAGATCGCCCGCAACATCCAGCAGGCGGCGATCGGCACGGCCCAGGTCAGCACGACCATCGGATCGGTCAGCACGGGCGTCGAAGGCACCAGTGCGGTCGCCGGCCAGGTGCAGTCCGCTGCCGATCAGCTCTCCCGCCAGGCTGAGCAGTTGCGGCGCGAAGTCACCGCGTTCATCGACGGGGTTCGCGCCGCCTGATATTTCCGGTCAGGCGCCAGCCACGTCGGCTGCGTGCGCTGCGGCCAGGGCCGCGAGCGAGGGGAAGCGGAAATCCCACGTCACGCCGGCCGGCGGCGCCTTGGTGGCGCCCCAGCCGGTATCGCTGCGCCGGTCGATCCAGGCCCGCGCCAGGCCGATCTGCTGCGCCGGGGCGTGATCGTGATAAAGGCTCTGCGCGGTGTGCAGGATCTGATCCTTGGCGATCCCCATTTCGGCCAAGCGCTCCAGCAGAAAGTGGAAATTGCGCAGGTCCGGCTTGTACGACCCGATGTCCTGCGCGGTGAAGACGGCATCGAACGCCACGCCCAGCCGCCGGTTGGAACCGGCGAAACTCACCCGGTCGACATTGGAGAGGATCACCAGCCGATAGTGCTGCTTGAGATAGGCCAAGGCCTCCGCCGAGTCGGGAAAGGCCGGCCAGTGCGGCACGGCGGCGCCGAAACGCGCGTCGGCCGCCCCGTCGGGGGCCACATCCCATTCGACGGCCAAGCGCCGATGCACCGCAGACAACAGCCCGGAATAGATCATGTCTGGGGTTTCAGCCTCCTGCGCGGACTCGTGGCGGGCAAAGGCCGCGAGGACCTCGTCACGCCCGAGGCCAGGATTGCCGCGCGCCAGAAGCGGCTGCAGGGCGGCGAAAATGCCGGTTTCCCAGTCGATCAAGGTGCCGTAGCAGTCGAACGTCAGCACCGAGAAGTCTCGCAGTTTCATCCCAGACGGCTCCTTCAACGCCCCATAGGCTTAGCCCAGGGCGCCCGCGGCCCGCAATGCCGCGATCTCGTCTCCGGAATACCCGGCCTCGGCAAGTATCTCCGCCCCATGCTCATCGACGCGCGGCGGCGGGCGGGTCATGCCGCCATTGCCTTCGGCCAGCCGGAAGGATGCCCCGGTCAGCCGCAGCGGTCCGAATTCGCTGTCCACGGTCTGGATGATGTCGCGATGGCCGAGCTGCGGATGGGCCAGAATCTCATCGATCGCCCAGACCCGCGCGCAGGGGATGTCGGCCGCCTTGAGCCGGGCCTCCCAGACCTTGCAGGTGTCGGTTTGCAGCGCCGCCTCGATCGTCGCCTTGACCAGCGCGGCATTGTCCATCCGCGCGAACCAGTCGACGAAGCGTGGGTCCTCGAACACGTCGGTCCGCCCGAGGACGGTGAACAGCGAACGGAACTGCTTTTCCGTCAGCACCGCGAGCAGGATGTGCCCGTCGGCACCCGCGAACAGGTCAGCCGTCGGCTTGCGCGAGGGCGAAAGATTGCCGGAGCGCTGGGCGACGTCCCCGGTGACGGTATATTCGGCGACTTGTTGCGCCAGCAGGGCCAGCATCGAATCGAGCATCGCCACATCGACGAACTGGCCCCGCCCGGTATGGCTGCGCTGGAACAGCGCGGTGGCCATCGCGTAGGCGGCGTTGATGCCGGTGATCATGTCCACCGCGGCGAATCCCGCCCGCGTCGGGCCGCTCTCGGGCGTCCCCGTCATCGCCATCAGGCCGCTCATCGCCTGGATCATGCCGTCATACGAGGGCGTGCGGCGCTCGGGCCCTTCCTGGCCGAACCCGGCGATGGCGCAGTAGATCAGTTTCGGATTGATCGCGGACAGTGCGTCGTAGCCGATGCCGAGGCGGTTCATCACGCCGGGGCGGAAATTCTCGACCACGATATCCGCCGCCGCCGCCAGCCGCTTCACCACGGCGACTGCCGCCGGCTTGGACAGATCGAGCACGATCGAGCGCTTGTTGCCGTTCACCGACATCCAGATCGGCGCCATTTTGCGCTCGACCCAGTCCCGCTGGCGCGCGATGGTGCGGGTCTCCTCGCCGCCAGGGGCCTCGACCTTGATCACGTCGGCGCCCTGCAAGGCGAGCTGGAACGACGCGAAGGGGCCGGCAAGGACGCGGGTGAAGTCGAGCACCCGGACATTGGCAAACGCCTGCGCCATCATCACGCCGCACCCTGCTCGTGAGCCATGGTCATTTCCTCCCCTGCCAAGCCGCCAGCTTGTCCTGCTCACCGCCCTCCGTCCAGCCATGACGAGGCGACGATTGACGTGCCAAACCGCGGACGCTATCACCCCGCCTCTCGTGCGGGTCCCGCAGCCGTCAAGGCAACCGTGCGACGAATGGATGGCGGCGTAGCTCAGCGGTAGAGCAGGGGAATCATAATCCCTTGGTCGGCGGTTCAAATCCGTCCGCCGCTACCATCCTTACCCTCGGACCGACTTAGAGACTTCCATACCCTGCTAAATCATGGGACGGGGACGTCTTGGCATGCGTTCGGACATTGGCCAGACAGCGGCACGGACCTGGTTGGAGGCTCATCCATGAAAATCCTGGTGGTCACTCATTCCTACGGGCCGAACGGGGCGGCGGCGCTGCTGCGCTGGGCGATCGGGCATTGGTGCGGCCGCTACGGCTGGGAAGTCCACGCCGTGCTCGGCGCTGATGCCATGCGCGACTGGGGCGATGACCTGCGCGCGCTCGGCGCCACGCCGCGTGCCGAGGTGGACGTGACCGAACGCTTCGACTGCGGACTGGTCAACACTTTCTTTGATGGGCACTGGGTGGAACAACTCGCGACACGCATGCCGGTGGTGTGGTGGGTGCACGAATCTACCGGCGCCATCCACGGCATCCAGACCCCACCGGCCCGCACCATCGACCTTTTCGCCCGCTGCGACCAGGTGCTGTTCGATTCCGACTGGCAGCGCGAGATGTTCGCCTCCTTCCTCATCGGCCTCGGCGAAGGCCGCGCCCGCGCCCTGCCCTGCGGTGTCGAAACCCCCACTGAACTCCCCCCGCCGCCACCCCGCGGCCAGGCTGGAACCCTCCGCCTGATCACCCTCGGCTCCGTTTATCCCCGCAAACGGCAGCCCGACCTGGTGCGCGCCGTGCTCGCAATGGAGGCCCGCTTCGCCATCCACTGCGATATCGTGGGCGACCTCGGCTACATGCAATTCTGGTCCGACCAGGAACGCCCGCTCATCGGCCTCGAGCACCCCCGCCTGACCTGGCACGGCGTGGTGGATGCGTCGCGGAAGGCCGCCCTGCTCGCGGGCGCCGACGTCGGATGCTTCCCCTCGGCCGACGAAACCTTCGGCATCGCGCCCATGGAAACCGGCCTGCTGGGCAAACCCGTCGTGCTGGCCAACCTTGCCGTCTATCGGTCCCTGGGATGGCAGGACGGCGTGAACTGCCTGATGTACCCGCCCGGAGACGCCGCGGCCCTGCGTGCCGTCCTCCAAGTCCTGGCCGATCGTCCATCGATGCGCCAATCCCTCGGCCTCGGGGCCCGTGTGCTCGCGCTGCAATATCCGCAAATGCTGTTCTGCGAACGGATCACATTGCAGATGTTGCGGTATGCGAAATATTAGGCCTACGATCCTGGGACGAATCGGTGCGGGTTGATATTGAACGCCACTGGGTCATGCGCGTTGTCGGCACCACCGTATGGCTACAAGTCGGCCATTGTGCGCAGCATGGCATCACGTGCCGCGAAATCTCCATTCGAGTGCACCGGGCGGATACAGACATGGGTCGCACCGGCCTCGAAATGGGCGCGGATCTGCTGCTTCACCTGCTCCGCGGTGCCCCAGTTGATCATCGCATCGACCAGCCGGTCAGAGCCTCCGTTCTGGAGTTCGTCGGGCGTAAAGCCGAGACGGAGCCAGTGGTTGATGTAGTTCGGCATCGCCAGGTACATCGCGAGTTCGGCCCGGCCGATGGCGCGGGCTCGAGTGGCGTCGGTCTCGATTAGGAACTTCTGCGCCACCGCCAGATGTTTCCCCGCCGGCATCAGAGCGGCGGCGCAGCTTGTGTGCTCGGGCGTCGCATTCACCGGCAGCGCGCCCATGCTGCGCGCGTAGGCGAGCTTGAGCATAACCGGCCCCAGCGCCGCCAGCATGACAGGCCAATGGTCCGCGCCATCCTCATTGCCCTGAAGGCGGTCGAGATAGGCGCGCATCGCCGGGACCGGGCGGTCGTAGCCGTGGCCGCGGGCCTCCACCATCGGGGCGTGGCTGACGCCGAGGCCGAGGATGAACCGGTTGTCGTACATCTGGTTCAACCCGAGCAGTCCGCGTCGTGCGGTGAAGGCATCGCGGGCGTAGATGCTGGCGATCGAGCTGCCGATGCGCAAGGTTTTCGAATGGGCGAGCATGAAGCTGGCGCTGGACAATGCCTCGTAGCCAACCGCCTCGGGATACCATAGGGCGGAGTAGCCGAGGTCCTCCGCGGTGGCGAGAAGGCGGGCCAGTTCTGGTGGCGTGAGGCGGTCGTTCGGGTTCCAGACGCCGAGTCGTCCGAGTTTCATTCGATCACGTCCCCTTGAAGTCGGGCAGGCGGCGTTCGCCCATCGCCTTCACGCCCTCGCGGAAGTCCGCGGTCTTGCGCTGCCAGTCCTGCTCGACGAGTTCGCGCTCGGTCGCCGCCTCCACCGCATCGGCAAGGCCGCGGCGCAGGGTCTCGCGGGTTGACTGGGTGGACAGGGGAGCGGACTGGGCGACTTCAACGGCGAGCGCGCGGGCGGCATCGCGCACCTCGGCCTCGGGCACGAGCATGTCGGCAAGCCCGATGGCGACCGCCTCCTCGCCGCCGATGCGCCGCCCGGTATAGAACAGCAGGGCGGATTTTTGCGTGCCGACCAGGCGCGGCAGGGTGACGGTGAGGCCAAATCCCGGGTGGAAGCCGAGGCGGTTGAAATTGGCGGCGAACCGGGCCTCGGCGCAGGTGACGCGGAAGTCGGCCACCAAAGCGAGGCCGAGCCCGCCGCCGATTGCCGGGCCGTGAATGGCCGCGACCACAGGTTTTCTGACGCGGAACAGACGAACGGCTTCCTTATATAGGTGCCTGGCCACGCCACCACCGGCGCCGGCCTCCACACCATCGGCCGGGCGGCTCGCGAAATCGGCGCCCGCACAGAACGCCTTGCCCTGGGCCGCGAGCAGAATCGTACGGCATTCGGGATCGGTATCCAAGGCGTCGAACGCATCGCCGATCTGGCGGATGAGGGAGACGTCGAAGAAGTTGTTGGGCGGCTTGCGGATCTCCACCAGACCGACCCGGTCAGCCAGCGAGACGGCGATGTCGGGATAGTCGGTCATGCGGTCGGTCCCAGGGTTGCGAGGAAGGCTGTGACGGCGGCGTTGAAGGCTTCGGGCTGGTCGAGATTGGCGGCGTGGCCGGCACCCTCGATGACGACCTTGGTGGCATGGGGGATCTTGCCAGCCATGTAGTCCGTCGCCGCCAGGAACGGCATGTCGTTGCTGCCGACGAGGACGAGTGCGGGGACGCGGATGTCGGGCAGCGACTCGATCACGCCCGCGTCGCGCTGGGTCAGCATCCCGCGCGCGGCATGAGCCAGGCCCTGGGCGTCGCGATGCCGGCTGAGGGCGCGTTCGGCACTGGCGGTGCGCAGCGTTCCCAGGCCTTCGGCCTCGAGTTTCGCCGCCGTTCCCAGCGAGCGCTGGTTCCATGCCTCGCGGGCCGCGTCCTTCTTGAAGCCTGGGCCGGTGTCGATGATCAGCAGCGCCTCGGTGCGCTCCGGGTGGGTCTTGTGGAAGGCGAGGGACATGTAGCCGCCGAGCGACAGGCCGCCGATGATGGCCGTCCGTGCCTCGACCGCATCCAGGATCGCCGCCATGTCAGCCACGGTGGCGGCCTCTGAATACTGAGCCGGATCGTCAGGATAGTCGGATTGACCGTGGCCGCGCATGTCCCAAAGCACGAGGCGATGGGCTCGGGACAGGGCGCCGATCTGACCCTGCCACATCGCCGAGGTGGCGGAGAACCCGTGCGAGAGCAGCAGGGTCGGGCCGCTGCCGTGGACTTCGTAGTAGAGATTGATCCCGCCGCGATTGAGCATCGTCATGGCATTTCTCTCCCCTTGGCGACGAGTGTGGCGTGAGTGGGTGCGCTTGGGAAGGCTGGGGGGCGGGTGCGATCAGGCGGCGACACCGGAGGCGAACAGCGCGTCGATCGCGGCCGGGCTGTAGCCGAGTTCGCCCAGCACGGCGCGGCTGTGCTCGCCGAGCGCGGCGGCGAAATTCCGCACCGTGGTGTCGCCGTCGGACAGGCGAAATGGAGGGTTGACCACCTTGAAGCTGCCACCGGCGTCGTGCACCTCCGCCAGAGCGCGGCGATGTTCGAGCTGCGGATCAGCCAGCGCCTCGGCGACAGTGCGGTAGGCCGAGCACGGCACGCCGGCCTGGTTGAGGGCGGCCTCGACCTCGGCCGTCGTCAGCTTCGTCGACCATTGCTCGAGCTCATCGATCAGTTGGCCCCAGTTGACGCGCCGCTGGGCGTAGGCGGCGAAACGGGGGTCACTGATCCAGTCGGGCCGACCGGCCGCGGCGGCGAGGTTCTGGAAGCTGCGCTCGCTTGCCACCGCCGGCATGATCCAGCCATTGGCGGTGGCGACCGGGCCAAACATCGGCCGTCCGGGCGGGGCGACGGGAAACTGTGCCGCCTGCACTTCGCCGAGGGTGAGTGTCAGCATCGATTCCAGCATCGAGACATCCACCATCTGCCCGCGCCCGGTGGCGGTGCGCTGGAACAGCGCCGTCATGGTGGCGCCGAAGGCGTAGGTGCCGGTCAGCACGTCGGCGATATAGATGCCGCAGTTGTCCGGCCGCCCGCGCCCGGGCTGGTAGGTCAGGTGGGCGAGGTCGAAGCCGGAGGAGGCGTGCACCGCCGGCGCGTAGGCAGCCAGGCCTGCGGAGGGGCCGGATTGGCCGAAGCCCGATATCGCGGTGTAGATCAGCCGAGGGTTGATCGCCCTCAGGACCTCGTAGTCGAGGCCGAAGCGCCGCATCACACCGGGCCGGAAGTTCTCTACCAGGACGTCTGCGTCGGCGACCATCCGCTTGACGATCTCGACCGCCTCGGGGCGCTTGAGGTCGAGCACCAGACTGCGCTTGCCGGCGTTGAGCTGGCCATAGGAGGAACTCGCGCCGTTGCGATAGGGCGGACGCGCCCGCATCAGTTCGCCCTCCGCGGTCTCGATCTTGACGACCTCCGCCCCCGCATCGGCCAGCAGCCGGGCGCAGTACGGGCCAGCGATGGTGGTGGCGAGATCAAGCACGCGGATATTGGCCAGCGGACGTATCATGGCGGTTGGCTGCTCCCGGACGTTGTTGTTCCGCCGGTTATACAAGAACCGGCTGTCGGAGACATACCCCGTGACGGTGGCCGCAGAGCGGGGTTACCGCCGGGCGCCCTTGCGGCCTTCGGGCGGCAGTTTTGGCGGGGCGGCGGGACGGTCCGGCCCCCACAGGCGACTATAATAGCTGTCCGCGAGTTGCAACGCGGCGATCGGGTTGTGTCCGAGCACGCGGTCCTTGGCGACGAGCACGGTGGTAGGGGCCTGCGCGTATTTGAAGAACAGGCTGTCGTGGCCGATGCAGAGCCCCATCACCACGTTGAACTCGCAGCCATGCGCCGCGAGCAACTCGGCCTGCGCCACCGGATTGCACAGCGCCTCGAAGCCGCCGGGGCGGATCTTCTGGCTGTCCTCGAGTCCGATGTCCTCCTTCGGAATGTTGCCGTTTTTGCAGGCGACCGAGGCCACCTGGAAGCCGTGGCTCTCGAGAATGCCGGTCAGCACGTAGGCGTGATCGACAAAGCTGATGCAGTTGGCGATGCCGATCTTGCGGTAGCCCATGCGTTTGGCGAAGTGGACGATTTCTTCCACCCGGGTCCATTTGCAATAGCCTTCGGCCTCGATGATGGCCGACTCGCGCGCCAGCCGCAGCGTTTCGGGGTCATCATACAAGGCACGGGCGGCGTCCTGGGTTTCCGGGTCGACCTTGGAGGGGCAGAAGCCGGGGCCCTTGGCCTCGGCTTCCCCGCGCCGACAGGCCCGCACCGTGCCGGGGCAATAGGCGCAGGCGGGATCGCTGTAGTCCATGGCCATCGCTCCACACGACGCCGATCGCCCATGGGATATGGCGATGGCGGCGTCGCGCCCAGTTCAGGGCGGCCTTGAGCGGGCGGGCATTGATCCATGTCAATCGTGGACGCCCCATGCACCTATCACGCGGTGTCGGCTCTTGCCGGGGGCGGTCGGGGCTGCGAGCATCGCCGCGAAGCCGAGGGAATGCCGCAATGACACACGCACCACCCGCCGATCTGATCGCCGCCGTCGATGCCGGGCTGCTAATGCGCCACGTCACCGAATTCGCCAAACGCATCAAGTTGTCGGGGACGGAGGCGGAGCTGGTCTCGTTCCGCTATCTTCAGGCCGAGCTCGACGGCATCGGCTATGCGACGCGGCTTATCTCGCATGACGCCTATATCAGCCTGCCCGGCGCGGCGCGGCTGGAAATGGCGGGCATCGCGCCGCACTGCATCACCCATTCGTTCTCCCGGTCCTCGCCCGCCTCCGGGCTTGTGGCCGAGGTGGTGTATCTGGGCGCCGGATCGGTGGCCGATTTCGCCGGGCAGAACGTCGCCGGCCGCATCCTTCTGCTCGATGGCATCGCCAACCCCGCGGTGGGCCTGCGCGCCAGTGCGGCGGGGGCGGCGGGGCAGATCCATATCAGCCCGCACGAGGACCCGCACGAGATGTGCATCTCCCCGGTCTGGGGCAACCCGACGGCGGAGACGCGTCACAACCTGCCCACCACCGTGGTGCTCTCGGTCGGCAAAAGCAACGGGGTGCGGCTGAAGGCGGCGCTGGCGGGCAATGTGCCGGTCACCGCACGGCTGCAGGCCGAGGTGGATACCGGGTGGCGCAAAACCCCGATCCTGGAGGCTGAGCTGTTCCCCGAGGGCGCGGCCGCGGAAGCGCCGTTCGTGATGTTCTCCGGCCACCACGATACCTGGTACTACGGGGTGATGGACAACGGCAGCGCCAACGCAACGATGCTGGAAGTCGCCCGCATCGCTGCGGCACGGCGCGGGGACTGGGCGCGCGGCCTGCGGCTGTGCTTCTGGTCCGGCCATTCGCATGGCCGCTACTCCGGCTCGACCTGGTATGCGGATACCCATTGGGATGAGCTCAACCGGCGCTGCGTGGTGCATGTGAACGTCGACAGCACCGGTGGAATTGGCGCCACCGTGGTCTCCGACACGCCGTCGGCCGCCGAATTGCGGGGCCTTGCCGCGGATGCGGTGCTGGCGCAGGGCGGCGAAGTGCATGCCGGCCATCGCATGGCGCGGGCGGGCGACGAATCGTTCTGGGGCATCGGGATCCCGGCGATGTACATGGGGATGAGCGAGCAGCCGGCCGGCAGCACCATCAATCCGGCCGCCGGTGTGCTCGGCGGCGGGGCCGGGCGGCGCGGCGCCGGGCTCGGCTGGTGGTGGCACACGCCGCACGACACGATCGACAAGATCGACCCCGAGAACCTGGCGCGCGACACCCGCATCTATTTCCATACGCTCTGGCGCCTGCTCAGCGAATCGCGCCTGCCGCTCGACTATGCCGAGACCGCCGGCGATCTGCTGGGCGAACTCGCGGCGCTGCAGGCCAAACTCGGCGCGCGCTTCGATCTCGCCGGGTTGAGCGCCCGCGCCGCGGCGTTGCGCGACGCGGCAGCGGCGCTCATCGCGCGGCCGGCGGCGCAGGATGATGCAGTCAACGCCGCACTGATGGCGCTCGGCCGGGCGCTGGTGCCCCTCGACTACACCCTGGGTGACCGTTTCGATCACGACCCCGCGCTCGGTCTGGCGCCGTGGCCGGTGCTCGACGCGATGCGGCGCCTTGCCGGCACGGCGGCGGACAGCGATGACGCCAAATTCGGCGAGGTCAGCGCCATTCGTGCCGCCAACCGGTTGCGCCACGCGCTCGATACCGCGCTGGCCGCCTGCCTCTGATCAGCTACGGTCGCGCTGGCGGGGGTCGAGGATCAGGCTGAGCCGATCGCCGACCAGGTTCACCGCCATCACGGTGAGGAACAGCGCGAGGCCGGGGAATATCATTGTCCAGGGCGCGTAGCGGACGTACTCGCGCCCGGCGTTCAGCATCGCCCCCCATTCCGGAGTCGGCGGCTGGGCGCCGAGGCCGAGGAAGGAAAGGGTCGCGGTGAACAGCACGGCTCCGCCGAGATCGAGCGTGGCGATCACGATCAGGATCGGCGCGAGATTGGGCAACAGATGGCGCAGCACGATGCGGGCATGTCCGGCGCCGACGGCACGGGCGGCCTCGACGAAATCGCGCGCGGCGAGCGAGAGTGTGGCGGCGCGGGTGATGCGGGCGAAGCGGGGGATACCGGAAATCCCCACCGCAAGGGCTGCGTTCACCAGCCCGACGCCGAGCACCGCGACGATAAGGATGGCGAGGATGATCGGCGGGAAGCACAGCATCGCGTCGATCACGCGGGCGCCGATGCGATCGATACGTCCGCCGCCATAGGCGACGACGATGCCGAGCAGGGCGCCGAATGCCAGGCTGATCACAACCGTGGTGAGTCCCATCGCCAGCGAGAACCGAGCGCCGTAGATCACCCGGCTGAAGATGTCGCGCCCGAACAGGTCGCAGCCGAACCAGTGTTCAGCGGACATCGGGGCCAACCGCCGGCACTGCGAGTTGGCGTTCCAGTCATAGGGCGCGAGATAGGGCGCCAGAACGGCGAGGCCGAGGATCACCGCGATCACCACTGCGCCCGCCAATGCCCCCGGGGCGCCGAGCAGGCGCGAGAGCAACCAAGGCCGGCGCAGGATGCCGGAGGCCGTCACTCCTGCACCCGCGGGTCGATAATGCCGTAGGTAATGTCGATGGCGACGTTGATCAGCACATAGGCCGCGGTGGTGAGCACGACCACGCCTTGCACCACCGGGAAGTCCTTCTCCAGGACCGCCTGAACCAGCAGCCGGCCGATGCCGGGGCGGGCGAACACCGTCTCGGTGACCACCGCGCCACCGATCAGGAGCGCGAACTGGATGCCAAGAAGGGTGAGCGGTGGGATCACCGCGTTGCGCATCGCGTGCTTGGCCACCACCTTCCAGGCCGTCAAGCCCTTGGCGCGGGCGGTGCGGATGTAGTCCTGGCCCATCACCTCGATGATGGTGTTGCGGGTGAGCCGCGCCAGGCCGCCGGCGAGGAATAGTCCAAGCGATATGCTCGGCAGGATCAGCGCGTCGAATCCGGTGCCGAGCACCGGCACCCAGCCAAGCCAGGTGGCGAAGACCTGGATCAGCATCATGCCGATCCAGAAACTCGGCAGCGAGAGCCCGGCCAGTGCCGCCGTCATGCACAGGGTGTCGATCCAGCCGTTCGGCCAGACTCCGGCGATCACGCCGAGTGTCGCGCCCAGGAGCAGTCCAATGACAAAACCGCCGCAGGCGAGTTGCAGGGTGAAGGGGAATTCCGCGGCGATCAGGCTGGTCACCTTCTGGCGGCTACGGAAACTGTCGCCGAAATCGCCGCGCGCCGCGTTGGCGAGGAAACTCACGTATTGCACGACGATCGGGCGATCGGTGCCGAGCTTGGCGCGCGCCGCCTCCATCGCCTCGTCGCTGATCGGGGTGCCCTGCAACATCAGAAGCACCGGATCGCCCGGCACCAGGCGCATGGCTCCGAACACGAAGGTCCAGGTAATGAGCAGCGTCGGGAGTACGCCGAGCAGCCGCCAGAGGATCGTTCGCACGCTCACCGCAATCGCCCTATCCGTCCGCCGCTCGTTGTCATCATGCCATCGCATACGAAACCGCAAGTCGGCACAAGCGGCAAAATGCCGATTGCGCTCCAGCCAAGCCGCCCGCACACTCCGGCATCGCCAAACCCGTGGAGATTGTCCAATGCCCCGCCGCAAGCCCTCGGTCTCGCGCCGCGCCGTCATGGGCGGCATGCTCGCCGCCCCGCTGCTCAACACCGGCGCGTCCGCCCAGGCGCCGCTGACCGTCACCTGGGGCGAGGATGACGTGGCGCCGCGCACCTATGATCCGCGCGTCACCAGCTCGCGGCACGAGTACCAGGTGATCGGGCAGATGTTCGACACGCTGATCGCCTCGGACGGTTCCAACAAGCTGTTCCCCGGGCTCGCCACCGCCTGGGAGGCGGCGACGGATGGCAAGTCCGTCACGCTGAAGCTGCGCACCGATGTCGGCTTCCATGACGGCACACCGTTCGATGCCGAGGCAGTGAAGTTCACGTTCGACACGATCGCCGACCCGAAAACCGCCTCCGAGGGCGCCGTCACTCAGCTCGGCCCTTATGATGGCTGCAAGGTGATCGACAGCCACACCATCCGCGTCGACTACAAGCAACCCTTCGGCGCCGCCATCGCCAGCTTCGCGGAAGGCACCCTGGCGCCGGTCTCGCCGACGGCGGTGAAGCGGATGGGCAACCAGGATTTCGCTCGCGCCCCGGTGGGTGCCGGGCCATTCAAGTTCGTCTCCTGGGAGCAGGGGCGGCAGGTGACGCTGGAGCGTTTCGACAAGTACAACTGGGCGCCCGGCTACAACGCCAACAAGGGACCGTCGTCCGTCCAACGCGTCATCACCCGCTTCATCGCCGACGCCTCCACCCGCGTCGCCGCACTCGAGGCGGGCGAGATCGACATTTCCGACGTGACGCCGATCCTCGACATGAAGCGGCTCAAGGACACCAAGGGCTACGCGACGATGATCGGCAATGCCGCTGGCATCCCCTTCGGCCTTGAACTCAACGGCAGCCGCGGCATTTTCTCTGACGTCCGGGTGCGCCGCGCACTGCATATGGCGATCGACCGCAAGGCGCTGTGCGAGAACATCTTCTTCGGCCTGATCGAGCCGACCTATGGTGCCTTGTCGGCCGGAACGCCAGGCTACTGGGCGGGCTGCGAAGAGATGTACAAATACGATCCGAAGGCCGCCGCTGCGCTGCTCGAACAGGCCGGCTGGAAAATGGGGCCGGACGGTGTGCGGGTGAAGGATGGCCAGCGTCTCAGCGCCTTCTACGGTGCCCCGCCTCCGCTGGAGCCGGACACGGCGGTGGAAATCCAGGCGGTGGCCCGACGGGTGGGCTTTGATCTCAAGGTCGAGACCATCACCTTTGCCAAGAACCAGCAGCTCGTTTTCGACAACAGCTTCGACCTCCTGCCGGTGCGCTGGATCCAGGCCGACCCGATGTGCCTGGAGAATCTGTTCTCGTCGGCCAACATCCCGGCTCCCGGCAAGTATCGCTACAACTGGATGCAGTTGAACGACCCCAAGCTCGACGCCCTGTTCGCCGAGGGCCGTGCGGTGACCGATCCAGCCAAGCGCGACGCGATCTATGCGGACGCGCAGAAGATCATCATGGACAGCGCGCTCTGGCTGTCAGTGCACAATCAGGTGCAGACGGTGGCCTATCGCGCGGAGAAGAAGGGGTATCATTTCGCGCGGGCGAGCTGGGTCGCGTTGTTCTATGACGTAACCAAGGCCTGAGGCTCAGCCGGCCGCCGCGCGGATCGCCGCCACCAGCGCCTGGTGGCGCGCCGCGCGGTCAATGCCGTCGGCGGGGGGGGCTTCGACCTCTCGCAGCATCGCCAGAACCGCGGCATCGAGCCAGGGGCGGGCGTCGTTGCCAGCGTCGCGATGGATGCGCACGGCGCTGTCGAGCGGGGTGATGCGGACCGCCTGGGCGGTGCCGATAGCATCGATCTCGATTTCTCCGAGCCCTGGAGCCGACAGACTCGCGGGCAGACAGCGGGCGAGTTCGATGGTGACCACAACATCGTTGGCGCTGCGCAGGAGAATCACCGCGCTGTCGCGGTCCCCGCTGAACAGGGCTCCGGCATTGACCCGCACGGACGGGAACGCATCCGGGATCGCAGCGGCGATGAAGGCCACCGCCTCGGGAGCAAGGTCATCCAGCACGTCACCGGGACCACGGGGCTGGCGGATGGCGATGTAAAGCGAGGTGAGGCGGCCGAACGCCGGGTCGGCGATGGCGGCGAGGCCGCGACGGGCCGCTTCGCCGTAGACGAGTTCGCCGCCGGGCAGCAGCGTGCCGCCGCCCGCTATGGCCGCTGCACGCAAGCTTGCCACCTCATCCGCGCTGTGGGCAGGCGAGGGCGTGCTGAGGACGATCTTGCCGGCCGCGAGCGCCGCGGTGATCGCTGCGAGGCCGGCAGCGCCGGGCAGGTCGACCAGTACGGCTGCGAGCGCCCGATCGGTGGCGATGTCGCGCCAGGCGCGCCGCGGCGTATCGACGAGGCGGATGCGGCCGAGTGGCGCGCCGTGGTCGCGCAGGGCGCGCGCGTGATGGCCATCGCCGATGATGCCCAGCGTGATCATGTCCGGCGGGTTTATGTCCGGCGGGTTCATGCCAGTTCTCCCATCGCAATCGCGCGGCCCTCGTGAGCGGAGCGGATCGCCGCGAGCGTGATCGCCAACGCCGCCCGGGCCTCGCTCGGCGGCATCACGAGCGGGCGGCCGGCTCGGATCGCGTCCACCAGTTCGGCAAGTTCGCGGGCATAGGCCGGCAGGTTGTGCAGCAGCATCTCGTACTGCGCCGGATATTCGGTGCCGGTATCGGTGAAGCGGGCGAGACCGGTGAGGTCATGGTCGCGAGCGCGGATGGCCCCCGACGTGCCGTAGATGTCGAGCTGGTGGAAGGCGGGATAGCCGGGCGGGGTGTTGTTGAGGACCTCGGCCGAGCCGATGGCGCCGCCCCGGAAGCGCACGGTGAGGCTGATGAAGTCGATCACGCCGACATTCTCGGCGATGGTGACGTTGGTCTCGGCCTGCACGCTTTCGGCCTCCTGACCGCTGAACCAGCGCAGCAGGTCGGTCTCGTGGATGGCGTTGATCATCGGCGCGCCGCCGCTGATTTGCGGATTGCCGGTCCAGTGCGCCGGCGACCACCAAACCTGGGGCCGGCCGCGCGATCGCCGTTCGTTTTCCCGAAGCAGGCGAACATCGCCGATCTCGCCGCGGTCGATCGCGGCGCGGATTTCCATGTAGCGGCGGGTGAAGCGGCGGCTGTGGCCGATCAGCAGATGCACGCCGGCGGCGGCGCAGGCATCGATCATCCGGTCGGCCTCGGCCAGGGTGCGGGCCAACGGCTTTTCGCACAGCACGTGTTTGCCCGCCGCGGCGGAGGCGGAAACCTGCTCGGCGTGGAGGTATTCTGGGGTGGCGACGATCACCGCCGCGATGTCGGGGCGCGCCAGAACGGTGCGGTAGTCGGTCGAATGTGCCGCTCCCCAGGGCGTGGCCGCCGCCTGCGCCGCCGCCGCGTCGACATCGGCGGTGGCGCGCAGTTCGACGTGCTGGCAGAGCGCCGCCAGCGCCGGCAGATGCGCCGAGCGGGCGATGCCGCCGCAGCCGATCAAGCCGATCCCAATCCGGTCCATCGCCGCCTCCAGCCTTTGCCCGTCGAGTATTGGCGGGATCGTGCGCCGGGGCCAGTGCCCTTGCCTGCGTGTGACTGGCCGCTACCATGCGAAGGTCACGCGCGGGGAGACCGACATGCATGCCCTCACCGGATACACTGACCGCTGGAGCGCGAAGCAGGGCGGCGCCCTTCGCTTCATGGTTTCGAGCGCGGCCAATCGCCCGTTTACCCTGCGCTTCGTCCGCCATCTCTGCGCCGATCCCAACCCGGCCGGCCCCGGCTATGCCGAGGTCGCCATGGCGAGCCCGCTCGACGGCATCTGCGACGGTCGTTTCCAACCCGCCCATCTCGGCAGTTTCGGCCATGTCGCCGCGCTGCCGGCCGATCTGCGCGGGGGTGTGCGGCTCGCCGCGACGATATGGCCGACCACGCCCGGCAAGGGGCGGCAGGGACTGGTCGCGCTGCGGATCGGCGCCTGGCAGCTGGCGCTGACCATCGGCGCCGATGGCGCGACACAGGCCGAAGCGACCGGGGCGGACGGGAGGTCGATCCACGCGGCCGTGCGGTGTCGACTGCATGGCCACCGCTGGTATGACGTCGCGGCCGAACTGACCCATGACGGACGGTTAACGGTCAGTCAGCGGCCACATGCGCCGCTCGCCGATGCCGGCACCGCCGAAGCGCTTGCCGCAGCGCCGCCTGCTGGAGCCGCCGAGGTGTTCCTCGCCGCTTTGCCGCCTGAAGGCGAGGCACCCGCGAGCGCGCATTACAATGGCAAGATCGAGCGCCCGAGCCTGCACGGCCCGTCCGGCGCCCCGCTCGCGGTCTGGAATTTCGCCATCGGCATGGGCACCCAGGCGGCAACCGATATTGGTCCGCACGCCGCCCATGCCCGCCTCGTCAACCTGCCGACCCGGGCGATGACCGGCTCCAACTGGACCGGCACGGTGCATGATTGGAAATCCGCCCCCGAGCAGTACGGCGCCATCCATTTCCACGACGACGACCAGGGACCGCTCGGCTGGCGCGAATCGTTCACGCTCACAGTGCCGGCGGACTGGCCGAGCGGGCTTTACGCAGCGCATATTAAGAACGCCGCCGGCGAGGACTATATCCCCTTCGTCGTTCGCCCGGCGCAGCCGCGCAGCGATGTGGTGCTGCTGGTGCCGACGTTCTCCTACCAGGTCTATGGTTGCTACGTGCGCCCCGGCCGCGGCGCCGAGATCGCGGGCCGCGCTGCCGCGTGGGGTGCGCTGTCGCAAACGCCGGACATGAACCCGCAATTCGGCCTCTCCTGCTACAATCACCATGCCGACGGCTCCGGCGTCGCGCTGATGACCCAGGCGCGCCCGATGCTTGACACCAGGCCCCGCCAGTTCGCGCTGATGGACCCGATCGAGGGCGGCTCAGGCACCGCACGCTGGGTTGCGGAGAGCTATATCGACCAGTGGCTGCACACGGTCGGCATGGACCACGACCTCATCACCGATCACGACCTGCACGACGAGGGGGTCGCCGCACTGGCGCCCTACCGGGTCGTCATCGCGGGGCAGCACCCGGAATACCATTCCGAGCGGATGATGCAGGCCTTCGAGGACCATCTCGGCATCGGCGGGCGGCTGATCTATCTTGGGGGCAACGGGTTCTACTGGCGCGCCGAGCCCTCTGCCGAGCAACCGGAAACGCTGGAGGTGCGTCGCGCCGAGGGCGGGATCCGGGTGTGGGAAAGCATGCCGGGCGAGAGCTACCACCAGTTCGAAGGCGGATATGGCGGGCTGTGGCGGCGCATCGGACGCTCAAGCCACAAGCTGGTCGGCATCAGCTTTTCGACCCAGGGCCGTCATCTCGGCTTCCCCTACCATTTCATCGGCGGCGTGCAGGACCCGCGCGTCAGTTGGATGATCGCGGGACTGGACGTGACCCCGGGCAGCCGGTTTGGCGCCGAGGGGTATATGGGCGGCGGCGCGGCGGGGTTCGAGCTCGACAGCGTCAATCCGAAATACGGCACACCGCCGCACGCGCTGGTGGTGGCCAAGGGGATCGTCATCCACCCCGACTATGCCTGGGTCAACGAGGACATGCTGGTTCACCGTCATCCGCTGCCACAGGAAGATTGGTCCTGCGCGGACATGACGTTCTTTGAAACCCATGCCGGCGGCGCGGTGTTCTCGGTCGGATCGATGACCTATGCGGGGAGCCTGATGGTCAATGGCGGTGACACCGTGTTGAGCCGGCTGACCGCCAACGTGGTGCGCCGCTTCGCCGATCCGGCGCCCTTCGTGGTGCCAGGCAGGGGGTAGCCTGAATCTCCCGCAGGATCGCGCATCGCTGTTCCCGCCCGGCTGGAGATGGTCGACGGAAGTGCTCTTGCAATCCGGACAGGAGCGGGGCTTGCTGTGCGCGCCGCAGCCGAACAACACCTTCTTGTGGAGGAATATCTCATGAGCCAGACAGACGGACCGACCATCGGCCGCCGCGGCGTGCTCGCCGGCGGCGCCGCGCTGAGCATGTATGCCTCCACCGCGGAGGCGGCCCGCATCCGCTACGTCACCGCGAACAACAATCCCTACGACATCCTCGATCCCCACCAGGTGTTCGACATTGGGCGCATCGCCATCCGGCTGAACATGTACGATGCCCTGGTCCGCTGGGTCGACAATCCGGCCAAGCTGGATCTGTGGCTGGCCGACAAGGTGGAGATTTCCGCCGACGGCATGACCTACGTGTTCACGCTGCGCCCGAACGTGAAGTTCCATGACGGCAGCGCTTTGACCGCTGCGGATGTGGTCTATTCGATGGAACGCATTCTCGGCCTCAAAAAGGGTGCCTACGGACTGTTTTCCGACGTGGTGAAGCCAGGCAGCACCAAGGCGCTCGATGCGCTGCACGTGCAGTTCACCCTGACCAAGCCGTTTGCCGTGTTCATGGCGGTGCTGTCCGAACTTTGGGTGGTCAACAGCAAGGTGGTGCAGTCGCACGTCAAGGACGGCGATTGGGGCGCGGAGTGGTTGACCCGCAACGAGGCCGGCTCCGGCGGCTATCGCCTGCGCCGCTTCGATCCGGCGATCGGCTTCCAGTGCGAGCGCTTCGAGGCACATTTCATGCCTTGGGGACCAGGCGCGATCGACGAGGCGGATTTCCGCGTGTCGATGGAAACCGCGACCCGCGTGCTCGGCATGATCAAGGGCGAGTTCAACACCACTGATGGTTACATGCCGGCCGAACAGGTCGAACGCATGAAGGCAAGCGGCAATGTCTGGTTCAAGGAGGCGGAGAGCATCCGCACCTTCTACTTCATCATCAACCACAGCAAGGCGCCGCTGAACGACATCAACATGCGCCGTGCGCTGTGCTGCATGTTCGACTACGACGGCTTCAACAACAACATCCTTGGCGGCACGGTGGTGCGCAATCCGGGCATCATCCCCAATCCGATGTGGGGCGCACCGAAAGACCTGAAGGGCTACAGCTACGACATCGACAAGGCGAAGTGGTACCTCAGCAAGGTGACCGAGAAGCTCCGCCCGATCCAGATCGGCGCCATGGCCGGCTACCCGCAGTCCGAACAGGCCGCGCAGATGTTGCAGGCTGGCGCTGCCAAGGCCGGGTTGGAGATCAAGGTGGTGGCCGAACCCTACACCACAATCGCCCCCAAGCTCGACGATCCCGACCGCGCACATGACCTGATCCCGCTGTGGCGCAGCGCCTATTTTGCCGATCCGCATAACTGGACCGGCTATCTTTTCAACAGCCGGAACTTCAAGGGCGGCAACGCCAGCTTCTACAAGAACCCGCGCATCGACGAGCTGACCGACCAGGCATTGGTCATCACCGACCAGGAGAAGCGCCGGGTGCTTTACGAGGAAGCCTCGCGCATCCTGGTCGACGAGGCGGTCGGCCTGTTCGTCAACAACACGAAGTTCTATGGGCCGTACAGCAAGAGCGTGAAGTCGGTGCGATTCTGCCCGATCGGCGATACCCAGGATATCCGCTGGATCCAGATGAACAGCTGATCCGATGCGGCTTCTGGCCCTGGCGCTGCGGCGATGCCTGTGGATGCCGCCGACCCTGCTTGGCCTGACGCTGATCGTCTTTTCGGTCTCCCACATCATCCCCGCCGATCCGGCGCGGGTGCTGGCGGGGGAGAACGCACCGTACGAGCAGGTCGAGGCACTGCGGCGCAAGTTCGGTCTGGATAAGCCGTTGCCCGAGCAGTTCGTTCACTACGTCTCGGACGTCGTCCACGGCAATATGGGCATCAGCCTCTATACCCAGCGGCCGGTGGCGGACGACCTGGTCGAGCGGCTTCCCGCGACGGTCGAACTGGCGCTGTTTGCCATTGTACTGGCCGTCCTGCTCGGCCTGCCGCTTGGCGTTGTTTCGGCGCTGCGGCGCAACTCCCTGCTGGACCATGTCGTGCGGGTGATCACCATCGCCGGGCTGGCGATGGCAGCGTTCTGGCTCGCCATGCTGCTGCAGCTGCTGTTCTCGATGCATCTCAACCTGACGCCGGTGCAGGGCCGCATCAACGGCTGGGGGCCTGACCCGATCACCGGATTCTATACGCTCGACGCCCTGATCCGCGGCGACGGGGAGACTTTCTTCACCGCGCTGCGCTACCTCACGCTGCCGATGCTGACCTTGGCGATCCCGGCGATGGCCACCATCGTGCGGTTCACCCGGGCCGGCGTGCTGAACGTGATGCGCAGCCAGTTCGTGTTCTACCAGGCGGCGATGGGCCTGCCGCGCCGGGTGGTGATCTGGAAATACATCCTGCGCGCGGCGTTGATCGGCACGCTGACGCAGATCGGCCTGGTTTTCGGCAATCTCCTCGCCGGGGCGGTGGTGGTGGAGACGGTGTTCTCGTGGCCGGGGCTCGGCACCTATGCCTACAACTCGATCCTGCAATCCGACTACAACGCGATCATGGGGTTCACGTTGTTCACCGGCTCGGTCTTCATCGGCATGAACCTGCTGGTGGATATCGCGCAGGCTGTTCTTGATCCGAGGGGGCGCTGAGATGCTGCGCCGGCTGAGCCGCGACCGCGCCTTGCTGACCGGCCTGGTGATCGTCACCCTGCTCGTGCTGGCGGCGATTTTTGCTGCCCCGCTGTCGAATTTCCCGGGCCACGTCACCGGCTTCGACCCGAGCCAGCGCCTGCGACCGCCCGGTGAAACCTACTGGCTCGGCACCGATCGCATGGGAGCGGACATCTACAGCCGGCTGCTGTTCGGCGCGCGACTCACCATCCTGATCTCGGTGAGTGCAACCGCGGTCGCCGTGCTGATCGGTGTGCCGATGGGGCTGGTGGCCGGCTATTACGACCGCTGGTTCAGCGATCTGATGATGCGGGTGTCAGACGTGTTTCTTGCCGTGCCGCAAATCGTGCTGGCGATCGCCATCGCGCAGACCCTGGGGCCGGCGATCCAGAACGTCATCCTTGCGCTATCGGCCACGTATTGGCCGTTCTGGACGCGTGTCGTCTATGCCGAGACGCGGAGCCTGCGCAACGAGGTGTTCATCGAGGCCGCGATCGCCATGGGGGCCTCACCGTTGCGCGTGATGGTGCTGCACGTGCTGCCCTCGATCGCCTCCTCGATCATTGTGCGTACGACCATTGGCATGGGGGCGACGATCCTCGCCGCAGCCTCGCTCGGCTTCCTCGGCCTTGGCGCCCCGCCGCCGACGCCGGAATGGGGCCGTATGATCGCTGAAAGCCGCGAGTTCCTGCCGCAGGCGTGGTGGTATGCCACTGCCCCGGGTCTGGCCATTTTGCTTGTCGTCATGGGCTTCAACCTGTTGGGTGACGGGCTGCGCGACACGCTCGATCCGCGTATCCGCCGTGGCAGCTGAGATGACGACTTTTCTGGAGGTGCGCGACCTCTCGGTTGCCTTCGCGACCGAGAACGGCATGGCCCGTGTATTGGATGCCGTCAGCTTCGGCATGCGGGCCGGGGAAATCATGGGCCTGGTCGGCGAGTCCGGTTGCGGCAAAACCACATTGGCCCGCGCCGTGCTCGGCGTGCTGCCGGAGACCGCCGTGATCGGGGGCGGCCGCATCCTCTTTGAGGGCGCCGATCTGCTCGCAACCGACACCCAGGCCCTGCGTGGCCGTGTCATCACCTTCATCCCGCAGGACCCGTTCGGCTCGTTCAGCCCGTTGTTCACCGTGGGCGACCAGATGCGCGAGTTGATGCGCTGGAAATCGCCCGACCGGGCGCGCGACGAGCGCGGCTACGCGGCGGGCCGCCGCCGGTCGGATACCTCCCGCATTCTTGCCGCGCTGCGCGATGTCCAACTTCCCGACCCGGAGCGCCTGTTGCGGAAATTTCCGCACGAACTCTCGGGCGGCCAACGTCAGCGCGTGATGATCGCGATGGCGTTGCTGCCGGAGCCGCGCCTCGTGATCGCGGACGAGCCCACGACGGCGCTCGACGTCACCATCCAGGCGCAGATTCTCAAGCTCTTGCGGCGGCTTGCCAGCGACCGCGGCGCCTCGGTCCTGTTCACCACCCATGACCTGGGCACGGCCTGGGAAATCTGCGACCGCGTCACGGTGATGTATGCCGGACAGGAGGCGGAAACCGCGGACGTGGTGGATTTCTTCGCCCGGCCACGGCATCCCTATACCGGCATGCTGCTCGCCAGCCTGCCCACCCAGGGTGCCGCCTTGCGCGGCATTCCCGGCGACGTGCCGAGCCCGTTCGCGCCTCCCCCCGGCTGCAGATTTCACCCGCGCTGCCCGCGCGCCGCCGAGGTCTGCGCACAGGCGCAGATCGCCAGCGCCGAACCGGCGCCGGGGCATCACGTGCGCTGCCACCATCCGCATCTATGGCCGGCTACATGAGCGAAGCCCTGCTCGACATCGTCGATCTGAACCGGCACTTCCCGATCCGCAACCTGTGGGGGCGGCGCACCGGCTGGCTGCGCGCGCTCGACGGCGTGTCGCTGTCGATTTCGCGCGGTGACATCCTCGGCATCGTCGGCGAATCCGGGTGTGGCAAGTCAACGCTCGGCAAAACCGTGGCCGGCATTCATCCGCCGACCTCCGGCAGCGTGCATTTCGAGGGACACGAGATTGCAACGCTGTCGCCCAGTGCCGGACGCGCGGTTCGGCGCAACTTGCAGTACTGCTATCAGGACCCCGGCGCGTCGCTCGATCCGCGCTGGAAGATCGGCCGCTCGCTGGAGGAGCCGCTGATTGTTCACACCGACATGACCCGCACCGACCGCCTGGCGCGGGTGCAGGCAACGCTGCACGCGGTCGGCTTGCCGGAGCGCCATCTTGACCTCTACCCGCACGAGATCAGCGGCGGGCAACAGCGCCGGGTCGGGCTGGCGCGCATCCTGATGCTGCGGCCGAGCCTCGTGATCCTCGACGAGCCGACCTCTGGCCTCGATGTCTCGGTGCAGGCGGTGGTGTTGAACCTACTGCTCGAACTGCGCGAAGCCTTCGCTCTTACCTACGTCTTCATCAGCCATGACCTCAGCGTGGTGCGGCTGTTCAGCCAGCGGATCGCGGTGATGTATCTCGGCCGGGTGGTCGAGATCGGCGGAACCGACCGGATCTTTGCCGCCCCCGCCCACGCCTACACCCAGTCGCTGCTGGCCGCGGTGCCGGAGATCGGCGGGCGGCGCGTGGTCGAGAATTTCTGGCTCGAAGGCGAACCGCCAAGCCCCGGTGCGCTGCCTCCTGGCTGCCGCTTTGCGCCGCGCTGCCCGCGCGCCGATCCGCACTGCCGCAGTCATGAGCCACGGCCCGAACGCCACGCCGACGGGCGCCTCGTCGCCTGCCACCACCCCGCGATCACCGGAGATCCGATATGAACAGCAAACTTGCCATCGTCACCGGCGGCGCCCGCGGCATCGGCCGCGGCTGCGCCCATGCGCTCGCGGAGAAGGGTTTCGACATCGCCATCGTCGACCTGCTGGTCCCGGAGATGCAGCGAACCCAGGCCGAAATCGTCGCCATGGGTCGGCGCGTGGAGATCTACGAGGCCGACGTCTCCGATTTCGCCCGCGCCCAGGCAGTCGTCGGGGACATCCACGCGGCGTTCGGGCGGATCGATTTCCTGTTGAACAATGCGGGCAAGGCGAACCCCAAGGGCATCCTGGAGATCACCGAGGACGAGTTCGACCGCACCATCGCGATCAATCTGAAAAGCTGCTTCAACTACATCAAGGCCGTGGCACCGATCATGCTGGCGCAGGAGGCGGGCGGGCGGATCGTCAGCATGTCTTCGCTGAACGCGCTCAGCGGCGGCGTGACCAGCGCCGTGAGCAAACACTCCTATGCCGCCGCCAAGGCTGGCATCCTCGGCCTGACTCGGTCGCTGGCCAAGGAGTTTGGCCCAAAGATCCCGATCAACGCGCTCTGCCCCGGCGTCATCAAGACCGAGCTCGGCAATGCGCTGACCCGCGCACGCGAGCCTGAACTGGTCAAGGGCATTGCGCTGAACCGGCTCGGCAGTCCGCAGGACGTGGCGCAGATGGTGGTGTTTCTGGCGACATCAGAACCATGTTTCCTCACCGGGCAGCACTATGTCATCGACGGATTTCAGTGGTCCTGCTGAATCAGATGCGGTTCGCCCTCGCATGGCGGGTCGCTTCGTCGATGATCGGGTAGCGCAGGCGATCGCCGCGGAATGGCATTTTGGTGAGAGCTCGGCCCCGCAGCGTCCGCCATATCGCCGCCTTCGCCGTTGCATCCGCTGTCGGATCGTCGATACACTCAGTGAAGAGCAGCCGGATCGGCAGGCCATCCTGGGAATGTCGGACAACACCGGCGCGGCGCCGTGGCGCGAACAATGGGGGCGTGTGATGCAATCGATATTCCGCATTCTGGCAGTGCTGGTGCTGTTCGCGGCGGCGGATGCCGCCCCGGCGTCGGCGCAGGATGGCAGCCGCCCTCTGCGCGTTGTACTGACCGGCGAGTTGCGCAGCATCGACCCCGACTGGACCGCCGCCGCGCTGACCCGCTACCACGCCTTCATGGTCTACGACACGCTGCTCGGCCTTGACGCCGAACAGATGATCAGGCCCCAGATGGCGGACAGCTGGATCGAGAGCCCCGACCACCTCACCTACACCTTCACGCTGCGCGACAACCTGAAGTTCTCCGACGGTGCGCCGGTGACATCAGAAGACGTGGTGGCATCCTGGACACGCTGGGCGGAGACCGACGGCGCCGGGATGATGATCAATACCTTCCTGGCTGGACTCGACGCGGTCGACGCGAAGACCTTCCGGGTTCGGCTCAAGGAGCCGTTCGGCCAGCTTACCTACGTACTGGCGAAGCCAATGGCGATGCCGCTGTTCATCAAGCCGGCGAGGATCGTCAAGGGCCTGCCGGCGCGCACCCAGTTCACCGATCCGACCGGCTCCGGCCCTTTCATCATGAAGAAAGACGAGTGGGTCGCCGGCTCGAAGGTGGTCTACGTCAAGAACCCGGGTTACGTACCGCGGCCCGAGCCGGCCTCCGGCGTCGCCGGCGGCAAGCACGTGCTGGTTGAGCGCGTCGAGTGGATGGCGGTGCCGGACCCTGCAACCCAGGCGGCGGCGCTGCGCAACGGCGAGATCGACTTCATCGAGACGCCGACGCTCGACCTCGTGCCGATGCTGAAGGCGACCAAGGGCGTGCACGTCGCAGCCCTGTGGCCGACCGGCAGCGAAGGGACGATGCGGATCAACTGGACCAATCCGCCGTTCGACAACCCGATCGCACGCCGCGCCATTTACAATTTCGTCAGCCAGCCGGACATGATCCAAGCCGTGCTCGGCGATCCCTCGCTCGGCCAGGTCTGCGGCGCGCTGCTGATCTGCGGCTCGCCCAACGGCAGCGAATACGGCGCCGAACTGCTGATTTCCAAGGACACAGAGGAGGTCCGCCTCAAGCGCGGCATGGAGATGCTGAAAGCGGGCGGTTACAAGGGGGAGAGGATCGTCATCCTGGACCCGCAGGACCAGCCGGTGATGCACGGCGCCACCCAGGTGCTGTTCGCGGCGATGCGAAAGGCCGGCGTGAACGTCGACTTGCAGACCATGGACTGGGCGACGCTCATCTCACGCCGGGCGGTGAAGGGGCCGGGGCCAAATTCCTGGCATTTGTTTCAGACTATGGGCGGCCCACTCGGCCCGGCCAATCCGGTATTCCATGTCCAGATGTCGGGCGCCTGCGACCAGGCCTGGTTCGGCTGGCCGTGCGACGCCGAGCTCGAGCGCCTGCGGGCGGCCTGGATCCGCGAAACCGACCCGGTGAAGGCGCGCTGGCTGGCCGAGGACATCCAGCTGCGTGGCGCCCAGATCGTGGTCTATATCCCGTTTGGCCAATATCTGACCCCGTCCGCCTGGCGGGATAATCTCGACGGGCTGCTGCAGGTGCCGGAGACCGTGGTGCTCTGGAACATCAGGCGAAAAGGCTGACCGGTGCGTATTTTCGCCGCCAGCCTCGGCACCGAAACCAATACCTTCGCCCCAATCCCGACCGACCGCAGCGCCTTCGCGCACGCCTATTACCCACCCGGCACCCATCCCGGCGCACCGACCCTGTGCAGCGCCCCGCTGGTCGCCGCCCGCCACGCGGCGGCTGCCGGTGG
Organism: uncultured Rhodospirillales bacterium; assembly: GCA_903928895.1. Lineage (GTDB taxonomy): Bacteria > Pseudomonadota > Alphaproteobacteria > Acetobacterales > Acetobacteraceae > CAIYPH01. The sequence continues at coordinate 19,531 of CAIYSR010000095.1, read as the reverse complement.
GCACACGCTGATCGAGGGCACCGCCACCTGGGCCGAGCCTGCCGGCCTGGTCGGCCGCGCGACATACGAGGGACTGCGCGATGAGATCCTCGATCAGTTGCGCGCCGCACTGCCGCTCGATGTGATCCTGCTCGGCCTGCACGGCGCCATGGTCGCCCACGGCTATGACGACTGCGAGGGCGACCTGATCCGGCGCGCCCGGGAGATCGCCCCCAGCGCGGTGATAGGCGCCGAGCTGGACCTGCACGCCCATCTCTCGGAGACCATGGTCGCGAATGCCGACGTCGTCATCGCCTTCAAGGAATTCCCGCACACCGACTTCCTCGCCCGAGCGGAAGAGCTGGTGGCGCTGTGCCTGCGCCAGGCACGGGGCGAGATCCATCCTGCCGCTGCCGTATTCGACTGCCGCATGATCGGCGGCTACATGACCAGCCGCGAGCCTGGCCGTGGCTTCGTCGATCGCCTCATCGCGATGGAGGGACGCGACGGCATCCTCTCGATTTCCGTCATCCATGGCTTCCAGGCCGCCGATGTGTACGACGTCGGCACCAAGGTCCTGGTCTACGCCGAGCGCGACCGGGCACAGGCCGCGGTCCTGGCGGAGTGCCTGGGGCGCGAACTGATCGCATGGGGTGACGCCGGCGTGCCGGTCCATCTCAAGACCGCCGAGGCCGTCGCCGAGGCGATCCGCCTGCCCGGTGGCCCGGTGGTATTGGCCGACCGGTGGGACAATCCGGGCGGCGGCGTCGCCGGCGACAGCACCTTCCTAATCGCCGAACTGTTGAAGCACCCGGAGGTGCCCGCCGCGGTCGGTGCGTTGTGGGACCCCGTGGCCGTTCAGTTCTGCCGCGCCGCCGGCCCCGGCGCGCGCATGCCGCTGCGCTTCGGCGGCAAGGCCGCTGCCACTTCGGGCGCTCCGATCGACGCCGATGTGGAGGTGATCGCCACCACGGATGACCTTGTCATCCCCTTCGAGCAGTCCACCGTTTCGCTCGGCGCCGCGGCGGCCATCCGCATCGGCGGACTGGACGTGGTGCTGGCGAGCGGGCGGGCTCAGACCTTCAACCCGGCGGTGTTTACGCGGCTCGGCATTGACCTCACGGCGAAGAAAGTGGTGGTGGTCAAGTCCTCCAACCATTTCTACGCCGCCTTCGCCCCACTCGCCACGGCCGTCATCTACGTCGATTGCGGCGGTCCCTACCCGCCCGACCCGGCGCGTATTCCCTATACGAAAATCCGCCGCCCGATCGCCCCCCTCGATCCCAACCCCTGGCTCGCCGGCTGAGGCGACCTCACAAGCGGAGGTCCGCTTCACACCCCAAGGGCAGGACCGCGTTGCCGGACATTGCGGCTGTGGCTCGGCGCATTCGGGTGGAAAGGATGGGCTAACTGCCGTCGGCCGGCTGTTGCGTCTCGGCCGGTGCATCGCCACCGCCACCGTCACCACCGCCGCCGCCGCCGCCGTCACCGCCTCCGTCACCGCCGCCACCACCGCCGCCGTCATCCGCCGGGGCCGGCTCGTCGCGACCTCCATCCTGGCCCGATCCGTCCTGGCCACCATCTTCACCACCGCCACCGCCGCGGTCGCTCGAACCGTCGCCATCCTGGCCCGATCCATCCTGGCCGCCGGCGTCGCCGTCCTGGTTGGAGCCGTCTGCGCTGGCGTCCGAGCTACCGTCGCCGCTATCGGCGGCCGCGTCCTCAGCGTTGACGGCGCCGCCGTCCTCAACCGCCTTGGCCACGTCGCGCGCCGTGTCGGTCACGGTTTGGATGGTGTTGTCGATCACCTCGTTGACCTGATCGCGGACGTCGCTGATGATCTCGTTCGCCCTGTCCGCCGTTTCACGTGCGGTATCGATCGCAACATCGGCCATCTTGCCGCCGAGATCGGACAGATCGGAGGCAGCCTGCCTGGCCTGGTCGGCCGCGTCGGAGGCGATCTCGCCGGCCTTGCTGGCGGCATCGTCGCTGAGCTGGTGAACGTCGGTGACGGCATCGGCGCCGATCTGGTTCAATTCCTCCCGCGCCGCGGCGGCGGTGTCGCGGGCCGCGTCGATGGTGGTGTCGACCACCTTGTCACGCGCCTCGATCGCGGAATCGATGACATCGCGGGCGCCCTCGCCCATTGCGCCGCCGACGTCGCGCGCCGCGGCGACGGCGTCCGAAGCGGCATTGGCGCCCTCCTGGAGCACCTCCTTCGCATCGTCGATCGCGGTATCGCGCACCTTGGCGATCCCGTCCTCGACCCGGTCCCGCACGTCGGACTGTACGTCCGCGACGGTGTCGATTACGTCCTGCATGCTGCCCTCGCCGCTCTTGGCGTGCTCGACGGCATCGGCAATGCGTCCGGCACCGTCGGCCATGGTGCCGGCGACCTTGCCGCCGGCATCGATCGCGGTGTCGCGGACGTCGGCGATCGCGCCGCGCATGTCCTGCACGGTCTGGACGGCCTCGTCGACCGCCGGCGCGGCGCTGCGGTCCCAAGTGTCACGCACGTCCGACGCGGCGTCGGACGCGGTCTCGGTGACGTTGTCGACGCCATCCTGGGCCGCATCGCGGATGCGTTCGGCACCCTCAGAGGCGGTGTCGACCACGCCTCCTCCGCCATCCTCCGGCGGATTCGGGGCGACGGGTGGGGTATCGGGGCTCGGGCTCGGGGCCGGACGATCGCTCTCCGCCGTGCTGGGGCCGGTCGGACTGGGCGAGGGGTCACCGCCGCCCTGGCTGAGGCCGGCGCCCTTGCCACTGCCACGCGGCAGGCTGGGGGCGGTTTCGGTGGCAGGCGACTGGCTGGGGTCGGAACTCGGCTGGTTCGGCGTCGACGGCGACGGATCCTCGGCGGTGCTCGGCCGGCTCGGCTCGGTCGAGGGCTGATTGGGCGAGACGGACGGGGTGCTCGGGCCGACCGAGGGCTGGCTGGGACCGCTGGAGGGCTGGTTCGGCGCGGACGGAGTCGGGTCCTCGGCGGTGCTCGGCCGGCTCGGCTCGGTCGAGGGCTGATTAGGCGGGGCAGATGGCGTGTTCGGGCCAACCGAGGGCTGGTTGGGGCCGCTGGAAGGCTGGTTCGGTGCGGACGGAGTCGGGTCCTCCGCGGTGCTCGGCCGGCTCGGCTCGGTCGAGGGCTGATTGGGCGGGGCAGATGGCGTGCTAGGGCCAACCGAGGGCTGGTTAGGGCCGCTGGAAGGCTGGTTTGGCGACTGACTCGGGCTCGTCGTCGGCGTCGGAGTGTCGGAGGGCGATGTGCGCGGCGTATTGGAACTGCTCGAACCGCCGGCGCTCAGGCCGGCGCCGGTGCCCTTGGAGGAGGACGGCGCGGGCGTCGTGGACGGGGGCGAGAAGCTGGGCGTTGGATTGGTCGACGTCGTCTGGGTGCCGCCATAGGCCGGCAATTGTTTAACGCCGAGCTTCGAGTACCAGGCGATCTTCTTGTCGGCGTCAGAGCCAGAATAAGACATACCACTCATCTCCAAATGATCCACCAGATATTCGTTAGAATTTCCGTACAACTGGCCTATTGGTTCAAAACACGTTCCGCGGTATTCGGCAAAACCTACCGCTCCCGCCCAAGAATAGCGGTTGGCCGCGGCAGTTCTCAACGGGAATCGGGCCGCCGCGGGCCGTAACGAGGTCGTCTAAGTGACACTTAAGTGTGATTTGGCCGTCGCTCACGCCGGCCAACGCCGGCCTCTTGCACGACCAAAGGGTCCAAAGTTGCCGCGTCGCGGAATGCGCCATGTGACTCAGACGCCACCGACGAGTCCGGCAGTCGGACAATCATCGGCATGGCGGCAAGCGGGGTGTCGGATCAACCTTGGCGGCGATCGATGACGCGTTTGGCTTTGCCGAGGGAGCGTTCGACGGCGCCGGGAGCGAGCACCGTTACGCGGGCAGTAACGCCAATGAGTTCCTTGATGCGAACGGCCAGGGCGCCGCCCTGCTCGTCCGATGCGGGGCCGAAGAATTCCGCACGGGCTTCCACCTGGACTTCCATGTCGTCCATGCGGCCTTCGCGGCTGAGGATGATTTGATAATGGCCGGCCAACGCGTCGAAGCGGAGAATCTGGTCTTCGACCTGGGTGGGGAAGACGTTGACGCCGCGGACAATGAGCATGTCGTCAGAGCGCCCGGTGACTTTCTCCATCCGCCGCATGCTGCGGGCGGTGCCGGGCAACAGGCGGGTGAGATCGCGCGTGCGGTAGCGGATGACGGGCATCGCCTCCTTGCTGAGCGCGGTAAAGACGAGCTCACCCGGTTCGCCGTCCGGCAGGACCGCTCCCGTCACGGGGTCAATCACCTCCGGGTAGAAATGATCCTCCCAGATGTGCAACCCGTCCTTGGTTTCCACGCATTCCTGGGCGACGCCGGGGCCCATGACCTCGGACAAGCCGTAGATGTCGACGGCATCCATCGCAAAGGACTGCTCGATCTCGCCGCGCATCGCGTTGGTCCAGGGCTCGGCCCCGAAAATACCAGTTTTCAGAGAACTGGCACGCGGATCGAGGCCGGCAGCGCGGAAATGGTCGAGGATGGCAAGCATGTAGCTCGGCGTCACCATGATGATGTCGGGGCGGAAATCATTGATGAGCTGGACCTGCTTCTCGGTCTGCCCGCCCGAGATCGGGATCACGGTGCAGCCCAGCCGTTCCGCCCCGTAATGGGCGCCAAGGCCGCCAGTGAACAGGCCGTAGCCGTAGGCGACATGGACGGCCATGCCCGGCCGCCCACCGGCCGCGTAGATCGAGCGGGCGACAAGATGCGCCCAGGTCTCGATGTCCTTCAGCGTGTAGCCGACGACAGTGGGCTTGCCCGTGGTGCCCGACGAGGCGTGGATGCGGGCGATGGCTGCGCGCGGGACCGCGAACATGCCGAAAGGGTAGTTGTCGCGCAACGTGTGCTTGGTGGTGAACGGGAACTTGGCCAGGTCCGCCAAGCTCCTGAGGTCTTCGGGATGGACGCCGGCGGCGTCGAAGGCCTGGCGGTAGTGTGGGATCTGGCCGTAGGCACGGTGCAGCGACCAGCGCAGACGCTCGGTTTGCAGGGCGGTGATTTCGTCACGCGAGGCCTGCTCGATGGCGTCGAAAAACGGGCGGGACGTCATGGCTGGTCCTCGAAAAACTTGGTGCCGAGGCCGCGGGAATTGCCGCGGAATTCGGCGATCACCTTGTCCAGCTGGTCCGTCACCGTGATGTCGTAGATGCCCGATCGCCCCGCTCGCGCACGCTCGGTGGCCACCGCGACCAGCCGCATGCCGCGCTGCGCCGGGCGGAGGAACGTGATGGCGCAATGCTGCGCCACCGTACGCTCGTTGTAGGTGTTGCAGGCGAAGGCAAAGGTGCTGTCAGCGAACGTGAAGATGAAGCCGCCATGGCACATGCCGTGGCCGTTGACCATGTCCGCCCGCACCTCCATCGCCATCCGCGCCGTGCCGGGGCCGACCTGTTCGAGCACCATGCCGAGCGAGCGGGAGGCCGGATCGTCCTCCCACATCGCATCGGCGCAGGCCCGTGCTAAGGCATCGCGCGCCAGCTCCTCTGGCGTCACGCCTTCTTCCCGGTGAAGTTCGGCGTGCGCTTCTCGAGAAACGCCGCCACCCCCTCCTTGTGGTCGGGCGTGCGGCTGGCCTCGCCCTGGTAGTCGCGCTCAAGGTCGAGCTGGGTGTTGTAGTCATTGTGCGCCGAGGCCCGCAGCGACTTGCGGATCAGCACCAGCGCATGGCCGGGCATCGCCGCCAGCCGTGCCGCCATCTTGTGCCCCTCCTCGGCCAGAACCGCGTCGTCATGCACCTGCCAGACCATGCCCCAGGCCAGCGCCTGTTCCGCCGGCACGCGCTCGGCCAGCATCGCCAGCGCCCTGGCGCGGCCCTCGCCGACCAGGCGCGGCAGCAGGAAGGTGCCGCCGCAATCCGGGATCAGCCCGATCTTCGAGAACGCCTGGAGGAAATAGGCCGACTTGCCGGCCAGCACGATGTCGCAGCCCAGCGCGATCGAGGAGCCGGCCCCTGCAGCCACCCCGTTCACCACCGACACCGACGGCATCCGCAGATTATGCAGCCGCCGCGCCAGCGGGTTCCATGTTGCCTCGATCGAGTTGCCGGCGTCGCCGGCGGGGCGTTCGCCATTGACGCGGCCGGAGAGATCGGCGCCGGCGCAGAAGGCGCGGCCGGTGCCAGTAAGCATCAGCGCCCGGCAGGACTCATCGGCCTCCGCCTCGTCGATCGCGGCAATGAGGGCCAGGCAGGTCGCCTTGTCCATCGCATTCATCTTGTCCGGCCGGTTGATGGTGATCACGCGATAGCCGTCGCGGCTCTCCGAACGAATGGCGTCGGCTTCCATGGGCTGCTCCCTGTGCAATGCCCCTCCCTTTTCAGGGGAGGTGTTTCGGGTTCAGGATAGCGGCACCAAATGCCCGGCGCCAAGCGCACGGTAAAAAAACTAGGCGGGAGAACGATCAGAATGACTGTTGCGCGCGGCATCTACCGGCACGGCGACCTCAAGCGCCTGCTGCACCCCCAAAGCGTGGCCATCGTGGGCGCCAGCCAGCGGCCGGGCGCGTTCGGCGAGCGGGTGATGGCGAACCTGGCCGGCAAGTATGGTGGCCGGGTCTACCTCGTGAATGCGCGCTACGAGACCATCGGCGAACACAGATGCTACCCGAGCCTCTCCGCCCTGCCGGAAGTGCCGGACTGCGTGATGATCTGCGTCGCCCGCGAACAGGTGGAGCCCGTGGTGGAGGAGTGCGTCGCCATCAAGGCCGGCGGCGCCATCGTCTTCGCTTCGGGCTACGCCGAAGTCGAGAAGCCCGGCCGCGCCGAACAGCAGGCCCGCCTTGGCGGCATCGCGCGGACCGCCCGCATGCCGCTGATCGGGCCGAACTGCATCGGTGTGAACAACTATAGCTTGCAAGCGCGCATCACCTTCATGCCGCCCGATGACGTGCCAGTCCCCGGCCCCGGGGCGATCGGCATCATCAGCCAGTCCGGCGCGATCGGCTTCGGCCTCGAACAAGCCTTCCGCCGCGGCATCCCGATCAGCCACGTGCTGACCAACGGCAACGCCTGCGACGTCGATGCCGCCGACTACGTCTCCTACCTCGCAGACGATCCGAGCTGTGCCGCGATCGCCCTGGTGTTCGAGGGCATGGCCGAGCCCACCCGCCTGATCGCCGCCGCCGAGATTGCCCGCGCCGCCGGCAAGCCCGTCATTGCCTGCAAGGTCGCAGTCGGTGAAACCGGTGCGAAGGCTGCCATGTCTCACACCGGCTCGCTGGCCGGCTCCCAGGCCGCCTACCGCGCCGCCTTCGAGCGCGCCGGCATCGTCATGGTCGACAATCTCGAAGCCCTGATGGAAACCGCCCGTTTCTTCGTCAAGGCCCCGCCGCCCACGGCCAAGGGTGTCGCGGTCCTGGTCAGCTCCGGCGGCGCCGGCATCATCGCGGCCGATAACGCCGAGAAACACGGCGTCCCTCTGCCCCAGCCCAACGCCACCGCCCGCGAAGTGCTGGAGGCCTCGATCGCCGAGTTCGGCTCGCCCCGCAACCCGTGCGACGTCACCGCGCAGGTCATGAACGACCCCGAAGTCCTGCCGAAATGCGCCAACGCGATGATGGACGATCCGGCCTACGGCGCAATGATGGTGCCGATGGTCTATTCGACGCCACAAACCCATGTCCGTCTTCCCCTCTATGCCGATGTCGGCAACCGTGTCGGCAAGCCGATGATCATGACCTGGATGTCGGACTGGCTGGAGGGTCCCGGCGCGCTCGAGGTGGAGCGGAACATGGGCCTCTGCCTGTTCCGCTCCATGGACCGCGCTTTCGCGACCATTGCCGCCTGGCACAGGCGCGCCGACATGCTCGCCCAAGGCCCGCGCGTTGAGATCCGCCGCGTGAGCGAGAGCGCGAAAGCCGCCGCCGCCGCCGTCATCGCTGCCGCCCCCGGCGGCGTCCTCACCGAGCGCGAAGCCAAGACCGCGCTCGCCCATTACGGCATCCCCGTCGTCCAGGAGCGCCTGGTCCACAGCGCCGCCCAAGCCGCGGACGTCGCGGTATCCATGGGCCTGCCCGCCGTCCTCAAGGTCGAGAGCCCGGACCTGCCGCACAAGACCGAGGCCGGCGTCATCCGCCTCAACCTCAAAAGCGCCGACGAGGTGAAAGCCGCCTATGACGCCGTGATGGCCAACGCCCACAAGGTCAGCCCGCCGCCGCGCATCAACGGCGTACTGGTCCAGCCGATGGTGCCCCAGGGCACCGAGATCATGGTCGGCGCCAAGGTCGATCCGCTGTTCGGCCCGATGGTCGTGGTTGGCCTCGGCGGCATCCTGGTCGAACTCCTCAAGGACACCACGGTCGGCCTCGCCCCCGTCACCCAGGACGAGGCGCGCAAGATGCTCACCGGTCTGAAAGGCGCCGCCGCCCTGTGCGGCTTCCGCAACAGCGAGCCGGTCGACCTCGAGGCCCTCGCCGACCTGGTCGGCCGCGTTTCCGAATTCATCGCCGATCACCGCAACGTGGTTGCCGAAATCGACGTCAACCCGTTGATCTGCGCCGGCCCCCGCATCCTCGCGGTCGATGCGCTCATCTACAAGACCGTCTGAGCCGATGGCTTTCGCCCTCAACCGCCTCGGCCAGATCGCCCTGCAAGTCGCCAACATCGACCGCGCCGAGACCTTCTACCGCGACGTCCTCGGCCTACGCCGCCTCTACCGCTTCGGCACGTTGAGCTTCTTCGATTGCCAGGGCGTGCGCCTGATGATCGAGGAGGTCAACGAACCCGGCCACGTCAACCGGGCCTCGCCGCTCTACTTCACCGTCGCCGACATCACGCTGGCCGTGCGCGAACTGACGGCCCTCAGCGTGGTCTTCGCCGACGCGCCGCATCTGATCGCGCGGATGGACGACCACGATCTCTGGATGACCTTCTTCGCTGACCCGGACGGGCATATTCTCGCGTTGATGCAGGAGGCGCCGAAGGGCTTTGTGCCAAGTCCGGCCTAGAACTTCTCGACCCAGGGCCGCACTTCCACTTCCCAGCTCCAGGCGCTGCGATGCTGATGCATCACATGCCAGTAGGTCTCGGCGATGGCATCGGGATCGAGCAGGCTGTCCGGCGCCTCGTTCGGCACTGGCCGCGCCGCCGAACGGATGCCGCCATCGATGACGAAATGCGCGACATGCACCCCCTGCGGCGACATCTCGCGGGCCATCGACTGCGCGAGCCCGCGCAGCGCAAACTTGCCCATGGCAAAGCTCGACGAGTTCGCGAACCCCTTCACCCCAGCCGTCGCACCGCTCAGCAGAATGGCGCCGGTGCCCTCCTTCAGCATCCGGCGCGCCGCCTGCTGGGCGACGAGAAAGGCGCCGAAAGCACTGACCGCGATGGCGCGCTGGACATCGGCCGGGTCGAGATCGACCACCGGGCCGCGGGTGCGGTTGGAGGCATTGTAGACCACGACGTCAGGCGCCCCCTGGCGGGCATCAACGGCGGCAAAGAGGCCGGCGACGGCAGCGGGGTCCGTTGAATCGCAGGCAAAGGCGGCGGCACCCGTTTCGGCGCAGAGTTCGGCCAGCTTTGCGGTATTGCGCGCGGCAACCGAGACCGCGATCCCGTTGCGCGCGAACAGGCGCGCGAGCGATGCGCTAAGACCCGGCCCGGTGCCGACGATCAGCGCGCTACGATAAGTCATCCGCGGCGAGCGGTGGCCCGGGCCGTCAGCGCCCTGCGGATACGGCGGCGGAACACGAAGACGCCGACGGCCACAAGAGCTGCAGCGAGCCAGAGAAATTCGAGGGAGCCATCACCGCCGTCGGGCGACAGGCCGAAAAGCTGCTCGATGAAATCCATGCCGCACTCCTTATGATTGCCGTCGGCGTCACTGCACGCCCCCCGCCGCAGGCTGTCAAGCGGCGGGCACGGCATTCGGGGCGCTCGGCTGAAGGCACGCGCCTCTGGCGGGCGCAGAAGACGGAAGAGCTTCTCCACCGGAAAAAACCAAAAGAGAAACCTCCGGCCATTCGTCCGGCCGGATCCACCGCCCGCGATGACGCAAACGTGGGGCCGCTGGCGGAATGCCTGCCGAACAAGCGGGGTAAGTGCGTGTCACCCAACCGACATCGCAAGAGCCTTCGTTGCGGGTGGAGCCCAGTGGCATCACCGCCCTCGGCCACCCGAGGCATCTTTTCTTCGAGGGACGACACCGCAGCGTCACAAAGACGTGTTGACGAACAGGCACACTCCGCGCTCTGCTACATGGGCATGAATGAATTGACGCCAGCGCAACGCTGATCTGATACGCGCTGGAAACAGAGCCCAGGGGACATGATGATGGACGAGACGGAACTGAAGGGTTTGCTCAGCAAGGTTCGCAGCGGGCGGCTGTCCCGGCGCGGGTTTGTCCAACGAATGGCGGCCGTCGGCGTGGTCGCCCCGCTGGCGACGCAGTTGCTGGCGATCGGCGGCGTGGCGCAAGCGCAAACCAAATCGTCCTACAAGCCGACCAAGCGCGGCGGCGGCGGGGCCTTGAAGGTGCTGTGGTGGCAGGGTCCGACCCTGCTCAACCCCCATTTCGCCACCGGCACCAAGGACCAGGACGGCTCGCGCGTCTTCTACGAGCCGCTCGCGGCCTGGGACCCCGAGGGCAACCTGGTGCCCGTTCTCGCCGCCGAGATTCCGACGCGTGCCAATGGCGGGCTCGCCGCGGATGGCAAGTCGGTCACTTGGAAGCTCAAGCAGGGCGTGAAGTTCCACGACGGCGCGCCCTTCACCGCCGATGACGTGGTGTTCAACTGGGAATACAGCCGCGACCCCGCGACCGCGGCCGTCACCTCGGGCAGCTACAAGGACGTCCAGGTCGAGAAGATCGACCAGTTCACCGTCAAGGTCATCTTCCCGGTCTCCAAGCCCTTCTGGGCCGACGCCTTCATCGGCGTGAACGGGATGATCATCCCCAAGCACCTGTTCAAGGATTTCACCGGCGCCAAGTCACGCGAGGCGCCGACCAATCTCAAGCCGGTCGGAACCGGCCCGTACCTGTTCAAGGAATTCAAGCCGGGCGATCTGCTCACCGGCGATATCAACCCCAACTACCACATGCCGAACCGCCCCTATTTCGACAGCTTCGAACTCAAGGGCGGCGGCGATGCGGTGTCGGCCGCGCGCGCGGTGCTGCAGACCGGCGAATATGACTTCGCCTGGAACATGCAGGTCGAGGATGAGGTGCTGCTGCGGCTCGAGAAAGGCGGCAAGGGCCGGGTCCACATCAACGAATCCGGCTCGATGGAGCACATCCAGTTCAACACCACCGATCCCTGGACCGAGGTTGACGGCGAGCGCTCAAGCATCAAAACCGTGCACCCGACGCTGTCGGACAAGGCGGTCCGCGATGCCCTGGCGCTGCTGATCGACCGTGATTCGGTGCAGAAATACATCTACGGCCGCACCGGCATCGCCACCGCCAATTATTTGTTCAACCCGCCCGCCTTCCGCTCCAAGAGCATCACCGACACCTTCAACGTCGATGCGGCGATCGATATCCTGGAAAAGGCCGGCTGGAAGAAGGGTGCGGACGGCATTCGCGAAAAGGGCGGCAAGAAGCTCAAATTCGTCTTCCAGACCTCGATCAACCAGCCGCGGCAAAAAACACAGGCCATCTTCAAGCAGGCCTGCCAGAAGGCCGGCATCGAGATCGAGATCAAATCCGTCACCGCCTCGGTGTTCTTCTCCTCGGACGTCGCCAACCCCGACACCTACCCGCATTTCTACACTGACCTGCAGATGTACACGACCGGCCCATCCTTCCCTGATCCGGGCGTGTGGATGCAGTCCTACCTGTCGCGCGAAGTCTGCCAGAAGGACAACAAGTGGCAGGGCCGCAACATCACGCGATACCGCAACAAGGCCTGGGATGACCTTTACGACAAGGCCGAGCAGGAGCTCGACCCGATCAAGCGTGCGGCGATGTACATGGAACTGAACAATATGGTGGTCCGCGACCGCGCCGTGGTCGGCGTCATCGCCCGCTCCGGCGTTTCGGCGATGAACGGCAAATTGCAGGCCAACCCGAGCGGCTGGGACAGCAACTTCTGGGACCTGTTTGACTGGTACAAGGACGCCTGAGCGGCAGGCTCACAGCTACGTGGCGGGTGCGGCTGCTGGTCGCATCCGCCCCTCGTATTTTTGGCCTGACGACTTGTTGACCCGGGGTGCGCCTTGTCCAGCGACTTTCTGCTTCGCCGCCTGTTGATCGCGATCCCGAGCCTGCTCGGCATCAGCGTCGTGCTGTTCACGGTGCTGGCCCTGGCCCCCGGCGATCCGTTCGGCGAGCTGGTCACCAACCCCAATGTCCCGGCCGAGGTCCGCCTCGCCCTGCGCGCCTCGCTCGGCCTCGATGACCCGATCTATCTGCGCTATTTCCGCTGGCTCTGGGCCATGCTGCAGGGTGACTGGGGCTTCTCCTTCGTCAGCCGCATGAGCGTCGATCGCCTGATCCTCCAGCGCCTGCCCACCACGGTGGCCGTCATCGGCGCCTCCCAGATCCTGGCGATCATGGTGGCCATCCCCGTCGGCGTGCTGGCCGCGGCCAAGCCCTATTCGATGTTCGACCAGATCGCCAACACCTTCGCCTTCATCGGCTTCTCCCTGCCCACCTTCTTCACCGGCCTGCTGCTGATCCTCGTCTTCTCGGTCCAGCTCGACTGGCTGCCGATCGTCTACTCCACTGAAGTCGGCGGCAGCGGCCTCACCTACATCTGGAACGCGGTGCGCCAGGCGATCATGCCGGTCACGGTGCTAGGCCTGTTCCAGGGCGCTTCGCTGGTGCGCTACGTGCGCTCCTCCGTGCTCGAAGTCATCAAGCTCGATTTCGTCACCACCGCGCGCTCCAAGGGCATCGGCGAGCGCAAGGTCCTGGTTTTGCACGTCGTGCGCAACGCGTTGATCCCGGTGGTCACGCTGGTCGCCCTGCAAATGCCGATCGTCTTCGGCGGCGCCATCGTCACCGAACAGATCTTCCGCGTCCCCGGCATCGGTTCGCTCCTGATCTCGGCGATGCTCGCCAACGACACCCCGGTGATCATGGGCGTCACCTTCGTGTTCTCCTGCCTCGTCGTCCTCTTCAACCTGCTCGCGGATATTCTGTATGGCTGGCTCGACCCTCGCATCGCCCTCCGTTGACCCCGCGGCCGCCGATGAGGCGGCTCGCGCTGGCGCCGTGCGCCCCGCCGCCGCGTTCTCGCCTGCGCGAGACGCGTGGCGTCGGTTTCGTCGCCACCGCCTGGCCGTCGTCAGCCTGGGGGTGCTCAGCATCATCGCGTTCGCCGTCGTCTTCGGCCCCTTCATCTGGCGCCTGGCGATCAACGACATCGACTTCGCCGCCCAGCTTAAACCGCCCTCCCTCGCCCACCCCTTCGGCACCGACGATCTCGGCCAGGACATCCTGGCCCGCCTGATCTCGGGCGGCCGCATCTCGCTCGCCGTCGGCCTCGCCGCCATGGTGGTGGCCGTCCTCGTCGGCGTCCTCGTCGGCGCCACCGCCGGGATGTCGCGCGGCCACATCGACGCCGGCCTGATGTGGCTCGCCGACCTTTTCCTCTCCCTACCCCAGCTCCCTTTGCTGCTGCTGGTGATCTACCTCTTCCGCGACTCCCTGAAATCCATCTTCGGCCCCGAAGGCGGCGTCTTCATCCTCATCGTCGCCGTCATCGGCGGCCTGCGCTGGATGCCCGTCGCCCGCCTCGTCCGCGCCCAGTTTCTCAGTTTGCGCGAAAAGGAATTCGTCGAGGCCGCCCGCGCCCTCGGCGCCTCCCGCCTGCGCCTGGTCGTCCACCACATCCTGCCCAACGCCCTCGGCCCCGTCATCGTCGCCGGCACCATCGACGTCGCCAACGCCATCATCGCCGAATCGACGCTCTCCTTCCTCGGCCTCGGCTTCCCCCCCGACATCCCCACGTGGGGCCGCGTCCTGTTCGACGCCAAGGACTATCTCGACGTGGCGCCCTACTGGGCCCTCTTCCCCGGCTCGGCCATCTTCCTCGCCGTGCTCTCCATCAACTTCATCGGCGACGGCCTGCGTGACGCCCTCGATCCGCGGCGAGTGATGTAGATGGCCGACCCGATCCTCGAAATCCGCGGCCTCAAGACCTGGTTCAAAACCGAAGACGGCATGGTCCGCGCCGTCGACGGCGTCAGCATGGAAGTCGCCGCCGGTGAAACCCTCGCCGTCGTCGGCGAGAGCGGCTGCGGCAAAACCGTCACCGCGCGCAGCATCCTCAAACTCATCGACATGCCTCCCGGCCGCTTCGAAGCAGGCCAGATCCTCTGGAAAGGCCGCGACCTCATCCCCCTCTCCGCCCAGGAGATGGATCAGATCCGCGCCCGCGAAATCGCGATGGTCTTCCAGGAGCCGATGACCTCGCTCAACCCGGTCTACACCATCGGCAACCAGATCGCGGAGTCACTGCGGACCCACGAAAAACTCTCCCGCAAAGCCGCCATCGACGCCGCCGTCGACATGCTCCGCCTCGTCCAGATCCCCAACGCCGAACGCCGCGTCCACGACTACCCCCACCAGTTCTCCGGCGGCATGCGCCAGCGCGCCATGATTGCCATGGCACTCGCCTGCAAGCCCCAACTCCTCATCGCCGACGAACCCACCACCGCGCTCGATGTCACCATCCAGGCGCAGATCCTCGAACTCCTCGCCTCCATGCAGGCCAAACTCGGCATGGCGATCCTGCTGATCACCCACGCCATGGGCGTCGTCGCCGAGAACGCCCAGCGCGTCGTCGTCATGTACGCCGGCAAAGTCGTCGAGGAAGCCCCGGTCGAGGAACTCTTCGCCAACCCCCGTCACCCCTACACCCAGGGCCTGATCCGCTCGATCCCTCGCGTCGATGCCTCCGCCGTCGGCCGCCAACGCCTCGAACAAATCCCCGGTACCGTGCCCAACCTGCTCAATCCCCCTGAAGGCTGCCGCTTCGCCGCCCGCTGCGGCTTCACGACCGACGCCTGCCGCACCGCCGAACCCCCGCTCCGCGCCGTCGGACATGATCACAAAGTGGCCTGCATCCTATGACCGACCCGCTCCTGTCCGTCCGCAACATCAAAAAGCACTTCCCCATCAAAGGCGGTCTCCTCGGCCGCCAGGTCGGTCAGGTCCACGCCGTCGACGGCGTCAGCTTCGACATCGCCCCCGGCGAAACTCTCGGCCTGGTCGGCGAATCCGGCTGCGGCAAATCCACCACCGGGCGCTGCATCATGCGGCTCATTGAACCCACCTCCGGCGAACTTCACTTCCAAAGCCGCGACGTCACCCGCCTCGACGGCGAAGACCTTCGCGCCATGCGCCGCGACCTGCAAATCATCTTCCAGGACCCCTACGCCTCTCTGAACCCACGCCACACCATCGGCACCATCATCAGCGAGGCCCTCGTCATCCACGGCCTCGCCAAAACCCGCGCCGGTATCGAAGCCCGCGTCGTCGACCTTCTCGAAACCGTCGGCCTGCGCGCCGACCACATGCGCCGCTACCCCCACGAATTCTCCGGCGGCCAACGCCAACGCATCGGCATCGCCCGAGCGCTCGCGGTCGAACCCAAGCTCATCGTCTGCGACGAACCGGTCTCGGCCCTCGATGTCTCCGTGCAGGCCCAGGTCATCAACCTGCTCGAAGACCTCCAGGAGAAATTCGCGCTTACCTACCTCTTCATCGCCCACGACCTCTCGGTGGTTGAACATATCTCCGACCGCGTCGCCGTCATGTATCTCGGGCGCGTGGTCGAAATCGCCTCCGCCCGCCAACTCTATGACAATCCACTCCACCCCTACACCGAAGCCCTCCTTTCCGCCGTCCCCATCCCTGACCCCAAAGTCAAACGCAAACGCATCGTCCTTCAGGGCGATGTCCCCAGCCCCACCAACCCACCCCCCGGCTGCCACTTCCACACCCGCTGCCCGATCGCCCAGGATCACTGCAAGCGCGTCGCACCCACGCTCGAACAAGATGCGATGGGCCACTGGGTCGCCTGCCACCTGCGCCGCTGAACGACGCATCGACCGGACGCCGAAAACACTGCGCGGGGATGATGCCCACCGCGCACCCGGAATCGCAGCGTGCCAGGATCGGCCTCAGGGTGTTGGCTGACCATTTTGGGTCGGCGGGACCGGCAGGGTCGTCATGCTGCCAGATGGGCCGCGGGAGCAACGCGTCGGGACATGATATGCCGCGACCTGAGTAGGTTCCGACCCTGTCTGCGAACGTGGCCAAGGTGCAAGGTGATTTGTCGCGATATTGGCAGTCTCGCAGCGCGTCGGCTCCGATGCGGTTACGTCTGATATAGGAACAAAAAAACACCGCGGTGCCAGCGTGTTGGCGTCGTGGGGCTGCCTTGCACTTCAGCAAAAAGGCAACAACCGTGCGTCCTGCCACCCAACGTCTCTCGCTCGCCGCGCTGGCCCTGGCGGCCTCGGTTGCAGTCTCGCATGCGCAGACGGCCGCCCCGCAATCTCCCGCCAGCCCAGCACCGGGGCCATCGACGCCGGCAGGTATGCCGATGCCCACGGCGAATGCGCCGGGCGGCCAAGGCGGAGCTGCGGGTATGGACATGGGCCGCATGATGGAGACGATGCGCCCGATGATGGCGGGCCGCGACGGGATGGGAATGCCGTTCGAGCATGTCGAGGGCCGCATCGCCTATTTGAAGGCTGAGTTGAAGATCACCGACGCTCAGGCAGCGCCCTGGAACGCATTCGCCGACATCGTGCGTGCCGACGCGATCGCGATGAAGGCCATGCACGACGGGATGGTGAAGAGCGGGATGCCCGTGACGACGCCGGAACGCATGGCGGCCCAGCACAAGATGATGACCGCCCGCATCGGGATGATGGAACGCTCCGAGGCCAGCACCAAGGCGCTGTACACTTCACTTTCGGAGGACCAGCGCAAGGCGTTCGACCAGATGATGTCGGGTCCGATGGGAATGATGTGACCGACTTGTACACCGGTTGATGGCGCTATCCCGCGCTTGGCTTCCCGCAATCGTGCGGTATCTCGTCGTGCTCGGCGCGGGAGGGCTGGCGATGTCGCTGAGTTCCGTATCGGTCATCGTGAACGCTCTGCGGCTTCGGGCGGCACCGCTGTGAGACCTGGCAAACCAGCTGGGGCAATCCGCCCATTTCGGAGAACCACCATGCCCTGCGCACGCGCCCATGCCGCACGCCCGTTCCGCATCGCCTTCCTGGTGCCCCTGCTCAGCCTGTTGCTGTCGGGATGCGGCTACAACAACATCCCAACCTATGAGGAACAAGCAAAGGCAAAATGGTCGGACGTGCTGAACCAGTACCAGCGCCGCTCCGACCTCATCCCCAACCTGGTCGAGACCGTCAAGGGCTTCGCGAAGCAGGAGAGTGGCGTGCTGGAGGCGGTCACCACAGCCCGTGCCACGGCGACGTCAGTCAAAGTCGACACAAGCACAATCACCGATCCGGAGACGTTCAGGAAATTCCAGGACGCACAGGCCCAGTTGTCCGGCTCGCTGGGTCGCCTCCTGGCGATTTCGGAAAGCTATCCGGTTCTCAAGTCGAACCAGAACTACCTCGCCTTGCAGTCACAGCTGGAGGGCACGGAAAACCGCATCGCGGTCGCGCGTCACGACTACATCGAGGCCGTGCGGGTGTACAACACCGAGCTGAGGACGTTTCCCGGCTGGCTCTGGGCGCGCATGTTCTATTCCAGCAATAAACCCATGGAAGAGTTCACGGTTGCCGACAATGTGAAGACGGTCCCCGCGGTCAGGTTCTGAAGGGCCAAGCGGTGATCCGTCGAGCGGCATTCATACTGATCGCCTGGCTCTGCCTCATCGGCGCCGGTATGGGACAGACACCGGCGATAACATCGCCCACATTCCCCGCGCTCATCGGCCGGGTGGTGGACGAGGCCGGACTGCTCTCCGCCGCGGAGCGCGTGTCGCTCACCGCGTCGCTTGCCGACCTCGAGGCGACGACGACGGACCAGTTCGTGGTCGTGACGCTGAAGTCGCTCGGTGGGAGGGCGATCGAAGACTATGGCTACCAGCTCGGGCGCCATTGGCGGGTCGGGCAGAAGGACAAGGATTCCGGCGTCCTGATGATCATCGCGCCAACCGAGCGGAAGGTCCGGATCGAGGTCGGCTACGGCCTCGAAGGCACGCTCACCGATGCCGCGACGAAGCTGATCATCGAGAACACGATTCTTCCGGCGTTCAAGACAGGCGATTTTGCGGGTGGCATCAAGAGCGGCGCCGATCAGATCATCCAGTTGCTTCATGGCGACGGCAGGAGTGCGTCAGCGGCGCAGCGACAGACAGCCGCACCCGCCAAATCGAACACGAGCATGCCCGTCTGGCTTGTCATCGTTCTGGCCGTGGGTGGAGTGGGACTATTGATCTACTGCGCCGTGGCCGGAGGAATTGCCTGCCGCGGGATCATGCAAATTCTTCTCGTGCTCGCGCTCTCCGGCAGGAGCGGCGCATCGCGCGACCGATCGTCATCCTTTACGGGAGGCGGCGGCTCCTTCGGCGGTGGCGGGAGTTCGGGAAGCTGGTGAGGAAAAACGAATGATCACGGAGTCTGACAAAGTCCGCGTCACCTCGGCGATCCATGCGGCGGAGTCGCGCACCGCCGGCGAGATCTTCTGCGTCATCGCGCGGCAATCCAGCGACTATCGCCTTGTTCCTATCGCGTGGGCGGCCGCGGCGGCATTGTTCGCGCCGCTTCCGCTGCTCGCGCTGACAAACTGGCCAGCGCCGGTCGTCTACCTCCTCCAAATCATCGCGTTTCTGTTGATAGCAATCGGCCTGTCCCATTCGAAGATCAGGTTCAGAATCGTGCCGCGTCAGGCCCGGCACGATCGGGCGCATGCCGAGGCAATGCGTCAGTTCTTCGCGCAGGGAATCGACAAGACTGAGCATCGCACGGGCGTGCTCATTTTCGCATCTGCGGCCGAGCGGTATGTGGAGGTCGTCGCCGATGCAGGGATCAACGACAGGGTTCCACCTGACGTCTGGGGCGACGCGGTTGACGCGCTGGTGTCGGCTGTGAAGGATGGCCGCCCGGCAGACGGTTTCGTGGCCGCAATCGAGCGATGCGGCGCGATCCTTGCGGAACACTTCCCGCCGGGAACGCTCAAACGGGACGAACTGCCCGACAAGCTGGTTGAAATCTGATGACCATTCTGCCGCCGCCGCGGCGAGGTCCGGGTGGAACTTCGCGGCGACCTGGCTGCGTTTGTCTATCTCCCGGACCCACCCGCGGGTGATGGTGCGGACGCACAAACGCGAACAGCCGTTCCCCTTACGGGCAACGGTTGTTCTGGGCGGATGGAATTGATGGGAACGTTGGTTGCGGGGATAGGATTTGAACCTATGACCTTCAGGTTATGAGCCTGACGAGCTACCGGGCTGCTCCACCCCGCGTGGGTGTGGGTGGGTTGGTTTTGAGTGAAGAGTCTGGGTTGGAAGACCTGGCGGCGACCTACTCTCCCGTGCCTTGAGACACAGTACCATG
>CAIYSR010000094.1 GCA_903928895.1 uncultured Rhodospirillales bacterium | reverse complement strand
CTTGTTTGTTTGGGGGGGGGCCGGGATGGCGGGGGGGGATGGTCGTGGGGCGCCAAAACGCGCCCCACGCTACGGGGGGTCCCCCGGACGAGCCGGGGGAGGGGGTGTGGGGCTTCAGGTCCCGGCGGGTTCGGGTGGCGCCCGGCTTGCGTGCTTTAGCTTTTGGGGTGAATTCTGCATTCAGATTCGGGCACGGATTTGAGGCGAGTTTTGCTTCGGAAACTTCGGTCCGTCGGGGGCGGGGATTAACTCTTTGATAAACAGCCCGAAGGACACGAAGCGTATCAGGATTTTCCCTGCGGTGATTGTCCAGCCTGCTGCGTTCCAAAAATATAACCAAAAAGGGCAGTGAGCAGAGGAAGCAAAAGATTTAAAAGAATGAGTTGCGCTGCCTGCAACCAGAATGAAAGAAGTGCTTGACGGTGGGCAAGAATTTTGTCGACTGCTTCGCCTGCAACTTGCGAATTACTCGTACTATATGCGGCCTCCACAACTGCTTGCCGAATGTCGTTCAGAACGGCAATACATTTCTCAAGAGCAGGATTTCGCGAGCCTCCTTCAGGTAGGGGGCGGCATGCTGTCAGAGTAGATTTTTGTGATGCGGTTATGCTCGGAAGCTTGGCAAGGAAGGAATTGAGCGCGGCTTGGTTGCTGCTTGCCGCTTCCGACATCGCCCATTTCTGGTCATCTCTGGCATGTTGGAACTCGCCAACCAAGCTCTCCAGCATACCAAGAACGTAGGCTTCTGATCCGATCTTCGTTGGGTTCATAACAGACGCGTAAGGGCGCCTTACATCATCACTGACGTTATAATTCAGCCAAATCAACGCCGCGAGTAAGAGCACTATCGAGCCTGTGACGATAGACAGAACGAAATAGGACAGAATGACCCCGGCCCTCGCGGTGCCGGTAAGGTTAGAGGCCGATGCCCCGATCTGCGCAGGACTGGCGGGAGCCAATCCAGACAGCCCCGACGGTGCTGTCGCTCCTGCATCAATAGGGGTAACAGGTTGGGCATTCAGGGGCATGAGACCTGCTACCTATGTGATCATTTACGAGGGGCGGCGTTTTCCACTGACGGCATTGCTAGACGAGTCATCTTATTCCCCTCCTCGTCAGAGGAAAGAATTAGGTTGCCTTTCGCGCGCTCCCCGACTGCCCAATTGAAGAGCGTTATCGCATCTTTGGCGATATCCGTAATTTTGGTGTTTGTTCCCATCTTTTCTTGGAGGGCGCTTATAATATCGTCGGGAATTTGAAGGCGAACTTCGGCCATGTCGGGTCTCCTTGAAGATGGGAATATCATAGGGCTTCAAAGGTCAGACGCCAAGATAAATCCAGAAAAAGTCCGAAAAAAATCCGAATTAAAAATTCTGATTCCGTTCTGGAAATTGATTAACAAATTGATTTAGCGCTGTATATAGGCGGGACCGAGGTCCAGGGGCTCGGGAAGGCGGGGGGATGGTCGTGGGGCGCCAAAGCGCGCCCCACGCTACGGGGGGTCTCCCGGACGAGCGGGGTGTGTGCGTTGCGGGGGTGGTTCGCACGGGCGGGTTTATGGGTGCGGGTCTGGGGGCGCCGGCCCCCAGCGGGTGCGGGCTGGCCCGCGCTGGGTTGTTTGGGGGTGATGCGTCGCGCTTCGCTTACGTTTCTTACGGCTTGTGCTGGGGCGGGTGATGGGTGGCGCTTTGCTTACCCATCCTACTGATTGGTGACTTTTCGGAATATTTCTAGTTGGCCTTGGGTGGTGGCTTCCCAGGAGAAGGGTTGGGCGTAGGCGAGGGTTTCGGCGCGGGTGGGGGGGGTGGCGAAGAGGTCGCGGATGGCGGTGGCGAGGCCGGCGGGGGTGTTTTCGGGGGCGATGCGGCCGGCGGCCGGGGTTTGGACGACTTCGGGGTTGCCGGGAATGTTGGAGGCGATGACGGGGGTGCCGCAGGCCATGGATTCGAGGAGGACGTTGGCCCAGCCTTCGCGGGAGGAGGCGAGGACCATGGCGTCGGCGGCGGTGTAGAGGTGTTTGAGTTCGTGGTGGGGGCGGGCGCCGAGGAAGCGAACGCGGGGGGTGAGGCCGAGGCTGGCGGCGAGGGCTTCGAGGCGGGGGCGTTCGGGGCCGTCGCCGGCGAGGAGGAGGTCGGTGTCGGGGAGTTCGGCGAGGGCGGCGATGGTGAGGTGGTTGCGTTTGCGCTCGATGAGGTGGCCGACGGAGAGGAGGGTGCGGCGGGTGAGGCCGAGGCCAGCGCGGTCGGCGGTGCGGTCGGTGGGGTGGAAGACCGACGTGTCTACGCCATTGCGTAACGTCGTAACTTTGTGGGGATCGGCGCCGAGTTCGACCATGCGCGCGCAGAGGGCGGCGGAGACGCCGATGAGGTGGGCGGCGGAGCGGATGGCAGCGCGGATGAGGCGGTTGGGAATGGGGAAGTCGGGGAGTTCGGTGACGTCGGACCCGCGGGCGGTGATGACGACGGGCTTGTTGAAGTGGGCGCCGAGCCAGGCGGCGGCGACGCCGTCGGGGTAGAGGTAGTGGGCGTCGATGGCGTCGAATTCGAGGCCGGCGCGGAGGAGGCGGGCGAGGGCAGGGCGGGCGGCGGCGTAGAGGAGATGGGGGGCGAGGTTCATGCCGAATTTCGGGATGACGAGGTAGCGGGGGTGGTGGACGTCGAGCCCGTTGCGGTGTTCGAAGCGGGGGACGGCGGCGAATTTGGCGTAGGGGCCGAAGCGGGGGTTGGTGGAGGGGAACCAGGGGGTGGGGGCGAGGACGGTGCTGCGGGCATCGCCGGAGGCGACGAGGTGGCGCAGGCGGTTTTCGACGAAGACGCCGTGGCTGGGGCGCGCGCTGTCGGGGAAGAGGGTGGAGAAGGTGAGCAGGCGCAGCGGCGGCGAGGGGGGCGGGGGGGGCACTATTTCGCCGCGAGCAGTTCGCCGAGCAGGGCGCTGGCGGCGGGGCGGTCGTCGAACTCGGCGAGGCTCTGGACGAGGGGACGCAGGGTGGCGATGGCGTCCTCCTTGCGGCCGGTTTCCTTGAGGGCGACGGAGAGGTGGTAGGTGACGGTGGGGTCGTTGCGGAGCTGGCTGGCCGCCTGGCGCAGGAGGGTGAGGCCGGTGGCGGGTTCGCCGGTGGTGACCAGGATCCAGCCGAGGGTGTCGGCGGCCTCGGGGGTGGGTTTGAGGAGGTAGGATTTCTGGGCGATGCCGCGGGCGCGGGGGTCACTGCGCTGGAGATAGACCCAGGCGAGGTTGTTGAGCGCGGTGGAATCGGAGGGGCGCTGGGCGAGGATGACGGCGAGCTGTTTTTCGGCCTCGAAGAAGCGGCGGGCAATGAGATCGAGCGAGGCGAGCAGTTCGGCGGCGGTGGCGTCGGTGGGGTGGCTGCCGAGCCATTCGCGCAGCACCAGGGTGGACTGGTCGGCACGGCCGGCGGCGTTGTAGGCGCTGACCAGGCGGGCGAGGCTCTGGGTGGTGGGTTCGGCGCGGAAATCGGCGGTGTAGGCGGGCACGGCGTCGGGGAAGCGGCCGGCGGCCATGAGCGCGTCGCCGCGCAGCCAGCGGGCGTTGGGCATGTTGGCGGGATTGAGGGTGAGTTTGTCGGCGGTGGACAGGGCGGCCTCGATGCCGCCGGTGCGGAGCGCAACTTTGAGCAGCGCCTGCATCAGGTCGATATTGCCGGGGTCGGCGCGCAGGCCGTCGTTGAGCACGGTGACGGCGCCTTGCGGGTCCTTGGCGTCGAGGCGGAGATCGGCGATGGCGCGGCGGCTGTCGGTGTCGAGGGGGTTGGCGTCGATGACGAGGCGGTAGGCGGCTTCGGCCTCCTCGGTCTGGCCGAGGGACATGTTGAGGCGGGCCTTGGCGGCGAGGAGGGCGATGTTGCCGTCCTGCACCTTGAGCACCTCGTCGACCAAAGCGAGCGCCTTGCGCGGCTCGTTCATGCGGATCTGGTGGTTGGCCAGGGCGATGGTGATTTCGGCGTCCTTGGGGGCGGCGGTGTGGGCGGCCTCGAGGCGGCCGAGGGCCTGGGTGAGTTTGCCGTCGGCGATCAGCAGGTTGACCAGGCTGATGAGGGCGCCGATTTCGGCGGGTTTGCGGTCCAGCACTTCGTTGAGGACGATTTGCGCCTCGAGCGCGCGGTCCTGCAGGATCAGGACGCGGGCCATGTTGATGCGAGGCTGGATGGTGTCGGGGAATTCCTGGATGGTTTTTTGCAGGAGCAGCATGGCGCCGGGGAGATCGAGCTGGGCCATGCGGATGAGGGCGGAGAGGTTGCCGACGGTTTCGCTTTCGCCCTGGATTTTGCGCAGGCGGCCGAGGCCGATGGTGGCGCGGTCGAGCTCGCCGGAGGCGATGGCGGCGAGGACGAGCTGTTCGGCGGCGTCGGTCTGGCTGGGCTGGATGTCGAGCGCGCGCTCGAACTCGCCGGCGGCGCGGCCGGCGTCGCCGAGCGAGAGGCGCAGGGCGGCGAGGCGGGTGAGGATGTCGGCGTTCTGCGGCGCCAGGGCGGAGGCGCGTTCGAGGTTGGCGAGGGCGACGTCGCTTTTGCCGGCCATCAGGTAGGCGCGGGCGAGCAGATCGAGCATGTCGGCGTCGGCGATGCCGGCCTGTTGCGATTTGGTGATGAGGGTGATGACGCCGGCGGTGCGGCGGCTGGCGAGTTCGATGCGGCTGTAGAGCTTGATCGCGTCGGGGTCGTTGGGGTTCTTGGCGAGGTATTTGTTGGCGGCGTCGGAGGCCTGTTCGGCCTGGCCGATGTTGTATTTGGTGATGGCGTAGAAGAAGAAGCCGCGCGGGAAGCGGGCGATGAAATTGGCGATCTTGGTGAGGTCGGTGTCGGCGTCGGTGTATTTCTCGGCTTTGACGGCGAGCACGGCGCGCAGGAAGATGGCCATCGAACTGCGCGGCTCGATCTTGATCGCTTCGTCGACGTCCTGTTTGGCGCGGGCGTCCTTGCCGTCCATGATGAGGAGGTTGGCGCGTTCGAGGCGGGCGGTGAGGTTGCGTGCGTTGAAGGCGAGCACGGAATCGAAGGCCTCGGTGGCGCGGATGCGGTCACCTTCGAGGTTGAGCAGCTGGCCCTTCATGATGAGGGCATCCTGCGAGCGGGCATTGAGCTGGAGGGCGCGTTCGACCTTGGCTTCGGCGGCGGTGTAGTCATTGGCGGCGACCAGGATGCGGGCGGAGGCGAGGGCGGCCTCGACGGATTGGGGGGATTGGCGTTCGGCGTCGTTGGCGGTGGCCAGGGCGGCCTTGGGGTCGCCGAGGGACAGCTGGGCCATGGCGCGCATGGTCATCAGCGGCGCCGCCTGGTCGGCGGGCAGGCCCTGGGTGGAGAAATCGCGCAGGAGCTCGCGGTAGCGGCCTTGCGCCATGTAGGACTGGGCGAGCAGCGGGTTGACGAGGCGGGCCTCGAAGCCCTTGTCGCGGGCGATCTTGTATTCCTTTTCGGCGGCGACCGGATCGCCGAGGCGCTGGGTGACCTGGCCCATGCGGAAATGGGCGGCGGGGTTGTTGGGGTTTTCGCGGAGCGAGCTGCGCAGTTCGAGCGCGGCGCCGCGCAGGTCACCACGGTCCATCAGGTCCTGGGCGCGGCTGTAGGCGTCCTTGACGCGGCCGTATTTCCACCACAGCGCGCCGCCGGCGCCGACCAGGAGGAGGACGGGAATGAGGAGGATCAGGAGCTTTTTCATGCGGCGCGATCAATCGGGGCTTGAATCGGAGAGCGTCTCGACGGCGCTGGCGAGGCCGTGGGATTCGAGCAGGGCGTAGAGCGTGGGCCGGCTGACGCCGAGCAGCTTGGCGGCGATGGCCACCGTGCCGTTGCTGCGGGCGAGGGCCTTTTGCAGGACGTCGCGTTCGGCGCGCAGGCGGGCGGCGCGGATGTCGAGATCGTCGGCCTCGACGGTGCCGGCGGCGAGCTCGAGGTCGGCGGCGTCGATCAGCTTGCCGTCGGCCATGACCACGCCGCGCTTCATGCGGTTTTCGAGCTCGCGCACGTTGCCGGGCCAGTGATGGGCGGCAATCGCGGAGAGCGCTTCCTCGGACAGGCCGCGCAGGTTGCGGTTGAACTCGCGGTTGAAGCGGCCGAGGAAGTAGCGGGCGAGGAGGACGGCGTCGCCGGGGCGTTCGCGCAGGGGCGGGATGCGCACGGTGACGGAGTTGAGCCGGTAGAACAGGTCGGAGCGGAAGCGGCCGTCGGTGATCTGGTCTTCGAGGGACAGGTTGGTGGCGGAGACGACGCGGACATCGACCGGGATGGTGGTGCGCCCGCCGATGCGCTCGATGACCTGCTCCTGGAGGAAGCGCAGCAGCTTGACCTGGAGCTGGTGGGGGAGGTCGCCGATCTCGTCGAGGAAGAGAGTGCCTTTGTTGGCGGCCTCGATTTTGCCGATGGTTTGCTTGACGGCGCCGGTGAAGGCGCCGCGCTCGTAGCCGAAGAGTTCGGATTCGAGGAGGTTTTCCGGGATCGCGCCGCAGTTGATGGCGACATAGGGCTGTTTGGCGCGTGGGCCGAGTTCGTGCAGGGCGCGGGCGAGAGCCTCCTTGCCGGTGCCGGATTCGCCGAGCAGCAGGACGGTAACGTTGGTGGCGGCGAGGCGCTCGATGGTGCGGCAGACCTTCAGCATCGCGTCGGAATTGGTGATCAGGCGCTTGATCGGCGACGGGCCCTGGACCTCGGCGAGGCGGCGGTTTTCCTCCTCGAGGGCGTGCACGTGGAGCGCGCGTTCGACGATGGTGCGGAGCAGCGCGATATCGGTGGGTTTCTCGCAGAAGTCGAAGGCGCCGGCGGCGATGGCGCGCAGCGCGTGCATGCGCTCGCCGTGGCTGGTGGCGATGATGACCTTGAGGTCGGGGTATTGGCGCTGCAGGGCCTCGAGGGTGGCGAAGCCTTCGCTCACGCCGTCGGGGTCGGGGGGCAGGCCGAGATCGACGATGGCGGCGGCGGGGCGCTCCTTTTCGAGCACGGCCATGGCCTGCGGGCGGCTGCCGGCGATCAGGACGTCGCAGGTCGGGAAGGCCCAGCGGTACTGGCTGGAAAGTCCCTCATCGTCCTCGACGATCAACAGCTTCGGCTTGCTCATTATGGTCCCGCGGTGGTTTCGCCCGGATCGGCGGCGGCGGCATTGTGCCACGGCGCCGGAGGAAAAGGCAGTGTTCGGGAGATCGGCGTCAAGATGGTATGAGGCCTCCGGAGCGGCACAGGTCGAGGACGGCATGGCAGAGGACGACATCATCGGGTTCATCGAGGCGATCACGCCGCAGGGCGTCGCGGGGTGGGCGTTGCGGCCGGGCGATGCGGGGCCGCTGGGACTGGTGCTGGTGATCGACGGGGAGGCGGTGGCGCCGGTGGCGTGCGATCGGCCGCGGCTGGATGTGTGGACGCAGCGGACGGACCTGCATGGGCTGTGTGGGCATGGGCCGCGGGTTGGGTTCCTCGCCGCGATTCCACCGGTGTTTTTCGACTGGGCGGTGCATCGCCTCGATCTGGTGACGGCAGCGGGGGGATCGGCCGGGCTGGTGGTGATCGGGCAGCCGCCTGATGGGGGGGCGAGGTTCCAGCTGGCCCGGCATGAGGTGGTGGCGCGGGCACGGGTGGTGGAGGCCGGGGCGGCGGTGCATGGCTGGGTGTTCGTGCGCGATCGGATGACGGGGGAGTTGCGGGTGGGCAACGAGGTCGCGGTGGAGGCCGACAACGGCTGGCACGGGCGGGTGGTGGCGGACGGGATGCGGCCGGATGTGGCGCTCGATCAGGGCTGCGGGGCGGCATGCGGGTTTCAGCTCGTGGTGCCGGAGGCGGCGCTGACGGAGGGGCGCGGGCTGCTGCGGTTCAGCGTGCTGCCGGAGGGGTTGCCATTCGCGCAGGGTGAGATCGAGGTGCTGCGGGAGCCGGAACCCCAGGACTTCGGGGATGATCCGGATGACGGGCGGCTGCGCTTCAGCGGGTTTGCGCGGCGCGCGCTGTTCGGCATCGGGGCGCGGCTGGCGGCGTGGCGGGCGGCGCTGGAGGAACCGGGCGGGGCGGTGGCGGGGGAGGGGGGGTACGGGTCGGATCTCGAACGGACCGTGGGTCTTGAATTCGACCGGGCGTATTATCTGGATGCGTATCGCGATGTGCAGGCGGAGGGGCTGGACCCGGTGCTGCATTATGTGCGGCGGGGGTGGCACGAGGGGCGCAAGCCGGCGCCGTGGTTCGATACCGCCTACTACCTGACGGCGAACCCTGATGTGCGGGCGGCCGGGGTCAATCCGTTCTGGCATTTCCTGGTGGTGGGGCGGCGCGAGGGGCGCGCGGCGCAGCGGGCGGGGGGGCAGCGGCGCGAGGTGATCGAGGGGTTGGCTACGGCGGAGGAGTTGGGCGGGGAGCGGCCGGCTTCGGCAATGCGGCTGCTGCCGGCGTATCTGGCGCGCCGGCTGGGACAGGTGGGCGAGGGCGCGGTGGTGCTGGCGGTGACGGCGGCGGGGGGAGAGCGGACCGTGCTGCTGGCGGCGGAACAGGCGGCGTTTGCCGGGGCGGGCTGGCACTATCTGCTCCTCGAACCGGCAGCAGGGGGGATGTTGCGGGTGGTTCTCGATGGCAGCGGGCTGGGCGTGGCACGGCGGGAGGATCTTGCGGTGGCGATCAAGGCAATGGGGGGGGGGGGCGCGCGCCATGGTGGTGCATGGGGTGACGGGGCACGACCTCGACGGACTCGCGATGCTGCGGCGCGCGGCCGGGGAGGGGCGGGATTTCCTGTGGCTGCATGATTTCTCGGCGCTATGTCCCGGCGGGACGTTGCTACGTAACGATGTCGTCTTCTGCGGAGCCCCGGCGGAAGGAAGCAATGCCTGCCTGGTCTGCGTGCACGGGGAGGGGCGCGGCGCGCATCTGGCGGGGATGCGGCGGCTGCTGGCGGCGGGCGATTTCACCGTGGTGGCGCCCTCGGCGGCGGCGGCGGCGATGTGGCAGCGGATGACGCCGTTCCCGGCCCTGCCGGTGGTGGAGATCGCGCCGTTGCGGCTGGAGGAACGGGCAATTCGGGTGGGGCTGGTGGCGCCGGAGCGGCTGGGCAGCCCCGCGCATCCGGTGCGGGTGGCGTTCGGTGGTGGCGATTGGGCCGGGTTCCGGGCACTGCTGGAGCGGGTGGGGCGGCTGGGGTGCTACCGGTTTTTCCATGTGCCGGACCGGGCGATGACGGAGCAGGATGGCGGACGGACCGAGGCGCTCGGGGACGGCGTGCTCGAGGAGGTGCTGGCGGCGGCGGGGATCGATCTGCTGCTGGTGATGCCGGCGGGACCCGAGGTGTTTTCGCGCGGCGCGCTGGCGGGGATCGCGGCGGGGGCGGATGTGGTGACGCTGGCGGATAGTCTGCATGCCGCCGATGTGGTGATGGCGAGCGGGCGTGGCGTGGTGGCGGCGGATGCGGCGGCGCTGATCGGGTTTTTCGAGAGTCTGCGGGCGATCGCCTACGCCAGGCTGCGGGCCGAGGCGGGGGCGGTGGGCGGGGGTCTGGTGGTGGCCGGGACGACGGCCGGGGTGCTGGCGTGATGGGGGGCGTGGTCTGCTACACGAGCTTTACCTACTCCTATCTTTCACGGGCCCGGGTGCTGCTGGAGAGCCTGCGGCGGGTGCATCCGGACTGGGAGGTCTGGGCGGTGGTGGTGGACGAGGCGCCGCCGGGGGTGGATGCGGGGGTCGCGCTGGGCGGCTTCGACGGGGTGCTGACACCGGCGGATCTCGGGGTGGCACCGGCCTGGCTGTTCGGCCATGACCTGGTGGAGGCCTGCACCGCGGTGAAGGGGCGGGCGCTGGTGCATCTGCTCGGCCGCGGGGCCGGATGGGTGGTGTATTTCGATCCGGATATCGCGCTGTTCAATCCCCTCGACGGGCTCGATGGCGGTTCGATCGTGCTGACCCCGCACCAGATCGCGGCGAACGAGGAGGCGCAGGCGATCATCGACAATGACGTTGCCGCCCTCGTCTACGGGGTGTTCAACCTGGGGTTCGTCGCCGTCCGCAACGACGACAATGGCCGGGCATTCGCGGCGTGGTGGGCGGCGCGGCTGGACGAGGCGTGTTTTGACGACACGGCGCGGGGGATTTTCACCGACCAGAAATATTGCGACCTGGTGCCGGGGCTGTTTGACGGCGTGCGGATCTGGCGGGATCCGGGTTGCAACGTGGCGAGCTGGAATTTGAGCCGGCGGCGGCTGGCCTTCGATGCCGCTGGGCGGATCACGGTCAACGGATCGGCGCTGAAATTCTATCACTTCACCAAGATCGGCGGCGCCGGGGATGTGATGACGGAGCGCTACGGGGCCGCGAACACCGAGGTGTTCGAGGTCTGGCACTGGTACAAGCGGCGCGAGCGGGCGTTGCGGCTGGACGGGGTGCCGGAGGGGTATTGGCATTACGGACGGTTCGCCGACGGGCGAGCGATTTCGCACGGCGCCCGGGTGCTGTACCGCAGCCGGGCCGATCTGCGGGGCGCGTTCGCGGACCCCTTCGCCGGGCTGGCAGGGTGGCTGGCGGAGCATCGGCCGGATTTGTTGGGGGTGTAAGCCAGGAAGGAAGCGCTTCTTTTTGAAAAAAGAAGCAAAAACTTTCCCCCGTTGGCTTCGCCCTTTTCGGGGTGAGCGCACGGCAAACGGATGAAAGTTTTTTGGTTCTTTTTTTCAAAAAAGAACCGCCTCCTTCCTCTATTCCGCCGTCCCCGCCACCGCCGGCAGCAGCAGGCGCATGGTGGTGCCGGCGTTGGGCTGGGTGATGACGACGAGGTCACCGCCGGCTTCACGCAGGAGTTCGCGGGCCTGGTAGGCGCCGATGCCGGAGCCGCCGGGCTTGGAGGTGCGGAAGGGGCGGAACAGCCCGTCGCGGACGAAATCGGGGGTCATGCCGGGGCCTTCGTCGGTGATGTCGATGACGGCGCGGCGGCCTTCGTGGCGCAGCGTGATGGCGACCGCGGGCGGATTGGCCGGGTGCTGGGTGCGGGTGGCTTCGACGGCGTTGTTGAGGATGTGGGTGATGATGGCGTCGAAACTGGCGCCGGCGATGGCGATGCCGCTGAGGACGCCGGCGGTTTCGTAGGTGATTTCAAGGCCGCTGGTGCGTCGCGCGTTGGCGATGATGGGTTCGAGCCGCTCGTCGGGCAGGATGACGGCGTGGCTGATCTCGCCGTGCGGGGTCTCCAGGCGTTTGACCAGGGCGCCGATCTTGTTGATCGCGGCGCGGATGGTGCCGAGCATGTCGCGCTGGAACTCGGGGTTGTCGAGATGCACCTCGGCGTTGCTGAGCAGCAGGGTGAGCTGGGTCGAGACGTTCTTGATATCGTGGGCGACGAAGGCGAAGCGCTTGGAATATTCGTGGAGCTGGCGGGTCTGCATCAGGACTTCGGCGGCGCGCTGCTCGGCGACCACGGTTGCGACCTGGCGGGCGACGACGCGCAGCAGGTCATAGACTTCGCGGTCGAGCCGGAACGGGGCGCGCGGGCGGGCGAGCAGAATGAAACCGATCAACTGGCCGCCATGGGGCAGCGGGACGGCGAGCCAGGCGCGGGGAAGCTCCTCGCGCGGCGGCAGGGTTGCCATCTCGACGATCCAGTCGCCGTTGCGCAGGCCGGCGACGATCGGGTCGTCCGGTGGAATGGCGATGGTGGCGGCCGGGAGCGACCAGGAGCCGGCCCATTCGAAGCTGCCGGAGGCTTCGCGCACGAAGAGCAGGCCGCCGGGGCTGTCGACGATGTCGGCGATGGCGCGAATGACGCGGGCGTGCAGCGCGGTATAGCCCTCGGTGGCGGAGAGGGTGGCGATGCAGCGCATCCATTCGCGACGGTAATCGTAGCGCTGGGCGAAGAGGTGGTCGATCAGCAGGAAGCGCAGGCGCGAGCGGGCGGAGCGCGAGGTGACCAGCACGGCGGCGGTGACGAGACCGGCGAAGATGAGCGCGATCTGGGCGACGCCGGACCAGTCGGCACCGAAATAGCGCAGCGCCTGGCCGGCGCCGACGAGGCCGAGCAGGAACAGGCCGGCGACCAGGAGGGTCGCGCTGTGGAAGACGGCGGTGCGGGAGATATGGAGGTCGACCTGCCAGTTGCGCCGGTTGCGGGCGGCGGCGATGGCCAGCAGCGGGGCGACGATGCTGATCGCGATCGGGCGGACATTGAACAGCACCGGCGAAAGACCACGGAACAGGAGGGTGTCGCCGGCCAGCACGGCGTCATAGGTGGCGATGCCGGCCAACGCGATGCAGGGCAGGGTGATGTGCCAGCGGACATCCTCGGGGGTCGACAAATAGAGGTTCTCGATCACCAGCAAGGTGCCGATGGCGAGTGCGATCAGCATCATGATCCATGCGGTTCGCAGGTTGAGCGCGCCGTCCGGGCCGACGCGGCCGAACAGCACGATGGCGGTGACCGCCAGCGCCCCGATCAGGCCGAGCATGATATAAATCTGCCGCGGCTGGCGCCCGCCGAGGGCGGTGCGGCGGTAGAGATGGATGAGGAAAACCAGCCAGACCGCCGGCCGCAGCAGATCCAGCGTCAGCATCAGGGCGGGCGGCACCAGGCGGGTGGCGACGGCGGCGGCCCAAACCGCGGTGGCGAAGCAGCCGGCCGCGAGGAACAGGGCGGTGCCGCCGCGGCGGCCGAGCAGGACGAGGATCGTCAGCAGCGCATAGAGCGCGGCGCAGAAACCATGCAGGACGAAGGAAATATCAACCATGCGCGATCATGCCGCAGCCGGGCGTGTCCGACAAAGAGCGGTCAGCGCGATCCTTCCTGGAACAGGATGACGCGGACGGTGGCGACGAGGATGAGAAAGTCAAGGAACAGGCTGCGGCGCTTCACGTAATAGAGATCGTAGGACAGTTTTTGCCGGGCATCCTCGACCGAGGCGCCGTAGGGATAGTTGACCTGGGCCCAGCCGGTGATGCCGGGCTTGACCGCGGTACGGTCGCGATAGAAGGCGATGTTGCGGGCGAGCTGGTCGACGAAATGAGGGCGTTCGGGCCGGGGGCCGACGAAGCTCATCTCGCCGCCCAGGACGTTGAACAGCTGCGGCAATTCGTCGATGCGGGTGCGGCGCAGGAAACCGCCGATCCGGGTGACCCGCGGGTCGCGCAGGCTGGCCCAGGCGGGGCCGGACGCCTCGGCGTCGATGCGCATGGAGCGGAATTTGCGCAGGGTGAAGACGCGGCCATGCAGGCCGACGCGCTCCTGGCGGTAGAGCACCGGGCCGGGGCTTTCGAGCCGGATCGCCAGGGCGGTCAGCGCAAGCAGCGGGGCCGTGATGACAAGCATGACCAGGCTGAGCCCGACATCGACGGCCCGGCGGATGGCTTCCTCCAACCCGCCGCGGGTCAGGCCGGGGGCGAACAGCATCCAGTCGGGCGCCAGATGGTCGAGGTCGATGCGGCGGAGCTGCTGCTCGCGGAATTCGACGTCGGAGAACACGTGCAGACCGGCGGATTTGCCCTGCATCAACTGGTCCTGCGGGAGCAGGCCGCGGGCTTCCTCGGTGACGACGACGGCCCAGACTTGATTGCGACCGAGTTCGGCCGGGCTGAGCGGCGCCGGGTTTTCGGGCGAGACGATGCCGACGACCCGGAAGAAGCCGGCGCGCACCTGATCGATGGCGGCGCGGGTGCGGGCGGCGTCATGGGGCGAGCCGAGCAGAAGCACCGGCCGGGCAAAAACCCCGGAGCGCAGCGCGAAACGGAACAGCAGGCGCGAGGCGAACAGCAGGGCGATCCAGGTCAGAATGAACTGGGCCGGGCGCAGGGCGGAGCCGCCGAACAGGGCAGCGGTCTCGATACCGGCCAGCAAGGCGGCGCCCAGCAGGGCCGGAAAGGCGAGGACCGCGCCGATGGCAGTGCTCAGCAGCAGGCGCGTCGTGCGCAGGCAGATTTCGGGCTGGTAGAGGCCGATGACACTCCAGGTGCCGCTGACGGCCAGAGCCAGGGCGGCGGCATGCTGCAAGGCCGGGCCGCTGGACCAGCCGCCCCCATCGGGGATCATCAGGACGTAGAGAACGACGAGGCAGGGGATGAATTCGAGGAACCACAGAGCCACCATCTCGAGCGCGATGAAATGACCGAAGATGCGGGTCATGGAAGCGCTTTCACAGAGTTGCTCCGGCAGGGACGGGCGGAAGGGATAAACGTCCGTGAAAATTTGTTAGCGGTCTGGTTAAGTTTTCGTCAAGGAAAATCCGAAATTGCGACATACTTTCATAAATTCTCCGCTCAAAATCATAAAATTGTCGTGGAATTTGGATGGCGGTAGCACCCGCTGGCGTTCCTTGCCGCCGCGGCGCCTTGGCCGGACTGGGGAGAATTTAGGCATAAAGCAATAATATGAACGCAATCTTTACGCTCACATGGCAGGGGTGTAATGGGTTGCCAGAGGGTTGCAGGATTGTGTTAAAGTGCGTTGACTGGACTGCGACGCTCCGGCCGATCCAAGCGGCCGGGCTGGAGGCGTGTAGCTCAATGGCAGAGCGCTGTCTTTACATGACAGAGGCTGGGGGTTCGACTCCTTCCGCGCCTATGATCGCCGCTGCGGGCGCCCACCGTGGAGGCGGCCGTAACCGCTCGGGGAAAGCCTGTTGCGGGCAGCGTTCAACGGCCCGCACCGATAACGCGGCGGGATGTGCTAGGTTGCCGCCGCTTGTGGCGGGCGACCTGGTTGCGCGGGGTGACGCCGTGGAATTGCTGGCCGGCACGGTTGGCGCTGTACGTTTGATGCTGGTGAAACCGGAACGATCATGACATCTGCTAGACGACTTCCCTGGTTCTGCGTGGCGGCGGTGGCGATGGCGCTGCTGGCGGGATGTGCCGCGCCGGAGGCTGCCGGGACCGCGCGGCCGGGCGGCGCCACGGCGACATCTGCGCCGCCGGTTGCGGCGCCATCGGTTGACCAGGCGCCGAAGGCGGCGGCCGCCCCCGTTGCTGGAGCGCCTGGCGTCGGCGCGCCGGCACCCGAAACACAGGACGCCGCCCAGTATGTCATCGGAGCAGGTGACCAGCTCGGCATCTCGGTCTATCGGGCGCCGGAACTCAGCGTCCCCAGCCTGCCGGTGCGGCCGGACGGGCGGATTTCGATGCCGCTGATCCCCGACATCGTGGCCGCCGGCAAGACGCCAACCCAACTCGGCAAGGAGCTCGAGGAGCGGTTGAAGGAATACGTCAAGGACCCGATCGTGACGGTGATGGTGTCGAACTTCATCGGCCCGTTCAGCCGCCAGGTACGCGTGATCGGCGCGGCGACGGAGCCGATCGCGATTCCATACCGTGATCACATGACGGTTCTCGATGTGATGATCGCGACCAAGGGGCTGACCAAGTTCGCCGCCGGCAACCGCGCCATCATCGTGCGCCTGAACGGGGACAAGCGGGACACCATCAAGGTCCGGCTCAATGATCTGCTGAAGGACGGCGATATCGAGCAGAATGTCGAGATGCTGCCGGGAGACACGCTGATCATCCCGGAAACCTGGTTCTAGGGAGCGCGCACCGATGGGGACGCTGCTGATCATGCTCCGCCGCCTGATGCTGGCGGCCTGGCGTTATCGCTGGGTTGCGGCGGCGATCGCGTGGCTGGTGTGTGGCGGCGGCTGGGCCTTTGTCTACACCATTCCCAACCAGTACGAGGCCAGCGCGCGGCTCTATGTCGACGCCGATGCGGTGCTGACCCCGCTGCTCCGCGGCCTGTCGATCGACAGCTCGCTGTCGAGCCAGCTTGACGTGTTGCAGCGCACCCTGCTGAGCCGGCCCAATCTCGAGAAACTGGTCTCCAACACCGATCTCGACCTGACCATCACCGGGCCTTCGGACCTGGAGTCGATGGTCGCCAGGCTCGGCGTCGAGATCAAGATCACGCCGCAGACGCGCAACCTGTTCACCATCACCTACCGCAACACCACGCCCAAGCTGGCCTTCGATGTGGTGCAGACCATCCTGACGACGTTCATCGAGAGCAAGACCGGCAACAACCGCTCGGAGATGGAGAACGCGCAGTCATTTCTCCAGCAGCAGTTGGCAAACTATGAGCAGCAGCTGCGCGCGGCCGAGCGCAAGCGCGCCGATTTCCGCGCCAAGTATCTCGATTTGTTGCCGATGGGGGAAAGCGGCGGCAGCCGGCTCGACCAGGCGCAGGGCGGCCTGCGGCAATTGCAGGGGCTGATCACCGACCAGGTGGCCAAGCGCGATCTGCTGAACCGCGAGCTGAGCGCCACCTCGCCGCTCATCGTCACCGAGAACGAGACCCTGCCGCTGCCCGGCTCCGCCGCCGCGGCCATTGCAGCACGGGGCGCCACGCCGCGCGATCCGCGGGTGGAGCAGGCCCAAAGTGAGCTCAACGAGTTGCGGCTGCGCTACACCGAAAATCATCCCGACGTGGTTTCCGCCAAGCGGCGGCTCGAGGCGCTGAAGGTGCAGTTCGAGCAGTTCCTGGCGGGCGAGGCGGCGAAGGCCGCGGAGAACAAGGCTGCCTATGACGATGCGACCGCCAAGGCGGCCGAGAAGGCGGCGCAGGACAATGCCGGCAAGCCGCCGCCGCCGACATCCCGGCCGGTGCGCTCGCTGCCCAATCCGATCTACGAGCAGATCAAGGTGCGCCTGTACGAGACGGAATCCACCATCGCCTCGCTGCAACGCCAGATTGCCGACGCCACGCGTGAACGCGACCGGCTGGAAGAAATGGCGCGCAGCGCCCCCGGCGTGCAGGCGGAGTTCCTCAACCTCAACCGTGACTATGATGTGCTGCGCAGGAACTACGAGGAACTGCTCGGGCGCCGCGAGTCGATGCGGATTTCCACTGCCGCCGAGGCCGATGCCGACAAGATCAAGATCCAGGTGATCGATCCGCCGCAGGTGCCGCAGAATCCGGTGGCACCGAAGCGGACGCTGTTGATGTCGGTGGTGCTGGCGATCGGCATCGGTGCGGGGTTGGCCGCGGCGGTGATGCTGGTGCAGTTCGACCAGTCGTACCACACGATCGATGAATTGCGCGACCTCGGGCTGCCCGTGGCGGGCGGCATTTCGCTGCTGAACGTGACGGTGACGCGCGGACGGCTCGCCTCGGTGATGATCTTCAGCCTCGCGGTGCTGCTGCTCGGGGGCATCTATGGCGGCCTGCTGTATCGCATCAGCCGCGGCCCGGGCGGGCTTTGAAGATGGCAGATAATCCCTCCCATCTCGTCGAGCGGGTGGCCCAGCGGTTGCGCGGCGTCGGTGGACTCGCCGCGGTGGAACCGGCGCCCGAGCGTGATATCCGCAATGTGGTGCGACGCGAAGCCGAGGGCCGGGCGGCGCCGCCGCGGGTGGTGGCACGGCCGCCAACCAGCCCGCCTCCCAATCCAGCCGATGCCCCCGCCGATTCCACGTTCGACTTCCCTTCCGACGCCGATTCCCGCAGCGGAGGCGAGATCGGCGGTGCTCTTCGCCGGCAGGACGAGCCCTCTCACGCCGTCATAGTCACCGACACGGCAGCGGGCGGGCGAGGGGACGCTTCGCGCGCGGTGATCAATCCGCAGCGAACCGCGCCGGTCGGGATCGACCCGCTGAGCGGGCTGCCGATGTCCGATGCCGGTGGCCAGATCATGCTTGACATGGCCTCGCTGGAGCGGGCGGGGCTGGTGGTCGGTCACAAGGTGCGGACCCGCATTTCCGAGGAATTCCGGATCACGGTCGGGCATGTCTTGCGCACGATGCATGCCAACTACAGCCCCGGGCGGGGGGCGCCGAACGTGCTGATGGTGACCAGCGCGCGGCCGGGCGAGGGCAAGAGCTTTTCCTCGCTGAACCTCGCCGGCTCCATCGCCCAGCACACCCAGCGTGAGGTGCTGCTGGTCGATGTCGACGCCAAGCAGCGCTCGCTGTCGGCCGAGCTGGGCCTGGCCGACCGGCCCGGCCTGCTCG
Organism: uncultured Rhodospirillales bacterium; assembly: GCA_903928895.1. Classification (GTDB taxonomy): domain Bacteria; phylum Pseudomonadota; class Alphaproteobacteria; order Acetobacterales; family Acetobacteraceae; genus CAIYPH01. The sequence continues at coordinate 23,709 of CAIYSR010000094.1, read as the reverse complement.
ACCTCAGCACCAATTCGGCCCTGCGCATCGAAGACGTCATCGTGCGCACGGCAATCCCGCACTTGTCCGTCATCACCATCGGCTCCGGCCACACCATCGGCAGCGAAATCTCGCCGACCCGCCCGGTTTCGACCCTGGTGGAGCGGATTGCACGCCGCTATCCCAATGCGGTCGTGCTGCTCGACGCGCCGCCCTGCCTGTCGACCTCCGACCCGGCGACGCTGGCGCCCTTCGTCGGCCAGATCGTGCTGGTGGTGGAAGCCGAGCGCACCCAGCGCAACGAGGTGATCGCCTCGCTCGACCTGATCAAGTCCTGCCCCTCCATCACCTTGATGCTGAACAAGATCCGCCTGACCACGAGCTATACTTTCGGTGCGTACCACTATTTCGGCACCTATTCGTAGCCGCGGCCCGCAGGGGCGGGCCAGGCGGCGGGGCGCGGCCTTGTTCGCCTCGATGGCGGCTGCGGTGATGGCGGCACCGGCGCAGGCGCAGGGTCTGCTGCCCGCCTACGGCACGGATGTCCGCGTCGGTGACCTGCGCCAGCAGTTCTCCAGGATGAACGATGCCGGCCCGAAGACCTTGTCGGAACGCGCTTGGACCTTCTCGCCGGCCATCGCGATCACCGAGACCTATGACTCCGCGATCCAGCTGCCCGGTGGCCGCGGGCGGGACTACACCACCCGCATCACCCCGACTTTCGCCGGCACGGTGGACACGCAGCGGCTGAAGGGCGAGCTCAACTACAGCCCGACCTATAATCTCTACGCCCTGCACGGCAGCGAAAGCGGGCTGAGCCACAACCTCAACGCCAACGCCACCGGCACCCTGGTACCCGATCTGTTGTTTGCCAATTTGACCGGCTATGCCGCGACCCAGCCGCTGCTCGGAACCGCCGCACCGTCAAACGCGCCGTCGGGCCGGGTCAACGAGGTGCAGACGGCGCATTTCAGTGGCGGGCCCTATATCCAGAAGCGCCTGAGCGACTTCGCGATCGTCTCGGCCGGCTATACCATCTCGCGCACCACGATGACGTCGCTGGCGCCCCGCGCGACCGCCGCAACGGTGCCGGGGGTCAACAGCAACTTCTCCTCGCAGCAGGAGAACGCCTCGATCGCGACCGGACCGGATTTCGGCCGCATCAATGCCAGCCTGGCCGCAATGGCAACCCAATACGAGGGCGCCGGCGTCTATCGCGGGGCGCACAACGAGACCGTCACCGCCTCGACCGCTTACGCGATCACCCGGGCAGTGACGGCGACCGGCAGCATCGGGCACGAGACCATCGTCTACGGCCCCGGCGGCCCCAAGGCGATCGACGGCATCACCTGGTCCGGCGGCTTCATGCTGACGCCGAACGCCGACAGCACGCTCAACCTGAAATACGGTCACCAGCAGGGCGCGAGCTCGTTCTCGTTCGACGGCAACTATGCCCTGACCTCGCGGCTGCGTCTGCTCGCCCGCTACTCGCAGGGGGTCGGCACCAATCTGCAAAACCTGCAAAGCGCCCTGGCCGGCACCACCACCGGGCCGGCCGGCATCGCGGTCGACCGGACCACCGGGGCGCCGGTGCAACTCGGCAACAGCATCGGCCAGCAGCCGGGGGTCTATCGCACGACGATCGCCTCGGTCTCCGCCGCCTACCAGATCGATCGCGATGTGATCTCGCTGGATTGGTCGAGCTCCGAGCAGGTGCTGCTGTCCGGCAGCGGCGCCAGCTCGGCGAGCAGCAGTGCCGCCGCGGGCTTCGGGTCCAACACCAGCACCACCATGTCGGCCGCCTGGCAGCATAATCTGTCGGAGGCACTCAATTCGTCCTTGAGTTTGCAGTATGGTACCCGCAGCTACCCGGGTGCGCGGGGCGAATCAGAGACCGCGACGATCAGTCTCGCAGTCAACTACGTCGTATCTGAAACAATTTCCACCAACGCCCTGGTCTCGCACGCGCAGACCAAGGGCAAAACCGTGGGCCTCGCACCGGTGCGCGACTATGCGCTGGTCGGGGTACGGAAGGCCTTCTGAACGAACATGTACGAGAAATTCTACGATTTCACCGCGATGCCGTTTCAGCTTACCCCGGACAGCCGATTCTTCTTCGGCTCGAAAGGGCATAGCCGGGCGATCGCCCATCTGATCTACGGGCTGTCCCAGGGCGAGGGCTTCATCATCGTCACCGGCGAGGTCGGCGCAGGCAAGACCACTCTGGTCGAACGCCTGTGGTCCGAGCTCGACCGCGACACCTATACCCTGGCGCGGATCAACACCACGCAGGTGTCGGGCGAGGATTTGTTCCGGCTCACCATGAACGCCTTCGGCATCAATGCCGCCGGGCTCGACAAGGCCACTTTGCTGCGTGACTTCCAGGACATGCTGCGCGCCTACGCCGCGGGTGGACGGCGCTGCCTGCTGGTGGTGGACGAGGCCCAGAACCTGTCGCTGCAGGCGCTGGAGGAGCTGCGCATGCTGTCGAACGTGACCATCGAGGGCGGCCATTCGCCTCTGCAAACCATCCTGCTCGGCCAGCCCCAGTTTCGCCGCAAGCTCGCCAGCCCTGATTTGGACCAGCTGCGCCAGCGCGTGCTGGCCTCATACCATCTCGGCCCGCTCTCCGAGGAGGAGACCCGGGCCTATGTCGAATACCGGTTGAACGCGGTCGGCTGGCACGGCAACCCCGGCTTTACCGACGGCGCTTTCGCGGCCATCCATCGTTATACCGGTGGCATCCCTCGGCGCATCAACCGGCTGTGCTCGCGGGTGCTGCTCTACGGCTCGCTCGAGGAGGCCACCACCATCACCGGGCCGATGGTGGACAACACCGCCGCCGAACTCCAGCGCGACCTCGAAGGTGGCAGCGAAGACGGCGTGGCGGCGCGCGGCAACGACATCGCAGCCCGGCTCGGCGAGGCGCTGACCGGCGGCGGTGGCTTCGCCTTCCAGGAGGAGCGGGGACCCGGCCTCGCCGCACTCGAACGGCGCGTGCAGGCGCTGGAGGAGGCGGTGGCGCGGCGCGAACGTGTGTTCCAGCGCCTGCTCGATATGTTCAGCGGCTTCAACGCGGGCCGATCATGACCGCGGTCGGCAAAGTCCCCGCCGGCGACGGGCAGCACCCGCCGGGACATGCCCCGCTGGTCAACGCGATGAGCGTGGACGTGGAGGATTATTTCCAGGTCCAGGCCTTTGCCCGGGTGATCTCCCCGGCCCAGTGGGACGGGTTCGATTGCCGGGTCGAAGCCAATGTCGAACGTATCCTGGCCCAGTTCGAGGAAACCGGGGCCTTCGGCACGTTCTTCACTCTCGGCTGGATCGCGGAGCGCCATCCGGCCATGGTGCGGCGCATCGTCACGGCCGGACATGAGCTGGCAAGCCATGGCTTCGGCCATCAGCCGATCTATTCCCTGACCGCAGGTGGCTTCCGCGAGGATGTGCGGCGCACGCGTCGAATGCTGGAGGATATTGGCGGCGTGGCGGTCCGCGGCTACCGGGCACCGACCTTCTCGATGGGTGCGCGCACGCCCTGGGCCCATGATATCCTGGAGGCGGAGGGATATCTCTACAGTTCCTCGATCTATCCGATCCAGCACGACCTCTACGGCGATCCGCACGCCCCGCGCTTCCCGCACCGGATCGGGGGCCGCGGCCTATGGGAGATGCCGATGACGACGGTACGCATCGGCGGGCGCAACCTGCCCTGCGCCGGCGGCGGCTATTTCCGCCTGCTGCCATACCGGCTGTTCCGCAGCGGGGTGCGCCGCTTGAACGCGGCCGAGCGCAAGCCGGCGATCTTTTATTTTCATCCCTGGGAGGTTGACCCGGGACAGCCGCGCATGGTCGGTGTGTCGCGGCTCGCCAGGTTCCGCCATTACGTCAACCTGGGTGAGATGTCGGGCCGGATGGACCGGTTGTTGCGGGATTTCAAATGGGACCGGATGGATCGGGTATTTGCCCACTGCTGGCAGACAGAGGAATGACGGCGTGGCATTGATGATCCGGGACCTGACCGACGCGGCGGCGCCGGCGTGGGATTCCTTTGTGCGGACCCATCCGCAAGGCTCGTTCTTTCACCTCGCGGCCTGGCGCACGGTGATCGCACGCGCCTTCCGCCATGCCACCCACTACGTCTATGCCGAGCGCGACGGCGCCATCGTGGGCGTGCTGCCGCTCGGCCACGTCAAGACCATGTTGTTCGGCAATGCCCTGATCTCCGTGCCGTTCTGTGTCTATGGCGGGCCTTTGGCCGCCGATGCCGAGGCCGGGCGGGCCCTGGTCGCGCAGGCCGAGGCGCTGATGCGGGCGCGCGGCGTGCCGGTGCTGGAATTTCGCTCCCGCCTGCCCATCGAATGGCTCGACGAGGCGGACTGGCCCGTGCGGCCCGATCTGTACGTGACGTTCCGCAAGCCCTTCACCGCCAGCGACGACGCCAATCTCAAGGCGATCCCGCGCAAGCAGCGGGCGATGGTGCGCAAGGGCATCGATCGCGGGCTTTCCTCCGTGATCGACCCCGATGCGCGGCGGCTGCACCGGATCTATGCCGAGAGCGTGCGCAATCTTGGCACCCCGGTGTTTGCCCGCCGTTACTTCCAGATCCTGCTCGACGTGTTCGGCCCCGCGGCCGACGTCATCACCATCCTGGACGGGGAGGAGCCGATTTCCTCCGTGCTGAACTTCTACTTCCGCGACGAGGTGCTGCCCTATTACGGCGGCGGGAGGGCCATTGCGCGTGCCCGGTACGGGAATGATTTCATGTACTGGGAGGTGATGCGCCGTGCCGCCCTGCGGGGCTTCACCATGTTCGATTTCGGCCGCAGCAAGCTTGGCACCGGGGCCTTCGCCTTCAAGAAGAACTGGGGCTTCGTGCCGGAGCCGCTGAACTACCGGTTCCGCCTGGCACCGGGCACCGCGATTCCGGACATCAATCCGCTCAATCCGAAATACCGGCTGTTCATCGCGGCCTGGAAGCGGCTGCCGGTGCCGCTGGCCAATATGATCGGCCCGCCGATAGTGCGCGGTCTGGGGTGAGACCGACATGAGCACGACCACATCGACACCATTGCCGGGCTTGCAGGATTTGTGGCGCGCCCTGCGCTCGCCCTTCATCGTCCTGGGCTTGGGGCTCGTGGTGCTCGGCACGGTCTTCTCGGCCGAAGCGGCAGCGGCATACCGGGTGTGGATGGACAGCACGGCCTACAGCCATTGCCTGTTTGTGCTGCCGATCGCGCTCTATCTCGCCTGGGAGCGCCGGGCTGAAATCCTGGCCGAACCTGTGGTGCCGTGGCCCTGGGTCGCACTGGCGGCGTTGCCGATCAGTGCCGCCTGGCTGGTCGCCGAACGCCTCGGCATCATGGAGGGACGCCAGTTGATGGCGATCAGCCTGGTCGAGCTGCTGTTCCTCGGCGTGCTCGGCTGGCGGATGGCGCTGGCGCTGTCGGCGCCGCTGCTCTACCTCTATTTCCTGGTCCCGTTCGGCGCCTTCATCACCCCTGTGTTGCAGCACTGGACTGCGATTTTTACTGAAATCGGCCTTACCGTGCTGGATATCCCACATGAAACCGACGGCTATCTGATCGATGTTCCCGGCGGGCGGTTTTTCATTGCCGAGGCCTGCGCCGGGCTGCGGTTCCTGATCGCGTCGATCGCCTTCGGGGTGTTGTACGCCTGCCTGATGTATCGCAGCCCGTGGCGCCGGATCGGCTTCATCCTGGCCTCGATCGTGGTGCCGATCGTCGCCAACTGGTTCCGCGCCCTCGGGATCGTGGTGCTCGGCTATCTGCTCGGCAGCGCGGAAGCCGCGGCGGCGGATCATATCATCTATGGCTGGGTGTTCTTCTCCGCAGTGACGCTGCTGCTCATCGTCTGTGGCCTGCCGTTCCGCCAGGATGGCGTGGTGACGGCGCAGCCACCGACGACCGTCCCGCCGCCGCCGCCGATGCGGCTCGCGCCGGCCGCGGTGCTGGCGGTCGGACTCGGGATCATCGGGCCGCTGGTCGCCGGAGCCTTCGACCGGGCCGGGCAGTTCCAGGCGGTGGCGCCGCAATTCGCCTGGACCGCGCCCTATGGCTGCGTCGCCAGGAAAACCGAGCCTGGACCGCAGCCCGGCAGCGAGCGGGTGCAGTTCGCCTGTCCCGCCGGCACCTTCCTGGCCACCGCACAGGTCTTCTCGCCGCGCACCACCTGGTCGCAAATCGGTGCCGCGCGGCTCCGCCTGACCAACGAGCAGAAGGCCGAGGATATCTCGACCGGACGGCTCGATATGCCGGGCTGGTCCTACGTGATCGCGGCCGGCACACCGGGCGGCTCGTACATGACGGCAAGCGCGTTGTGGTCCGACGGCGCCCCGGTGCAAGGCGGGTTCCCTATGCGGATCAAGCTGGCGCGGCAAAGCATCCTCGGCAATGGCAGCCCGGTCCTGCTGCTGTCGGTGGGCGTGCAGACACCGCACGCTGCGATCCGCCCGGACGAGGAGTTGCAGATCAAGCAAGCCTTGACCAGCTTTCTGCAGATCCAATACAGCCTCGTGCGGGAAGTGGCGCGGCTGAGCAGGTAGCGTAGGAAGCAGTTCTTTTTTGGAAAAAAGAACCAAAAAACCTTTATCCGTTGATCTGGTTCTCTTCAGGGAAGCGTGAAGCAAAACGGATAGAAGTTTTTGCTTCTTTTTTCAAAAAGAAGCCCTTTCTTCCTACGCCTGCGAACCGACCGACGCCAGGGACTGACGCAGCGCAGCGCGGGCCGCCGCATGCCGTGCCTCGAATTCCGCCCGTGCCGCCTGCCGGAGCGTTTCGCACCGCGCCGGGTCCGCAAGCAGCTCATTTGCAAGGCGCTCGACCGCGGCTGGGTCGGACGGGTCGTGGTAGAGCGCCGCCCGGGGTCCGAATGCGCGACGCATTGCCGGCGTGTCCGGCGCCACCACGGCACATCCCGCCGCTAGACAGCCTGCCAGCACATCGGGCTTCTCGTCGCGCACCATGGCGATATCCGGCAGGATCGGTCCAGGCGGCCCTGCCATCAGCGGCGCGGTTGCCCGGAACGGCAACGGCAGATGGCGCGGCAGCAAAAACGCGCTGTCGCCGGGCATATCGATACGCGCCACCCCGAGGGTGCGCGCCAGCGCAGCCGCTTCCGCCCCGTCCGCCGCCATGACGCAATCCGCCATGAACGCCTGCGCCGTCCGCCCCGACCGCCACTTCGTCAACCCCGCCCATCCCCCGCGCGGCTGGGTCAGCCGCAGAACCTGGTGGCCCGCCTGCAACACCGCGGTCTCAACCCATGGCGCCGCGTCGTAGAGCACCACCCGGCTCACCGCCCGATCCTTCGCCGGATCTGCCCGGCCACATGGCGCAGAACCGCCATCGCTCCCGCCGGATGCAATGCATTGGCAAACATATAGCCGATCCGTTGGCGGCGCCGCGTCGTCCACAACTCCTTGTAGGGATCATCCCCCCGCCCGAAATCCAGCTCTGTCACCGGCTCGGCTTCGATCATGTGGCGGATCATGCGGGCCGTCAGCACCGTGCCCGGGGACAGCCGCTTGAACGCCTCGTCATGGGCGAGCTTCACCACCATGGCGCTGCCGTTGGCCACAATCCAGATCTGGGCAGCGATCACCACCCCCTCGGCCCGCAACAGGCCGAGCCGCAGCACCCCCTGCGCCGCCGCCTCGCGCATCATCGTCGCGGTGAAGGCCGGAAACGGCTCCGGCACTTTCCAGCTGCGCGCATAGACGTCCTCATACCCGACAATTCCCGCTTCGAGCCCGCCGCCCCCGTCAACGAGTTCGAAGTCGACCCCGGCCGCCCTGCGGCTCTTGCGCCGAATGGTCTCGCGCAGCGCACCCGACCGCGCCGCGAGATAGGTCTCCCAGCCTCGCCCCTCCAGCGGCTCATGCCAGTTGCCGAAATGATCGAAGCGCAGGGCCCGCAACCCTCCGGCCCGCAGCCCCGCCACGAACGGCGCGAGCCAGGCGGCCTCGCCATCGAGTGCATCGAGCCGCACCAGCCCCGCCTGGCGCAGTGGTCCCGCCCAGGCAACGGCTGCATCGCGGATGCCCGCCGGCGTGATATCCGCAGGAAACAACGGCTGATAAAGCGCCGTATAGGGCCCGGCGAGCCCCTCCAGACCACCTCCCCCTCCGGTCCACAGCGGCAGCAGACCACCCTGCCGCTCCGCCAGCAGCACCCGTGCCCGCTGCCCCGCCGGCACGCCCGCCGCCAGCATCGTCCGCCACCACCAGGGCGCCAGGAAGAAACTGGCCGCCGCCCCTGCCGCCAGCGCCGATCCCTCTACCGGCGCCGCGACTGTCAGCACCGCCATCTCAATGTCGGAACGCATACCAGACACAACCCACCCACTCGTGGAGCGCAAAATAGCTATAGATCCATGACGACACCCGCGGCACGAACTCATCCGCCTCCCACAGCGGCCCCTGGCTGATCCGCGACGCGACGGGAATCACCTCGAATCCGAAATGGCGAAATGCCATCAGACTGCGCCGCATATGCCAGGCGTCGGTCACCAGATAGGCGCTGCGGATGCCCGACGCCCGCAGCATCTGCGCGCTAAAGGCGGCATTCTCCCAGGTATCGGCTGCCCGCGGTTCGACCCAGGCCGCCGACAAGCCGAAATCCTGTTGCATCGCCAGTGCCATGATTGCGGCGATCGGCGGTTGCCCCTTGGCCAATGGTCCCCCCGTGACGAGCACCGGCAGGCCGAGCCGCCGCGCCAGGATCGTGCCAGCCTGCAACCGTTCCAGCGTCATCATCCCCATCCCCGGCCGCGGCAGAATGCCGCCGGCGGCCCCGCCGACACTGTCCGCACTGAGCACGATGATAGCCCCGGGCTGGACACCAACCGGCGACACCTCGGCAGGGTCCGCGCGTTGCAACGCCGCCTCCGGCAATGTCCTCGGCAATCCCCGCTCGAGTGAAGCAATCAGCAACTTGCTGCTGATCGGCATCGCCAGCACGAGCAGCAGCAGCATCGCGCCAACACTCACCGCCCTGCCAAGCCGTGGCCAGCGCCGCCGCAGCGCCAGCCCTATCAGACCGATCGGCACCAGATTCACTGGCGGCAACAACATGGATGTAACGAACACACTGACCGACACGAGGGTCCTGACGAAGATTGACGCGTCAAACTGCCTGATCCGACGTGCCAGGGGAAGCAAGTCGCGTCCTCGTCGCAGGGTCATGGTTTGACAGGCGATGCTTGCTGCGCCTTTCTTGTCGCAATGCCGCAGATCAAGCAGTCACGACCGAGCGATTTCGAGACACTCGGCGCGCGCTGGCGTGCTCTGGAGGCCGCGGCGGACGGGTCCTTCTTCCAGAGCTGGACCTGGATGGGCTGCGAAGCCGCCGCGCGCTTCCCCGATCCGGTGCTGATCGAGGCCACACAGGACGGCCACACCGTGGCCCTCGCCTTGTGCAATCGCCGCCATACCTGGCCCGGCGCCACCCTGTGGCTTGCCGAAAGCGGCATCGAGCAATGGGATTCCACCTTCATCGAGCACAGCGGCCCCCTCGTCGCACGCGATGCCGGGCCGGCTGTGCTGCCTGCCTTGCTGCGTGCGGCGATCGCCCCTTTTGGTCGCCGCCTCGTCCTGAGCGGCGTGCCGGACCAGGTCGCCGCCGTCGCCTTCTCGCTGCCAGGCACGCTGGAGCGTGAAGCATCCCGCCCCGCCCCCTCCGTCGATTTCGCGCCCCTGCGCGCCAACGGAGCCGACCATGCCGCCAGCCTCAGTGCCAATACCCGCCAGCAACTGCGCCGTTCCATCCGCCGCTACCAGGCCAGGGGCCCGATCAAGCTCACCCGCGCCGCGGACGCCGCCGAGGCCCTGCTCTATCTCGACCGGCTCGCCGCCCTCCACCAGGCCACCTGGACCCGCCGCGGCAAGCCCGGGGCCTTCGCTGTGCCAGAATTCCACCAATTCCACCGCAGTCTCATTGCCCGCGCCCACCCGCGCGGCGAGGCCGAGCTGCTGCACATCACCGCCGGTGGCGAAACCATCGGCTATCTCTACAATTTCATCTGGCGTGGCTGGGTGCTCGCCTATCAAAGCGGTCTCGCCTATCCGGTACACGACGCCACCCTCAAGCCTGGCCTTACCTGCCACCATCTGGCCATCGCCGACCATTTCGTCCACGGTATGGCGGGGTATGATTTCCTCGCCGGCGATGCCCGCTACAAGACGAGTCTTGCCAATGCAACACGTCCACTTTTCTGGCTCGAACTTGGCCCGCCCTGGCGCCTCGCCGCCGTGTCCGCCTGGCTGCGTCGCAGAAAATGAGATTTCCCCGACCCGCGGTGACCGATCGTTAAATCTTTCGCGCCACTCTTCCCTGCGCTTGTGCCGCGGAGAGCTGACCGATGTCCGAAGTTCACTTCCCCTCCCCCACCCTGGACGACGCCGGTACCCTCGATCCTCCCCTTTCCCCCCTGCCCTACCGCCAAGCGGTTCCGTTGATTTTCGGCCTCTCGCTCGGGCTCTGGATGCTGCTCTGGCTCGCCGTCTCCTTCGCCCTGCGCACCCTGTTCGGCTGACCCTTCGGGGCTGGCGGCGTTGACCGGTCGGCCCGCCGTGCACCAATGCGTCATCGCCGCCGCCGGAGCACCCATCTTCCGCCCCGTCGACGGCCGGCCACTCGTTGCCTGGCTGCTGCGCGAACTCTCGCGCTATGGAATCGACGAAGCCATTTTCCTCTCCGGGCAGCTCCTTCCCGCCGACCGCGACGCTGTGGTCGCCCTCAACCAGTATCTTCCCCGCCCCCTTACCCTCACGCTGGCCGCCGGAGATCTGCCTGAACCCGGGCAGCCCCTGGATGCCGAGTTCCTCCTGAGCGACGGCACCACCTTGTTCGCCGCACCGCTCCGCCTCGACGATCGCCGCGCAACCCGCCTCGTCCACCCCGCCACCGCCGGCGCCATCGGTCTGACCCTCCACCATCATCCCGTCGCCCTGCCCGCTCTACCCTGCGATCACACCATCTCCCCTTGCAACGAAGCCGACGCCAGCCGGCTCCTGCACCGCCCCGCCCTCTTCCTCGACCGTGATGGGGTGCTCAATCATGACCACGGCCATGTCGGCACGCGCGAGCGGTTCGACTGGATCGATGGTGCCCGCGAAACCATCCGTCTCGCCACCCAGAGCGGCTGGCATGTCTTCATCGTCACCAACCAGTCCGGCGTCGCCCGCGGCTTCTACGGCGAAGCCGACGTCAAGGACCTGTTGGCCTGGATGCGTGCCGAGTGCCTCGCCCTCGGTGGCACCATCGACGACACCCGCTACTGCCCGTTTCATCCCGAGGCACCGCTGCTGTCCTACCGCCGCATCAGCGATTGGCGCAAGCCGGCGCCCGGCATGATCAACGATCTCGTCGGGGCCTGGGAACTCGATCTCGCCCGCTGCCTCCTGATCGGTGACCTGGAGACCGATATGCAGGCCGCGGCGGCGGCCGGGATCGACGGGTATCGTTTTACTGGCGGTAATCTGCTGCGCTTTGTTGCGCCGTTGCTGGAAGGCAGGAAAGCAGTTCTTTTTTGAAAAAAAGAACCAAAAAACTTTCCCCTTTTGTCCTCGCGCAAGAGAGAACAAATCCAAACGGATAGAAAGTTTTTGCTTCTTTTTTCAAAAAGAAGCCCTTACTTCCCTCCCCCGTCAAACAACCCCGCATAGGCCGCGAACATCCGCTCCTGCGGATACTCCCGTTCCGCCTTCGCCCGATTGGCCGCCCCGACCTCCCGACGCCCCGCCGCATCGCCCAGAGCATCCGCCAAGCCCTCGGCCAGCGCCCCATCGTCGCGCTCACACAACCAGCGCAAATTCTCCGGCGCCACCATTGCGCCGACATCACCAACCGCGGTGCCCACCACCGGCAACCCAGCCGCCATCGCTTCCAAGACACTCAGCGGCATCTGCTCCGTATCCGAAGACAGCGCGAACACATCGAACCCGGCATAGTACCGACTCGGATCCGCCTGGTGCCCGGCAAAAACCACCCGATCCCGCACCCCAAGCGCGCCAGCGAGCGCCTCCAGCCCCGCCCGCTCCGGCCCATCCCCGACAATCACCAGCCGCGCCGACACGCCATCGAGGGAGGCGAAGGCCCGCAGCAGACGCCCGATGTTCTTCTCCGCCCGCAACGTCGCCACGGTTCCCACCGTCAGGCCGCCCTCCCCTCCCCTCCCCGAGTCGAAACGTGCCAGATCAATCCCGTTGGGCACATAGAGCACCCGCCGGCGATCGAGCTTCCAGACCCCCAGGGCGATCCGCTCCAACGTGCGGGACGGCACTACGACGTTACGTCCCGCCAGACAGATTCGCCGCGTCCACACCCGGCGCGGCAATTGACCGTCCCGCTCCTCCGGCCCGAACCCGTCCTCGACATGCAGATGCCCGATGCCAAGCCCGCGATTGGCCATCGCCCACTCGATGCTGCCCCAATTGCTGGTGATCACCATGTCCGGCCGCATCTGTTGCAGGCCGTGGCGGATGCGCCGGATATTGGCCAGCGTCGATTGCTTCGGCAGTACGAAATCGGGAAAATCGACCGCAACCGTACTGTCCAGCCGCTCGCCGCACGCGATATCGCCGTTCAGGGCGATGATGCTGTGCCGCCAGCGCGCGGCGTAGCGGTTGAGGATCGCGCATAGCCGCATCTGTGCGCCACCGACGGCGAAGGTCGGATAGATATGCAGCAGATGGCGCATCGTTCGCCTCAGAACCGGCGCCGTGGCGTCCGGTCCTCGAGGTCGGCCGGCGCCACCGTCACCCCGCTCGCCGCGAGCGCCAGACACACCACTTGTTTTTGCGTCAATCCCTCGGCCTTGGCTTTGGCTGTCAGCGCCGCAACGGTCGACATCCGCAGCCGCAGATTGAGCGTGGTCGGCCGGTCATCGGCCTCCATCCGGGCCGGCGGCAGATCGGGCGCCTGCACCGCGGCGATCCGCAACGCCTCTTCTGCCGAGGGCCTTCCGCCGCTGCGCGGCTTGAGATTCTTCATCGGTTCCCCTCCCTCATGACGGCAACCATCCACGCCCGCGCAGCTCCGCCAACAGGCCCGCCATCTCGATCATGGCCGGCCCGGCCTGCGGCACCCGGCCGGAATACGACATCTCGCCGTAGGCAACGAGGTCGCTCAGTGTCGCATCCAGCCGTGGCAGCCCGGCATTGGCGATTTCCTGGGTGGCATGCCGGGTCAATTGCGTCCGCCTGACCTTGTTGAGCAGCACCACCGCGGGGATGTCGCGCCGTGCCGCCCGCGCCAACCCCTCCGCCAGGCGCACCGTCTTCTCTGCCTCGGTCACATCGGCCTCACCACTCAGGGTCGGCACGATGATCAGGTCGGCACTCGTCATCGCCACAGCCGCCGCCCGATTGCCGAACCCCGCGGTATCGACGATCACGATCTCCGCCCGCCCGGCGGTCTTGTCGATCAGATGTGCGAGCCGCGTCTCGTCCGCCTCGGCATGGATCTCGAACGGCGCCCCCTCATAGGCATTCGCGGCCCAGCGGCTCAACGCCTGGGTCGGGTCGGCGTCGAGTGCCACCACCTGCCGCCCCTCGGCCGCCAGCGACCCGGCCAGAAGCATGGCGATCGTTGTCTTGCCCGGGCCTCCCTTCGAGCTCGCGATGGTCACGACTGTCACGACACCCCACCAGTACACCACGCCATGATGTGCGGATGCATGCACGTCGTTACATATTCCCCGCCGCGTCGGCAAGCCTGTCGGTAGAGTCCCCGCGAAATTGCAGAATCAGCGCGTTGTACCGCGCTCTTGCCTCGGATCCGGAGCTTTCAGGGATCAAAGCGGGGACTCTACCGACACCCCGCCTCGCCCTCTCAGCCGCGTTGGAGTTGACGCTCCGGTACCGGCGAGCGCGACGGCAGCAGCCTCACACCCTCGTCCTCGACCTCGACGCCGGCTTCCGGATACACCGCCAGCGCCAGCTTGAGGTTGTTGATGAACGTCGGCTTGAACTGCCGCTGGCTCTTGAACCCGGCGCCGAACTGCTGATGCAGCCGGGCCCAGCGGATGGTGGTCGGCTTGCTCAGCACGTGCAGCCGGTAGGCCAGCCACACATACAGATCGAGGCCCATGGAATTGTTCTGGATCGCCCGGATCGCCGGCTCCCACAGCGGCACCGGATGCCGGCTCAGGGCGTCATAGAAGGACTGGCTGATCCGCACCGTCTCGACGAACATCTGCGCCTGGCGCTCGTCGGGCCCGTTCGGCTCCAGGAACAGCACGCCGTCATCGACGATCCGCTCGGACGTGAACCCGGTTCCGCCGTTGGCGTTCTGGTAGAAAAACGTGAGTTTGCAGATGGAAAGCCGGGTCGCCTGGTCGCGCACTTCGCGGATCGACTTGCCGCCCTGGGCAATGCCCATCCGCCGCAGCCAGTCCCGCATGGACTTGCCGAGTTCGACCTCGCGCGACCGCGAGCGCAGCGCCTGGGTCTGAAGATACAGCAGGATCAGCCGCGCCCGCGAGCCATAGGGCACGCCGACAAACTCGCCTTCGTTCGTCCCCGGTCGGATCAGTCGTCCCGGCTCGATCATCAGGGTCAGCCGCTCGGACTGGCGGATCCACTCTTTTTCCGCCGGCAAGCGCTTGTGCGGCAGCGAGGCCTGACAGAATCCGCTATAGGTGACGCCGATCGCATCGTCTTCCTCGGCCAGAATATCGGCCGCGAGCCGCACCAGATGGCGCTCGGCCGGATCGACCTTCTTGAGTGCCTCTTCCTTGCCATGCTCGATGACGAGCCGATGAACAGTGCCCAAAAGCCGCTCCCAACCCTGCGTTACCACCTCATGGCATCTATACATTCCCCATCGCACCCTGTCGCCGGGGACTCTGCCGACAGCTACTATTAGAGAAGATTATTAGATCTCCTATTAGAGTGTGTCAGCAAAGTCCCCGGGATAACCCACTTTTTCACCCCGTCGCGTCGGTAGACCCCCCACCAGGCGTCAGTAGAGTCCCCGGGATAACCCCCCTTCCCTGTGGATAACCAAGATTTCTCCGGTCCCATGGGTGACGCGACCCGTGCCGCTGTGCTCAAACCCCACGGAACGACGGGAGACGCGTCATGCGCATTGCGATGATTGGTGGCGGCTACGTGGGCCTGGTTTCCGGCGCCTGTTTCGCCGAATTCGGTATCGAGGTTGCCTTGGTCGAGGCTGATCCCGCCCGCCTCGCCGCGCTCCGCGCCGGCCGCATCCCGATCTATGAGCCTGGGCTTGAGGAACTCGTGCACAGCAACGTCGCCGCCGGCCGGTTGGCCTTCGGCGACGATCTCGCCGCCGCCATGCAGGACGCCGAAGCCGTCTTCATCGCCGTCGGCACACCCACCCGCCGCGGTGATGGCCATGCCGACCTGTCCTACGTCTATGCCGCCGCCGAGCAGGTCGCGCGCTGGATGAGCGGCTATGCCGTCATCGTCACCAAATCGACCGTCCCGGTCGGCACCGGCCGCCGCATCACCGAGATCATCCGCAGCACCCGCCCCGATGTCGAATTCGATGTCGCCTCCAATCCGGAATTCCTGCGCGAAGGCAACGCCATCGGCGATTTCATGCGACCTGATCGCGTCGTCATCGGGGCCGAAACCACCCGCGCCCGGGCCATCATGCAGCGCCTCTACGCCCCGATCGCGGCCACCGAGGCGCCGATCCTGTTCACCGGCATCGAGACCGCCGAATTGACCAAATACGCCGCCAATGCCTTCCTCGCCATGAAGGTCACCTTCATCAACGAGATCGCCGACCTGTGCGAGCGCGCCGGCGCCAACGTGCTGGAAGTCGCGCATGGCATCGGCCTCGACGCCCGGATCGGCAGCCGCTTCCTGCAGCCCGGGCCGGGCTTCGGCGGTTCCTGCTTCCCCAAGGACACCCTCGCTTTGGTGCGCATCGCCCAGGAGGCTGGCGCGCCCTCGCGCCTCGTCGAGGCCGTCGTCGCCGTCAACGACGCCCGCAAGTCCGGCATGGCCGCCCGCATCATCGCGGCCTGCGGTGGCGGCGTCCGCGGCAAGACCATCGCCATCCTCGGCCTCACCTTCAAGCCCGAGACCGATGACATGCGCGACAGCCCCGCCATCCCCATCGTCTCCCGCCTCGCCGAGGATGGCGCCCAGGTTCGGGTCTACGATCCGGAGGGAATGGCGGTGGCCAGTACCCTGCTCCCGAAAAACGTGATCTTCTGCCGCGATGCGCTCGACGCCGCTCATGGCGCGGACGCCACGGTGTTGATCACAGAGTGGAACGAATTCCGCGCCCTCTCGCCCACCCGCCTGGCCGCGACCATGCGGGGCCGGATTTTGATCGACCTTCGCAATGTCTACGATCCGGCCATCATGCGCGAGGCCGGCTTCACCTATCACGGCATCGGCCGGCACTGATATAACTTCGTCCCTACGGAATGACGTAACGACGCCTATCCAGCGTTACAGATATCCCGCAGCCCGCGCCCGCGCCAGCAGATGCGCCACCGAGGACACCGGCCAATGTCCTCCGCCGCGCGGCGGCACCTCGCGCATCGCCTCCAGCGCCGCCGCGATCGCCCGCAGCGACATTCCCGGCCGCGCCCGCACCATCCCTGCGATCACCGCCAGCAACCGGTCCGGCGCCACCCGCCGCGGCGCCGGGGCCAGCAGCCCCGCCTCGGCCAACCCCTCGTCCACAAACCGCCGCACCGCCCGGCTGAGCCGACCCGCGCTCCACACCGTGGCCGGATTCGCCGCACTCACCGCGCGCGCCACCTCCTTCCATGGCCGCTGCGGCCGCATCCGCCGCACGATCGGCAGCCAGCTCTCCGCACCTGCAATCAGCGCCTCGAGCGCCTGCTGCCGCCGCGCCGCCGCCACGCGCCGGATCGCCTCGGGCAGTCGCGCCCGCAGTCCCGGATTCCCGCCGACCCGTCCCCGCGCGCGGGCTGCCGCCAACCCGGCGCGGGTTCTCTCGCGGATCAACGCCCGTTCGAACTCGGCGGCGGCGCCGAGCACCTGCAACGTGAAGACCCCCTGCGGGCTCGATGTGTCGATGGGGTCTCCAAGCGAGCGAAAATGCGCGCTTTTGCGCCGAAGCAGCTCGATTACCTGAAGCAGATGGGCAAGCGAACGCGCCAGCCGGTCGATCCGCGCCACCACCAGCGTATCCCCGGCACCGATCCGCCCGAGCGCGCGCGCCAGCACCGGCCGCGCCGGATCGCCGCCTGAGGCGCGTTCCTCGAAGATCTCCACGCAGCCCACCGCGCGCAACGCGTCAAGCTGGGCTGCGGTACTTTGATCCTCCGTGGAGACGCGGGCATAGCCAATCAGGGTCATCACCGCACCGTACAATGAAACAAGCAGTTAGAAAACGGTCATTTGGAGCCGTGTCCAATACGCCGAGCCCCACGCCGCGCGGCCCCGCACCGATCCCGCCCCCACCGCCCGCGGCTGCGCGGCGGCCTATACCTGATTCCCCGGGATCACGTCTAAAATCACCGTCTTCTTTCCGATTCGGCAGATGGCCCTTTAAAATACAATGCTTAAGACGCTCCTTCAGGCCCAGGACAACCTCGCCCGCCTAGAGTCCGCGACAGCGGCGGCGAGCCTCCCGGTTCGGGAGGGCCTCCTCGCTCGCCTGGCGTGCCAGGAGAGCGCCGGCTGGCTCGCGCATCAGGGGGTTTGGATCCACCCGATCGACATTGCCATGCGTGCCGCTGGGATCACCGGCTCCCTCGCCGCCGCGCAGCTTGGCGTCAGGCTTCCCTCGGTCCTGCCGCTCACCGTGTCGCTAACGCCCGCTTCTGCCGCCGCGCCGCAGGATCGGGACGTAACGTCGGCACTACGGCAGTGCGTATTATTCGAGCGCCTCGCCACCTTGCGCACCTGGCAGCCGCCGGGCGAGCCGGTGCCAGAAGATCCCGACGACCCCCCTCCCCTCCTGGCCGCTGCCCGGCTCATCGCCGCGAGTTTTGCCGCGGAAAGCGTCGCGCGAGCGGCCTGGCTCTGGCGTGAGCGGGGAGGTACCGGATATCCGGGGCTGTTGTTCTGGTCCGCTCCGGTGGCATTGCTGCACCGAGCCGCGATGGCGCCTGATCCGCTGCCGCTGGTGGTCGCGGCAATTTCGGAGGCAGCTGCCAGGGCGCGGCGCGAACTGGCGCGGTTGCAGGTGGCCGAGGCGCGGTTGCGGGCGATTGGGGGGACCAGGCGGTCGCGGATGCCCGATGCGGCGGCGGTGGTGCTGCGGCGCAGCGTGATCACGGCGGGACAATTGGCCGCGGCGATCGGGGTGAGCTCGCGGGCGGCGTCGGGATTGATCGCGCGGATGGTCGCGGCGAAGGTGCTGCGCGAGGCGACGGGGCGGCGGTCGTGGCGCGGGTTTGTCGTCGGACAGAAACTGTTATAGTCGGGCTCACGCAACCGGTCATGAGGCGCATGGGGCGCGAGGTCTCGGCTTTCCTGGATATCGTCCGGCTGGTGGCTGCCGTGGCTGTGTTCCTGTCGCATGCGTCGTGGCATGACCATACGGATGGGCTGTTCTGGCAGCTCAGCACGATCGGGCGCGAGGCGGTCGATGTGTTTTTTGTGTTGTCCGGCTTCGTGATTGCCCATGCCACCGAAGGGCGTGGCGTGCGGGAGTATGTGGCGAGCCGGTTGGCGCGGGTGTGGTCGGTGGCGGTGCCGGCGTTGGCGCTGACGTATGTGCTGGATGCGATCGGTCGCTCCGTGCGGCCGGAGTTGTATCACGGGTTTTGCTGCGACGCCGGCGGCGCGGCGATCTGGCAGTTTTTGCGCAACCTGGTGTTCACCGGGAATATCTGGTCGGTGCAGATTTCGCCGGGGTCGGATATTCCGTACTGGTCGCTCGGATTCGAGGCCTGGTACTATCTGGCGTTCGGGCTGTTCGTTTTTTTACCGGCACGACTCCGCTGGCTCGGGGCGGGGGCGGCGATGGTGGTGGCGGGGCCGGGGATTGCGGTGCTGTTTCCGTTGTGGCTGCTGGGCGTGTGGTGCCGGGGGCGGAAGATGCCGCTGGGGTGGGGGTGGGTTGGGGTGGTGATGGGGTTGGCGGGGGTGGTGGTGGCGGCGGCTATGCAGCAGCGGCAGGGGCAGATTTATGACCCGTTCGTGCTGGAGGCGGGGCGGCTGGGGGATTATGGGCAGGATTATCTGGTGGGGGGGTGCTTTGCGCTGGCGCTGCTGGGGATCCAGCGGGTTGGGCCGGATATCGGATGGCTGGGGGGTCGGCTGGCGGGATTGCGGTGGGCGGCGGGGGCGACGTTTGCGCTGTATTTGTTTCATCTGCCGCTGATCCGCTTCGCCGCGGCGGTGGTACCGTGGCCGGTGGGGGGGTGGCAGATGCGGGCGCTGGTGATGCTCGGGGTGCCGGCGGTGGTGCTGGTGTTGGCGGAAGGGACGGAACGGCGCAAGCTGGCGTGGCGCAGGGGGGTACGATGGGTGATCGGATCATGAAGGCCGAGTTTCGGCGGGTGGGCGTGGCGGAGGCGCCGGCGTTCCGGGCGTTGCGGCTGGAGGCGTTGCGGGATTATCCGGCCGATTTTGGATCGGATTACGAAACGGTTTTGACGCGGCCGCTGTCGTTTTTTGTCAGCCAGTTGGCGGATAATCGGGTGATGGGGGCTTATGTCGGGGGGGAGCTGGTGGGGATTGTCGGGCTGCAATTCAGCGAGAATGTGAAGGAGCGGCACCGGGCCTATGTCTGGGGGGTGTATGCGAAGGGGCGAGGGGTGGCGCGGGGGTTGCTGGCGGCGGCGCTGGAGGTGGCGTTCGGGCTTGTATCGCAGGTGGAATTGAATGTGCGGGTGGGGAATGTGGCGGCGGAGGCGTTGTATCGGGGGGCGGGGTTTGTGGCGTGCGGGGGGATCCCGGGGGTGCATTGGGTGGATGGGGTGTTGTACGACGACAGGATCATGATGCTGGATCGGGATGGGTGGGATCAGAATAAGTAAATAATCGGAACGAATTGGACGTGCGGAGGGGAGGGGGGTCAGCGGGCTTTTGAAAAGATGGGGTGATGGATGGTGAGGGGTGGGGGTGCGGCCCTGGGCTGCTCGCGCAAGGGAGGGGGACATGGGTGTTTGGCGGGTTTGGCGGGTTTTGGCAGGGGGGGCGGGGGGTCGCCGGGCATTTGGATGCCGAGGGATTTGGCGAGGGGGCGGAGGAGGCGGTGGGCGCGGGGGACTTCGGCGAGGAAGGCGACGCATTCGGGGGTGGCGAGGAAATACTGGAGTTGGCTGGCGTGGCCGCGAAAATTGTAGTGGTCGACGTTGCGGATGAGCCAGGCGCGGCCGGTGGGGAGGCGCCAGATGGGACGGCGCTCGGTGGGAAGGATGGGGGTAGATTGCGGGCGGGCGGGGGAGGGGCGCGATACGCGGGGTTTGGGGAGGGTGTTGTTGCGCCAGTGGGCGACGAGTTTTTCGAAGCGCTGGATGGTGCGGTTGAGGTGGACATAGATGCGGCCGAGGATTTGGTCGCGGGCCGGGTTTTTGGCCGCGACGATGCCGATGACGGCCTGGAGGCCGGAGAGGATGGCACGGAAGGTGGTGGCGAGAGTTGTCATTGATTGTTATATAATATGACTGTCGAACCGCGTCAAGGGGTGGGGAGATGGCGTATTGGGTCCATTCGGTGGTGGAGGATGCGGATGAGGGTGATGGTGGCCGGTGGGGGCGCGGAGGGGATGAAATAGAGGATGTGGGCGGCAGCGCCGGGGCGGCCTGCGGCGGTGGCGAGGTGATAGGCGCGGAGGTCGGGGGCGAGGTCGGGGCGGGGCCTTGCCGCTGGGTGATTGGGGTCAGCGGCGAGGCGTTGGGCGGCGGTTTCGATGAGAGCGGCGTAGGCGTCGCGTTGCCGGGGGCCGAAGCGGCGGGCGGTGTCGCGGAGGAGGTCGGCGAGGTCGAGTGCGGCGCGGGGGGTGAGGCGGAAGCCGGTCATTCCTCGGCGGCGACTTGCCGGGCGATGTCGGCGATGGAGAGGGGGGAGAGGATGCCGGCGCGGGCTTCGGCGAGGCCGGCTTCGATTTCGCGCTTGAGGATGTGGTGGCGTTCGTCTCGGATGGATTTTTCGTGCTGGAGGTGGCGCAGGCCGTCGCGGATGACTTCGCTGGCGCTGGCGTAGGCGCCGGAGGCGAGTTCGGTTTCGACGAAGTGGGCGAGTTCGGGGGGAAGGGAGATGTTCATGGTGGGCATGAGGGGGCTCCGGGAGATGGCAAAAATTGCCATTGGTGGAGGGTGGTGGTCAAGGAGAACATTTGGGCGGAGTGGGTGGCGTTGGGGAGGGGCGAGTGCATCGCTGCCTTGGTCGTCTAGGGTGATTTCTTGCGGAGGAGCCGCCTCGCGCCGGGTGGTACAAACAAGTTGGGGACATGGCTAAGCATTTCCGCGTCACGGACGCCCGTCCAAATGAGATGGACACTCTGCAAACTCCGTAGTTGGGCAATCGGAGTAAGGTCCGTAACAGGAGTGCTGTTGAGGTAAAGGTTCTGAAGGTTTTCGAGACTGGACAAGGGGCGGAGGTCTCTTACCGGTGTGTTGTTGAGAATAAGTTCCTTAAGTGATAAAATTTCCGAAATCGGTTCTAAATTATCGACACCAGTACCATTCAAATCGAGCGAAATCAAATTTCTTAATTTTGATATGGGTTTTAGATCGGTAATACTTGTCGCGTTTATATGTAACGATTTTAGATTTTTTAGATTGGAAACGAAATTTATATCCATAATAGATGTTCTATTGAGATTCAATTTTTGTAAATGGAATAAATCCTTGAAACCAGATAGATCCTTGAATGCCAATTCGCCCGATTCCAGGTAGTAACCATATCCATTTTTATAGAATGTCGATCTTGGTCCAAAATCGATACTGAATATAAACGGCTTCCAGTTTTCTGGAAGCTCTTCGCCGTCGTAAATCTTCAGATGGGCTTCATCCAAGTCAAAATTTTCTGGTGTGGCGGGATGAAAACCATCCGGCCATACGGTCTTAGTATCCCAAATGAGATCCTTCAGGCCTCTAGCTTTAGAGATTTTGGCGCCTTTTAGATTGGCGCCGGAAAAGTCGTACTGCGCCAGATCATCCGTACCGAAATCAACGTGGCGCAAGTCTGCGCTCCTGAATGCTGTTGCCGGTTCTAAGCCGGCGAAGGCAGCAAGGGCGGTGAAGCTTTCGGTTTTGGTGGCAAGAACAGTTGCTAGGGTGGTGAGGAGTTGGGTTGGGGGTTTCATGGGGGTCAGCGGGGGTCCGTGGGGGGTTTGCGGCGCATGGTGGCGCGGGCGAGGCGGAGGTGGCCGTTTGGGGTGCGGTGGATGTCGGGGTTTTGGACGAAGACAAGGTTGAGGATGGCGTCCTTGTTGGGGCTGGGGGGTGGGGATTGGGTGTCGTTGTCGTCGATGAGGGCGAAGGTGAAACTGCGGGGGGGGGGCGGTGAGGGTGAGGGTGACGATGGGGTCGGCGGTGCCGGCTGGTTCGATGATGGCGAGGTGGTGGTCATCGAGGGGGTTGGGGGGGAGGGTTTCGCCGTCGGGGGCGTTGATGGTGAGGCCGTGGATGCCGGGGGTGATGAGCGGGTGGGGGCGGGAGGGGACGCCGAGGAGGGAGTCTTTGCCGAGCTGGTAGGCGGGGGAGTCGAAAATGAGGGTGGCCTGGCGGAGGGCGATGGTGAGGCTGTGGTTGCCGAGGACGTATTCGGCGGGTTCGAAGCGGAGGGAGGCGTCGAGGAAGTAGGCGTCGGGGCGGTTGTTGCTGAGTGGACGAGGCCGATGGAGGGTGGCGGCGGCGAGGTCGGTGTATTGGGCGGCGGTTTCGATGTGCCAGTCGGGGGAGGGGAGGCTGGGTTCCTCGGGTTCAAGGCGGGTGGGGCGGCGTTGGGGGGCGAGGGTGGCGGCGAAGGCTTCGTAGGGGAGGGCGAGGGATTCGGGGGTGAGGGGGACGCCGTCCTCGGTGAAGGCGCGGGCGATTTTGCCGAGGGTTTCGGGGGAGATGTTGATTTCGGCGGTGGCGGTGGCGATGCCGAAGAGTTGGGAGAGGCGGCCGGGGGTGATGCCGATGGCTTTGGCGACGGCGCCGTGGGTGGTGAGGCTGCCGCCGCGGGTGGCGGATTCGGTGCAGAGGCGGTCTAGCTTGGCGCGGGCGTTGGGGATGGCGGGCATGGGCGCGGGCTCCGGGCTGGGGGGCGGGGAGGAGGGTAGCGTGGTTGGGGGGTGGGGGCGATATGAAACGGGATTAAGAAAACTAAACAGGAGTGAACACATGGGGTTTGGGTTCTTTAGTTTGGTTTGATTAGGGGAGTTGGGGAATTTTTTTCGGTTTTGCTTAGATATCGGCGGGTTCGACTGTGGAGGATGTGTGTTGTCGCGGGAGCCGTTCAAGCCCGTTGCACATTTTTCCAGGCGGAGGACGAGAAAATGGTTGTCGGGTTTTTGATGGGGGTGTTGGCGCAGCCGCGGGTTTTGGCTGGGTTGGTGGAGGTGGGGTTTTATGGGGTGGCCGCCTGGGTGATGTGGCGGCGGGGGGAGGCGGTTTGGGGGTGCTATGTCGGGCTGACGGTGTCGCGGGCGGTGGCGGTGTTGCTGGAGTGAGGGGGGCATTGTGCCGTGGCCCGACCCTCACCCCGGCCTTGATCCGCTTTGCGGCCCAAGCCCGCAGAGCGGGAGAGGGGGCGTTTGGATGGCATGGATTTTAATGGATGGGGGTCTGGGGCCTCAGGCCCCAGCGGGT
>CAIYSR010000093.1 GCA_903928895.1 uncultured Rhodospirillales bacterium | reverse complement strand
GCGATGATGCCGCTCGCGACCACCTGCTCCTCGGCGAGGAACTCGCTGTAGGTGTTGACCTTGCCGTTCATGATGCCCGCGGCGGTGAAGCGCTCGGACAGCCAGGCGGTGGTACGCGCCTTGAACACCGGGCGCAGCAGGGCATAAAGATCGTCGATATTGTTACGCCGTGTCGGCGCCGGGTTGAAACGCTCGTCCTCCAGCAGGTCCGTCCGCTCTAGCGCCTCGCAGAACGGCTTCCAATCACCGGGCCGGATGGTGGTGACGTTGATCTGACCGTCTGCGGTGTCGAACACCCCGCTCGGGTTGATGCCGCGCTGCAGTTTGCCGCGCTCCATGTAGCCGGCGATCATGCGGATGACGGAGAGCATGGCGCCGCCCTGCATAAGGCTGCACTCGATGTAGCGCCCCTTTTTCTCCTCCATTTCGCGCCGCACATAGAGCGAGGTGGCGATGGCCTGGAAGCCGAGGAGGCCGGTGAACATGTCGATCAGGGAGATCGCGATGCGGTGCGGGTGATTGTCGTGCTCGCCGCGGTTTTCGTCGACGATGCCGTTGAAGGCCTGGAGCACAGGGTCCATCGCGGGGCGGCCGGCCAGCGGGCCGGTCTGGCCGAAGCCGGAGATGGAATAATAGATGATGCCGGGTTCCTTGGCGCTGACGGCGTCGTAGCCGAAGCCGTAGCGGTCAATGGTGCCGGGGCGGAAGCCTTCGATGAAGACGTCGGCGCCTTCGATGAGTTTCCAGAGGATTTCCTTGCCTTCGGGGGTCTTGAGATCGAG
This sequence comes from uncultured Rhodospirillales bacterium, assembly GCA_903928895.1. GTDB lineage: Bacteria > Pseudomonadota > Alphaproteobacteria > Acetobacterales > Acetobacteraceae > CAIYPH01. The sequence goes on along the minus strand of CAIYSR010000093.1, from coordinate 206,507 downwards.
CGCGAGGCTGCGCTTGCCCATGGTGCCGTAGAGGGAGAAGGCGGAATGGGTCTCGTAGGTGCGGCCCAGGATGCGGGCCCAATCGCCGCCGGCATGCGGGGTCTCGATCTTGATCACGTCCGCGCCGTGCTGGGCCATCATCATCGCGCACGAGGGGCCGGCCACGCCGCCGCTGAGATCGATCACCTTCATGCCGGCGAAGGCGGAACTGTAGTCCATGGTTTCCTCCAGGCGGGCCACCCGGCCCTACGGTTGCACGCCCGCCATTGGAAGCGGGCTTGGGGCAATGATGCTGCATCATTCGGCGTTGGCCAATGCCCCGCCCCGGCCTAGTTCAGCGCCGGCACGCTTGCCGGGGGCCGGCGATGGCGGCTTGCCTGTTCATAGGCATAGGCGAGCCCGAGCAGATGCGGCTCGCTCCATGGCCGCCCCAGCAGTTCCAGGCCGACCGGCATGCCATCAAGGGTATATCCGGCCGGCACCACCACCGCCGGCAGCCCCGAATTGGAGGCCAGCCGGCAGGTATGGCCGAGCTGGGGCTGCCCGATCAGGTTCGCCTTGCGCTTGATCGCGGGATAGGCGATGGCGTCCAGCCGATGCACCGCCATGGTGCGCAGGATCGCCAGGCGGAGCTGCTCGCGGCGCGCGATGCCTTCCCAGTATTCGGCGGTGTCGCGCGACTCGATCGCCTCCGCGATGCGCAGGCCGGACTCCAGATCGGGATGGAACTTGCCGGAGGCGAGCACTTCGGCCAGCGTGCGCACCGGCGCGCTCGGCCGGCTCGCCAGATAGGCTTCGAGGTCGAACTTGAAATCGTGGCTGAGCACGGTGAACCCGTTCATCCGGTCGCTCAGCATTTCATCCACGCCCGGGATTTCCACCGATTCGACCGCAGCCCCGAGGGCCGCCATCTCGCGGGTGGCGCCGTGCACGATGGTGCCGACCTCGGCGTCCTCGGGCTCGTCGCCGAAGAGGTAGCCAAGCACGCCGATGCGCGCGCCGCGCAAAGCGCCCAGGCGCAGCGAATCGGTGTAGGAGCGCGGCACGTTGCCGAAGCTTGCCGCCGTTTGCAGGTCCGCCGGGTCGAAGCCGGCGATGGCATCGAGCACGATGGCGATATCGGTGACGCTGCGGCCCATCGGCCCGCCGATATCCTGGGTGCTGGACAGCGGGATGATCCCGGCGCGGCTGGTCAGCCCCTGGGTCGGGCGGATGCCGGCCAGGGCATTATGCGCCGAGGGGATGCGGATGGAGCCGCAGGTATCACTGCCCAGCCCGACGGCGGCGAAATTCGCCGCGATCGCCGCCCCCGTGCCGCCGCTGGAGCCGCCGGGGTTGCGATCGAGGCCATAGGGGTTGCGGGTGGCGCCGAACAGCGAGCCCACGGTGGTGATGCCGCGGGCGAATTCGTGCATGTTGGACTTGGCGATGATGATGGCGCCGGCCGCGCGCAGACGGCGCACGATCTCGCCGTCGTCGGGGGGAATCCAACCCTCGAAGGCCGCCGAGCCGTTGGCGGTCTGCATGTCGGCGGTCTCGTAGTTGTCCTTCACGATCACCGGAATGCCGTGCAGCGGCCCGCGCACACCGCTCACACGCCGCTCGGCGTCGCGCGCATCCGCCTCGGCCAGCGCGCCCGGGCTCACCGCAGAAATGGCGTTGAGCGCGGGGCCGACCTGGTCATAGGCCTCGATGCGGGCGAGGTAGGCGCTCACCAGCGCGCGCGATGTCACCGCCCCGGTCAGCAGTGCGGCCTGGAGTTGCGGGATGGTGGCTTCGAGAAGGTCGAACATCGTGGGAGCCCCGGCAGTGAAGGCGGGAGCCTACGGCGGCGGGGAAAAGGCAGGAAGCGCTACTTTTCGTGTCGCGGTCCTACAGGCTCTCCAGCGCCTGCCCCGCCAACAACTCCATATCCACACTCACCCCCAAGCCGGGTCCGCCGGGAACCTGCACCATGCCGCCGCCGGCGAGCAGCACGTCGGGCACGATGTCGCGCACCAGGGCGTAGCTCGGCATGTAGAACTCACAGCCCAAGGTGCAGTTCGGCAGCGTGCCCAGCAGATGCGCCGCCGCGGCGAGCGCGATGCCGCCCTCCCACAGGGTGCCGCCATAACTCGGCACGCCGGCCGCCGCCGCGATCGCGTCGATCGCCCGCGCGGCAAGCAATCCGCCCGATTTCATCAGCTTGATCGAGACCGCATCGGCGAACCCCTCGCGCACCGCCCGCAGCATCTCCTCGGGTGAGGTGACGCTTTCGTCGGCCAGAACCGGGGTGTCGAGCGCCGCCGCCAGCCGCGCCAGGCTGGCCTCCTGCCCGCGCGGCACCGGCTGCTCGATGAACGTGGGGGCGACCCGCTCGACCTCGCGCAGCACAGGAAGCGCCTCGTGCGGCGCCAGCCCCTGGTTGTAGTCGACCCGCAAATCCATCCCCGGCAGCGCCGCGCGCAGGGCATCGAGGCGCCGCATGTCCTCGGCCGGATCGAGGAAACCGGTCTTGACCTTGAAAATCCGATGACCCTGGGCATGCATGTCCCGCGCGCGATCCAGATCGGAGGTGAAATCCGGATCGGCGATGGAGAACGACAGCGGGATCGCGGCCCGCACGAGGCCGCCGAACAGCGCCGAGACCGGTGCGCCCAGCCGCTTGCCGGCGATATCCCAGAGCGCCATTTCTAAGGCGGCCTTGGCATCGGCATGGCCGGCGATGGCCCCGGCGCAGGTCGCCATGCAGGCGACGATGCGGGTGGCGTCCTGCCCGGTCAGCGCCGGCACGAGCACGTGGCGCAGCGCCGCAAGCGCGGTCTCCGCGGTGTTGCCGAACGGCGCCCATGGCGCGGCCTCGCCCCAGCCGACCAGTCCGTCGGCGGTGTGAATCGCCAGGATCACGCGCCGCACGCTGCGCTTGACGTGACCGGAGCCATGCGAGCGCGCGCTTCGGATGGGGCTGTCGATGAGCCAGAGCGCGATGCGTTCGATCCGGTCAATCGCCATCAGGGGCCCTCGGCGGCAGGAGGCAGGTGCTGGACAAGTTTGCGGACTCGCTTCGTCACGCTCCGCGTCGGCGGGATTTATCCATCAGCCCCGGGCGGACGCAATCGCCGCGCCCTCGGCCAGAGCGGCGAATTTGGCCCAGACGATGTCGGGGTCGACCACACCGAAGCCGGCGAAGGTCGAGAACCCGCAATCGGTGCCTGCCATCACCCGCTCCGCGCCGACCGCGCCGACGTAGTGGCCCAGCCGCTGGGCGACGAGTTCGGGATGCTCGACGAAATTCGTGGTCGAGTCGAGGCATCCAGGGATCAGCACCAGATCGTCGGGCAGCTTGGTCTCGTGCCACACTGTCCATTCGTGGGCGTGGCGCGGATTGGCGCCCTCGAACAGCAGCGCGCCGGGCTTGGCCTTGAGCAGTTCGGGCAGCACGCTGGCCAGCCCGATATCGCGGGTGTGCGGCCCCTCGTAGTTGCCCCAGCAGATATGCAGCCGGACCCGGTCCCGCGGGACATTGCGCAACGCGCCGTTGAGCGCCTCGATATGCACTGCCGCCCGCCGCAGGAACCCGGCCTCGTCGAGTTCGCGGTACATCATGTGGCGGCCGAGCCCGAGATCGGGCGCATCGATCTGCAGGATCAGCCCGGCCGCGACGATGGCTTCGTATTCCGCTCGCATCGCCTCGGCGAGGTCGAACAGATAATCGTCGAGGCTGGCGTGGTAGTCGGATGGCTGGAACAGCGCGATCACCCCGGGGCTGGCGGCGTTCATGAACCCTGCCTGGTATCCCGCCGCGGCCATGCCGGCCTGCATTGCCGCGATGTCCTTCTCCAACGGCGCCATCGACTTCACCTTGATCGGCCCGACGCAACGCGGCCGCCGGTAGGTCGGCGTGCCGCCCGCCTTGGCCAGGCGGTCGAGAAACGAGGGGAAATCGGCGAGGTCCTGCGGCGGCGAACGCGGGCTGTCGCCGTCGAAGCCGGTCAGACGGTCCTTGATGTAGGTGGCATAGGAGATCTTGGAGGTCTCGCCGTCCGACGGGACATCGATCCCGGCCTGTTTCTGCCGTGCCAGGATCGCGGCGGTGCCCTCGTGCATGATCCGGTCATAGCTCACCGGATCGAGCGGCAGGCCCTTTTCGTGGCCGAACAGCAGGTCGGCGACCAGCGCGGTGCGGGGCAGGGACCCGACATGGGTGGTGCGGATGCGTGTCATGGTTTCAGCCTGTGTGCAGGAGGATCTGTTTCCAGATCGCGGTTTCGTCAATCAGCACCCACTCGCGGCGGATGCCCCAGGGGCCGAACTCGGCCTGGCTGATGCCCATGATGTGCACCTCGGCGCCGGTGGGTACGCCGAATCCGCCCCAGCCGGTGTGTTTGCCGGTGAGGGACCAGCGCAGCGCGGCGCGGGGGGGCATCATCGGGTCTTCGCGGCCGATGCGGTGGTGGATTGCGAAAGTGGCGCCGGGAAAGGCGGCGCGGAGGTTGAGCCAGAAATGGTCGGCGTCGCCGTGGCTGTAGCCGGTGAGGCCGCCGGGCATTTCGAGTTGCAGTGCGCGATCGTAGACCTTGGGGATGACGGCGAGATCGGCGGCCATGATGCGGGTGAGGATGTCGGCGTATTCGCGGCCGAGGGCGTGGTCATTGCCGGTGCCGTGGTAGCCGCCGTCGACGTCGATGGCCGGCGTGAAGGGCTTTACGCAGCGCTCGGGGCCGCCTTCCTTCGCGATCATGCCGGCGGCATAGGACTTGGGGTCCCAGCCCATCTGCCGCACGATGGCGCCCTGGTCGCGCACCAGCCATTCGTCGTAGATGTGATCGTCGCGCGCGGCACAGTCGGCCATGATACGGTAGCGCAGCTTCTTGCCGGTCGCTTCCCCGTAGGCGCCGTCGGCCGAATGGGTTGCGGTGCACATCAGGCGATGCGACGAGAGGAAGCCGCCTTCGGCGGCGGGGCACCAGATGACGTCCTCGCCAAGCAGCACCCGGTCGGGGAATTCGGCCAGGGTCGCCATCGTCGCCGCGATCACCCCGGCATTGCCGTGCACCAGCGAGGCCGGCGAGCGCACGGGGATGGTGGGGTGGTAGCGCGAGGTGAGGGAGCCGATGTTGCGGTCTTCCCAGATCTCCTTGGTGATGCCGATGATGAAATCGGCCGGGTCCTTCCATTTCGGATCGAATCCGCCCATCACATCGCCGGTCACTCGGAGGGGCCCAGCGCGCCGAGCTTGATCTGCGTCAGCATCGCCATCTCGTCATAGACGTCCCACTGCTCAATCACCTTGCCGTTGACGATGTGGTAGTGCGAGACGCCGAGCAGGAAGATGCGGTGCCCTGTGGGCGGCCCCATCAGCGCGTGGCCGAGATGGTGGCCCTCCATGATCCAGCGCACCGCGATCTTCTCGCCGCCGCCATCATCCGACGGCACCGAGCAGATATGCTGCGGGATGTAGGCGCAGTCCGGCATGGTGGCGACGAGCTGGATCAGCCGATGCAGCACCGCGGCGCGGCCATAGAGATTGCGCAGATTGGCGCCGTGATACATCACATTGGGCGCGTATTGCCGGTCGATCTCGCCGAACATGCGGCAGTTGAACATCTCGTGCAGCCAGCGCAGCAGCGCCGCCTCGCTGTCGGTATGGGCGATCGAGACGTCGGCCACGGAGTCCGGTGGATATTGGCCGATCAGACGGCGGTTCTCGCCGAAATCCAGCGTCACCTGGCCGCGGGAATGCATCTCCCGCGCGACGGCCTCGGCGATGGGGTGCGGATCGAGCCCGAGCTGGCGGATGACGCCCATCCCGTCATTGACGATCCATTCCCGGTAGATGCGGTTCTCCAGCACCATGCAGTCGGCCACTGTGCGGGTGTTGAAGCTGCGTCCGGTGGGCTTGCCGTAGGGGCCATCCTGGGTGTGGCGTCCGGCGCCGGTGACGAGATGGGAGGTGTAGAACCCGTCCACGTCATTGCCGCGCCAGATCACCTGCGTCGCCATGCCGCGCCGCTCGGGAAACTGGGCCAGGCGGTCGATGGTGTCGCGGACGATCTCCTCGCGGCTGTGGACCGATTTGAGGTTATAGTAGACGTCCGAATTGTGGGTGTAGTGGCTGTAGATCAGCCCGATATCGCGTTCGTCCCAGATCCGGTGGGTGCAGCGCACGATGTAGTCCACGATATCGGTGTAGCACTCCTCGAAGCCGCGCAGGCTTTGCACCCGCGGCCGCTTGGTGGTCACGAGATCGACGAAATCATGCCGTTCGACCTGAAGCACCGGCTCGGCCGCCGCGCTGGCCGGGACGATGCGGGGGGAGGGAGCGTCGCTCATGCGGTTTCCTTTGCCATTTCGAGGCTCTGGCGGCCGATCAGGTAGTTGGGCAGCAAATGGGCGGGGGCGATCATGCCGGAGGCATCGGCCGCCCAGCCGGCGGCGCGGGCGGCATCGACCGTCTCCGCCGGCCATTCCGGGATCTTGCGGGCATCACCATTGGTGATGAGCAGCACCTCGGCCACCCCATCGCTGTCATTGCGGATGGAGCGCCAGGCGCCGGCGGGCACCGAAACCATGCCCCAGGCCTCGAGCTGGAGATCGATCTCATCGCCCGGCGCGTTGAGGGTGACGGTGAAGTGCCCGGTATGGGCCAGCAGCACCTGCTTCGCGTGGATGCGGTGACGCGAGACGGACTGGCCGGGCGCCAGGCGCAGCCACTCATGCGAGAAGCCGTGCGGGTTCGTGATCGGCGCCTCGTGGTTCCGGTCCTGGCTCATGCCGAAGCCGATCACCGGAGCGATCTCGCTGGCATGGCCGGGCAGGCAGGCATCGAGCAGTGCTGCGTTCGACCACACGCGATCGGACACCTTCACGGCACGCTTACGCATCTCCGCCGGCGCATAGCGGCGCAGCGTGGCGATCTCGGCCTGGCTGATCGGCTCGATCAACTGGTCATGCGGCGGGCGCTGGCCGCCCTTCTCGGTGTCCACCAGGATGTTGTCCTTGGTGAGATACAGCCCGTACTGGCCGGCCTCGGCGAGGATGGAGGGGTGCCAGATGATGCCCCCGGTGTCGTCGCCGCCCAGCGTGGTGAACACCATCGCCTCGTTCGGTCCGGTATTGACGAAGCCGCGGAAAATCCAGGTGGGGACGGAGATGATATCGCCGTCCTCGCCAAGCAGCTCGCCGTCCTGCCCGTTGTCGCCCCAGCGGAAGATGTAGCTGCCGCCGAACACCATAAAGACTTCGGCGGTGAAATGGATGTGCAGGTTGTTGGTGATGCCGGTCGGCATGCCGGCCGCGCCGATGTTGAAGCCGTGCGGCTCGCGGATGTTCACCACCTGCTCGGTCGAGGTGGTCACCCCCGGGCCGATCATCGAGTAGTTGCGCTTGAGGTGGGAGCCTGGCTTCTTGCAGTCGATGAAGGCGGTGGGACATGAGACGTAGTCGGCCGGCGAAATCACGCGGGCGGCAGCCTCTTCGGGCGAGACGACGATATCGTTCATGGGGGTGGCCTGTCAGAGATGGTTCATTTGAGGGCGCCGGCGGTCATGCCTTTGATGAAGTGGCGCTGGATCATCATCGCAAGGAAGAACATGGGGATGGCGATCAGGATGCCGGTGGCGGAAATCAGTTCCCACAAATCGCCGCGCTCCAGGCGGAAACTCATGATGCCGACCGAGAGCGGCACCACCCGGGTGCGGGTGAGAATGAGGGCGAAGAGGAATTCGTTCCAGGTGATGATAAAGCAGAAGATCGCCGCGGTCAGGATGCCGGGCCGCGCCATCGGCACGACGATGTGCCAGAGCAGGCCGAAGAGGCCGGCGCCATCGATGGTCGCGGCCTCCTCGGTCTCCTCGGGAATGGCGTCGATGAAGCCCTTGATGGTCCAGATCGCATAGGGCAGCACGATTGCCAGATCGACCACGATCAACGCGGTATAGGTATCGAGCAGGCCGAGGTTGCGGAACATCAGGTAGAACGGCAGCACGATCGCCACGCCGGGGATGAACTGGGTCAGCAGGATCCACTGGAACATTGCCCGCTTGAAGCGGAACTGCTTGCGCGAAAACGCATAGGCGGCGCACACCGCGATCGGGGCGGCGATCGTCACCGTGCCGATCGCGATCACCAGGCTGTGCCAGACCTTGGCGCCGATCTGCCAGCGCACGCTGAACACCTCGCGAAAATTGTCGAGCGTGGGCCAGAACAGGACGTTGAGATGATAGATGAATTCGAGCGGCTTGAACGCCGTCATCACCATCCACACGATCGGGAACAGGGTGAAGCCGGCGACGAAGGCCAGTGCCCCCCATTCGAGCGCCTTGACCACATAATGGCGCGCGGGGCGGCGCCTCATCGGCCCCTCGGCATGATGAAGCGCATGTAGAAGAACGAGAGCGCGAACAGGATGATGGTCAGCACGTAGGCGATCGCCGCCGCATAGCCCATGTCGTAGTCGCGGAATCCGGTGTTGTAGGCGAAAAAGGCCAGCGTGCTGGTCTCCAGCCCCGGCCCGCCGCCGGTCATGGTGACGATGCTGTCGAACACCTTGAGCGCGAACACGGTCTTGAGGATCACCGCCACCGTGATCACTGGGGCCATCTGCGGCAGGGTGATGGCGAAGAACACCCGCACGTCCGATGCGCCGTCGATCCTTGCCGCCTCCTGGGTCTCGGCGGGCACCGAGGCCAGCCCGCCCATCAGCATGAAGGCGAAATAAGGGGCCCAGTGCCACAGGTCGGCCGACACCAGCGCGTAGGTCGCGAGCGCCGGCGAGGCGAACCAGTCGATGCGGGCCATGAAGGGCAGGAAGGTCGAAATCGTGTGGTGGATCGCGCCGTATTCCGGGTTGAACATGAAGCGCCACGAAATCCCGATCAGCGCCGGGCTGACCGCGAAGGGCAGGATGATGATCGTGCGCAGCACGGTGCGGGCGAAGCCGGCCCGCATGAGCAGCAGGGCGAGCCCGAGCGCGGCAAGGATGGTGGCGACAACATCGATGACCACGAAGCGGATGGTGACCCGCACCACCGTCCAAAACACCGGATCGTCGGTGAATGCGACTTCGTAGTTTTCCCAGCCGATGAAGGCCCCCGGCACCAGGCTCTTGATCAGCCGCCAGTCGTGGAAGCTGGTCCAGAACGAGAAGCCGAGCGGATACAGCGTCGTCAGCCCCACCACCAGCATTGCGGGTGCCAGCAGGACGAAGACGTGGCGGCGATCATTGGTACCGGCCATCGCGCGCCGCGCCCTTCGGACCGTCTCAGCCGCGCCGCATGATGCGGGTGACCTGGGCGGCGGCGGCGTTCATCGCATCGGCCACGCTGGCCTGGCCGGTGGCGATGTTGTTCATCGCGACCTCCATCGCGTCCACGCAGGGCAGGAACTCAGGGATGTTGGGAATCGATTTCTTGGTGCTCTCCAGGGCATCGGCAGCGAAATTGTGCATGCCGCGGAAGCGAGCGCTCACCTCCGGATCGCGCAGATTGGAGTATTGCGTGGCCACCACGTCATTTTCTGCCGGATCGACCAGGATCGAGCGCTCGATTTCGGGTTCGCTGATCCAGGTGAGGAACTCAAGCGCCGCCTCGCGCACCTTCGAATTTTTGTTGACGCCGTAGATCCAGGTGTTGGTGTAGGTCGTCGGCGCCGCCCCGGCATAGGTCGGCAGCGGCGCGAAGCCGAGCTTGTCGAGCCCGACCGCGGCATCCTTCATGGCGAAGCGGTTGTAGATGTGCCACCAGCACGGGTTCATTGCCGAATTGCCCTGCACCATCGAGGTCGTCGCATCGCCCTCGTTGAACGAGGTCGCGCCAGGGGGGCAGAGCTTGTACTTCAGCAGGAGATCGACGTAGTCCTGGGTCGCCTTGAGGCCGGCGGCGTTGTTGAACATTGGCTTCATCTTGTCGTCGAAGACGTCCGAGCCGGCGCCCCAGAGAAAATTGTACCACACCATCAGGTTCTGCCCTGCGAGGCGGCCATAGGGGATGGAAATGCCGGCGAGTTTGGTCTTCTCCTGCACCTTGAGGCCGGCCGTGACGACATCCTCCCAGGTCTTGGGCACACCGATGCCGAGTTCGCCGAAAATGTCCTTGCGGTAGAACAGCAGCTGGATGTGGCAGCGGGTCGGCAGGCCGTAGACATCGTCCTTGTAGAGCGACGTCGCCAGGAACGCCTTGGGGTAGCGCGTCAAATCGACGCCGCGCTTTTTCAGGTCCGCTCCGATCGGGGAGAAGTAATTGCCGATCAGCGGCGGGATCCAGACATCCATCACCGTGGCGAGGTCGAAGTCGGGCGAGCCCGCCACCATCTCGGCCGCAAGCTTCTCGCGCATCGCGCCGAACGGCACATCGATGAACTCGACCTTGATGCCGGTTGCAGCCTCGAAGGCCGGAAGGCGCTTGGCCTGGGCCGCATATTGCGAGGACCGCACCACCATCACCTTCACGGTCTGCCCCGCGTAGGGCTTGCCCGGGGTGACGGCCGCACCGGCCGGGTGCGGCGCCACCATGGCCAGGGCCGCGGCACTGGCCAACGCTTCACGACGTGAAATTCGCATCGATGTCCCCACTGTGGTGTGACGCTCTGCAGGCGCCTGGATTACCGCGGCGAGTTTGACTGCGTATGCAATTCGCGCGCAACCCTCTTTTTCCGGTCGCGGGCTGCGCGGTTGACGCCGCCTCCGCGGCGTGGGACGCCTCCAGTCCGAAACAAGGGTAACATCCGTGCACCTGCCATCCGGACTGATCACCGCCGCCGCCCACGGCCCCATCGGCTGGCTCGTCTGGGACAATCAGGCCAAGCACAATGCCTTGTCCCCCGGCATGACCGATGACGCCCTCACCGTGATCGAGGCCTATGCCGCGGATCCCGCCATCAAAGTGGTGATCATGCGCGGCGCCGGCACGCGGGCGTTCATTTCGGGCGGCGACATCAAGAGCTTCGAGACCACCCGCGCCGACCCCGAGGCCGCCGCCCGTTCCCGCGCCATCCCGGCGAAACTGCGCCGCGCCATGCTCGACCTCGACAAGCCGCTGATCGCCATGATCCATGGCTACTGCCTCGGCGGCGGCCTTGGCATGGCGCTCAACGCCGATCTCCGATTCGCCTCGCCCGACGCGCAGTTCAGTGTTCCCGCCGCCCATCGCGGCATCGCCTATGCGCCGGAGGGGCTGAAACAGCTCGTCGATCTGGTCGGCCCCTCGATTGCCAAGGATATCATGTTCTCCGCCCGCCGGCTGAGAGCCGAGGAGGCGCTGCGCATCGGACTGATCAACCGCATCGTGCCCGCCGACGAGCTCGAGGCCGAAACCGTCGCCTATGCCGAAACGCTCGCCGCCAACGCGCCGCTTTCGATCCGCGCCTCCAAGTACTTCATCGCCCAGCTCGGCCTGGAGCGCGACCAGCGCGACGAGGCGCGCATGGAGGCGATGCAGCGCGAGGCTGAAGCCAGCGAAGACTTCAAGGAAGCGACGCGCTCCTTCATCGAAAAGCGCAAGCCGATCTTCACCGGCCGCTAAGCCGGCTCGCCAGTGAATCCTAGCTCCTGCTCCGGCTGATCGAGCCGCAGCAGGAGGCCGAGAAGCGCGGCTTCGATCCATTCTGGCGTCAGGCGAGTCCCCGAGAGGGGGTGGCAGTCGGCCAGGATCAGCCCATCCGGAAGCTCATGGATGGCACCATGGGCATAGCGGATGCGTTCCGGTGGGATACCGCAGGCACTGAGCACCGCGGCGTGGGCAAGCACGCCGAGGGCGAGGACCGCGCGCAGATTGGGCAGCCCGGCGAGTTCGCCGGCGAGGTAGGGGTTGCAGGTGCGTACCTCGGAGGGGGTGGGCAGGTTGCGCGGCGGTACACAGCGGACGGCATGGGTGATCCGTGTGTCGATCAGGGTAGGGCCTCGCGCCAGGCCGAGGCGGTCAAGGCTGGCGGCCAGGACCTGGTCGGCCGGATGCGGCGCCATCGCAACGATCAACAGCCGCGCGGTAAGCGGCCCCTGCGGAAGCGCCGGCGGGCTGCCGCGGCCAGCGCCGAGCCGGAGGCACCGGGCGCAATCCGGCGCCGGAGTTGCGAGGGTGGAGTGATCGAAAGTTTGAGCATCCATGGCGCAACGATGGGGCCGCGGGCTTAACCGCCGGTAAACGTCGCGTCGTCTTGCGCCGCGGCCCGATTCCGCGTGAGGGCTGGCGGCGTCACACGGCGTCGCCGGCCTCGGTCGTGTAGGGGTCGGCCGGGGTCTGCCGAACCGGCGGGCGGACTGGTCGCGGGTCCATCTGCCGGCGGGTGAACTCGGGGGCGATGTCGGAGAGCTCCAGGAACTGATCGGCCTGGCGCCGCAACTCGTCGGCCACCATCGGCGGCGTGGTACGGATCGAGGAGACCACGGAGACACGGACGCCGCGGCGCTGAACCGCCTCGACGAGGCGGCGGAAGTCGCTGTCGCCGCTGAAGAGCACGGCGTGGTCGATCTTGTCGGCGAGTTCGAGCATGTCGATCGCGAGCTCGATATCCATGTTCCCCTTCACCCGGCGACGGCCCATGGCGTCGGTGTATTCCTTGGCCGGTTTCGTCACCAGCGTGTAGCCGTTATAGGCGAGCCAGTCGGTCAACGGCTTCAGCGGCGAGTATTCCTCGGTCTCCAGCACGGCCGAGTAGTAGTAGGCCCGGATGACATGGGCTTTGCGGCGAAAAAACTCGAGCAGGTTGCGGTAATCGACATCGAAGCCGAGATTGCGCGAGGCGGAATAGAGGTTGGCGCCGTCGATGAACAGGGCGACGCGCTCATTGGGCAGGAAATGCATGTATGGGAAACCTTCCTCGGGTGGCGTAATGCGGCGGAATCGAATGTGGCTATGCCATGGGAGCATAGTCGGTTGGACCAGACCAGTGGTACGGCCCCTCTGGTCGTGAGCCTAGCGATGTTGGCACGCGCGAGAAAGATGCAACCGTTTGGATGTTTTGTGCCGCAACGGAGGGTGGGATGATCCTGGTGGCGGTGGGCGCCAATCTCGCGGATCGGCACGGCGCCCTGCCGATCGTGACCTGTTGCGCCGCGGCCGAGGCGTTGCGCGCCCTGCCCGGGCTGCGGCCGGTGGCGCTGTCACGCTGGTATCGCACCGCCCCGGTGCCGGCCTCGGACCAACCTGACTTCTGCAACGGCATGGTCCGGCTGGAAGGCACCTGCGACCCAGCATGGCTGCTGCGGCGGCTGCACGCGATCGAGGCGCAGGCTGGCCGGGTCCGAACAGTGGCGAACGCCGCACGGGTGTTGGACCTCGACCTGATCGACTGCAACAGCGCGGTGTGCGCCGGCGAGGTGATGCTGCCACATCCGCGCGCGGCCGAGCGCGGCTTTGTCCTGCTGCCGCTGCGCGATGTGGCGCCGGACTGGGTGCACCCGACGCTGGGTCTTGGCGTGACGGCGCTGATCGAGCGGCTCGGCCGGGCGCGTTGACATTGCTGGCATGTGCGGTGCAGCAATCGCCTTGCTTTCGGCCGGCTTGGGGCTTATCTGGACCGTTCGGATTTTTGATGAGCGGAGTGTGAGTGCATGGCGCGCGTTACCGTTGAGGATTGCGTCGAGAAGATTCCGAACCGCTTCGAGCTGGTTCTGCTGGCCGCCCAGCGGGCGCGCAATCTCTCGCGCGGCGAGGAACTGACCGTCGAGCGCGACAACGACAAGAATCCCGTGGTGGCGCTGCGTGAGATCGCCGAGGAGACCATCGGGCTCGACAAGCTCGAGCACGATCTCATCAAATCGCTTTCGCGCGCGCCGGAGCCCGAACCCGCGGACGAGGAGGTGATGGACCTCATCCCGACCGACCAGAATATCTTCGGCCTGCAGGACATCTCGGCCGAGGAAGAGAGCGCCGCCCTGCCGGTCGAGGCCGAGGAGTTCTCGCCCGATGACCTGGAAGCCGCCATCGAGGCGGAACTTGGCGGCCGGCGCCGCTAAGACGCGACGATGACACACGGCGCCCCGGGGTCCTGGCGCGCCGTCGTGATGCGCGGCCCCGATGGGCCCGCATCCGCCGCCGTGGTGCTGGCTGACACCCCGGCCAAGTCGCTGCTCGAGACCGTACGGCGCTATAATCCGGACGGCGATCTGGTTATGCTGCAGGCCGCCTACGATGTCGCCGCCGAGGCCCATCACGGCCAGAAGCGTGATAACGGCGACCCCTACATCACCCATCCGCTCGCCGTCGCCGAGAATCTCGCGCGCTACCGGCTGGACGATGCGACGCTCGCCACCGCCCTGCTGCACGATGTGCTCGAGGACACCGCATACACCCGCGCACAGATGGAGAAGCGCTTCGGCGCCGAGATCACCGCGCTGGTCGATGGCGTCACCAAGCTGACACGGCTCGAACTGCAATCGGACCGCACCAAGCAGGCCGAGAATTTCGGCAAGCTGGTGCTTGCCATGAGCAAGGACATCCGGGTCCTGCTCGTGAAGCTGGCAGACCGGCTGCACAACATGCGCACGCTGCATTTCGTCAAGCAGGACGAACGGCGCAAGCGCATCGGCGCCGAAACCATGGATATCTACGCTCCGCTGGCCGAGCGGATCGGGATGGACTCGATCAAGAACGAGCTGCAGACGCTGGCCTTCGCCCAGCTTGACCCTGAGGCCTATGAGTCGATCCTGGCGCGGCTGAACTTTCTGCGCGGCCAGGGCCAGGATGTGATCGAGGAGGTCCGCGCCGAGTTGTTCCGGGTCTGCGGCGAACAGGGGGTTCCGGTCGAAGAGGTGACCGGGCGCGAGAAATCGCCCTACTCCATCTGGGAGAAGATGCAAAAACGCAACGTGCAGTTCGAGCAGCTCTCCGACATCATGGCGTTCCGCATCGTGCTGCCCACGCGCGAGGCCTGTTACGCCGCGCTCGGCGCAGTGCACAACGCCTATCCGGTGATCGCCGGGCGTTTCAAGGACTATATCTCGACCCCCAAGGCCAACGGCTACCAGAGCCTGCACACCGGGGTGACGCTGCGCGCGCCGCGCAACCAGAAGATCGAGGTCCAGATTCGCACCGCCGAGATGCACGACGTGGCGGAAAACGGGGTGGCCGCGCACTGGGCGTACAAGCAGGGCGGCGGCGCGGCGCGTGAGGCGGCGCAGTTCGCCTGGGTACAGGACCTGAAGGAAATCCTGGAGAATTCCACGCTCGACGAATTCCTGGTCAACACCAAGCTGGCGCTGTACCAGGATCAGGTCTTCTGCTTCACGCCGAAGGGGCGGCTGATCCAGCTCCCGCGCGGCTCAACGCCGGTCGATTTCGCTTACGCCGTGCATTCCCAGGTCGGCGACACCTGCGTCGGCGCCAAGGTCAATGGCCGCTTGCTGCCGCTGCGCCACGAGTTGCAGAACGGCGACCAGGTCGAGATCATGACCGCGCGCGGCGGGACCCCGAGCCCGCAATGGGAGCGCTTCGTCGTCACCGGCAAGGCACGCGCGCGGGTGCGCCGGTTCGTGCAGGCGCAGCAGCGCGAGCAGAGCCGCGACCACGGGCGCTCGGCCCTGGCCAAGGCGTTCCGCCAGGACGGGCTGGACGGCTCGGAGAAGGTTCTGGAGCCGATCCTGAAATCGCTCAAGCAGGCCAATCTGGACGATCTCTACGTCGCGGTCGGCAATGGCAACCTCGCCGCCAAGGACGTGGTGCAGGTGGCTTATCCGGAACTGCGCCAGGCCGCGCGGACACCTCGAATGATGCTGCCGCTGCCGGCGCGCGGCAAGCCTTCGGGCCCCTCGGGCATGCCGATCACCGGGCTCGTGCCGGGCATGGCGATCCATTACGCCGGCTGCTGCCATCCCGTGCCGGGGGACCGCATCGTCGGCATCGTTGCCACCGGCAAGGGTGTGACGGTGCATACCAGGGACTGCCCAACGCTGGAGAGCTTCTCGGCCACGCCGGAGCGCTTCATCGATATCGACTGGGACCTGCATGCCATGCCCGAGGGCCGCGGCAAGGGTGAGGGCTACACCGGGCGGATCAGCGTCATCGCCGACAACGAGCCGCGCGCGATCGCCAATGTGACCAACGCCATCGCCAAGCAGGACGGCGATGTGGTGAACCTGCGGATCGTCCATCGCGCCGCCGATTTCTGCGAAATGGCCGTGGATGTCGAGGTCCGCGACCTGCGTCAGTTGATCAACGTGATCGCCTCGCTGCGCGCGGCGCCCGGGGTCCATCAGGTGGACCGGGCGCGGGGCTAGCCCGATGATATTGGGGATCGGTTCCGACTTGTGCGACGTCCGGAGGATTGAGCGTTCGCTGGAGCGATTCGGACAGCGCTTCGCCGAGCGGGTGTTCACTGCGCTCGAGATCGCCAAGGCGGAGCGCCGCGTCGGCAAGGGCCGGGCGGGGGCCTACGCCATGCGGTTCGCCGCCAAGGAGGCCTGCGCGAAGGCGCTCGGAACCGGCCTCGCACGGGGAATCCATCTGTCCGACCTCGGAGTGGAGAACCTGCCAACCGGGCAGCCGGTGATGGTGCTGACCGGCGGCGCGGCGGCGCGACTGGCGGCGATGGTGCCGGACGGCATGGCCGGGCGGATCGACCTGACGATGACGGATGAATATCCCTACGCGTTCGCCCAGGTGATCATCTCAGCGGCGCCGGGCTAACCAGGTTTCGCAGGACGGACCACGGATGCATTTGCAAACGTCCTACTGGCGAAAGCCTGCTTGGCATTCAGCAAGAGCGCTGACCTGAGAGGGTTTGCTTTGGCCCCTGGGACAGCGGGGCTTAAGACCTTGTCATGCGGGCCGGGTTTGCTTGACAGGGTGGCGGGGTTGGCGTTCAACCCGGGCTCACCCCGTCCGGATCCCGGTTGTTCATGTCGCGCTCATCCTCCAGTCTCGTCGAGAACATCAAGACGATCATCTATGCCGGGCTGATCGCCGTCGGTATCCGAACCGTGGCGTTCGAGCCGTTCAACATCCCATCAGGCTCGATGATCCCGACCCTGCTGATCGGAGACTATCTGTTCGTCTCGAAATACAGCTACGGCTACTCGCGCTTTTCTATGCCGCTGGCGCCTCCGCTGTTCAGCGGACGCATCCTTGGCCGGCTGCCGGCCCGTGGCGATGTCGCGGTTTTCAAGTTGCCGCGCGACAATTCGACCGACTACATCAAGCGCATCATCGGCCTGCCCGGCGATCGGGTGCAGATGAAGGCCGGCCAGTTGTATGTCAACGGCAAGATCGTGCCGCGCAAAGAGGCCGGCCAGTATTTGGCCGAGGGAGAAGGGCCGCGGACCCTGCTGAAGCGCTATGTCGAGACCCTGCCGCCCGCCCGCGATGGCGACACGCCGCGGGCACATGACATCCTCAAGGCTTCCGATAACGAGATGCTCGACAACACCGAGGAATTCCGCATCCCCGAAGGCCATGTCTTCGCGATGGGCGACAACCGCGACAACAGCCTGGACAGCCGGGTGCTGAACGCGGTCGGCTTCATCCCGGTGGACAACCTGGTCGGCCGCGCCGAGTTCATCTTTTTCTCCATCAACGCGACGGCGCCGTGGTGGGAAGTATGGGAATGGCCGTTCGAGATCCGCTGGACTCGATTGTTCAAGGGGATCTCCTGACCATGGCGGAGCCCCTGGTAGCGCGGGCGGCCGAGGAGGCCGCGGCCGAGGCGCTGCTGGGGCATCACTTCCGGCGGATCGACCTGCTGCGCGAGGCGCTGACCCACCGTTCGGCCGCCCCCGGCGTGAAGGGCGGGGGCCGGGGCGTGCGCCAGACCGGGGCAGGATCGAACGAACGCCTTGAATTCGTGGGCGACCGGGTGCTCGGCCTGCTGGTGGCGGAGTGGCTGGCCGAACGGTTCGCACGCGAGCAGGAGGGCGAACTGGGCCGCCGCCTTGCCCATCTGGTGTCGCAACCGGTGCTGGCGGAGATCGCCGAGCGCATCGGCATGGCGGACGTGCTGGCGGTCGCCCCGGGCGAGTCGAAGGTCGGCGTACGGCGCCGCGCGACCGTGCTGGCCGACGCCGTGGA
The DNA here is from genome assembly GCA_903928895.1 of uncultured Rhodospirillales bacterium. Lineage (GTDB taxonomy): Bacteria > Pseudomonadota > Alphaproteobacteria > Acetobacterales > Acetobacteraceae > CAIYPH01. The sequence goes on along the minus strand of CAIYSR010000093.1, from coordinate 188,532 downwards.
GGCGGTGATCGGCGCCTTGTATATGGATGGCGGGATCGAAGTCGCGCGCGGTTTCGTGCGCCGCGCCTGGGACGATGCCATGACCGGGCAGGCGGCGCCGCCCAAGGACGCCAAGACCGCATTGCAGGAATGGGCGCAGGGGCGCGGGCATGACTTGCCGCACTACATCGTCACCGCGCGCGACGGCCCGCCGCACGCGCCGGTCTTCGTGATCGCGGTGACCGTCGACGGTCGTACTGGGAGCGGTACCGCCGGGACCAAACGCGCGGCCGAAACCCTGGCCGCCACCGATCTGCTGGCGAGGTTGAAATGACCGACACCCTGACCCGTTGCGGCTTCGCAGCCATCGTCGGCGCCCCGAATGCGGGGAAGTCAACACTGCTCAACCGCCTCGTCGGTGCCAAGCTGTCCATCGTCTCGCCCAAGGCGCAGACCACACGGGCGCGGGTGCTGGGCATCCTGATGCATGAGCGCACCCAGGTGTTGCTGGTCGACACCCCCGGCATCTTCAAGCCCAAGCGGCGGCTCGACCGTGCGATGGTGGCCGCCGCCTGGACCGGGGCGGACGATGCCGATCTTGTGCTGCTGCTGGTCGATTCCAAGGCTGGCATCACCGCACAGGTGACCGAGATCGCCACCCGCGTCGGCGAGAGCAAGCGCCGGGCCTGGTTGGTGCTCAACAAATGCGATCTGGTCACGCCCGGCGCCCTGCTGCCGCTGGTGGCGCGGCTGAACGAGCTCGCCAGCTTCGAACAGACCTACATGGTGAGCGCCTCCACCGGCGACGGGCTGAGGGAGTTTCTCGATGCCATCGCCGCCGCGATGCCGGTGGGCCCGCTGCTCTATCCCGAGGACGACCTGACCGACGTGCCGGACCGGCTGCTCGCAGCCGAGATCGTGCGGGAGCAGATATTCCTGCAAACCCACGACGAAATCCCTTACGGCACCACCGTGGAAACCGAGAGTTTTCAGGAGCGCAAGGATGGCTCGGTCCGCATCGAGGCCACCGTCTATGTCGCCCGCTCCGGCCACAAAGCCATTCTGATCGGGCAAAAAGGCAGCAAGATCAAGGAAATCGGGGCCAACGCCCGGGCGCAACTGAGCAATCTGTTGGAACGCCCGGTCCATTTGTTCCTCAACGTCAAGGAGCGCGCCGGCTGGGACGAAGAATCGGCCCGCCTGCGCGCCATCGGCCTGCAGGACCCTCCTGCCTAGAGCCTGATCGTTTGAGGCCGACCGGTGAGAAAACGTGAAACACGCAATAAAACAAAAAGCTAGAGCGATATCGGAACGCCTATCAGTTCCGATATCGCTCTAGCGGTTCGGAACTGGACCTATCCCGCCACCACCTTGCGTGCCAGCAACGCCTCGATCCGCGCCGCATCGCAGCCCAGCGCCGCGAGTATCTCGCGCGTGTGCTGGCCGAGCTCTGGTGCGGCCGAGCGCAACGCCCCCGGGGTCGCGGATAGCCGCGGCACCACATTGTGCATCGCCACCGTCCCCAACTCGGCGTCCGGCACCTCCACCAGCACGTCGCGCGCCACCACATGCGGGTCCACGATCAACTGATCGATTTCGTAGATCGGCGCCGCCGTGATCTCCTCGCGCTCGAAGATCGCCATCACCTCGTCCAGGTCCCGCGCAGCGATGAACGCGGCCACCGGCCGCTCCGTCTCCTCGGCATGGGCCACCCGCGCCGTATTGGTCGCGAACCGCGGATCGGTGATCATGTCTGCTCGCCCCACCACCCGCAGGAGCCGCTCCGCCATGGTCTGGATCGACGCCGAGATCGCCACAAACCGGCCATCGCGCGTGCGAAACACATTGCGCGGCGATGTTGTGCCCGACCGGCTGCCGCTGCGCGCCGGCACACGGCCGGACACCTGGTGGCTCGCCGCCTGGGGCCCCAGCACGGAAATCATCGGATCGAGCAGCGGCAGATCAATCACCTGCCCCGCCCCGCCGCGCTCGACCTCGCGCCGCGCGATCATCACTGCGAAAGCGCCGTACAAGCCCGCCACCATGTCCGCCAGTGCCAGCGGCGGCAGCACCGGCTCGCGATCGGCGAACCCGTTCATCGCCGCGAACCCGCTCATCCCCTCGATCAGCGAGCCGAATCCCGGCCGCGCCGCATAGGGCCCGTCCTGCCCGAACCCCGAAATCCGCACCACCACAAGCCCCGGATTGCGCTTCCACAACACCGCAGGCGCCAGCCCCATCGCCTCCAGCGTGCCGGGCCGGAAATTCTCCACCAGGACATCGGACGTCGCGATCAGTTCCGCCAGCAGCGCCAGCCCCTCGTCGTCACGCAGCGAGACCGCGAAACTCTTCTTATTGCGGGCATACACCTTCCAGTGCACCGAGTGCCCTTCGACCCGCCACGCCCGGAGCGGATCCCCCTTCGCCGGGTCCTCGATCTTGATCACCTCGGCCCCGTGATCTGCCAGTTGCAGCGAAACCATGTTCCCGGCCACCAGCCGCGACATGTCCACCACCCGCAGCCCGTCCAGCGGCGCCGTGGCCTGCGGCGAAAACGCAATCCGATGCACCTCGTGTCCTCCGATTCACCGCCCTTGCGCGGCTCTCCTTACGGTATCGCCGCCCCACGACGCCCAGCCAAGCCACTCCGCCTGCCAGGGTGAGCGGGCAAAGGCAAGCAAGGCTCGGCGACCCTGCCTTACGGTTTGACCCCCCCTCCTGCCCCCGATAGGTTGCCGCGAACCAATCCGCCGGAAACACCAAGATGCACTTCGAACTCCGCGACTTCGAGACCCTCTCCCTCCACTCCCCCGCCGAGCACGTGGTGCAGATCACGCTCAATCGCCCCCACGTGTCCAACGCCATGAATACGCAGATGGGCCTCGACATGCACGCTGTCTTTGACGGATTGGCCGCCGACCCCGCCGCTTTCCGTTGCGCCATCCTCACCGGGGCCGGCGAAAAGACCTTCTGCGCGGGCGGCGACCTCAAGCAGCGCCAGGGGATGACGGACGAACAGTGGCAGGACCAGCACCTGATCTTCGAGCGCATGGTCCGCGCGATGCACGCCTGCCCGATCCCCGTCATCGCCGCCGTCAACGGCGCGGCCTATGCCGGTGGCCTGGAGATGGTGCTGTGCTGCGACTTTGCCTACGCGGCCCCCCACGCCCGCTTCGCCCTCACGGAAGTCACCCTCGGCATCATGCCCGGCGCCGGCGGCACGCAGAACCTGCCCCGTACCATCGGCGCCCGCCGCGCCAAGGAGATCCTCCTCACCGGCACCCCTTTCACCGCCGAACAGGCCCTCGCTTGGGGCCTCGTCAACCGCATCTGCCCCGCCGAAACCCTGCTGTGGGACACCCTGGCCACCGCCACTCGCATCGCCAACAACGCGCCCATCTCCACCCGCCAGATCAAGCAGAGTGTGAACGTCGGCGGCCAGATGGACCTCGCCAGCGCCCTGATGTTCGAAATCGAAGCCTATAACCGCATGGTCCCCACCGAAGATCGCCGTGAAGGCATCGCCTCCTTCAACGAAAAGCGCGAACCCGTCTTCAAGGGCCGCTAAGCCCGCTTCGAACCAGACAAGGACCTTTTCCATGGGCCTCCAGATCGACCTCGCTCGCCTCAGTCGCGCCGTAACCTATGCCGGCATCCCCGACGAAATCCGCACCATCGTCCGCCAATGCGTGCTCGACACCATCGGCGTCGCCATCGCCGGCGCCGACGACCCACTGGTGCGCATCCTCGCCGCCGAACTCGCCGAGCAAGGCGGCCCCGGCGTCGCCGGCGTCCCTGGCCTCGCGCTGCGCCTTCCCGCCCGCAACTCGGCCCTGCTGCACGGCACCGTCGGCCACGCGCTTGACTATGACGACGTCAACATGTCGATGCCTGGACATCCCTCGGTCGCCATTCTCCCTGCCGTCCTCGCGCTGGCCGAGGAGCGCCACGCCGATGGCAAATCCATTATTACGGCCTTCGCCGCCGGCTACGAACTCGCCTGCCGCCTAGGCCGTGCCCTGGCGCCTGGCCACTACGACGGCATCGGCTTCCACGCCACCGGCACCATCGGCACCTTCGGCGCGGCGGCCGCTTGCGCCCATTTGATGGGACTGAATGAACAACAAACAGTCAACGCCCTCGGCATCGCCGCCACCGAGGCCGCCGGCCTGAAATCCCTCTTCGGTACCATGTGCAAACCGCTCCATGCCGGCCGCGCCGCCGAAGCTGGCCTGCTGGCCGCCCGCCTCGCGGCCCGCGGCTTCACCGCCCGGCCCGACGCTATCGAGTGCAAACAAGGCTTCGCCGCCACCCACAGCCCGGACTTCCATCCTGAAGCCGCCATGGCCACGCCCCCCTCCGGCTGGTACCTGCGCGAAAACCTCTTCAAATACCACGCTGCCTGCTACCTCACCCACGCCCCCATCGAAACCGCCCGCCGCCTTCGTGCGCTGCACAACCTCACCTCTGACGATATCGCCGCCGTCACCCTGCGCGTCGACCAGGCCACCGACCGCGTCTGCAACATCCAATCCCCCACAACCGGCCTCGAAGCCAAGTTCAGCCACCGCCTCACCACCGCCATGGCCCTCGCCGGCATCCCGACCGATGCGCTCAGCACTTTCACGGCCGAGACCGCCAACAACCCGGACCTGATGGCGCTGCGAGACCGTGTCGTCATCGACCTTCAGCACGGCTGGCCCCACACACGCGCCGAGCTCGACCTGCGTCTCAAAGACCAGACCACCCTGCACGCCACCCACGACAGTGGCATCCCCGCCCCCGACGTCACCGCCCAAGGCCAGCGCCTCGAAGCCAAATTCCGCGCCCTCGTGACCCCCCTGTTCGGCGAAGCGCAAACCTCCGCCCTGATGGCCGCTATTGCCGCGCTGGATACGCTCCCCGACCCAAGCGCCATCGCCGCCCTCTGGCTTCCTCCCGCTGCGGAGCGCGTCGCCGCCGAATAAGCCTGGCCAAACCCTCAAGCGTTGGAATTTCGACAAACACCGCTTCGCTCCTGACTCTCGCAACCACAGCGGCACTGCATGCGAAAAACTTTCCGCGTCGGGCCTTCCCTTGCGGGGGTGGCGGTGCTTCCCTGCCGACAAGCTGGAAGGAAGCTCCATGACCGATTGCATTCGCGGACTCTGGTCCGCCATGACGACCCCGCTCGACGCCGATGGCGGGGTCGACCACGCATTGCTGGCGCGGCACGGCAAGTTCCTGATCGACAACGGCTGCGACGGGCTGGTGCCGTTCGGAACCACGGGCGAGGGCACCTCGTTTTCGGCCAAGGAAAAACTCGACGCGGTGGAGACGCTGCTGAAATCGGGCGTGCCCGCGAGCCGGATCGCGCTGGGCACCGGCTGCCCGGCAATTCCCGATAGCATCAGCACAACCCGCGACATGATGGGGCTGGGCCTCGTGCATGCCATGATCCTGCCGCCGTACTACTACCGCGATGTGACGGAGCAGGGCATCGAGGATGCTTTCGCCGCCATCATCGATGGCGTCGGCTCGGATCGGCTGCGCGTGTGCGCCTATCATATTCCGCAGATCTCGGGCGTTCCCACGCCGGCGCCGGTGCTGGGCCGGTTGCGTCGGCGCTTTGGGGCGATCATGGCCGGGGTGAAGGACAGCACCGGCGACTGGAATTCCTTCCTCGCCTTCCGCGAGCATGCGCCGGAGATCGGGGCGCTGGTGGGCGCCGAGGTACTGATCGACCGCGCCCTCAAGGCGGGCGGCGTCGGGACGATTTGCGGCATGGTCAATATCGTGCCGGACCTGGTGCGCGCGATGTTCGACGGCGAGGCCGGAACCGCCGCGATGACGGCGGCGTGCGGCCTGATCGAGCAGCCGTTCCTGCCGGTGATCAAATCGATCCTGGCGGCGCAAACCGGCGAGGCGGCGTGGCGCGCCGTGCGGCCGCCTTTCCGCCAGGTGGATGCCGGGGTGGGGGTGCGGATCGCACGGGCCATGGACGCGATCCGCCAGCCGCGTGCGGCGGAGTAGGTCTCGGGCGGAAGCGATGATCGGGGTCGACTGGGGCACCAGCAGCCTGCGAGCGTATCGGCTGGATGCGGCGGGAACGGTGCTGGAGCGCCGGGAGTCGGACCGGGGCATCCTGAACGTCACGGGCGGTGATTTCGCCGCTGCGCTGCGTGACCTGATCGGCCCGTGGCTGGCACTGGGCGAACGGCGCGTGCTGCTCAGCGGCATGATCGGCAGCCGGCAGGGCTGGGTCGAGGCGCCCTATCTCCCCTGCCCTGCCGGGGCGGCGGAGATCGGTGCGGCGCTGGTGCAGGTACCATTCGCCGGGGCCGAGGTGCTGCTGGTGCCGGGGCTGCGCGATTTTGACGCGGCGGGGACGCCTGAGGTGATGCGCGGGGAGGAGACCCAGATCGTCGGCGTGCTCAACGGGCACGCGAGGGCGTGCCTGCCCGGGAGCCACTCCAAATGGGCGCAGGTGGAGGACGGGCGGATCGTCGCGTTTCAGACGTTTTTCAGCGGCGAGGCCTTCGCGGCCCTGCGGACGGCGACAATTCTGGGCCGGATGATGAACGACGCGCCGACCGATCCTGCGGCGTTCGATCGCGGGCTCGCCCGCGCCGGGGACCCGGGGCACCTGCTCAACCATTTGTTCGGGGTGCGTACCCTGGGGCTGTTCGACCGTCTGTCGGCGGACGAAAGCGGTTCCTATTTGTCGGGACTTCTGATCGGTCACGAGGTCGGAGCGGCGTGTCCGACGGGTGCGGTGGTGCATCTGATCGGCGCCGCTCCGCTGTGCGCACTCTATGCCCGCGCCCTTGCCCGTGTGGGTGCCACGGCGATGATCGAGGAACCCGACGCCGCCGCGCGCGGCCTGCATCGCATCGGAGCCATAGCGCCATGGAATTGAAGACCTGGCTTGCCCGCTGTCCGATCGTCGCCATCCTGCGCGGGGTGCGGCCGGAGGAGTGCGTCGATATTGCGGCGGTGTTGGACGCGGCGGGCATAAGCATCGTCGAGGTGCCGCTCAATTCGCCCGATCCGATGGCGAGCATCAGCCGCCTCGCCGCGCGCTATGGCGGGCATATGCTGGTCGGAGCGGGAACGGTGATGACGGCGCGGCACGTGGCGGAGATCGCCGACGCAGGCGGCCGGCTGATCGTGACACCGCATGCGGCGGGCATGGTGGTGCGCGAGGCCAAGGCGCGGGGGATGCTGGCATGTCCGGGAATGTTTACCCCGAGCGAGGCCTTCGCCATGCTGGAACTCGGGGCCGACGGCCTGAAGCTGTTTCCGGCCGAGGCCGCCTCGCCGGCAGTGCTGAGGGCGATGCGGGCGGTGCTGCCGCAGGGCACCGCGGTCCTGCCGGTTGGGGGGATCGATGCTGGCAACATGGCGGCATGGCGGGCGGCCGGGGCGTCGGGGTTCGGGATCGGCTCGTCGATCTACCGGCCCGGCGACAGCGCGGCAACGGTGGCGGAAAAGGCGCGCGTGCTCCTGGCCGGGCTTGCCGGCTGAGGCCGATCTACTCTGACAGGGCGGGGACGGATGGCACGGGGAGGGGTTGTGCAACTGGCGGGGGCAATGCGGCGATGAGGGCGTAGAGGCGCAGCACCGCGCGCATATGCTCGACAAAGGCTTCGATGTCCGCCTCGGTGGTGACAAAGGCGGCGCAGGCGCGGCACCAATCGATCAGACCCTGGTTGTTGGATTGACGGATCATGCCGGCCACGGTGGCGAAGGCTGCCGCCAGGGCGGTCGCCAGGCGTTCCGGCGCGACGCCCTGCTGGCGCGGCAACCACGCACGGATGGCCTCCCAGGTGAAGGCCATTTCCTGCGGGGAGAGCTGGGCGGCGGTCATCTGGGTGGTCACGGCGACGGCCTCGGCATCGCGGAGTTCGGGGCGGATCTTGCCGTCGGGGCCGCAGAATCCGGTGCGAAGATAGATGTCCGGGGTGCGGGCGCGCAGGGTGGCGCGAGCGCTGACGCTCATGGCGCCACCTCGGTCGGGGCGGCAAAGGCATCCAGCCGATCACCTCCACCGGGGAGGCCGAGGGCGCCGGCGCGAAATTGCCGTTCGCTCCGGGCGACCGTCTCACCACTCCATGGATCATGGATCGTGTAGCTGCGCGGCGGGCCCGGGTCGCTGCCGGTCACCACGACATAGCGAGTGCCCACCATGACCGGCACCGGGGCGCCGTTGGCGTTGGCGAGGACCGTGATGCAATCCTCAAGCGAGGCGTCGGTGCCGATCCGGCGGTCGTCGTAGCGCAGGCCGGTGGTGCCCGCGATCTGATCGAGGCTGCCAGCGAGCCCGGCGCGGGGTCGGCGCCCCGGGGGTGGAGCGGCGTCGCGCAAGGCGAGGGCAAGGAGCGGGTCAAGCTCGGCCAACACCGCATCGCGCGGGGAGACGCCGCTGCCTTCGCCCCAACGTTGTGCGGCGCCACTGCCGGTGGCGGGGCCGGCGAGGTTGAGGGTGTCATCGAGCCAAGCGGCATCCTTGCCGGCGATCCTGGCGGCGAAGCCCGTCAGTTCGGCAAGGCTGTGGTCGGCGGCGAGGCCTTTGGCGAGGAGCGCACGGGCCGCCGGCGCAGCGGCGGCGAGAAGATCGTCATAGTGAGCCTGATCGGCAGGTGAAAGGCGTCGCCCTGTCGCGCCGGCAGAACCGGGCTCCGACGCAACCGCGAAGTTGACGCCGAGCATCGTCCGCACCCAGTCGCGCTTGTCCGCGGAAATCCCACCCATTATGCCGCACCCGTTGCCGTGGCCGAGCGCTCTTGGTAGCGACCGGCACCGACGGCGCAAAGTGAATTGCGCCACAGCGCGCAGGTATGCGGCGAATGACATGGCGTGGCCGGCCTGCCGTCAGGCCGGTTCACGCGGTGGCGGGTCAGGTGGCGGCGGCTTTTTCCGCCGCCAGCAGCGCCGCCTTGCGCGGGACACCCCAGCGATAACCGGTGAGGTTGCCGTCGGCGCCGACCACCCGGTGGCAGGGCACCGCGAGCGAGACCGGGTTGGTCGCGCAGGACCTCGCGACCGCGCGGATCGCCGCGGGGTTGCCGATCATCCGGGCCAGTTCGCCGTAGGTTCGGGTTTCGCCGGGTGGAATGCTCCGCAGCATCTCCCAGACACGGACCTGGAAGGCGGTGCCGCGCAGATCAAGCGGCAGGTCGAGCGCGGCTTTCGGCTCGTGCATGAAGCCAATGACGATCTTCACCGTCTCGGTCAACGCGGCGTCGTCGGGTTTGATGGTGGCGCGCGGGAAGCGGGCACGGAGGTCGCCCAGCAAGGCGTCGTCGGGCTCGGCAAAGCCGAGGAAGCAGACGCCGGTGTCGGTCGCGCCGACGAGCAGGCGTCCGAAGGGGCAGTCGGCAAGGGCGGTGCGAATGGTCTCGCCGGCGCCGCCGCGGCGCAGGGCACCCGGGGTCATGCCGAGGAGCCTGCCGGTGTCTTCGTAGACCCGCGATTCGGAGCCGAACCCGGCCTCGGCCACCGCATCGGCCACCCGGGCACCACTGGTGAGGGCAGCTTGCAGGCGGCGGGCGCGGACTCCTTCCGCGTAGCTGCGCGGGGTGACCCCAGTCAGGTCGCGGAACAGGCGCAAGAAGTGGAACTTGGAGTAGCCGGACCGCGCCGCCAACCGGTCGAGCGATGGGATCGACGGTTCGGCATCGATGAAGGCGCAGGCGTCGCGCACCACGGCCTGTGCAATGGCGAGGCGTTCGCCCTTGGGGTCGCAGCGCTTGCAGGCGCGGAATCCGGCCGACTCGGCGGCGGTGGCGTCGGCGAAGAAGCGGACATTGCCCTGCCTGGGCGCGGGTGAGGGGCAGCCGGGCTTGCAATAGATGCCCATGGTGGTGACGGCGTAGAGAAAGTCCGCCGGCTCGCGGCGGGTGACGATGTCCCATCGACGGTCATCGAGGGTGCTCATGGCGGTCTCCTGTCTGGTGGCCACAGAATGGCGATCCGAGGAAGCCGGTGCCATCCGAGCCTTGCGCCGGCTCGATGGCAACACGTGATACGTCCCGCCCGATTTCCGCGCCATCGTGGGGCAAACCCAAGAACCAGGAAAATCCTGCCCTTCGTTTTTCAAAAAGAAGCGTTTCCTGCCTCGATCATTCAGCCGGTGATAAAGTCCCGAAGGATGCGCATCGCCAGCGCCGGGTCGTCGTTGTGGACGCCATGTCCGGCATTCGGCACGCGCACGAAAGTGGCCAGCCCCGGTGGCAGGCAGGAGGCGATCAGTTCGCTGCGCGAGATCGGGGTGATCGGGTCGTCCTCGCCGGCGATCACCAGCGTCGGGCACTGGATGCGCGCGAGCGCGGCGCGGAAATCGAGGCGAACGCTTTCACCATCGCCGCGCGCGCCGGCGAAGTGGAAGGCGACCGCGTCATTGCGCTCGGTGCGGCTGAAGGCGTCGGGGTTGCGGGTGGCGCGGCGGTTGTAGAGCGGCGAGCAGACCTGCTGATAGGCGGCCGATGTTTCCGGGTTCGGCGATTTCCAGCGCGCCTCGGCCACGCTGCGCGCCTCGGGGCCGCCGAGGCGTTCGAACACGCCGTAGATCTCCTCGCGATCCACCTTCGGCGAGGTGCTGTATAGGATTAGCTTGCCGGGCTGCTCCGGATGGCGCGTGGCATAGGCCTGCGCCACCATGCCGCCGAAGGAATAGCCGAGCACAATCGGCTTCTCGATGCCCAGCGCCAGGCAGAAGGCATGCACATCATCGCCCCACTGGTCGAGATTCCACTCCTCCGGCCCGCCCCGGTCCGACCGTCCCTGGCCGCGATGGTCGAGATAGACGAGTTGTGCAACCTCGGCGAGGATGTCGAAGCCCGGTTTGAACGTCGAGTGATCCCCTCCCGGCCCGCCATGCAGCAGCACCAGCGTCGGCCGCTCGCGCATCTCGGGTCCGTCCGGCACCAGCTTGGGGCCGGTGACATCGAAGAATAGGCGGGCGCCGTTGATGGTGATGTGCATGGCAGACCTCGGGTGAGCGGAGGATTGGAGGGACCTGTCCCGAGGCTGTCAACCCGCGTGCCCCTCCCGCCGAAGCGGGAGGGGCGGCCGGTTCAGGCGTCGATGCGGGCGGTGGCGGTGCCGCTGACGACTTCCTTGCCGTCCTGGTTGGTGGTCGAGATCGTCAGATCGACCACCCACTCGCCGCTCTCCTCGCGGATGGCGGCCACGGTGGCGGTGCTGTCGAGGCTGTCCCCGGGCCACACCTGGTTGGTGAAGCGGACGCCGAACTTCTTGAGCCGGCCGTCGCCGACATAGTTGGTCAGCATCTTTCCGGTCAGGCCCATGGTCAGCATGCCGTGGGCGAAAACGCCGGGATACCCGGCGATTTCCTTGGTGTAGAGGTCATCGGTGTGGAGCGGGTTGTAGTCGCCCGAGGTGCCGGCGTACATCACCAGCTGGGTGCGGGCGAGGTTCTCGATGACGCGCTCGGAGTGGGTGGCGCCGATGGTGAGCTGGGATTTCTTGAGTGCCATTGGTGCTCTCCTCAGCTCTGGGCCACGGGTTTTTCGGTGCGCACGCCGACGGAGCGGGCGGTGCAGACGAGTTCGCCGTGCTGGTCGCGGTATTCGGTGATGCGCTCGGAGAAGACGAGCTTGCCGGCGCGCTTGCTTTCCTTCTCCCAAGTGGTGCCTGCCTTGGTTTCGACGCTCAGCACGTCACCGGGGCGGAGCGGGCGGTGGTATTCGAAGTGCTGTTCGGCATGCAGGCCGCCGGACGAGGCGGGTTTTTCGGTGATGCCGGTGGGGCCTTTGGCCGAGCCGAACCATTTCTGGCCGTGCTTGGGGCGCAGGAAATAGTCGGGGTCGAACTGGGCGACGGATTGGGGGAAGGTGGGGGGGGCGATAATGCCGCCGACTTCGGTTTTCGCGGCCGCCTCGGCATCATGATAGACGGGGTTGGGGTCGTCGACGGAGCGGGCGAACATCATGATGTGCGACGCTTCGACGGGGAAAGTGATTTTTGCCAATGGGTCCTCCGCGTGGTTGGTGTGGCCTGGTCTGGTGCCGGGCGCTGGCGTGAGCATACCCGATTGACGACCATATGCCACACCCCCAGTTATCGTTCATTTTCAAACGGATAAAAGTTTTTTGCTTCTTTTTTCCAAAAAAGAAGGCCTGTTCTTTTTTGAAAAAAAGAACCAAAAAACCTTCTCCCGTTGAAACCGAGACCCGGCATGGATCAGGGGCGGACGGCGGGGGTTTCGACGGTCAGGCCGCGGGCGCGGACGGCGAGGTAGAGTTCGATATTGGTGGCGTCGGGGGCGTCGGCGGGCAGGGGTTCGGCGCGGACGCCGAGCATGCAGGCGCGCAGGCGGCGAGGGAAGCTGCCGAGTTTCTGCCATTCCAGGCGGTATTGCGGGTAGCCGTTGGCGTGGCCTTCGGGGATCAGGGCGCCACCGAGATGGTGGCCGGCGCGTTCTTCGTGGCAGGTGGCGCAGGCGAGGTTGAGCTGGCCCTGCCGGGTGCGGAAGAAGGTTTCTCCGGCGGCGATGAACGGCCGGAGCGGGCCGGTGTCGTCGATTGCCAGCGGCAGCCCGCGCGACTGCACGGCGACGAGCGTGCTTAGCGCCAGGAGGGCATCGCTTTCGGGGGGGAGCCGGGTGGCGCCCTGGTGTTCGGTGCGGCAGTGGTTGATGCGCTGGGCGAGGGTGATGGGGGTGGCGGTGGCCGGGTTGAAGGCGGGGTAGCGGGCGGCGACGCCGCGCATGGCGGTCACGGGGCCGTGGCAGGTGGCGCAGCTGGTGGCACGGCTGCCCGCGGCTTCGGTCCAGAGGGTTTCGCCTTGTTGGACCCAGAGGAAGCCTGGATTCTGGGTATCGTCATCCTGCATGGCGCGGACCTGTGGCCCGGCGTCGTCATAGCCGGAGTGCGGCGCGGCGTGGGCGACTCCTCCCTGAAACATAAATAAAACTATTGCATAAATAATAGTCGCGAAATATATAGAAAAATCCCTACCGGATAAAAGTTTTTTGCTTCTTTTTTCCAAAAAAGAAGCGCTTCTCTTGCTACCTTTCATCTCCTCCCGCCCATGAATTTCATTCAACCACGATTTCCACCGTATCGAACGCGACGGCGCCGTGGTCGTCGGTCCAGGTAAAGACGAGCCGGCCGGTTTCCACGGCGCGGGCGGTGAAGGCGAGGAATGGGTTGGCGGCGATAGCGGGGAAGAAGTCGGCGCGGAAGACTTCCTCGCCGGCGTAGGTGCAGAGGAAGCTGTGGATGATGTCCCGGGCGATTTGTTTGCCGTATTCGTCGCGCCGCTGGCCGGATTCCATCGGGTGGGCGATGAGGATGCGGATTTCGAAGCTGTCGCCGCGCCTGACGGTTTTGGGCACGTTGATGAGTGGCCGGGCCATGGTCAGATCTCGTCGACGCAGGCGGCGAGGGTGACGAGGAGTTCGACGCTGTCGGTCCAGAAGCTGCCATCGGCGCAGGCGGCCACGGCGATGACGGTCTGCGACGTTGCGAGCCGGATGCGGGTGGCGAGATGGGGGTCGCCGCTGCGCGGGCCGAAGAAGGCGTTGATGACGTTGGGCAGCGGGTTGCCTTCGGCGAAGACGTGGAGCGAGAGCACGCGCTCGCCCGGCGGCAGCGGTTCGGCCACCGCCAGGCTCAAGGCGACGGTGTTGCCGTTCTCGACCAGGAGGGGGAGGTCAAGCTTGACCCGGCCGGGGCGCAGCGGGGCGCCTTTGGTCAGGGCGGAGATGGCGGCGGCGACGTCGGTGCGGGTGGCGTGTGCGGGTGCGGCGGGAAGGGCCAGCAGGGCGGCGCCGGCGGCGAGCAGGAAACGGCGCTGCATCATTCCTCCGTGAGGGTGGCGAGATAGGCGACGATGTCTTCGATGGCGGCGTCGGACAGGATCGGGCGGTCACGGAAGGCGCGGCCGGGATTGGTGAAGCTGCCGCGCCGCGCGTAGGCGGGCATGATGGTATCGGGATTGTTGGCGGCGGGATCGGTCAGGCGCTGGCGGATTTCATCGGCGCTCAGGCGGGCGCCGACGCCGCGCAGGTCGGGCGCGAGATCACCGAGTATATGCACGGGGACGCCCGGAACAGGATGGCAGAGGACGCATTGGCTGGCCTGGCGGTCGGCGACGAGGGCACGACCGATGGCAGCGTCGCCGGCCGCGGCCGGGGCGCCAGCGAGGAGAAGGAGCGCCATCGCGGCGGCCTCAACCGAAGGCTTCGGTCGTGATCGTATGGAACCAGGATTCCGCATAGCGGGCCTCCGCGGCGCGGGTTTCGGCGGGGGCATCGAGGGCGCTGGTGCCGCCGGCGCCTTCGATGTCGGTGAGCACGCCGTTGGCGGGACGGTAGACGCCGGCGACGGAGATGCCATAGCCCGGCGCCACCAGGGAGTAGCAGGTGTTGAGCAGGCGCGGCGGCGCCGGGGTGATGTCGGCGAGCAGATCGGCGACCGCCTGGGCGCAGGCCTTGGCCTGGGCGTTGGCGGCGAAGGCGGATTTGGGCATGGCGCCGGCGATGGCGGCATCGCCGATGACATGGATGCCGGGGCGCAGCCGCGACTCGAAGGTGTCGGGGTCGATCGGACACCAGCCGGTGCGATCAGCGACCCCGGCCAGCTCGGCGATGGCGGCGGCGCGCTGGGGCGGGATGATATTGGCAAGATCGGGGGTGTAGGTCTCGAAATCGGTGCGGACCTGGCCGGAGGCGACGTCGACCGCGGTGACCTTGCCGCCGGCCGAGAGCGGTACCCATTCGAGGAGTCCGGGGTAGAGGGCTTTCCAGGCGTTCTGGAACAGGCGCTGCTTGGAGAAGGCGTCCTTGGCATCGAGGACGATGAGTTTCGCCCGCTTCTTGCGGGTTTTGAGGTAGTGGGCGATCAGGCTGGCGCGCTCGTACGGGCCGGGCGGGCAGCGATAGGGGTTAGGCGGCACCGACATTACCACCAACCCGCCCTCGGGCAGGGCGGCGAGGCGGTCGCGCAGGAGCAGGGTCTGCGGCCCCGCCTTCCAGGCGTGCGGCATCGTGGCGGCGGCGGCGGCGGCGTCGTAGCCGGGCAACGCGTCCCAGCGCAGGTCGATCCCGGGGGCGAGGACCAGGCGGTCGAAGGCCAGGGTGCTGCCATCGGCGAGGGTGACCCGGCGCGGATTGGTGTCGATGCCGGTGGCGGCCTGGGCGATGACCCGGATTCCGTCGGCGGCGAGCCGGGCATAGCCGAACGACTGGGCCGCGATGTCGCGCAGCCCGGCGATGACGGCGTTGCTGAACGGGCAGGCGATGAAGGCGGCATTGGGCTCGACCAGGGCGACGTCGAGCGCTGGGGCGAGGCGGCGCAGGGCGCGCGCGGCCGAAGCGCCGCCGAAGCCGCCGCCGATGACGACGACGCGACCGGCGCCCTGGGCACAAGCGAGGCCGGGCCGGGCGAGGGAGGCTGTTGCGAGAGCGAGCAGGTGGCGGCGGCTGGTCGTCATCGCTGTTCCTCCCACCAGTCGGCGATGTCCTGGAGCTCGCCGGGGCTGAACCCCTTGGCCAGCCGGTCCATCAGGGTGGCGGGCCGGCTGCCGTCGCGAAAGCCGAGCAGCGCGGCACTCAGTTCGGCGGCCGGCCGCCCGGCGATGGCGGGAATGCCGCCCGGCAGCGCCGCGCCATGGCAGCCGGAGCAGCCGGCGGCCCCCGGCGGCGGGCCCGCCGCCGCGAGGAAGGCGGCCGCGAGGACACCGGCGGCGATCGGCAGCAGGAAGCGGCCGGTGCCGGGCATCAGGCGTGCGACAGGTCGTGGTGCTTGAGCGGCAGCGAGCGCACCCGCTTGCCGGTGGCGGCGAAGATCGCGTTCAGCACCGCCGGGGCGGCGACCGCGATGGTCGGCTCGCCGACGCCACCCCAGAACCCGCCCGATGGCACCACGATGGTCTCGACCTTGGGCATATCGGCCATCCGCAGGACCTCGTAGGTGTCGAAATTGCCCTCGGCAACGCGGCCGGCTTCGATTGTGCATTCGCTGTAGAGGGTGGCGCTCAGGCCGTAGCCGAAGGAGCCCTCGACCTGGGCGGCGATCTGCGCCGGGTTGACCGCGATGCCGCAATCCGTGGCCGCGACGATGCGCAGGATCTTGAGTTCGCCCTTCTTGGACACCGTCACCTCGGCGACCGCGGCGGTGTAGCTGCCGAAGCCGGTGTACTGGCAGATACCGCGGAACACCCCGCCGGGCAGTTTCTGGTCATAGCCGGCCTTGGCCGCCACCGCGTTCAGCACCGCGAGCTGCTTGGGGTTTTTCGCCATCAGGGTGCGCCGGAAGGCCAGCGGGTCCTTGCCGGCGGCGTGTGCGAGTTCGTCGATGAAGCACTCCAGATAGACCGCGTTCTGGTTGGTGTTGACCCCGCGCCAGAACCCGACCGGCACATGGGTGTTGCGGAACGCATGGTCGATCAGCAGGTTGGGGATCGCGAGATAGCCGAACTCGGCCGCCGCGAGGCCCTGGAACTGCACCGGGTCCATCCCGTTCTCCATGCGTGTCGGCATCAGATAGGCCAGGATCGACTGGCCGGAGATGCGCATGTGCAGCCCCGTCACATTGCCCTGCGCATCGAGCCCGGCGGTCATCTTGGCCTGGGTGATCGGGCGGTAGAAGCCGTGCTGCATGTCCTCCTCGCGTGACCAGATCAGCTTCACCGGGATGCCCGGGATCTGCTTGGCGATGAGCACGGCCTGGCGGACATAGTCCTGCTGCCCGCGCCGGCCGAAACCGCCGCCGAGATGGTGCTTGTGCACCTTGGCCTGGCTGAGCTTGAGCCCCGCCGCCTCGGCGGCTGCGGCCAGCGAGGCGTCGCCGTTCTGGCTGCCGACCCAGATTTCCACCAGATCCGGCTTGAACACGGCGGTGCAGTTCATCGGCTCCAGCGTCGCATGGTTGAGGAAGGGTGTGGCGTAGACCGCCTCGACCTTTTTCGCCGCCCCCGTGATGGCCCCTGCCGCATCGCCGTATTTGTGGCCGACGGCGGCGTCGGTGGCGTCGAGCCCATCCTTGAGGAACGCCGCGATCGACGTGGAGGAGACCTTGCTGTTGGGCCCCTCGTCCCACACCACCGGCATCGCCGCCAGCGCGGTCTTGGCCTGGTACCACTTGTCCGCCACCACCGCGACCGAGACGTCGTCGACGCGCAGCACATGGCGCACGCCCGGCATCGCCTGGATCGCGCCGGCATCGAAACTCACCAAACGGCCGCCGAACACCGGGCACTGGGCGATGGCGGCGTTGAGCATGCCGGGCAGCTTGACGTCGATGGCAAAGACCAGCCTGCCGTTGAGCTTGTCCCTGGTGTCGAGCCGCTTGACGCCCTTGCCGGCGATCTTCCAGTCGGCGTGCCTCTTCAAAGCCACTTCGGCCGGCACCGGCAGTTTCGCCGCGGCGGCGGCGAGGTCGCCGTAGCGCAGCTTTCGGCCGGTTTTGGCGTGGGTGACGACGCTGCTGGCGGTGCTGCATTCGGCTTCCGGGACACCCCATTTCTGCGCCGCGGCAGTGACCAGCATCATCCGCGCGGCGGCGCCGCCCTTCTGCACATAGGGCACCGAGGCACGGATGCCGCGGCTGCCGCCGGTCGACATGTCGCCCCAGGCGCGGTTACGGGCGAAGTTCTCCTCGGGCGCGATGTATTCGGCACGCACCTTCGACCAGTCGGCATCAAGTTCCTCGGCGACCAGCTGGGCGAGGCCGGTCAGCGTGCCCTGCCCCATTTCGGAGCGGGCGATGCGGATGGTGGTGGAGTTGTCGGGATGGATGACCGCCCAGATGCCGACCTCGACGCCGGCCGCCGGGGCGGCGGCCTGAGCCTCGGCGGGGAGGCTCCAGCCCAGCGAAAACGCGCCGGCGGCGGCACCCACTGTGGCAAGAAAGCCGCGACGGCCCGGAGCGCTGTTGTCGGTCGTGCTGATTTCGTTCATGGCTGCACCCTCAGACCTGGACCATCTTGGCCGCGGCATGGATCGCGGCGCGAATACGCGGATAAGTGCCGCAGCGGCAGATGTTGGTGATCGCCGCATCGATGTCGGCATCGCTCGGCCGCTTGTTGCTCTTCAGCAGCGCCGCCGCTGCCATGATCTGCCCGGACTGGCAGTAGCCGCATTGCGGTACCTCGAAGGCATCCCACGCCTTTTGCACCGGGTGGCTCAGCCCGTCCGGCGAGAGCCCCTCGATCGTCGTGATCTTCGCGTTGCCGATTTGTCCGACCTGCACCGAGCAGGAACGCGTCACGGCCCCGTCGACATGGACCGAACAGGCACCGCACTGGGCGACCCCGCAGCCGTACTTGGTGCCTGTCATGCCGATCCATTCGCGCAGGACCCAAAGCAGGGGGGTCTCCGGCGTGGCGTCGACCTCGTGCAAACGGCCATTGATGGTCAAGGCAATCATCGCGCGGTCCCCCTCGTCGTTTTGATCTGTCGACCGGATACTTCGGGTTGCCGGGAGAGGTGACAAGAGGTGATTTCACGATCTCGCCCGGCGTCGCGACGTGGGAAGAAAATCTGCCTGCCGGCCGTCAACGCCACCGGCCGGCCGCTACCGGCGCTCGTCCCGCGCGGCCAGTGCCTCGACGGCGTCGCGCAACTGAACGACCTCCTGCCGCAAGCTGGCCAGTTCGTCCCGCACTTCGGCCGAGAGGAAACCGCGTATCCGTCGCGCCAAGCCGCCGACCAGCCGGCGCGGCACCGATGACCGCCCGGATGTCTGCTCGGACGATACGGCACCCGGTACCACGAACCTCGCCTCGGCGGCCGCCAGCTCCGCGGGGCCGGCGAGGCGGAAACCGTCGAACAGGTTTGGCGGAAGCCCAAAATGAGCGGACAAATCGTCCCATTTTTCCGCCGCGATATAGAACCGGTTGAGCCCGTCGAACCAGGCGAAGCGATAACCTGCCGCCAGCACCAGCGGCTCCCAGTGCGCCGATGCATCCACCTGGCTCTGCGGCAGGGTCGCTTCGATCAGCATCACCCAGGGGCGGAAGCGGACGAAATCGGCCCCCTCCAACACCGCGCGTTCGGCACCCTCGACATCGATCTTGAGGAAATGGATGACCTCGTCGGCATGCGCAGCACAAATCGCAGCCAGCGTCGTGACCTCGACCTCGCGTTCCCGTGCAGGACGGTCGGCGGCGCGATGCCGTGCGGCGATGTCGGCGTCGAGCGTGGACAGCCCACCGTCGTCGTATTCATGGAAGGTGAGGCGGCCGGGCGCGGCGCCGAGGGCGACGGCAAGATTGATGTCGCGCGGCCGTGCCGCACGCAGCCGGGCCTGCCCGTTGTCGCGCGGCTCGACGTTGATGCCGCGCCAGCCGCGCCGCGAGAACGCCAGCGTCACCGAGTCGATCACCGGGTCTGCTGCGCCGACATCGATCCAGAAGCCGGGGCCCGCGCCGCCCAGAGCCCGCCACAGGATGACATCCTCGAAGTTCTGGGCGTATGAAACGAACCCCATCCGGCCGGCCTCGCGATCCTGTTCAATGGACGTCACAGCTGCGCTCGTCTACACCCCACCGCGGTCGTGTCAAATTGTGTGGAGTTCAGTCCTCGTCATGCGCAAAGCCCTGATCACCGGCATCACCGGCCAGGATGGAGCCTATCTCGCACAGTTCCTGCTGCAGCAGGGCTACGAGGTCTACGGCCTGCTGCGCCGCTCGGCCTCGGCCGAGGTGATCGGCGAGCGCCTGCGCTGGCTCGGCGTCATCGATGACCTCCGCCTGATCGATGGGGATTTGTCCGACCTGTCCAGCGTGCTGCGCATCATGTCCGAAGTGAAACCGGACGAAGTCTACAATCTTGCGGCCCAAAGCTTCGTCCATGCGAGCTGGCAGCAGCCGCTCCTCACCGGCAGCATCACCGGGCTTGGTGCGGTGAACGTGCTGGAAGCGGTCCGCCTGGTGCATCCGGCGGCGCGGTTCTACCAGGCCTCGTCCTCCGAAATGTTCGGCAAAATCCAGGAGAGTGTGCAGTCCGAACGCACCCCGTTCTATCCGCGCAGCCCCTACGCGGCGGCCAAGATGTATGCCCATTGGATGACCGTGAACTACCGCGAGAGCTTCGGGCTGCATGCCTCGTCCGGGATCCTGTTCAACCATGAGAGCCCGTTGCGGGGGATCGAGTTCGTGACGCGCAAGGTCACCGACGGGGTGGCGCGGATCAAGCTGGGGCTGGCGCGGGAGCTGAAGCTCGGCAATCTCGATGCGACCAGGGATTGGGGGCATGCGCGGGATTATGTGCGGGCGATGGCGCTGATGCTGCGGCAGGAGACGCCTGACGATTATGTGATCGCGACGGGGCGGACGACGTCGATCCGCGATTTCTGCGCGATGGCGTTCGGCTATGCCGGGCTGGCGTGGGAGGAGTTCGTCAAGACCAGCTCCGATCTGATGCGCCCGGCCGAGGTGGATGTGCTGCATGGCGATGCCGGCAAGGCGAAGGCGGTGCTGGGCTGGACGCCGTCTTGCACGCTGGAGGAGATGGTGGCGGAGATGGTGGAGGCCGATCTGGCGCGACATCGGGGGCGGATCACGCAGATGTTGCCGATCGAGGCGCGCCTGACCGTGGGCGCCTAGGGCGTGGTGCCGCGGCGGATCCTGCTGACCGGGGCGTCGGGGTTCGTGGCGGGGCATTTGATCCCGCAGCTTCGGGCGGCGTTTCCCGACGCGGACTTGACGCTGTGCGGCGAGGGCCTGGTGGCGCTCGATATCAGCGATCACGCCGCGGTGTTTGACCTGGTGCGCCGGGTGCGGCCGGAAGCGTGCATTCATCTGGCGGCGATTTCGGCGATCGGGGAGGCGCGGCGCGACCCGGAGCGGGCGTGGCGGGTCAACCTGATGGGCACGCTGGCGCTGGCCGAGGCGCTGCGGGAGGTGGTGCCGGACTGTGTGATGGTGTTTGCCTCGAGTGCGGAGATCTATGGCGCTTCGTTCAAAACGGGGTCGGCGCTGGATGAGGCGGCGGCGGCGGCGCCGACGAACACCTATGCCGCGACCAAGGCCGCGGCCGATCTGGCGCTGGGGGCGATGGCGGGCGACGGGTTGCGGGTGGTGCGGGTGCGGCCATTCAACCATACCGGGGCCGGGCAGACCGAGGGGTTCGTGGTGCCGGCGTTCGCCGCACAGATCGCGCGGATCGGGGCGGGCAAGCAGGGTGCCGGGCTGATGGTGGGCAATCTCGATGCCTGCCGGGATTTTCTTGATGTGCGCGATGTGTGCGCGGCCTACGTCGCCTGCATCGCGCAGGCGGAGGCGCTGGCGCCGGGGGCGGTGCTCAATCTGGCCTCGGGGGTGGCGCGGCGCATTGGCGATGTGCTGCAGGATCTGCTGAGGATTTCGGGGGTGCGGGTGGAGGTGACGCTCGATCCGACGCGGCTGCGGCCGTCGGATATTCCGATGGCGCGGGGGGATGCGGGCTTGGCCGGGCGGACGCTGGGCTGGGCGCCACGGATCGCGTGGGAGACGACGCTGGGTGATGTGCTGGCGGATTGGCGAGGGCGGCTCGGGCACGGCTAGCCCATCGGGCTGCACAACTCGACCAGGAAGCCATTGAGGTCGCGGACATAGGCCACGGTCTGGCCCCAGGGTTTCTCGGCGGGAGACTGTTGGGCCTGGGCACCCGCCCCGACGGCGTGGGCGAAGGCGGCGGCGACATCGTCGGTGACCAGGGCGATTTCGACGCCCGGGGCGAGGGTGCCGGCGCGGGTGGGGCGGAAGTGGTGGCCGTTCGCGGTCGCGAAGTCTTCGTTGACGAAGCTGAGCGCCGTGCCGCCGGTCTCCATTTCGCCGTAGGTGACGCTGTCATCGATGAAGCGGCGGGTGAGGCCGAAGGCCTGCTCGTAGAACCCGACGGCGGCGGCGACATCGGGGACGTAGAGGATGATATAGCCCAGGCGCATGGGTAAGTTCCTGATTTGTTCCGGAAGTCTGACACACGCTTGTTGTCGCTTGCAAGGCCGGCCGGACGCCCCGACATCAATCGGCAAGCCCGACCAGCGCCGGCGAGTTGCCTGATCGCGGTCGGCCCCGATACCGTGGGGCGACGGAACGCGGGAAGGAAACGGCGATGGGCACGCGGCTGGCGGGCAAGGTGGCGGTGGTGACGGGGGCGGCGGCGCGCGGCGCGGGCGTGGGCAACGGCTCGGCCTCGGCGATGCTGTTCGCCCGCGAAGGCGCGCGGGTGGTGGTGGTCAATCGCAAGATCGAGCGTGCCGAGGCGCTGGCCGAGACGATCCGTGCCGAGGGCGGCGAGGCCCTGGCCTTCGCCGCCGACGTGACCCGACCGGAGGCGACGGAGGCGATGGCCGCTTTCGCCATGGAGCGTTTCGGGCGGATCGACATCCTGCACAACAATGTCGGCGTGGGGGCGGCGGGCAACGCCGAGACCATCAGCCTTGAATCCTGGAACCGGCTCTACGGAACCAACGTCACCTCCGCGCTGCTCGCCTGCAAGGCCTGCATCGGGCCGATGAAGGCGGGTGGCGGCGGATCGATCCTCAATGTCTCCTCGGTCGCCGGGGTGCACGGGATGCCGGGCATGTTGGCCTACACCACCACCAAGGCGGCGCTGCAGGGCCTGACGATGGCGATTGCGGCGGACTATGCGACGGCGGGCATCCGCTGCAATGCGTTGATCGTCGGCACCGTCAACACGCCACTGGTGGCCAATCTCGGGCCCGAGGCGATGGAGCGCCGGCGCCTCGCGGTGCCGTTGCAGACCGAAGGCACCGGCTGGGACGTGGCGCATGCCGCAGTGTTTCTGGCCAGCGACGAGTCGCGCTGGATCACCGGCGCGATGCTGCCGATCGATGGCGGTTTCCTCGCGCTGCGCAACCGGCCGACCTGAGGGCGATTGCGCAAACGCGGGTTCTGCTGTTGTAGAAGAGACGACAATCGAGGGGAACGACGATGACGACACGGCGGATCGGGTCGATCGAGGTGACGCGGATCGAGGAGAGCCACGGGCCGGGCTTTCCGCCCAATTTCCTCCTGCCGGACTGGGACCCCGCGGTGCTGGACGAGCACAAGGACTGGCTGTCGCCGCACTACTACGACCTCGAAGCCGGCAAGATGGTGTCCTCCATCCATTCCTGGCTGATCCGCACCGGCAGCCACAACATCCTGATCGACACCTGCTGCGGCAACCACAAGAACCGGCCGGATTTCCCGCGTTTCCACATGCGCGACACGCCCTATCTCGACCGGCTCAAGGCGGCTGGGGTGGCGCCGGAGGAGGTGGATTTCGTGATGTGCACGCATCTGCATGTCGATCACGTCGGCTGGAACACCCATCTGGTCGACGGCAAGTGGCTGCCGACCTTCCCGAACGCCAAATACGTGTTCTCCCAGGTCGAGCGTGACTACTGGGACCCGTCGCGCAATCCTGACCTCAACGACTCCGCCAAGCGGATTTTCGAGGACAGTCTTGCGCCGGTGCTCGATGCCGGGCTCGCCCAGACCGTGCAGATGACGGACCAACTCGGCGACAATCTGCTGATCGAGCCGGCGCCGGGCCATGCGCCGGGGCATGTCATCTTCCGCCTGCTCGATGGCGGCGACGAGGGGGTGTTCATCGGCGACGTGATGCACCACCCGATCCAGGTCTATCGGCCGGAATGGTCGAGCGGGTTCGACACCGATCCGCGGCTGGCCGAGGTGTCGCGGCGGCGGGTGCTGGAGCATTGCGCGGACTGCAATGCGCGGATGTTCCCCGCCCATTTCGGCGCGCCGCATATAGGGCGGGTGAGGCGCAAGGCGGCGGGCTATCGGTTCGAATTCGATCACGGGGACGGGGCGTGAGCGACGTGGCCGAGCTTCCGCGCACGATCGCGCTCGAAGGCGCCTCCAATGTGCGGGATCTCGGGGGCTACCGGACCCGCGACGGCGGGACGGTGCGGTTCGGGCGGGTGTTTCGCTCGGCACGGCTGTCTGAGCTGACGCAGGCGGATGGGGCGGCACTGCTTGCGGCGGGGATTGGCCGGGTGGTCGATCTGCGCGGGGCCGGCGAGCAGGCGGCGGCGCCGACACGGCTGCCCGGCGTGGTGATCCATGATTTGTCGATTGATCCCTCGCTGGGGCCGGCGATGAAGGATCTCGCGGCGCAAGGCGAGGCGGCGCGGCAGGATATCATGGCGCTGATGGCCAATGCCTACGCGTCCTACGCGATGGTGTGGCATCACCGCTACGCTGCGATGTTCGACCTGCTGCTGGAGCCCGAGGCCCCTGCCCTGCTGTTCCATTGCACGGCGGGGAAAGACCGGACCGGGTTCGGCGCGGCGCTGATCCTAGCGGCGCTCGGGGTGGAGCGGGCGACGATTGAGGCGGACTACCTGGCGACGACGCGGCTGTGGCGCGGCGGCGCGGCAATCCGCGAAGGACTGGCACAAGTGGCGGGGGAAATCCTGACCTCGGTGCACCCGATGTTCCTCGACGCCGGGTTCTCGGCGATGGAGGCGGCCCATGGGAGCGTGGATTTGTATCTGGAGGCGAGGCTCGGACTGACCACGTCGCGGCGGGCGGCGTTGCGGGCGGCGCTTGTGGAGTAGCAAGCAAGCGCTTCTTTTTTGAAAAAAAGAAGCAAAAAACTTCTATTCGTTAAGGGGTTGTCGGGAACAGACCAAAGGAAGGGGCGAAGCCAGTGTATCTTGGCTTCGCCCGCCTTCGGGTCGCAGGATCATATCGGATGAAGTTTTTTTGCTTTTTTTTCGAAAAAAGAAGCGCTTCCCTTGCCGGGATCAGCCGATGCCCTCGAACAGCGCCGTGGTGATGTAGCGCTCGGCGAAGGAGGGGATGATGGTGACGATGCGTTTTCCGGCGAATTCCGGGCGCTTGGCGATCTTCAGCGTCGCGGCCAGGGCGGCGCCGGAGGAGATGCCGGCGGGGATGCCTTCGCGGCGGGCCAGGGTGCGGGACCAGTGGAAGCTCTCGTCGTTGCTGACGGTGATGACTTCGTCGATCAGGCTGCGGTCAAGCACGTCGGGGACAAAGCCGGCGCCGATGCCCTGGAGGGGATGGGGCGCGGGGCTGCCGCCGGAGAGGACGGGGCTGGCGGCGGGTTCGACGGCGAACATCTTGAGGCCGGGCTTGCGGGGTTTGAGGACCTGGCCGATGCCGGTGAGGGTGCCGCCGGTGCCGATGCCGCTGACGACGGCGTCCACCTCGCCGGCGGTGTCGTACCAGATTTCCTCGGCGGTGGTGCGGCGGTGGATGGCGGGGTTGTCGGGGTTGCCGAACTGGTCCGGCTTCACCGCGCCCAGGGTTTCGGCGAGGAGCTCGTTGGCTTTGGCGATGGCGCCGTTCATGCCCTTCTCGCGCGGCGTGAGCACGAGTTCGGCGCCGAGGAAGGCGAGCATCTTGCGGCGCTCGATGGAGACGCTTTCGGGCATGGTCAGGATCAGCTTGTAGCCGCGGGCGGCGCAGACGAAGGCGAGGCCGATGCCGGTGTTGCCCGAGGTGGGTTCGATGATGGTGGCGCCGGGGGTGATGCGGCCGGCGTCCTCCATGGCGACGATCATGTTGACGCCGATGCGGTCCTTGACGGAGGCGATGGGGTTGAAGAATTCGAGCTTGAGGCAGATGTCGGCGGTAACGCCTTCGTCGGCGCAGATGTGGGGGATGCGGACCAGGGGGGTGTTGCCGATGGTTTCGGCGATGCTGTCGTAGATGCGGCCGCGCAGGGGGCGGTCGAGGACGAGGGGTTTGTGGCCGGACATGGCGGGCTCCTTGGTTTGGGGTATATTGCACAAATTATTCACGTTATTTTTGAATCATACACAGAAATTAAGCGAAATCCAACGCCCATCATTCGCGGTTCCGGCGCCTTGCCCCCGGGCGCGTGGCGCGGCATCGTCCGGGTTCAAACGAAAATCCGGGAGCTTGAAAATGATTCTTCGCCTGGCCATCGCGGCCGCGCTGCTGATGCCTGTCCTGGCCGTCGCCCAGCCGCTGCGCACCGGGGTGGACGGCACCTTCGCGCCCCATGCCATGCCAAAGCTCGGCGGCGGCATCGAGGGCTTCAACATCGACCTCTTCACCGAGGCGGCGAAGCGCATGAAGCGCGAGATCACGATCGAAAGCACCAGCTTTTCGGGGCTGATCCCGGGGCTGATGTCGGGGCGCTACGACTTCATCGCGGCACCGACCACGGTAACGAAGGAGCGGGCCGAGAACATGCTGTTCACCTCGGGCTATTTGTGGACGGCGTTCCAGTTCGGGATCAAGAAGGGCTCGGCGCCGATCAAGTCCTGGGA
The DNA here is from genome assembly GCA_903928895.1 of uncultured Rhodospirillales bacterium. GTDB lineage: Bacteria > Pseudomonadota > Alphaproteobacteria > Acetobacterales > Acetobacteraceae > CAIYPH01. The sequence continues at coordinate 162,325 of CAIYSR010000093.1, read as the reverse complement.
GGATCTGAGGGGCAAGGCGGTGTCGGTGAACAAGGGGACGCCGTACGAGACGCTATCAAAGCAGATGGGCGAGAAGATCGGCTTTGCGGTGCAGGTGTATGACACCCAGCCCGATGCGACCCAGGCGGTGCTGTCGGGCCGCGCCTATGCCACGCTAGGCGGCAACACGGTGATCAAATACACCGCCTCCAAGAACCCGCAATTCGCCGCCGACCTGGTGCTCAACGAGAGCAAGGCCCATTGGGCGGCGCCGTTCCGCAAGGACAGCGTGGCGGCGCGCAACCAGATGCAGGATGTGCTGGACTGCATGAAGAAGGACGGCACAATCGCGAAGCTGTCGGAGAAGTGGTTCGGCGCGGCGCCGGCGGCGGATGATCTGGAGAACACCATCACCCCGGGCTACGGGGTGCCTGGGATGCCGGGGTATGATCCGACCCCGCATGCGCTGGTGTGCGGCTGACTGGGTTGAGGCTCAGGGGGCATTGATCGTCCGGGCACACGGGCTGCACAAGCATTTCGGCGCCCTTCATGTGTTGAAGGGCGTCGATCTGGAGGTGGCGGAGCGGGAACTGGTGTTCATCATCGGGCCGTCCGGCTCGGGCAAATCGACGTTGCTGCGCTGCCTCAACCGACTGGAGACGCCGGAATCGGGCAGCGTGGCGATCGACGGGATCGACCTGCTGGACCGCCGCACCGACCTCAACCATGCCCGCCAGCGCATCGGCATGGTGTTCCAGTCCTTCAACCTCTACCCGCACATGACGGCACTGGCGAACGTGACGCTGGCGCTGCGGCTGGTGGCGGGCAAGTCGCGCGCCGAGGCCGATGCGGCGGGGCGGGCAGCGCTGGCCAGGGTTGGGCTGGCGGACCGGGCGGAGCATCGTCCGGGCCAGTTGTCGGGCGGCCAGCAGCAGCGGGTGGCGATCGCGCGGGCGATTGCCTTGGAACCGCGGGTGATGCTGTTCGACGAGCCGACCTCCGCACTCGATCCCGAACTGGTCGGCAGCGTGCTGGCGGTGATGCGGTCGCTGCGCGAGAGCGGCATGACGATGGTGGTGGTGAGCCACGAGATGGGCTTCGCGCGGGCGGCGGCGGACCGGGTGGTGTTCATGGATCATGGCGTGATCGTGGAACAAGGGCGGCCGGCAGAGATTTTCGAAACGCCGTCGCATCCGCGGACGCAGGCGTTCATTAGCCAGATCCGGCAGCACTGATGTCGAACTGGGACCGGTTCGTCGAGACCTTCTTCAATGCGAAGGTCCTGGCGCGGTACTGGCCGGATATCGTGGCCGGGCTGTGGGTGACGATCGGGCTCGCGGCGCTGGTGGTGGTGAGCGGGCTGGTGGCGGGGCTGGGGCTGGCGCTGCTGCGCAGCCTCGGAGTGCGGGTGCTGAACTGGGCGATCATCTTCGTGGTGGATGTGTTTCGCGCGCTGCCGCCGCTGGTGATCATCGTGTTGATTTATTTCGGGCTGCCGAGCCTGGACATCGTGCCGTCCGGGTTTGTGTCGACCTGGGCGAGCCTGGCTTTGGTGCTGATGGCGTTCGCGGAGGAGATTTTCTGGGCCGGGCTGACCGCGGTGCCGAAGGGGCAGTGGGAGGCGGCACGCTCGACCGGCCTGGGCTTCGGGCAGACGCTGATGCGGGTGGTGCTGCCACAGGCGTTGCGGATCACCATTCCGCCGCTGACCAACCGGACGATTGCGATCACCAAGGGCACGGCGCTGGGCTCGGTGGTGGCGGTGTCGGAGATCCTGGGGCAGGCGTCCTCGGCGGTGTCGAACAGCTATAATCCCTCGCCGCTGACGCTGGGGGCGGCGGCGTATCTGGTGCTGTTCCTGCCGGTCGTGGTGTTCGGCCGCTGGGTCGAGGCCCGATTCCGGTGATCGAGACGTTCTTCAACGCGGCGATCATGGTGCAGGCCTGGCCGATCATCCTGGCCGGGCTCGGCAACACCGTGCTGCTCTCACTGCTGGTGGTGCCGCTCGGACTCGGAGGGGGGCTGGGATTGGCATTGCTGTCGACAATGCGCAGCCCTTGGGTGCGGTGGCCGTTGATGGCGTGGGTCGATTTCTTTCGGGCGTTTCCGCCGCTGGTGTTGTTGATCTTTCTGTATGCCGGGCTGCCGTTCGCGGGGCTGGAACTGGGCGGATTTGCCTGTGTCGGGATCGCATTCTTCCTCAACACCGGGTCCTACTATGGGGAGGTGTTTCGGGCCGGGATCGAGAGCGTGCCGGCCGGACAGATCGAGGCGGCGCGGAGCACGGGGTTGTCGCGGTTGCAGGCGCTGGTGTGGGTGGTGCTGCCGCAGGCGGTGCGCGCGGTGCTGCCCGATTTGCTGTCCAATACGCTGGAGGTGGTGAAGCTGACTTCGCTGGCCAGCGTGGTGGCGCTGCCCGAGTTGCTGTTCCAGGCCCGGCAGGCGCAGAGCCTGACCTACAACCCGACGCCGATCGTGGCCGCGGCGGTGGTCTATTTCCTGATGCTATGGCCGCTGGTGCGGCTGCTCAGCCGACTCGAAAACCGCGCCATAGCGGGGCGGCGCTAGGGCGCTTTGTTGGATCGCGCACCGTTACCAATCAGACCGATTCCCAGTTGATCGATGCTGGTCTAAGTATCATCCACCGCCACCTGATCTTTCGCCAGATCCACCGTGCGCTGCCGGTAAGCTTGCACCAGCTTCAGGGCCAGCCGCCCAGTGATCGCGCCCCACACCAGATCGGTGAGCGCCGAGACCAAGGTCGTCGTCACCACGTTCGCGACCGTCAGCACCATCGCCCCGGTTGACCCGGGCGCCGCATGAAACAGCACCGCCAGGATGGCAAAAAACGCGGAGGCGCAGAGCATCGGCAGGTAGACCAGCAGCAACATCACCAGGATTTTCGCCGAGGCCCACCGCGTATAGGCCCAGGAGGTATCCATCGCCTGCGGCCGTGTCCCGGTCGCCCCCATTGCCGGGGCGATGGCGAGTCGGGCGTTGAGCCAGAACGCCAGGGCCTTGACGGTAAAGGCGAAGCCGACGATGCCGGCCACGAACATCCGCCGCCCGCCGAGCAACTGGAGCACATCGAGGCCCAGGGCGAACGGAACGGCGCCGATCAGCATGATCAGCGCCATCACCACCATCACGACCAGCACACGCCATAACCGTACATCGAACTGCCAGTACCGCCTGTTGCGGTCCCCCAACACGGCGTAGCGGTAGAGCGCGGTCCACACCGGTGCCAGCAGGATCAGGCCGGTTACGCCGAGCCCCCAGGTCAGCGCCAGACCGGCGAGCCAGACCGGCAAAGGCAACACCACAAAATTGCCGACTCCTACGCCGGCCGCCCCGAGATAGACCAGCACGAACAGCAGGCTCTGCCTCGGATAGGCACGCATGAATCCGACGGCGGCGGTCCAGCCCTCGTCGATCGTGCTCAGGATGGGGAACATCGCCGGTGCCCGGACGTTCGACTAGCGCTGCCGCCACGGCAGGCCGTCGGCTTTCCACCCGGCAGTGGCGCCGCGGTGGCCGGCGGCGTCGGGCGGGCCTTCGAACCCATCGGCGACGTTGTAGCTGTGCGGGAATCCGGCCTCGACCGCGGCTCGCGCCGCAGCGAGGCTGCGCACGCCGCTGCGGCAGAGGAAATAGATGGGGTGCTCGGGCGTCAGCCCGGCGGCGTACAACTGGCCGATGAATCCTTCGTTGACATGCATCGCGGGGAATATCTGCCATGGAACGAGCAGCGGCTGTTTGCCGATCTCTGACAAATCGGCGAGGCCGACATAGGCCCATTCGGCGTCGGTGCGGACATCGACGAGCTGGGCGTTCGCCGTGTCGCGCAAGGCTGACCAGACGTCACGCGGGTGGATGTTGTCGACCATGCCGGGAAACCCCATGATGAGTACGGACCAATACCATGGGCAATCGCACGGCGCACGCTGCTGTTCAACCCGGCACACGACCAAAACGAGCGGGAGACGTCATCATCATGCAGAACTCACCGGCCGTCAGCGTGCCCCCCCCGGTAGCGGCAGATCTCGCGGCCTCGATCGGCAATACCCCGCTGATCCGCCTGCGTCGGGCTTCGGACTCCACCGGCTGCAACATCCTGGGCAAGGCCGAATTCATGAACCCCGGCGGTTCGGTAAAGGACCGGGCAGGGCTCGCCATCATCTTGGACGCGGAGTCCAGCGGACTGCTCAAGCCCGGCGGCACGGTGGTGGAGGGCACCGCCGGCAATACCGGGATTGGGCTAACCCTGGTCGGCAATTCGCGTGGCTATCGCAGCGTGATCGTGATGCCGGAGACGCAGAGCCGGGAGAAGATCGACTTCCTGCGGATGATCGGGGCCGATCTGCGGCTGGTGCCGGCCAAGCCGTACAAGGATCCGGGCAACTACGTGCATGTCTCGCGCCGGCTGGCGCAGGAGATGCAGGCGGTGTGGGCGAACCAGTTCGACAATCTCGCCAATCGCGAGGGGCACCAGGCGACGACGGGGCCGGAGATCTGGCATCAGACGGCGGGGGGGGTGGATGCGTTTACCTGCGCGTGCGGTACCGGCGGCACCTTGGCCGGAGTGGCGCTGGCGTTGAAGGCGCGCAATCCCGCGGTGCGGATCGTGCTGGCGGACCCCGAGGGGTCCTGCCTGTACGGCTGGGTGAAGAGCAATGACCTGACGGTCGCGGGCAGTTCGATCACCGAGGGGATCGGGCAGGGCCGGGTGCCGGGGAACCTCGAGGATGTGCCGATCGACGATGCGGTGCGGATCGGCGATGCGGAGGCGCTGGAGCAGGTGTTCAATCTGCAAATCCATGAGGGGCTGTCGGTGGGTGGATCGGCGGGGATCAATGTGGCCGCCGCCATCCGGGTGGCCCGCGAAATGGGGCCGGGGCATACCATCGTGACCATTCTCTGCGACGGTGGCGCGCGCTACCAGTCCAAGTTGTTCAATCCGGAATTTCTCCGCAGCAAGGGGCTGCCGACGCCCCCATGGATGGCATGATGCCCAAGCTCAGCACGACCGAGTTGATTGCGCAGGCGACCGAGGCCGGGATCGCCAATTTTACCGCCACCAGCGGGCGGGTGCCGGATTCATTCCAGTTGCTGGCCAAACACGCGCCGGCGGCGTTTGCCGGGTATGGGCTGATCCGCAGCGCGCTGATGCGGGATTCGAGCGCCGAGGGCGGGCTCGATTTGAAGACCAAGGAATTCATCTACGTGCTGCTCGACGTGCTGCGCGGCGACCTCAAGGGGGCGATGAGCCATGCCGGCAATGCGATGAAGCTCGGCCTGACGTTGCAGGAATTGGCCGAGGGACTGGTGCAGGTGATCATGGTCGGCGGCATCAACACCTGGAACATGACGGGCCAGGAGGTGATGCGGGCGTGCGAGGCGCAGGTGGCGACTGCGGAGCCGCGCCAGGCGGTTGAAGGCGGGATGCGCTGAGCGAGACGGCGCTTTACGGCCCGGTCAAGCGGTTCCTGGAGGGGCTCGGGTTCACGGTGAAGGGTGAGATCGTGGGCGCCGATGTGGTGGCGCTGCGCGACGGCGAGCCGCCGATGCTGGTGATCGCCGAACTCAAGCTGGGGTTGAATTTCGAGCTGGTGTTGCAGGCGGTGGAGCGGATGCGCAGCGCCGACGAGGTCTGGCTCGCGGTGCCGGCAACGCGCAAGGGGCGGGATCGGGACCGGCGGGCGCATCACTTGTGTCGGCTGCTGGGGATTGGTCTGCTCGCGGTTACGCTGAGCACCGGGCAGGTCACGACGCTGGTCGAGGCCGGGCCCTACACGCCGCGCCGCAATGGGGTGCGCCGGCGGCTGATCCTGCGCGAATTTGCGCGACGCCGGGGCGATCCCATGGAGGGGGGGCATGCGCGCGGGGCGCGGATGACGGCGTATCGCCAGCAGGCGCTCGCGTTGGCGCATCAGTTGCGCGCGGCGCCGCAGCGTCCGCGTGACCTGAAGGCCGTGGTGCCCGAGGCCGGCACCATGTTGTTGCGCAATGTCTATGGCTGGTTTGAACGCACCGCCAAGGGCGTCTACGCTCTCACTCCGGCCGGGCACGATGCTTTGCGTATCTGGGCCGACCATATCACGGGGAGCACGACAGATGGGATTTCGGGTGCTGACGGGTGAATTCGCCCATGAGACCAATACGTTCAGCGTGGTGCCGACCACGATGGAGAATTTTCGACGACGGACCTTTCTGACTGCCAACGAGATCCCGGCGCAGCGGCTGGGCACCCGCTCCGAGTTCGGCGCGACCTTCGAGGCGGCACAGAAGTTTGGCTGGACGCTGAGCCATCCGGTGGCGGCCTCGGCCAATCCGTCCGGCACCATCACCGCCGAGACCTTCGAGACCATCACCGGGTTGCTGTTGGCCGGGGCCGATGGCGGCATCGACGGGGCGCTGCTGCATCTGCACGGCGCCATGGTGGCTGAGGGGTTCGAGGATGGCGAGGGCGAAATCCTGCGGCGGCTGCGCGCAAAGGTGGGGGCCGATGTGCCGATCGTGGTCACGCTCGATCTGCACGGCAACATCACCGAACAGATGGCGGAATGCGCCAATGCGCTGATCGCGGTGCGGACCTATCCGCATGTCGACTACTACGAGCGAGCGTGGCAGGGGGCGGAGTTGTTGCAGCGGGCGATGCTGGGGGAAATCCATCCGCGCACCGCGATCGCCAAGCGGCCGATGCTGCGCGGGCTCAATGGCGGGCGCACCCAGGTCGGGCCGATGCGCGAGTTGATCGAGCGCGGCGCGGCGTTGGAGCAGGCCGGGCGGGCGTTGGTGGTCAGCGTTTGTTCGGGGTTCACCGCGGCGGATATCCATGACATCGGGCCGTCCGTCACGGTGACGACCAATGGCGCCGATCCGGCGGGCCAGGCGATCGCCGAGGAGTTCATGGACTATGCCTGGAAGACGCGGGCGTTCCTCAGCGTCACCAACTGGCCGCTGGCGGAGGCCATCGGACACTGCAAGGACGGCGAGGGCAAGCACGACCGGCCGCTGGTGATGGCCGATGTGACGGATAATCCGGGCAGTGGGCATTACGGCGACTCGACCGATCTGCTGCGCGCGATGATTGTGGCCGACCTGCAGAACACGGCGTTCTATGCGATTTTCGACCCGCAGGCGGTGCGTGATGCCACTGCTCTCGGGGTCGGGAACAGCGGCAGCCTCACCATCGGTGGCAAGCATGACCCCCGGGCCGGGGGCGGACCGCTCACGGTGACGGCTTCGGTGGTGAGCCTGACCGACGGAAAATTCCAGACTTTCGGGCCGATGGGCGGCGGGGTGTGGCGGGACTACGGGCCGTCGGCGCTGATCCGGGTGGGCGGGATCGAGATCGCGCTGATCACCAACAACGGCCAAGCGACGGACACGGCGCAGTTGACCTCGCTCGGCTGTGATCCGGCGCGCAAGGCCACGGTGGCGGTGAAATCCAACCACCATTTCCGCGCCGCCTTCGGGCCGCTGGCGCGCGAGGTGATCACGGTCGATGGCAATGGGCTGGGCTCGATGATCCTCAAGACCATGCCGTATCGGCACACGCGACGGCCGATCTGGCCACTTGATCCGCTGGAGTGAGCGGGGCGGCCAGGAAGCTGGACGTCAGTGCGTCCAGTTTTCCGGGCGGTTGTTCTTGAAGTTGTCGGCGTAGGCTTTGGGGATAATGCGGCGGACCTTGGGCAGTTCGACCGAATATGCCAGGTCGTTCTTTTCGGCATAGGCCACGGCTTCGTCGCGGCTGTCGAACTTGAGACGCACCTGGGCCTGAGTGTCGGCGCTGCCGATCCAGCCCATCAGCGGATCGGCCTTGCGAGCCTCGGATTGCTCGAATTCGAGGATCCACTCATGCGTGCCGGCCTGGCCGGACTGCATCGCGTTCCTGGGCTGTTGGAAAATCCGTGCCTTGGCGGTCATCGCAAAACATCCTTCTCGTCATGGTCGGGGCGGCCGGACTCGAACCGGCGGCCTCGTGTACCCAAAACACGCGCGCTACCAGGCTGCGCCACGCCCCGATTGCGGCGGACCCTATGAGGGCGAGGCCGCGAAAGCAAGGGTCAGCCGAGGCGCAGGTCAGAGGGCGTTGTTGAAAATCCGTTGGTGCGCCTTGTCACCGACCCTGATGTCGAGTCGCTCCGCCGTGCCGGCCGCCAGCTCAAGCGTGGCACGGACCGGGCCGTGGCTATCAATCGTGGCGAGGGATTGCGGCACTGTGTGTTCGGCGATGGCGCGGATGGTGCCATCGGCATTGATGAAGAGCATATCGAGCGCGCTGACGGTGTTGCGCATCCACATCTGCGATGGCCGCGGGCTGCCCCAATCGAACAACATGCCGCCGTCCGGCGGCACCGCAGCGCGGAACATCAGGCCGATGGTCTGCTGATCCGTGCTCAGTGCCATTTCGACGGAGAATGCGTGCTGCTTGCCGTCGCGAGTGACGATGACGAGTTTCTCTTTGGGAAGCTCGGGCTGCGGCCCAGTCTGGGCGAACCCCGGGCGGGCGGCGACGGCGGCGAGGCCGGCGAGCAAGGTGCGGCGGAACATCATGCGGCTTGCGGCTCCTTCGGCGCGGATCGGATGTCGCAGGTTAGCACAGTTCGCCGTCATGGCACCCAGGCCTGGCCGGGCCGCATCGCAAGGAAGCACTCCGGCGGGATGTGCCGCGCGGCCAGGGCCAGTGCAAGATCATGCGCCGGCGCCTCGATCGGCTCGTCGGTGAGTTGGAAGGTGCCCCAATGATGGCCAAGTGCCTGGGCGGCCCCGAGGTCCTGCATGGCCCGGACCGCCTCCTCCGGATTGACATGGGCGGTGTGCATGAACCAGCGCGGCTCATAGGCGCCGATCGGGATGATGGCGAGGTCCGGGGCGCCGTGGCGGGCGCGGATATCGCGGAAAGTTGCGCCGTCGCCATAGGCGGTGTCGCCGATATGGAGCAGGGTGAACCCGGGTATCCGGATCAGGAAAGAGCCCCACAGCGCCATCCGACGGTCATTCAGGCCGCGGGCGGACCAGTGCTGCGACGGCAGCAAGGTGACCGCGAGATCGGGGGCGAGGACATGCTGGTCGTGCCAGTCGAGTTCCGTCACGACGAGCGCACGGTGGGCGCTACGCAGAACCTCCGTATTGCCGAGCGGTGCGATCACCGGGGCCTCATGCGCCTGCCAGAGCCGGCGGATCGTCGGCAGGTCCATATGGTCGTAGTGGTTGTGCGTGATCAGCACGGCGTCGATCGGTGGCAGGTCGGCAAGCGCGATGCCCGGTGGATTGGCACGGCTGGGACCGAGCCATTGGGTTGGACTCGCGCGCCGGGACCAGACCGGGTCGACCAGCAGATTGCGCCCGGCGATCTGGATCAGGAAGCTCGCGTGGCCGACCAGCGTGATCCGGACGCCATCGACCCGCACCGGCGGCCGAGCGCCGGCGTATTGGCTGGGGAAGTGCTTCGGCCAGTGGGCCCGGGTTCCCGCGAAGCGCAGCCGGGCGATGGTGGCCAGACTGCCTTTGCGAGCGGTGGCGAGCTGGCCGGGCAGAAAGAAGCAGGTGCCGTCGAAGTGGTCAGACAGCGGGCCATTGTAGTAGGGCTGCCTGGTCACGGCATCAGCGCATGTAGGGCAGCGGCAGCAGGGCCGAGACTGGCATCTTCGTCGGTCCCTCCCGGCCTGGCATGATGATCCAGGCGTCCGGCGCGTGATCGGCAAACAACTCGCGGCAGGCGCCGCAGGGCGCGACGACAGCAATCCGGCGATCCGCCTCCTCCGGCTTGGGATGGCGCAGAGCCACACCGGTCGTGACGGTGCCGTCGCCTTCCAGGATCGCGCGGCCGAAGGCAATCGGCTCGGCACAGATCGCCATCCGCCCCACTGTGGCGCCAAGGTGAATTCCGGTCCAGATCCTTCCGTCGCCGCCACGGATGGCCGCAGCAACAGTATGCCAGAACGGCCGGTAGTGGCGGCTCAGGGTCTCCTCCGCCGCCGCGATCAGCTCCAGATCGGCACTGGAGAGGGGAATCCCGGTCAGTCGGCGGCCTCCGCATCATCGGTCTCGGGCGCGGTCAGCATGGCGGCGGCGATCTGTCCGGCCTGGCCGCGGATCCGCTTCTCGATGGTTTCCGCCACGTCCTTGTGGTCGCGCAGGAACTGTTTGGCATTCTCGCGGCCCTGGCCGATGCGCTGGCTGTCATAGGAGAACCATGAGCCCGACTTCTCGACGATGCCGGCCTTGACGCCGAGGTCAAGCAATTCGCCAACCTTGCTGATGCCCTCGCCGAACATGATGTCGAACTCAACCTGGCGGAACGGCGGCGCCAGCTTGTTCTTGACCACCTTCACCCGGGTCTGATTGCCCACGACCTCCTCGCGGTCCTTGATCGATCCGGTGCGGCGGATTTCCAGGCGCAGCGAAGCATAGAACTTCAGTGCGTTGCCGCCGGTGGTGGTCTCGGGGTTGCCGAACATGACGCCGATCTTGAGGCGTATCTGATTGATGAAGATCAACAAAGTGTTGGAGCGCGAGACCGAGCCGGTGATCTTGCGCAGGGCCTGGCTCATCAGGCGCGCGTGCAGGCCCATATGGCTGTCGCCCATCTCGCCTTCGAGCTCCGCCCGGGGTACGAGGGCCGCGACCGAGTCGACCACCAGCACGTCGATCGCGCCCGAGCGCACCAGCGTATCGGCAATCTCGAGTGCCTGTTCGCCAGCATCTGGCTGGCTGATCAGCAGGTTGTCGACGTCGACGCCGAGCTTGCGGGCATAGATCGGGTCGAGCGCGTGCTCCGCGTCGATGAAGGCGCAGGTGCCACCCTTCTTCTGCGCTTCGGCGATGGCGTGCAGCGCAACCGTGGTCTTGCCCGAGCTTTCCGGCCCGTAGATCTCGATGATACGGCCCTTGGGAAAGCCGCCGATACCGAGCGCCAGGTCAAGCCCGAGCGAGCCCGAGGAGATCACCTCGATCGTCTCGTCGCCGGTGCGCGCCCCCATGCGCATGATCGAACCCTTGCCAAAGGCCCGTTCAATTTGCGCCATCGCGGCATCGAGCGCCTTGTTCTCCTGAGCCTTGGTCTTTTCCATGCGTCCCGTCTCCTGGGTTCGGCGTGCGGCTGGTCAGTCATCCTGCGCCGTCGGGCGCGAGTCTGTCACACGTGGCGACACCCAGGCAAGGAATGACGGCAGAAAGATTAACCTTTCGTTCGTTATATGTTCGTCAATCACGTCGCGCAAGAACAAAATACGAACTATTACCGCTGCACCCCCGGGATCAAACGACGTTGATGACCGTACCGCCATCGACCGGCAGGGCCACGCCGGTGATGAAGTTCGCCTCGTCCGAGGCCAGGAACAGCGCCGCGTTCGCCACGTCCCATGCGGTCCCCATCTTGCCCCGCAGTGGCACCTTGGCATCGCGCTCGGCGGCTACCTCCGCCCGCGACCGGTTGGTGCTCCGCGCCCTGGTATCCACTGCCATCGGCGTGTCCATCAGTCCGGGCAAGATCACGTTGGCGCGCACCCCATAACGCGCGTTCTGAATCGCGACCTGCTGGATGGTGGCAATCATCGCCGCCTTGGTCGCCTTGTACGCCACGTACGGATAGTTGTGCCACGCGGCGGCGGAGGAGATCGCAAGGATTACGCCCGTACCCTGCGCCCGCATAATCGGCAGCACATGCTTCACCGACATCACCAGACCACGCAGGTTGATGGCGTGGATACGATCGAACGCCTCCTCGGTGATCTCGGTGGGCGAGGCGTCCCCGCCGGCGATGGACACGCCGACATTGTAGTGCAGCACGTCGATCCGCCCCCAGCGCGCCATGGCATCCGCGATGCAGGCAGCCAGCGTCGCCTCGACCGTCACATCGGCCGCGAACGCCACTGCGCCACCGCCGGCCGCCACGATCATAGCCGCCGTCTGCTCGGCCGAACCGAGTTCGCGGTCCACGCACAGCACCGTCGCACCCTCCTGCGCGAAGCGAAGCGCCGTAGCGCGGCCATTGCCCATGCCCTCGCCCGGCCCCTGGCCGGCGCCGATGACAATGGCGATCTTATTTGCAAGGCGCATGATCCCTCCCGTTGGCCCTTTAACTGGCGCGACTGAGCACCGCCGCTCCGCGGCTGTCAAACCGCGTTCGGCACGTTGCCGGCCACAACCGCCTCGACGCGCTCAACCAGATCGCGCGGCAAGTATGGCTTGGCCACGAAAATCGTACTCTGCGTCCCGATCTCGCGCCGCAGCGTCTCCTCGGCGTAGCCCGACACCAATATTGCCGGCACCGCCGAGAGGCCGGGCCGGTTGCGCAGGGCCCGGACGAGGCTCGCGCCATCCATCCCTGGCATCACCATGTCGCTCACCACGGCAGCAATCAGACCATCTGTCGTCGCGACCATGGAAAGCGCCGCCTCTCCACTCTCGGCGGCCAGTACAGTCCAGCCGCGGCGCTCGAAACTGCGCGCCGCGAGACGTCGAACGGGCTCCTCATCCTCGACCAGCAACAACACCCGACCATCGCTCTGCGCGTTCAGCACTGATGGTGGCGCGGTCGCGACGGGCGCATCGACCGCACCGTCCCACCGCGGGAAGTGTAAGCGGAACCGAGTGCCCTGCCCCGGCGAACTGTCGACCGTGAGATACCCTTCGGACTGCCGGATGATGCCCTGCACCGTCGACAGTCCAAGCCCGTTACCGCCCTGCTCGCGCTTGGTGGTAAAAAACGGATCAAAAATCCGCGGCAGCACATCGGCCGCGATCCCGGTTCCAGTGTCGGCCACCTCGACTGTCACATAGCGGCCAGGAGGAATGGTCTCGCTTCCTGTCGTCCGGCCGCGATAGAGGGTCAGATGCCCGGTACGCAGGATCAAGACACCGCCGTCTGGCATGGCATCGCGAGCGTTGACGGCGAGATTGATCAGCACCTGGTCGAGTTGTGTCGGGTCGGCGCGGATCACCCGGCCGGGCTGCTCGAGATCGAGCTCTAGGCGAACCGCCTCGCCGAGCAGGCGTCGCAGCAGGCTTGCCAGGGCAGTGATGGTCTCGTTTACCGCCAAAGCGCGCGGCTGCAACGTCTGTTGGCGGCCGAAAGCCAGTAGTTGGCGCACCAGCGCTGCGCCGCGCTCCGCCCCGTTCTGGATCTGCGTCGCCTCGTCCAGCGTATCCGGGTCGATCCCCGGCCGAGTCGCGATCGCATCCGCGGCGCCCATGATGGCGGTGAGCAAGTTATTGAAATCATGCGCGATCCCGCCGGCGAGCTGACCCACCGCCTGCTGCTTCTGGCTCTGCACCAGTTGGGCCTCGAGCCGTGCTTGCGGCGTGATGTCGATGAAGCGGATCAACACGCCATCGATCGCGCCATCTCCGACCGGATCGGCGCTGACCAGTACATGAACCTCGCCTTCCGCGGCCAGACACGCCCGCTCGGCGCGGACCTCGACACTCTGCCCGCGCAGGAGTTGCACCACCTTCTGCCAGATCACGGAGCGGGAAATCGGCTCGAACAACAACGCCGCATCCGAACCAGGGCTGAGGTCAACCCCAGCCGCCAGCCTGAGAAGGGCAGCATTTGTGCGCAGCACGCGTCCGGCGGCGTCCAGCACCAGACAGCCATCTGGCGCATCGCGCACGAGCAGATCGATCAGCGCATCCGGTCGCGCGCCATTGCCGGCGAGACGCACAATCATGACGGTGCGCAGCAGTTCGCGCCATCGCCCCAAGGTACCACCCAGCAGCCGCCTCATGCGCGCCCCGCCGCCCGGCCGCGCAGACGCCAGACGTAGGCGATGATCTCTGCCACCAGCCGATAGTGCTCGGCGGGGATCTCCCCGCCCAATTCAAGCTTGAACAAGGCACGGGCCAAAGGCGGGTTCGCCACCAGCGGCACCCGATGCTTTTCTGCCATTTCCCTGATCCGCACAGCCACCTCGTCGGCTCCCTTCGCCACAACTTTCGGCGCGCCGCCCGTCGCCGGATCATACGCCAAGGCTACTGCATAATGGGTCGGATTCGTCAGCACCACCGTCGCTTTCGGCACGGCCGCCATCATGCGCCGACGGGAACGCTGCTGCCGCAGTTGGCGGACTCGCCGCTTGACCAACGGATCGCCCTCGGCATCGCGGTGTTCATCACGGATTTCCTGCCGGCTCATCCGCAGCTTACGCCAGTGCTGCCATTGAACATTCACGATATCGAGCGTTGCCAGAACCGCGAACGCGCCGAGCACGGCCACAGCGATTGCGATGAGCCGCGTCCGGATCTCGCCGCTGAGCGACGCCGTGGTCCAGGACAATGCGGCGAGCAAACCCGGCATCGCCGCCGCCAGGGCCAGCCAGGCCCCGAACGCGACGACCGCCAGCTTGAGGGTCGCCCGCAGCACTTCGAGCAGCGCCGTGGCCCCGAACATGCGGGACAGCCGCGCGCGCGGATCAAGCCGAGCCCATCGCGGTCGCATTGCCCCAGGATTCAACAGGAAGCGCGTCTGACCAAAAGTCGCAAACGCCGCCGTTAGGCAGACGATCAGCCCGACCGGCCCGACGATCGACACCGTCGCGGTGCCGGCGACACTTACCGCCTCCTCCACCGTGAGGCTGTGGGACGCTTCCAGCAACCAGGCCAATTGGCCCCCAAGCCGACGCGTCATCCCCTCTCCATAATACGAAATCAACACCAGTGCCCCCGCCAGCACGGCGAGAGTGACGAACTCGCGTGACAGGGCCGCCTCCCCAGTTTCCCGGGACTGCTGAAGCCGACGTTGGGTTGGGGCTTCAGTTTTGCCGTCCTGCTCGGCCATGCTCAATGGCCTGGCAGGTTAAGGAATTCGCCCAGTATGCTGTCCTGCCAGACCGCCAGGACGCTGCCACTGATCGCCGAGAACAGAACCAGCCCGCCGGCGATCTGCCCCGGCATTGCCGCGAAATACACCTGCAATTGCGGCACCAGACGGCTCAGAAGTCCAAACCCCATCTGCCACAGAGTTCCCGCCAGAACGAACGGACCGCCGAGTTGCAGCGCAACCGCGAAGCCGCGACCGATCACCCCGATCGCGTGTGCCGACGACTCGATCGCCGGCAGCAGATGTCCGGCCGGAATCACCTCATAGCTTCCAGCCAATGCCCGCAGCGGAATTGCATACAGGCCGCTCGCGAACACCACCACTGGCGCCGCCAGCGCCAGCGCATGTCCCAGGGCTGCGCTCTGCGGCCCGACTTCAGCATCGGGCTGCAAGACATTGCTCATGCCGCTCGCCGCCGCCATCACCTGCCCCGCCATTGCCGGGACCTGCATGGATACGCGCACGAGCCACCCCATCCACAAACCTGTCACCGCCTCGCAACCCAGCGCCGCCAGCGCCGCGATCGGTCCATCGTTCGGCATCACCAGCCCCCCCCCAGCAACGGGCAGGAACAACGCCGCCAGCGCCATCGCGAATCCAGCGCGGATGATCGGCGATACCTCGGCCTCGCCAACGCCAGGGAGCAGCATGGCTGCGCTGCCGACCCTGGCGAGCACCATCACGAAACTGAATGCCAGGCCAGGAAGATCGGCTGGATCCGATATCATACCAAATTCCTACAGACTGCCGATCGCGACGATCCGGTCCATGACCAAGCGGGTGAAATCACCGAGTGCCACGATCATGAATGACCCAAGCAGCAAGAGGGTTCCGAAAATAGCCACCACTTTTGGGAGAAACGTTAGTGTCTGCTCGCTCACCTGCGTCACCGCCTGCACCAGGGACATCACGATGCCCACTACCAGCGCAACGACGAGCGGCGGCCCTGCTAGCTTGACACAGACCAGCATCGCCTCGCGCAACAGGCCCGCGATCTCGACTTCCTGCAACTCCCTCACCTCCCTTTGGTGGTGCAAATCCCAGCTCGTTGTTCTATCATCCGATTTTGCTTCGATATGGATTTTCCCCTCGTCATCATTTGTTAGATCGGCATCTTCATGATGTCCTGGTAGGCCTGGACCACCCGATCCCGGATCGTCATCGCCGTCTGCAATGTGAGTTCCGCCTTCGCAACCGCGGTCACCACGTCGGTCACGCTGGCATTCCCGCTCAACCCGGCCATGGAGGCGACCTCGGCTTGGTGAACTGTTGCGATCCCTCCCTTCACGGCTGATTCGAGGATCGTGCCGAACGGTGATCCTCTATCCAGCCCGAATTGCCCGGCATCCACACCGCGATAGGCGGAGGCAACATCAGCAGGACGAACGGTAAGAACGGGGATCGCCATGCGAGCTACTTCAACATCTCGATGGTGCGCGAGATCATTGATCGCGCGACCTGCATCACCGCGAGATTGGCATTGTAGCTCCGCTGCGCCTCGCGCATGTCCATCACCTCGATCATTGCATTGACGTTGGGCGTCCGGACATAGCCGCTACTGTCGGCAGCGGGATGGCCCGGATCATAGCGCAGCGGGAAGGCGCTCTTGTCGCGGCCGACCTGTTGCACGGAGACGAGTGCGACGCCACTGGCCCGATCAAGGTTGTTGCGAAAGCTGACAGTTTTACGCTGGTAAGGCTGCCCGCCCGGTGAGCTACCGGTGGTATCCTGGTTGGCGAGATTCTCGGCGATCACGCGAAGCCGGGTTGTCTGCGCCTGCATGCCTCGGGCCGAGATGTCGAGCGCGGTTGTCATGTCCATGGTGTATCAACTCTCCTCTCAGCACCATCATCGGCCGATCGCGAGGCGAAAAAAGCCCAAGTATTTCCGGTAGATATCCGTTGCTAGATCATGTGCCGTCTCGGTCCCGGCCAATCGCGCGAGTTGATCGTTCAGCGAAACAGCGTTGCCGTCCGGCGCGCGCTCGCCAGAAGTATTGCGAATATGCGCCTCCGAAACTCTCGCCGGCACGCCGCTTGGGCTGAAATGTCCCGGATCGGTCCGCAGCAAAGCCCCCTGAACTCTCCCAATATCTGCGGCGAACGGCGCCAGATCACTGGGCGCCCAGCCCGGAGTGTCGGCATTGGCGATATTTTGAGCGAGCCGTTGCTGGCGGTTGTCGAGCCAAGTCAGCCGACGCTCGGCCAAATCGAAGAGCGAGATCCCGGCTATGGTCACGGCGGCCTCCGGTCGGAGTTGACTGGCCATTGTTGTGCGCCGCAAACATTACCAAATCCTTAATCGGACGGAGTGTTATCCGCTTCCGTTGCGGTGATAACCATTAATTCACTATTTCCGCGCAGCGTGCTGCCCGTGAGCACGATGCCCCCCCCCATCGAGAATTTGCATGCCGGCGTGGCGGCCACCCTGCGTACGGCCCGGGCACTTGCCGCCTCCGGCCGCTCCGTCGATCTCACGGGTCTGGACAATCTAGTCGGGTTCTTGTGCGCTCAGGCGTTGGACCTCCCGGCCGCGCAAGGCCGTGCATTCCAAACCCAGTTACGGAATATCGCCGACGAACTCGATAACCTTCACCTGATCCTCATTGCTCGTACCTGACAATCACGCCACCACCAGAAAGGTCGCCGCATGAGCCTTATTCAGTTCGCCCTGGCATTGCCGGCCCTCGCCGCTGTGCTCGCCATCGCGCTGGCGGCAGCCTGGTTCGCGCGCAAGCTTGGCCTCAACCGCGCCGTCCCACGGGGAACCCACATCATCCTGCTCGACAATCTGCCCATCGACGCGAAGCGCCGGCTGCACTTGATCGAGTGCAACGGACGGCGGCTGTTGCTGGCGACCGGCGGGGGCGGCGATATCCTGCTCAGCACCTGGTCCATCCCGGCGGAACCCCGCGCATGAAGCGACCTTGCCACGGAGGTTTGCTTATCGTCGGCCTGATGCTGTTCGCAATCCCCGCCGCGGCGCAATCCATTGCCATTGATCTCGGCGGTACCGGCGGCGTCGGTACCACATCAAGGCTGGTGCAGCTCACTGCCCTCGTCACCGCCCTATCCCTGGCGCCGTCGCTGCTCGTGATGGTTAGCGCCTTCACGAGGATTATCATCGTATTGTCGTTGCTGCGCAATGCTTTGGGGCTACAGGGCGCACCACCCAATGTCGTGCTGATCGGCCTCGCGTTGTTTCTGACGTTCCATGTCATGGAGCCCACGATCGACCAGTCCTGGTCCACTGGGCTGCAGCCGATGTCGGACGGCCGTATCGATGATGTAGAAGGCCTGAAACACGCAGCGGAACCGTTCCGTCATTTCATGCTCGCCAACGTCCGCTCCGACGACCTCCAACTCTTCATTGATCTCGCCCACTTCCGCGACACGCCGGCCGCCGATGCGACGCCGTGGCGTGCCTTGGTCCCCGGATTTCTCGTCAGCGAAATGCGCCGCGCCTTCGAGATTGGCTTCCTGGTCTACCTTCCGTTCCTGGTCATCGATCTTGTGGTGGCGAGCATCCTGATGAGCCTTGGGATGATGATGCTGCCACCGAACGCCATATCACTACCGTTCAAGCTCATCTTCTTCGTTCTGGTAGATGGTTGGCGTCTGGTCGCCGGCAGCCTGGTGCAGAGCTTCTCAGGCGGTTAGCGCGGCAAGTGCTTGGCGATATAGGGTGGCAGATGGAAAGCGCCGGCATGAATTTCCGGCGTCCAGTAATGAGTTGTTCCCAGCAGACCGGTGGCCTGTGCCCGGGCCCGAAGTGTTTCGACCGGGACCTGGTCGAAGTCAGGCGCTTTGCAGGCAAAGCCCAGCGTCATATAGCCGCCGACATAAGTCGGGACCGCAGCCACGTACGCACCGACATGCGCAAAAAACTGAGCACGGCGCGCGCTGGTGTCGCGCAATTCGTCCGCCTGCATCGCCGGAACGCCGCACTGGTTAACGATCACACCGTCGGCCGTCAGAATGCGGGCGGCATTGGAGTAGAATTCATCGGTGAACAGCACTTCGCCCACGCCGATCGGATCAGTCGAGTCTACAATAATCACGTCAAAACTGGCATTCGGGGCGCGTCGTACATAATCGATCCCATCGCCGACAATCACCTCGGCACGCGGATCATGCCAAGCGTCTCCAGCGATAGCGGACATGAAAGTCTTGCAGAGCCGGATCACCTCGCCGTCGATTTCGACCATCACGGCCCTCCTCACCGCGGAATGCTGCAGCACGCGTCGGAGCACACCGCCATCGCCGGCGCCAATGATCAGCACAGTCGCCGCGTTGCCGTGTGCGAGCACCGGCACATGAGCGATCATTTCCTGATAGACGAACTCATCCGCTTCTGTGATCTGCACGACCCCATCGAGCAACATCACCCGGCCGTGCGTATAGGTCTCGAAGATTGCGATATCCTGGAAAGCGCTCTGCACGCGCGCGAGCTCACGCCTGACTTTGAATCGCTGTCCCCATTCGGCATACAGTGTCTCATTGACCCATGAGTCGATCGACATTGGCGCGCCCCCCTCGGCAAAGATCGGGCCGGATGCTGATGCATCCCGCCCGATCCACACAAAACTCTAACTTGAATTCAGACGACGCGGCCGCGACGCTGTTCGTCCACATCGACGCGATCGGGGGAGAAGGCACGGCGCAGAATCGGGATCGACAAGTTTGGATCGCAGACGCCGCACATGAACAAATCGATAGCGGCAAAGTTCCGTTCCGGCCATGTATGGATCGAGATGTGGCTCTCGGCAAGCACGACCACACCCGACACGCCACCATTTGGCGTGAAGTGGTGGAAATGGCTATGCAGAATGGTGGCGCCGGCAACAATTGCCGCCTCGCGCAGCGCCTCGTCGATCCAGGCAGGATCATCGAGCCGACTGGCACCCCATAGGTCGACGAGCAGATGCGTTCCCGCGAACGTCATTCCGTCACGCTGGACGAAATAATCGGTTCGCTCGTCGGCAATCTCATGCCCGACTTGTGCCTCGCGGCGAGCAGCGTTCGTCTGGTTCTCGCTCGGCAGATCCGAGACCATCCCCAGTGGCGTGAGTGCGTTCATCACGCAATCTCCCTTTCCGACCAGTAGACAGCCTTTTGGTCCGCGCGCCTCATGCGCGCTTTCCCTTGGGCTAAGGCGCCGGAACATGATGAAAGGGGGGGGCCGGCGCAAGTGAAAAATGCGCCCGGAAGGTGATTTTCTGTTCCTGACATTTAGCATGACAGGGACCTACCGGCCCACAGTCGCGAGCCCCGCTGGAAGCGCACGAATGAGGCTGGCCTCCTTTGCCGCCCGACCGATATCGGCAACATCATCGATTGGCGCAGCCGTCATCACCTCAAGGATCGACGCCATCGCCTTGTCGGCGAGACGAGGTAAGTAGTCCGCACGGATCGACGCCAGGGCCGCGCGGTCACCGGTCTGCGCCGCCGCGCCTGCAAGTCTCAGTATCCATTTCGCCGCCTCGCGGTCGACCGGCCCCTCTCGCCCGACTTTCCGTGCCAAAAGGTCGCGAAGTCCCTCCGTCGCACCGGTCCAGTCACCAGACTGTTCGAGTAGGCGCGCGCGCAAATCAAGCGCCTGCGGCGAGTTCAACGCAACCAGGGCCGACATGGCCGAAATTCGGTCCCCCACGGCGACAGCGGCACGAGCGA
This sequence comes from uncultured Rhodospirillales bacterium, assembly GCA_903928895.1. GTDB lineage: Bacteria > Pseudomonadota > Alphaproteobacteria > Acetobacterales > Acetobacteraceae > CAIYPH01. The sequence continues at coordinate 141,844 of CAIYSR010000093.1, read as the reverse complement.
AGGCCAAGGTTCGACGCTCCACCAACTCCGTCGGCAGGTCCGGTGCCGCCGACCCACTCAGCGCGGCAAGTGCACCAGGCGCGTCATCCAGCGACATCCGCAGGGCGGCGAGACGCACGCCATATTCTGCCCTTCCCTCGCCTTCGGGCGTTCCCGCCAATAGCCGTGCGAGAACATCGGCTGCCCGACGCGGAAGTTCCAGCAGTTGTAGCTGGTCTGATATATGCACCGCGAGGTCGCGGCCCAGCGCACCTCCGGGGAGAAGATCCGCATTCTCCTCAGCCAGGGCCGCCACATCGAACGGCGCGAGGGACTGGGGTCCGTCAGCCATAACTGTCCGGACAACGGCGTCCGCAAGAAGCGGCCGTATCACCCGCGCTCGCTCCGGGAAGACCTCAAGCGCCTCGCGCAGCGTTGCCAGCGCCAGTTTCCATTGGCCCGCACCGCGTCGCAGCGCAGCCACGCGCAGACGTCGTCCCAGTTCGAGGTTGTCACCGCGCCACGCATACAACGCGCGATCGAGTTGGTCGGCCGCCTCGTTCGCCGAGATCGCCCCGCTGGCCAGGCGAAGTTCAACGGACGCCCCCAGCGCGGAAGAACGCGCGAACTGGTCACCGGTCCGGGAGACGCGGTCCAAGATCTGGATCGCTGCCGTCGCGTCATTTTCACGCGCCTCGCTCAGCATCATCGTGGCACGGGCGACATCCAGCCGCGGACTAGCAGGCTCACCAGCGACAAGCCCACGCGCGGCAGCCATCTGGCCACCTTGCAACAAGGTCTCCACTGCGAGTGGCAGCAAGCGATCGCGCAATGGCGCTGGATAAGCGAGAAGAATCGGGTAGGTCGCGGCGATAAGGGAGGCGGCCGCTCGCGGGCTCATCCCCTTCGATGCCATCAGCAGACCGTGCCACAGAGCCCCCTCGTCAGTGTCCCCTTCCGCGGCATTGGCGGGACCGTCTGCGTCATCGAAGCGTCCAGCCAGTAGAGAGGCGGCGGTCCGCAACCCGGCAATTTCCGATGTCGGTGAAGCGCGACCGGCGTCCGCCGTCGTGAAGTCGAGCAGAGCCTCAGCCTCGGCACCCATTCCTAGCGCCAGCAATGCTTGGGTGACCTCAAGCCGCCGCGCGACTCGCTCCTGGGGCGGGGCGTTCGCGGCCGCTGCCTGCATCGCTTGCAGCCGGCGCAACAACGCCTCAAGCGGGAGCCGAGGGAAATCGAAGCTTCGCGACAACAATCGTCCATTGGGAGAGAAAGGCATCTCGGTGTTGGAGATCGCCAAAGGCGCCTCGACGCCGGCGGTCACTACAAACCCATCTCGCCCGGCGCGGAGCGTCGTGCGGTCCGATACCGGCTCGACCACGAGGCCGAGGAAGGTCGGTGAAATCCTGACCTCTGGAAATTGTCGAGCGACGAGAACGGACGCATGCGGCCTGCGCAAAGTGCCGACCAGGAGTGGTACAGCACTGTCTGCGCCGCCTATCGCGACAACGCGGCCTGGCGCGTCGCTGGCGACCCGGAGTTCGCCATCACGGCTCTCCAGGCTCAAGGCCTCCGTCTGGCCGTCGCGATCGTTATCCCGAAGACCGACTGACCATCCCCCCGCCTCGCGCGCCATCACGACACGACTTCCGGCAGGCGCAGGGATCTCGAGAATGGTCCCGCTCGCAACCATCCGGACCAGTACAGAAGAAAGTGCCGGAGCCCCACGCAGCAAAGCGGTGTCGATCGGCCGGCGTTCGTCGAAAACGACGAAGATCCGACCGTCATGCCAGAAAGCAGCGGCCCCAACATCGTCGCCAAATGGGATGACGGCGGTGTCTCTTGCCCGTTCCCCAATGGACTCGGCGCTTCGCGCAATCAATTCCAATGATGCGGATGGACCCAAGGGGGGGGGGATGGCGCGGAAAGGAACCCCGTTTCCCGGGCGGCAGAGGATACGGTCCGCCGGATCGGGCGAACGGCGCGTGGTAGCAGGTCGGATTTACCTTGGCGTGTGCCTGCGATCAGGGTGGGCGGATCGAGAAAATCCAACACCAGCTTGCCCGCCGGCCTCGATTGCCGGAACTGACTCCCGTTCGCGAAGCTGATGCAGACTTCTTCCTTGCCCTCTATCCTAAGCTCCAGAACGTTACGTGGTCGGCCCGGAAGAGCGATCGGACCTTTCACGGGACTGACACACACCGACGGGACGCCCACTTTCGGCCTCAACTCTGGCGCATCGCCGGCTGGGAGGTCGAACACAATCCGTCCAAACCCGGGATGATCCCCGCTCCGGATCGTCACTCCCGTCGACCAGCCTGTTACGGGGGCCAGCAGCCCGATCGTGATTGCAAGCGCCCATGCCCATGTCTTGACAATCATCGCAGCCCCGGTCAGTCGAAACTGGCAAGAAGCTCGTCAATGTCGGTCTGGTCCATCGCCAGGGCCGGCAGCTGAGGCCCATTGAGCAAGACCGCCTCCCCTTCCGCCGATGTCGCACGCGGCTCGACCCGACCATTGAAGGTCGCCATGATCGTCGCCACCTTCTGGTCGATAGCCTTCAAGGTCGCAACCACCTTCGAAATGCGCTGCCCTGTGATGTCCTGGAAGCTACATGCTTCGTAGATCCGGCTCGTTGCCTCATGCAGCTGACCGCCGCCGGCCGCGTCGCCATCCCGGCTGAGGGTGGCGGCGACCCCGTCGAGCGTCTCGCAGACCTCAAGAATACTGTCGGTGGCGGCCGCGGTGTGTGCGACGATCGCGTCGAGTTCATCGGTTGCAGACGGGATATGGTTGGTCATGATGTCGTCAACCCGCAGCGCGGAAATCTCCGCCTTGGCAGTGGCAATGGTGCGGGCAAGGTCTTCGATCTCGGCCAGCAGGCCAGCCTCGGACGCCGACAAGTCGCCATGCATCGTCGAAAGGATCGCGTCAACAACATCAATCACTAGGTCAGTCGACGCTATGTGGTAGCGTTGCCTTAACAGGTTCAGCCTGTTGTGCCGTGCCGCATTATCCATGTCCCAGCACCTTCTCGATCTTCTCGCGCAGGGTTTCAGCATTGAACGGCTTGACGATGTATTTCGATACACCTGCCTGCTTTGCCGCGACCACATTCTCGGCCTTGCTTTCGGCTGTAACCATAATGAACGGCGTGCCGCGCAGCCGCCCATCGGCGCGCACCTCCTGTAGCAGTTGCAAGCCCGTCATCGGCTGCATGTTCCAGTCGCTGATAACCAAGCCAAAACTGCCACTGCGCAATTTTGCCAGCGCTTCTGCCCCATCTGTCGCTTCTTCGACGTTGTTAAAATCGATCTGCTTGAGCAGGTTACGAATAATCCGCAGCATCGTCTTGTAGTCGTCGACGATCAGAACGTTCATTGCCTTGTCTATCGTCATCTCGGTTCCTTCCAAACGGCGAGGCCGCCGCTGTGCTTGTTCACTAGGTGCCGTTCCTGGCTGGCGCGATCGCGGCGCCAGGCGGTACGTTTGCTTTGTTGCGCATCTGCGCGAGTTGAGCGGTCACAAGACGGGCGCGCTCAGGCAACATCGCCGCCAAAACCACCGCCATCCGGGCGGGTTTCATCCGATCGAACACCGGCAACATCACGGCGAGATCGAGGTCGTTGAAGATCGCCGCCGCATCCCTCGGCTTCATGCCTTCGTAGACCTTGACCAACTCGGCCCAGTTCGCCTGGTCGCGCGCGTGCCGAGCCTTCTCCAAAGCTTCGAGCTTTTGCTGCAGGAGGAGCAATTCGTCGGCGCGGACGGTCACTCGTTTCTCGGTCGCTGCCAGAACGGTTTCACGCAGCATCAACGCCGCTTCACGCCGGTCGAGTTCTAGGCGGCGAGCCCGCAGATCGAGCAACAACGCTCGCTCCGCATCCGAGACCGGCGGCGCCTCAGCCTTCACCGCGATCGGCAATGCTGGCCCGGCCGCACCTGCCGAGTCGGACGGCTTTGGCGCCACATCAGCCTCATGCCCTGCGGCTGTCGTCGCCATAGCAGGGACCGCCGCCCGGACGAAGGCCGCTGACTTAATGACAAGCAGCAGTGCCATGACCGCGATGCTGAGCGGCAGCGCTCTCAGCCAGGCAAGCCGCCCCATCATCGCACCGCCCGCCTCGACGACGAATACGCCATCGTCATCGGGCCAAATTGAGCGCTCGCATCAGGTCCTGCTCGGCTTGGCTGCGCGGACGAACCGGGGTAGCGATGGAAGGCGGCTCTGCAGTGGCCGTCTGCGCCAGAGAACGGCCACCACGCACCAACGCCTCGAGCCGATCCGCAAGCGCGTCCGCGCGCTCCATCACGAAGGTCAGCTCGTCCTGTTTCGCCTTTGCCGCTTCGATGTGCCGGGTCAGCAGCCGACCGGCGCCGTCGGCGGCCGCGCGAACCTGGCCGATGCTCAGTTCCGCGACCTGAGAGCTCGCATTGAACCCGTCCACCAGCGTCTGCAACGCGGCGCGATCGTGCCTCAGCACGCCCAGTGCCCGCTCGAGCCGCACGGCGTGGAACAGGGTGATCGTCAGAAGAACGATGAGAGGGATGTCCAGCAACCATTCCATTTAATCCGCCTAGCTGCCCATTCTGGCAGGCGATGGTAAACAACGTCCTTCCGCGACACGGCTTCATCGGTCAAACACGACCACCCGGGGCACCTCACGCTCGATGCGCACGGCCATGCAGTTCTTGCGCTTACCGATCCGTGCCTCGAACAGCGTGGTGCCACCACAGCGCAGTTGCACCACCGCGTTGATCTGAGTGTTGAGCACGATCCTGCTGCCCGGCTGCAGCGCCATGACGTCCGACAGCCGCATGGTCTGCTCGTCCAGCACGACGTCGAGGTCGATCTCCGTGTTCCACAGTTCCTCGGCCAGATGCGTCTCCCAGATCGAGTCGCGACCGAATTTCTCGCCCATGAACTGCTGAAGGAGCAGCTCGCGCACCGGCTCCAATGTCGCATAGGGAAGCAGCAATTCAAGCCGTCCGCCGCGGTCTTCCATGTCGATGCGCAATCGCGCAAGCACCGCGGCGTTGGAGAGCCGACTGATGGTGGCGAAGCGGGGATTGACTTCAAGTCGCTCGAACCTGAACGTCACCGGACACAAGGGATCGAAGCTGACGGACAAGTCTGCCAACACGACATGGATCAGGCGCTCCACCAACGTGCGTTCGATCGTCGTGTAGGGGCGCCCCTCGATGCGCATTGCCGCTGTGCCACGCCGCCCACCGAGCAGGACATCGACAATCGAGTAGATCAACGTGCTGTCCACCACCATCAACCCATAATTGTCCCACTCCTCGGCTTTGAATACCGCCAGCATCGCTGGCAACGGAATGGAGTTCAGATAATCGCCGAAGCGGAGCGAGAGAATATTGTCAATTCCGACCTCGACATTGTCGCTCGTAAAGTTACGTAAGCTGGTCGACATGATGCGCACGAGCCGATCGAACACGATCTCCAGCATCGGCAACCGCTCGTAGGACACCAGCCCCGAGCTGATGATCCGCTGCATCCCGGTCCGGTTCTCGCCGTCACCGGGTCCATCGTCGAAACCGAGCAGGCTGTCGATCTCGGCCTGATTGAGAACCCGCGCCGGCTGCACTGAAACCTCGCCATCGGCCCCGTCGGTCTCCGCGCCCCAGGCCGCCGCCAGGTCCTCCGCGGACTGGCCGTCGCCGTTGCCGCCGCTCATTGGATGAGGATCTCCGTGAACAACAGGTCCTGGATCCGCGCCGGCGCAACGGCGATATTGGCTCGGGCAATCAGTTCCTCGCGTAACCTGTAGGTGCCGGCAGAGCCGCGCATCTCCTCAGGCCTCATCTCGCGCAGGTACGTCTGGAACAGGTCGAGTACCCGCGGCATCGTGGCCTTCAGAATTGCTTCGTCGCCAGGCCTGACCAGCTCGATCCTGCTACGCAATTTGATGTAGACCGCTCGCTTCCCCGCGGTATTGAGGTTCGAAACAATATCCGGCAACTCGACGAAGAGCGGGCCGGGAGGTGTCGCGAGTTCGACCGCCTTGGCGGCGGACTTGGCGCCGTGGCCCGCCTCGGCCGCCGGCTTGCTGTGCCCCGCGGTGACCGCTTTCGGCTCCGCTTCACCGTGCCCTGCTGCGCCGCTCAGCCCGAGCAGCGGCGGCAGAATGCCAACGAACCATAGCCCAGCGCCGGCGAGTAAGAGCGCCACCGGCACGAGAAGAATGATAAGCTTCCGTCGTCCGCCTTTGCCGGCCTCAGCCGAAGCGCCTCCGTCACCCGGCACGGCCGCCGCTGTAGTCGCCATCAACGAACATGCTCCAATTATCTCGAACGGTGCGCCATGCCGCCGTCCTGTCACTGCATGCTGCGCCGTGGACCTTAATGAAGGCTGAACGGCACCCCGCCGCCAGGCTGGTCGTGCCGATCCTGCCCGGCAGTATCTGCCGCCCGGAACCCCGCCGTCGCGCCGAAATCCGAGCCAAACATCGTGGCACACGGCTTGCTGAGGTTCCGTCGACGATCAGGAGCCACGCATGCAGAACATCACCACGGTCGCCCTATCCCGCCTTGCGGCGCAGGAGCGCGCAATCGACGTCGCCGCCACCAACATGGCGAATACGGCGACCCCCGGGTTTCAGGCCGAACGCATGGTCTTCGCCGACTGGCTCGTCCGCCAGCCCGGCGGCGGTCAACCGCCCGGTGGCGCCGTCATCAGTTACACACAGGACCGCGCCACCTATCGCGACACGCGCCCGGGCCCCCTCACACATACCGGCAATCCGCTCGACCTCGCGATCGGTGTCTCTGACGGCTTCTTCACGGTGCAGACACAACGCGGCGTCCGACTCACCCGTGCCGGCCATTTCGAGTTGTCCGCGTCCGGCACCATCGTCGATGGCAACGGCAACGCCTTACTCGACACCCAGGGCCGCCCGATCCAGGCGGCGCCAACTGATGCCGGCTTCAGCATCACGGGCGATGGTACCATCAGCGGAGACAGCGGCCGCATCGGCCGCATCGCCATCGTTCGCCCCCCTGACGCCCAGTCCCTCCGCCCCGAGGGCAACCGCCTCTTCACCGCAGACAAGCCGACCACGGCGGTCGACACGCCGGCAATCGTGCAGGGCGCAATCGAGGACAGCAACGTCCAGCCAGTGACCGAGATGACCCGGATGATGACGGAGCTTCGTACCTATCAGTTCGTCAGCCAGTTCGTGCAGTCGGAGTCCGAACGTCAGCAAACCACCATCGACAAACTTACCCAGAAGCGCCCGTAAGGAGGCCCTGACATGCGCGCGCTCGACATCGCCGGCACCGGCATGCAGGCCCAGCAGACCAACGTTGAAGTGATCTCCAATAATATTGCCAACATGACGACCACTGGATACAAGCGCCGCCGTGCCGAGTTCCAGGACCTGATCTACCAGAACCTGCGCCGGGTCGGAGCCAATTCTTCGGACAGCGGCTCCGTTGTCCCCGCCGGCGCGCAGGTCGGCCTTGGGGTCAAGACTGCCGCGATCTACCGCATCAACGAGCAGGGCAATCTGCAACAGACCAACAACAGCCTCGATCTCGCCGTCCGCGGCAACGGCTACTTTCAGGTCACGCTGCCGTCGGGCGACACCGCCTACACGCGCGATGGAACGTTTTCGCTCTCGCCCACTGGCGAGATCGTCACGGCCGACGGTCACGTGGTACAGCCAGGCATCACCGTGCCATCGAATGCAACGTCCGTGATGATCAACAGCACCGGTCAGGTCCAGGTGAGCATTGACGGCCAGACCGCGCCGACCACGCTCGGCCAGGTCCAGCTCGCGGTGTTTCCCAACGAGGCGGGGCTCGACGCCCAAGGCGACAATCTTTTTATCCAGACCGCGGCCAGCGGCAATCCGGTGACCGGTGCCCCGGCCTCGCCCGGTTTCGGTTCCGTGCAGCAGGGCTTCGTCGAGAGCTCCAACACCAATGTCGTCAGCGAAATCACCAACCTTATCACCGCCCAACGCGCATACGAAATGAACAGCCGGGTGATCACCACATCGGACCAGATGCTCTCCACCCTTACCAACCTCCGCTAGGACAGGTCATGCGCCTCCTCATCGCTGTGCTCTTGCTCGCCCGCCCCATCGAGGCTGCCACATTGCGCCCACAAATCACTCTCGATGCCCCGCTGGTCCGTCTGTCCGACCTGTTTGACGACGTCAGTCCGGCCACCGACCGCACCCTCGGTCCCGCTCCGCAACCCGGCTCGCGCATTCTTATCGAGGCCCCTCAGCTCGCCGCCATCGCGCGCCAAAACGGTGTCGACTGGCAGCCGGCATCCCCGGCCGACCGCGCTGTGCTGGACCGACCCGGCCGGGCCCTGCCGCGCGACCTGCTGCTGTCCGCTCTACGGACCGCCCTCGGCCATGTCGGTGCGGGCGACGATATCGAGGTCGATCTCGGCGGCTTCACCGCGCCGACGGTGTCGCCGACCGGCGCCATCAAGCTGGATATCGAGCAACTCGACTGGGACCCGGCCAGCGGCCGCTTCACTGGCCTGCTCACACTCTCCGCCGATGGCACGGCGATGCAGCGCCTCCGCCTCTCCGGGTTCGCGCAGGACATGATTGCGGTCCCGGTCCCGGTTCATCGCCTGCCTCCGGGCAGCATCATCCAGACCCAGGACCTGCGAATCGCCCGTGTCCGCACCGGCTTGGCCCATCGTGACGTGGCGCGAAGTCCCGACCAAGCGATCGGCCAGACACTGCGCCGGCAGGCCATTCCAGGCCAGCCCCTCGCACTCGCCGACCTCGCCCGCACCCCCGTGATCCAGAAGGGTGCCCGGATTACCATGCGGCTGCATGCTCCTGGACTTGCGATGGCCGCGACCGGGCAGGCGCTCGAAGCTGGTATCTTGGGCGAGCACATCCGCGTTCGAAACATCGGGTCTCGCGCCGTGGTGGAAGCCGAGATCATCGGCCCCGACGTGGTTCGGATCATCCCGGGGAGCCAGCCGCTCAGCCCGGCCAGCAACCGGACTGCGGCGCTCTCCACGCCGATCTGGAGCACTCCATGAACCGCGCCGCCCTCCTATTGTTGCCCACCCTGCTCGCCGGTTGCGGTTCGTTAACCAGATTGTCCGAAATCGGCCAACCGCCCGCAATGACCCCGGTCGGCGATCCCACCCAGGAAGCCGGCTATCGCCCGCTCAGCCTGCCGATGCCCGCCATCCAGCACCAGGAGCCTCAAGCCAATGCCCTGTGGCGCAACGGGAGTCGAGCCTTCTTCAAGGACCAGCGCGCCGCCAATGTCGGAGACCTGTTGACCGTGTTGGTGAGCGTGAAGGACAGCGCGGTCCTGCAGAACGAGACCAACGCCAATCGTACCAGCACCCAGAGCTTCGGTCTGCCCAGCTTCTTCGGCCTGGAGACCGCCGCCATCCCGCACATGCTCGCCGGAGCCACCGCCGCCACCCTGCTGGCAGGCAACGGCGGCACCGGCAACAAAGGCACCGGGGACATGAAGCGCAATGAAACCATTCAACTACGCCTCGCCGGCATTGTCACACAGGTGTTGCCAAACGGAAACCTGGTGGTCGCGGCACGTCAGGAAATGAGGGTCAACGGTGAGCTCAGGGACTTGCAGGTCAGCGGCGTGATCCGCCCACAGGATATCTCATCGGACAACACGGTCCTGCATGACCGTATGGCCGAAGCCCGCATTGCCTATGGCGGCCGCGGTCAGCTCATGGACGTCCAGAGCCCGCGTTGGGGTCAGCAGCTGATGGATATTGTGTTGCCGTTCTGACCCCGCCGGACCGCCTAAGGCGATCCCACCTCAACCGCGGCGGCGGCGCAGTCCGGCCAGCCCGAACAGGGCTCCGCCGAGCAACAGCATCGAACCGGGCTCCGGGACGCCCGTGGAGCCCGTCGTCGTCGTCGTGTTCGCCGCCAGGCCGACCACTGACTGGTTGCCGGACAGCGTATAGTTCGCGACCGACTGGGTGCTGCTGATCGACCAACCCGAGCAGATCCCGCTTACCGTACCGCCAAAAGCGCAGGTGAGGAAGGCGTTGGCATTGGTGATGACAGTCCCGTCCGAAGCGCTGTTCAAGTAGAAGGCGTTGGTCGTCGTCGTCACCGCCGCAGAAGACCCGTTATAGGCCAGCGCCCACACGGCGACCTGCACCGCGGCCGAGGCTGCCGCCTTGGTCGCGGTCGTGGACTGCGCCGTAATGAAGGTCTCGCCGTTGCTGAGCAGCGCATTGAGCGCATTCGATGTCGTCGACGTCATCGTCTTGGCGTTGCTCGAAAGCTTGCCAGAGCCGGAGACCATGGAAACGGTATAGACGCCCGGAGTCGATGTCGTCGCCTGGGTCGACAGGTAGTCGAACAGGTCATCACAGAAGAACAGCGTGGGCGTGGTCGCGCCGTTGAGGTACCCCGCGAAGCCGCCAGCATTGTCGGCGCCGGCGCTCCAGTTGGTCTTGATCGCCGCGGTCTGGTCAAGCGAGGCGATGGTGGTCGTGAACGTGAGGCCGACCGAGCCGTATTGATAAAGGCTCGAACTGAGGAACGCGATCGTGTCGGCAGAGGCCGGCGCCGCCAAGGCGCCCGTCACCAGCAGCGCCACCCCAACCCTCGTGATCAACCGACCTATCATCACCCGCTCCTTCACCTTCGCGTCGACAGCGTCTCCCGGACGGAGGCAACTGTGTCATGCAGCTCTACGGAAGAGAGTTAGCAAACATCGTGCCAGCCCAACAAAAATCACCGAATCAGCGGGTTACTGCTCACACTCCAACATCCAAAACTGAAAGTGTAAAAAAATACGACAATCTCCTACATTTGACTCGCGGGCATCGACGCCACCCAGCCTTCGCGACCGGGCGCATAATGGCTATTGGTCTGCTCCGGATTTCGGTTCACCAGGGCTCGCGCAAACATCGGATGGCGCATCGAACGAACTTCATGCTCGATGACCGCAAGTTCCGTCCCGTCCCGAGGATCGACGATCTTCTCAAACCGATACTGGGCTTCGTTGCTCTCCTCGGTGATCAAACCACGCGCCAGCAGGCGCCCATGGGGACCCGAGAAATCGGCCACCGCGATTTGGATATGATGTCCGTCGAACGGCGCCAGCGGCGCGGTCGTCTCGCGGAACACCAGCGTCTCGCCGAGCCCGATCGAAATCCGCGCCGTCGTCCCCTCCACCACGCCCGGCGCGCCAATGACGTCGCGATAGAACCGCACGATCCCGCCTGACGTGCCGCAAGCCACGTCGATCTCGACATAGGGCATTCCGAGCGTAATACGCCCGAACCGCGCCCCATCCGGCGCGTGGCAGCGGATCCGGTTGCCCCACGGACAGGTCACCTCGACGGCATCGCCGATCCGTGCGAACCGGAACCGCGTCCCCTCCAGCCGCGGCGCGACCGCCTCCAGTCGTGTCACCAAGGCATCGAGATCCGGCAGCACCAGCCCGGTCGTGCCGCGCAGCACCTGCGCTGGCCCGAGCGGCAAATGGAACTGGCACATGCCGACATTGACCCACATATTATCCACGCCGACCACGAGATAAGGATCACGCGTCAGGCCGAGCCCCATCACATAAAATATCGTGGCCAGCCGCTGATCAGGCACAAGCACGTTGACATGCCCGAACTCGACGATGTTGCCGATGTCCTGGGTCGTCCGGTCGAACACCGGGCGCGCGGAGCTGTGATTCATGGCCTGATACCTGCTATTCTTCTGGTTCGGTGGTGAACATCAACGGGTAACCCTTCTCACGCGCCAGATCGACAGCGCGCGTCGCCTTGGTCTCGGCGATATCCCTCGTGTAGACGGAAACCACACAAACGCCGCGGGTATGCGCCGTCATCATCACCCGGCTCGCCTGATCACCTGTCAGCCGGAACTCGATCTTGAGCACGGTGACGACGAACTCACGCGGGGTGTAGTCGTCGTTGACGAGGATGACCTTGTATAGCTTCGGACGGTCGACCTTGATCTCGATCCCGGTCTTCGGCGGCGTCGTGGTCTGATCGCTCATCAGCTTCCGCTCCATACTGGCGGGCGTTTGTCCAGAAACGCCGCGATCCCCTCGGCGGCATCCCGCGCCATCATGTTGCGCGTCATCACCTCCGCCGCGTAACCGTAGGCCGCATCCAGATCCATCTCGACCTGCCGGTAGAATGCCTCCTTGCCGATCGCAAGCGTCAACGGACTTTTCGAGGCGATCCGTGCGGCCAGTGCCAGCACGGCCTCATCAAGCGCCGCCTCCGGCACCACCTGGTTGACCAGCCCGAGCGCAAGCGCGCGCGCGGCATCCACCATCTCCCCGGTCAGCAACATCTCCATCGCCGCCTTGCGCCCCAGCGCGCGGCTCAACGCGACCATTGGCGTCGAGCAGAATAGGCCGATATTCACGCCCGGCGTCGCAAACCTTGCCGTCTCGGCAGCCACCGCGAGATCGCAACTTGCTACCAGCTGGCACCCGGCCGCGGTCGCCACCCCATGCACCCGGGCAATCACCGGCTTCGGCATGCGCACGATCCGAGTCATCAGCGCCGAACACTGGGCGAACAGCGCCCGCATTGTCGGCTCGGACGAATCCTGCTGGATCTCCCGCAGATCATGCCCGGCACAAAACGCTGGCCCGGCGCCTGCGATCACGACAACCCGCGCCGACGCATCCGCCACCACCGCCTCCAATGCCGTGCTGAGGAGCGCCATCAACCTCGCCGACAATGCATTGCGCGCCTCGGGACGGTTGAGCGTGATCCACACGACCCCCTCCTGCGGTCGCGAAGTCGTCAGCCATACCTCAGCCGGGCTGTCATTCATCAGCGATGGCTCCGGTCAGGCGGAAAAGCGGCAGGAAAGTCCAGGGTCGTCGTCCACCGGGAAGCAACTGTCGTCTTCCAGGAGAACGGCTGGGGACCGGTCATTCTCGGAACTTCAGGGATGTTTGGCCAACCAAGCATTCATGAAGACAATTTCCTTCTCCTGGGCAGCCACGATGTCCGTCGCAAGCCTCCTCAACTCGGGATCACTGCCGAATTTCAGCTCGACCCGCGCCATGTCGATCGCGCCCTGGTGATGCGGGACCATGCCCCGCACGAAATCCACATCGGCATCGCCGACGTACTTCAGAGCCATGTCAGCGTGCATCCGGTTGGCAGCGGCCTTGTATTCCTCGGTCGACGGCGAGATCGCAGGCGTGCCGGCCCCGTGGTTCATCATATGACCCTGCGGCACGGACTGCGCACCGGCGCCCTCCGCCGAGACGAGGAGGCCGAGGGTAGCCACGATCCTGCATATCATGCGGCGATCGCCTCCGGGGTGAACCCGGCGTCGCGCATCGCCTCGGCCAGGACCTCGGCGCTGGCAGAGCCTATCACATCGACGCGATGGGTCGCGAGATCGGTCACCACGGTGGCATCGGGCGCGACCTCCTTGACCGCGGCGGTGATCGCCTTGATGCAGCCGCCGCAGGTCATATCGAAAACCGTGAAACTGGTCATCAAACCCTCCTCATACCCGCTCGATCAGGGCGGCAATGCCCTGACCCACGCCGATGCACATGGTAGCGATCGCGCGCTTTGCACCCCGCACCTCCATCGCGCTCACCGCTGTCATCGCCAGCCGCGCGCCGGACATGCCAAGCGGGTGGCCGAGCGCAATCGCTCCACCATGCGGATTGACATGCTCGGCATCGTCGGCGAGACCGAGTTGACGCAGCACCGCAAGCCCCTGGCTGGCGAATGCCTCGTTAAGCTCGATCAGATCAATCTCCCCGATAGACAGCCCGGTCCGCGCCAGCAGCCGCTGCACCGCGGGCGCGGGACCGATCCCCATGATCCGCGGCGGAACGCCCGCAGTCGCCATCGCGACCACACGGGCCCGTGGCGTGAGGCCATACTTCGTCACTGCCGCCTCGCTCGCCAGCAGCAAGGCGGCCGCACCGTCGTTCACGCCGGAGGCGTTTCCCGCCGTCACGGTGCCGGGGGTGCGGAACGGGGTCTTGAGCTTTCCGAGACCCTCAAGCGTGGTATCGGCACGCGGATGCTCGTCGGTATCGAGCACGACCTCGCCCTTGCGCGTCTTGAGCGTCAGCGGCGCGATCTCGCGCGCGAAAAAACCAGCATCCTGCGCCGCCTTGCAGCGCATCTGGCTGACATAGGCGAACCGGTCCTGCGCCTCGCGCGAGATCTGGAACGCCTCAGCCACGTTCTCGCCGGTCTCCGGCATGGAGTCGACACCGTACTGCTGCTTCATCAGCGCGTTGACAAAGCGCCAGCCGATGGTGGTGTCATAGATATCGGCCGAACGGCTGAACGCCTCGGTCGCCTTGCCCATCACGAACGGCGCGCGGGTCATGCTCTCCACGCCGCCCGCCAGCATCAGGTCGGCCTCGCCCGCCTTGATCGCGCGCGCAGCGGTCCCGACCGCATCAAGCCCCGAACCGCATAGCCGGTTGACGGTGCCGCCGGGCACATCAGTCGGATATCCCGCGAGCAAGGTGGCCATCCGCGCCACGTTGCGGTTGTCCTCGCCGGCCTGATTGGCACACCCCATGTAGCAATCGTCGAGCGCGGACCAGTCGACCCCTGGATTGCGCTCGCGCAGCACCCGCAGCGGATGAGCCGCGAGGTCATCGGTGCGGATGTCCTTCAACATTCCGCCATAGCGGCCGATCGGGGTACGTGCGAAATCGCAAATATAGGCCTCGGACATGGTGTGCTCTCCGGCTGGCATTTCCGCCGCCGAATCTAGCCCCGTCGCCCTGCTGCAACAAGCCGATCGGTCAGCCGGTTGTCACCGACCCGGTGAGCAGCGACTCAGCCCAGCGCGGGAACCCGGTCTCCAGCGCACGTGCCGACGCCTTGTCCCAGTCGTAGTCGAGCGCGAACAGCTCCGCCCCCCAGCGCCCGCCGCGGCGGGTCAGAATGGCATAGCGGGCGTGTGGCGACCGCGGTTCAATCCGGTTGGCAGAAGGGATATCGGCGAACACCGGACAGCCCACCGTCCCCGGATTGAGGATCAGCGGCCCACCTGGGATCTGCGTGACGCTCTGCCTGTGACTGTGACCGCACAGCACCACCTCGCGCGTCATGGCCGCCCCCAGCCGCTCCACTACCAACGGCGTCATGGCTGCGATCATCCGGTTGTTGACGGTCTCCTCCGTCAGATATGTTGAGTCGTCCGATGGTGTCCCATGCACCGCCAATACCTCCGGACTGAGTTCGATCGACGGTGGCAGTCGGTGTAGTTCGAGGCACTGCGCCACTGACAACTGGGTCAGCGCAAAACGGTCGACGGGCGGCAATCGCTCCGGTGGCCGGTCGTAGAGCCAGCGGTCGTGATTGCCGCGCACCGTCACCATCCTCAGTGCCGCGAGACTGGCCATGGTTTCCGCCGGCCACAGGGGGCCGGCCACGCAGTCTCCCAGATTGACGGTGGCATCCACCGCCCGCCCGGCAATATCCGCCAGGACCGCCTCCAACGCTGGCAGGTTCGAATGGATATCGGAGATGACCGCGATGCGCATCAGGCGCTTGTGTCCACCGGATCGATCTCTCTCGGCAACCCGTTGCGATAGAAGTAGTTCCCGCCCGGCAAATGCTCATGCGGCAAAGTGCAGCCGGCATAGCTGCCGTCCTCGAAATGGAAATGCGTCTGATGGTCTGCCACCGTCCCCCACACGGTTCCGACCTGATGATAGTGATACTGCACCGCCCGTCGTCGCATGTTGCTCGTGTTGGGGGCGGTATAATGATGGATCATACCATGGAAAATCAGGGCGTCCCCAGGCTGCATCTCGATCGCCACCCGCGCTGCCGTATCGACCTTGCCCGGGACGATCTGGCACAGGTTGAAATCGTTCTCGTGCACATGCGGTACCCCGCCGCCGAGATGACTCCCCGGCACCATCTCCATGCAGCCGTTCATCGCCGAGGCCTCGTCGAGCGCGATCCACACGCCGACCACGAGCCCCGGATCCTTGATGCGGAAATACGCCGCATCCTGATGCCATGGCTTCTCCGAGCCGATCCGCGGCGGCTTCACCAAAGCCATCTCCTGGAACAGCACACGCCCCTGCCCCAGCAACTGGTCCAGCACCAGGTGCAGGCGGCGGCTGAACGCCGCCGCCTTGAGCGCTGCTGAATCCCCGCAGAAATCCATATATTTGCGGATCGCATATTCGCGCTCACCCGGGCTCATGCCCGTGATATCAATTCCCGTCTCGTACATCAGCTTGGTTTCGGCCGCTGGCAGCACACCGAGCGCCAGGTCGGTCAATGCCTGCTTACACGCGTCCACATGCGCCGGCCCCAGCACCCCCCGCACCACCACGTATCCATCCCGCCGGTACTGCGCGATCTCGCCGCCGTTCAACAGCGCGAGGTTTGTCTCTGGACCGATCTCCACGACGCTTTCCTCCAGCAATGTTTCGTAGAGGATGCCGGAAAACCAGCCGCAGACAAGGCCCCGCTCGGGAAATAGACGCCACCGCCGGCTCCCGCTATGTCGTACCCGGCGCCAGCGCAAAGGAGCGACCAATGACCGGCCGGACCATTGTCCTCGACCACCCGCTTGTCCAGCACAAGCTCACCCTGCTGCGCGCCAAGGAAACCAGCACCAGCGGCTTCCGTCGCCTTGCCCGTGAGCTCTCGCTGCTGCTGGGCTACGAGGTCACGCGCGGGCTGCCGCTCGAGACCATCCGCATCGAAACCCCGCTCGAAGCCATGGACGCACCGCATCTATCCGGAAAAAAACTCTGCTTTGTCAGTATTCTGCGCGCCGGAAACGGCCTGCTCGACGGCATGCTCGATCTCGTCCCCGGCGCCCGGGTGGGCCATGTCGGCCTCTACCGCGATCCAACGACCCTTGAGCCGATTGAATACTACAGCAAGCTGCCCGATGACATCGGGCACCGCATGTCGATCATTGTCGACCCCATGCTCGCCACCGGCCACTCCGCCGCGGCCGCGGTTTCCCGCCTCAAGCAGGCCGGCGCTGCACACATCCGCTTCGCTTGCCTTATCGCCGCCCCCGAAGGCGTCGCCGAACTCCACCGCCTGCACCCCGAGGTCGATCTCTACACCTGCGCGGTCGACCGGCAACTCGACGAGCACGGCTATATCCGCCCGGGTCTCGGTGACGCCGGCGATCGGCTCTACGGTACCAAATAGAGCCTCAACCGTTGAACCTGGGCGACTCTGCCAGAATCGCCGAAAGCCTCTGCACCACCCGCACCCCCACCGCCCGGCTACCGTGGGTGCGCAAGACATCCGCCTGCCCCCGCCGCGCCAGCGCCTCGGTTCGCGCCCGGTCCGCGATCAGTGGCTGAAGCAGGGCTCGGGCGTGCGCCACATCCGCATTCGCCCAGGACTGTCCGCGCCAGTGCGGATAGGCATCCTTCTTCAGCTTCACCAACTCGTGCCCCACCATCAGCGAATTCTGGGTCGTCATAAAATCCACGTTGCCCGACCATCCGGTGCCCAATGCCAGCCGCCCAAGTCCCATCGCTTCGCCCAGCCCCCGGCCGAACCCCTCCGATCGGTGCAGCGAAACGAACACATCGCATGCGTTGATCAGACTTTTCACGCCCAACGTGTCCAACGGCGTGGCGATCACTTTGATCTGAGGATCATCCGCGACGCCCGCCGCCCACTCCTCGGCCGCCCGCTCGCCATTCTTCACCTTCAACACCAGTTGCAGGTCCGCATAGGGATCGTCCATCCGCAACAGGTCGAACAGTCGCAGCACCGCTTCGGGGTTCTTGCGCGACGCATAGGACGACAAATCGAAAAAATGCAGCATGACAAAGGCCGACTCGCGAATGCCGAAGTACCGGCGCGGCAGGCACGGCCCCGCCTCGAACTCGATCGCCTGCCCCACCAAATGCGACCTTACCCCCGACACCGCCAGACTCTCCTGGATGAACTCCGACAACGCCCACACCTCGTCGAACTTCCCCAGGTGCAACGCCCATACCTTCGGATAGGCCGGCAACTCCCATGCTGGCACGATGATGTTGTAGCCCCCGTCGAACACGCCCCCGCGCGCCTCGAACGCCGCGATCACCGTGTCCACCTCGTCCCCGTTCACATGGAAAATTCGCACGCCCCCGGGCGGAACCTCCACTTCCAACCCCTCCAGCAACCGCCCATGCGCCGCATCGATCCGCTGCGCATACCGGAAGATATCGAACACCCGATGATGCAAATGTACCGCATTGCAGGCAGCCACATGACTGCGCAACTGCTCCCCCATCCCGATCGGCGCCCACGGATGCCCAATAATCGTCACCGCCACATCGTCCAATACCACTGGAAGACGGGTCATGCGCGAGATGCTCCGCAAGCGGGCAAACTGGGGGGCTTTGCTCCCCCGCCGCCCACCAGCGACCTAGGGGCGCAGCCCCGGCCTTGCTTCCTCTCTCGCCGCGTGCGGGTCACTGCGTTCATGACCATCTCTTGGCGGCAAGCGCGTCGCGGAGGCTTTCGAGCCAGCGGTGGCCATAGCCGGTGTCAGGTTCGAGGTGGGCGCCTTCGGCCCATTCGTTCCAGGCGTTGACGAACAGGAGGCGCTCGTCGTGCATATGGAAGCGCCGTATTTCCTCGATCTTCTCCTCTGTGAAGGCACGGAAGGCCTCGGGAGAGATGCGGTCGAAGCTGGTGCCATGGAGGGGTTGGCGGGGGGTGTTGTCCCAGGACGGGAACACGGCGGGGTAGCGCGGGTAGGGCACGGAGGGACGGCTGGCAAAGGTGGCTGCGGTGGCGGGATAGTCATAGCGGTACCCGGCCCAGTCTTCCTTGGTGATGGCAACGGCGTCGTCGCTGGGAGTCGCAAGCCCGTGCGGCGGGAATTCAACGGCAGCGTCGAACCCGAGATCGGCTGGGCGGACGGCCTTGTCCACCGCTTCCATCGATTCGACATAGGCGAGATGAACGCCGGCGAACCCGGCGGCAACAAAGGCAGCCCGGGCGCGCTGAGCGAAAGCCCTGGCATCGGGGAGCAGGAGCGGGCGATAGACCAGGAACATCGGCTTACCCGCCACCGTGATGTAGCGCCGGTCGCCGGCCTGGTCGACGGCGTCGGCAATGATGCTGTCAAGTGTAGACTGATCATAGAGTTGTTCGAGGAGAATGGATTTCTCGCCGCCATCCCAGTGCCGGGTCCAGTTCTCGTTCGCCCAGCATAGGCACCAGCGGAACGGAATGTCGGGATTGGCGCGCACCACGTCGAGCGGGCGGTGGAGCACACGGCGGGTGCCAAAGTTATAGTAGTAGACGCAGAACCCATCGACGCCGTAGCGGGTGGCAAGTTCGGCCTGGGCGCGCAGCGCATCGGCGGAGCGCAGATCATAGAAACCGAGATCGGCGGGGAGGTGTGGCTGGTAGTGCCCTTCGTAGCTCGGCCGCGCCTTGCCGACATTGGTCCATTCCGTGAAGCCCCGGCCCCACCACAAGTCATTCTCCGGTGTCGGGTGGAACTGCGGCAGATAGAAGGCCAGCACCCGTACCCGGTCGAGTTCGCGGATGAGCTCGCCCCACTGCTCCACCAGGCGCTGCTGGTTGGTGACGATGGTGCGCATCTTGCGGGCGATCGACTGCCGATTGGTGGAGACGCTGAGATGGTGGACGACGACGGCCTCGTGCAGGTAGCGCACGCGCCAGCCGGCCGCGCGCAGGCGCAGACAGAGATCGACATCCTCGCAATATGCGGGCCGGAACCTTTCGTCGAACAGCGTATCGCCCACCAGATCGCGTCGCACCATCAGCGCGGCGCCCGAACTGTACGGGATGTCGCGGTCATAGCAGTAGCCAGGCTCGTTCGGGTCGCCGAAGAGCCCTATCATGCCGCTTTCACCGTTCGGACGGATGAAGCAGCCGGCTTCCTGGAGCCGCCCGTTGGGATAGATGATCTTAGGGCCAACCGCACCGAGTGCAGGGTCATCGTCGAGCGCGGCGACCATGCGCGCGAGCGCGCCGGGGAGCAGTTGGGCATCATTGTTGAGCAGCAGCACATAGCCGCCCCGGCATTGCGCGAAGGCGGCGTTGCAGTTGCGGATAAACCCCTGGTTGGTAGCCTGGCGCACGAGGGTCAGGTTCTTCACCTTGCCCAGCAGCAGCGCCTGAGGGTCGGTCGAGCAATCGTCGGCCAACACCACCTCGAAGGGCATGTTCGCAGAGTGGTGCATCACCGAAAGCAGGCAATCCGCGGTGTAGTCGATCTCGTTATAGACCGGGATCAGTATGGACAGGCGCGGCCGCTCCGCGACCGGGAATTTGAGCTTCTTGAGTGCGGACGGGACATCGGTGGTGCGAAAAATCCCCGGTGCCGTCTCGACCACCGCCTCGATCCGACCTTGCCGGGCGCGCGCCATCAGGGCGCGAGTGGCCTCGTAGCTCGCAGTCACATCGTCCGGAGCCACCTGCATCGGCAGCCCGACGGGTACCGGGCGCATTGCCGGCATCACCGCCTCGGCGGGAACATCGGCCGGGACCTGCCGCCCCTCCGCGCGTCCGCGCAGCAGGAAATGCCACAACGGTGGCACCCCGGCGGAGGCGATGTCGGGATAGCGGGCCCGATACAGCAGCCCGTTGAAGTTCGGCCCCGCGGCCCGCCCCTCGACGTCGCCAAGGACGATGAAATGGCGCAGCGCGTGATAGGGGTCTGGACTCACATCCGGATATTGCGCGGCGTACCAGACATGGTTGAAATACGGATTGGCCGGGACGCCCGCCGCAGCCCCCTCGGTCAGGAAATGGCGCAACATGCCATGCGCCGGCGCGGCGCCGCCAAGACGCTCGCGATACTCGAGAGGATCGAAATAGGGACTTGGCGAGATCAGGTCGTATTCCAGAAGTTCGAAGATCGCCTCGGGACCAGGCCTCGCACCAAGCAGAAGAGGGTCGGACTGGGCGATGAAGCGCAGATCGATCAGCGGATGCGGCGCGCGCAGTTCTTCCGCTCCGGTCTCGATGAAATGCAGCAGCGGATCGAAGCCTGAGTCGGCCACATCGGGATTGCTGACCAGATAGAAGGCACGGTCAAAGTATGGTGAGACATTGGGCCGCTCGTGCTGCGGCAGCGATAGATATCGGCCGATTGTGGTCAGATCGGCACGATGACTGCCAAGCGCCGCACGGAACTGCTCATCGGTGATGAAGGCCGAGCACAGCAGCCTGTGCGCATGCATCACTGGATTCGGCGCCGCCTCGATCGCCATCGTCGCGACCGGCTAGACCGCGAGCCCGATCGCGCGGGATAGCGCTCTCACCGGGCCGCCTCATCGCGCAGGACGGCCATCCAGCTCTCGATCTGGAGCTTCGCCTGCGCGTTCGGCACCCGGCCTTCAGCCGCACCCGAACGCAGGTAGTGCTCGGTGCCGGATACCACGTCCCCCCGGCGCACCGCGTCGGCCACATCGGGATAGCTACTGGCGTAGAAGGCCTCGTTGACCGCCGGCGCAGCGCCGCTGCGGCCCTCGAAATAGCCCTGCTCGACGAAATGTGCGCGGAGGTTCGCAATCTGGCCTGCAGCATGGGCCTGGGCAACGTCGGGGTTGTTCTCCAGATAGAAATCATCCGAGAACGGCGCCGCTTCCGCCAGAGACTGCAACATGTGCCGCAACAACTTAGCGTCCACGGCAATCTTGGTCTTGCTGCCAAGCCGCTCCCTGTTGATCCGGAGCGCGCGCAGGAACATGTCGATATGCGGAAGATATTCCATAGTTGGGTCGCAACTCCTGTAGTCATTCACGAACAATTGTAGTCGCTGTCACCTTATAGGAGGTCATGCCGCAGTACGGCAAGGCTGTCCACCTGGGCTCCGGCGATGAATTTTCGGCTTGGCGGCGCCTGGAAACTCTATGGTCGCGGGGCCGGCAGCCCGATGCTGCGCCGCTCGACATCGGTCATGCCGAGGCTGCTGCGCCCCCAACTGATCCCCTCTCGCAATATTCGTGCGGGCGCTCCTGCCGCCACCGACAGGCCAGGCACGAACCCCTTCACCATGGAACGGGCACCGACAATGCTGCCCATGCCGACGCGCTCGCAACTCAGCAGCAGCGCATCCTGGCCGAGCCAGACATGGCGTTCCAGCACAGTATCGCAGGGTGGCCGATTGATCTGGGCGCCGCTGTGCAGGTCATGGATCGCGTGCATGTCGTAGTTGCGGATCCACACATCGTTGGAAATCAGCGCATCGTCGCCGATCACGCACGCCCGCTCACTACCTTCGAGCTCAAGCGACACACCGACCGCGGTGGCCCCGCTGCCCCAGAACATCAGCTGATTGTGCGAACGCAGCAACAACTCGTTGATCTGCACAAAACCGTCGGCGACATCGTTCAACAGCACCAACCCGTCCGAACCCAGCATCCGGATCGAAGCGATACACGTGCCTCTCCAAGCCGCGTTGTCGATCGCGAGGACATTGTTGTGCCCGCCGGACAGCAGACGGATCTTCCCGACCGGTCGTTCGAGATCGGTCAGCAGGATCACCGGCGCGCCGCCCACGACTTCGATGCCGAGGCGGCCCAACTGCGGGTCCCCCGCATCGAGGTCGATATAGTTTCGCCTCGCCAGCAGGTCGCTGTCGATATCCGTGATCTCCGGCCGCAGCCAGCCGCGCAGCAGGGCAGCCATGGTCTCTGTAATATGTGGCAACATGAAGCGGTCCGCAGTTCCTCATCTTGGCGTTTATGGCGCCACTACCCCAGCACAGTCCACCACGCGACGCATTACCTCTTGGTTCACGAATGCGCGGCAAACTGGGATCCGGCAATCGGTCGCGGCATTGTTGAAGCGTCATGCCTCGCCGGGATTGCCCTGAGGCACCGGGGCTGCCATTTTCCGGCCCGTACTGAACTGGTGGCACGAGGGTGATATGCGGATATTGTTGACCGGAGGATGCGGCTTCATCGGTTCCGCCGTCATCCGGCATGCGCTGCGGGCCACCGATCACAGCATCGTCAACATCGACAAGATGACCTATGCCGCCTCGGAGGATGCGCTCGAGGCCGGCCGCACCAGCGCGCGCCACACCTTGGTGCGCGCCGACATCTGCGACCATGCCGCCATGCGCGCTGCCTTCACCACCTACCAGCCCGACGCGGTGATGCATCTGGCGGCCGAAAGCCATGTCGATCGCTCGATCGACGGGCCGGGCGCCTTCATCCAGACCAACATCGTCGGCACCTACACCCTGCTCGATGCGGCCCGCGAGTACTGGGCGGGCCTCCCCGCCGAGCGCAAGGCGGCCTTCCGCTTTCACCACATTTCGACCGACGAGGTTTTCGGCGCGCTCCACGAGGGCGACCCGCCCTTCACCGAAACCACGGCATACGACCCGCGCAGCCCCTATTCCGCGAGCAAGGCGTCGTCCGACCACCTGGTCCGCGCTTGGCATCACACCTATGGGCTGCCTACCTTGGTCTCCAACACCGTCAACAACTACGGGCTGTGGCAGTTCCCGGAAAAACTCATCCCTCTGGTCACGCTCAATGCACTCGAAGGCAAGCCGCTTCCGGTCTACGGCGATGGCTCCAATATGCGGGACTGGCTCTATGTCGACGATCACGCCGAAGCCCTCCTCAAGGTGGTCGAGCATGGCCAGATCGGCGCCACCTACGCCATCGGTGCCCGCCAGCCCCGCACCAATCTCCAGGTGGTCCACGCCATTTGCGCTGTGCTCGACGCCCGGCTGCCCGACTCCGCCGGACCGCGTTCGCGCCTGATCACCTTCGTCACCGACCGTCCCGGCCACGATTTCCGCTACGAGATTGACCCATCGAACGCCGAACGGGCTCTGTGCTGGACCGCTCCCCACAATTTCGAGACCGGCCTGGGCAAGACCATCGACTGGTACCTCGCCAACCGCGCCTGGTGGGAGCCGATCCGCTCCGCCCGCTACGCCGGCGAGCGCCTCGGCACAACGAAAGCAGCATGATCCGATGAAGGGCATTCTCCTGGCCGGCGGCTCCGGCACGCGTCTCCATCCGATGACCCTGGCAGCCTCCAAGCAGTTGCTGCCGGTTTACGACAAGCCAATGGTCTACTACCCGCTCACCGTGCTGATGCTGGCCGGCATCCGCGAGATCATGATCATCTCGACCCCCACGGACCTGCCGCAGTTCAAGCGCCTGCTCGGCGATGGTTCCCGTCTCGGCTGTACGTTCAACTATGCCGAACAGCCCAGCCCCGATGGCCTGGCCCAGGCATTCCACATCGCGCGCGACTGGATCGCCGGCGAAGCCTGCGCCCTTGCCCTGGGGGACAACCTGATCTTTGGCGACCATCTCTCCCGGATGTTGCAAGCCGCCGCCAAACGCCAGGACGGCGCCACCGTCTTCGCGTACCAAGTACGCGACCCCGAACGCTACGGCGTCGTCAAGATGGACGCCGACGGCAAGGCGCTGAACATCGTGGAGAAGCCAGCTGCCCCGGAGTCCAACTGGGCCGTCATCGGTCTTTATTTCTACGACGCCCGCGTCACCGAAATGGCAGCACGGGTCCAGCCCTCTGCCCGGGGCGAGCTCGAGATCACCGATCTCAATCGTATGTACATGGAGATGGGGGAGCTCAACGTCGAACGCCTGGGCCGCGGCTGCGCCTGGCTGGACGCCGGCACGCCGGACAGTCTGATCCAGGCCGCCACCTTCGTGCAGACCATCCAGTCCCGCCAAGGCATGCTCGTCGGCTGCCCCGAGGAAGTCGCCTTCCGCATGGGCTGGATCGACGC
Organism: uncultured Rhodospirillales bacterium; assembly: GCA_903928895.1. Taxonomy (GTDB): domain Bacteria; phylum Pseudomonadota; class Alphaproteobacteria; order Acetobacterales; family Acetobacteraceae; genus CAIYPH01. The sequence goes on along the minus strand of CAIYSR010000093.1, from coordinate 117,143 downwards.
CGAACAGCTCCGCCTCCAGGCCCGAGCCCTCGGCAAGACCGAACTCGGCCGGGTTCTGACGTCGCTGGCCGACGGGGAGCACGAATAGTGAAAGTCGAACGCCTCGCCATCCCCGACGTCATCCTCGTCACTCCCGCCCGATTCGGCGACAAGCGCGGCTTCTTCTCGGAGACCTGGAATCAGGCCCGCTTCGAGGCCGCCGGCATCCGCGGCCCCTTCATCCAGGACAACCACTCGCTGTCCGAAAAGCGCGGCACCCTGCGCGGCCTGCACTGCCAGATCGCGCCGTCCATCCAGGGCAAGCTGGTGCGCGTGCTGAAGGGCTCGATCTGGGACGTCGCCGTCGACGCACGGCGCGCCTCCCCCACCTTTGGGCAGCATGTCGCGGCCACGCTCTCAGCCGACAACTGGTCCCAGCTCTGGGTGCCCGGCGGCTTCCTGCATGGGTTTGTCACCCTCGAGCCGGACACTGAGGTGCAGTACAAGGTCACCGGGGGCTACTACGACACCAAGGCTGAACGAGGCGTGATCTGGAACGACCCCGACCTCGCGCTGCCCTGGCCGGTCGACCCGTCGGAGGTCCAGCTCTCCGACAAGGACACAAAACTGCCGCGCCTGAAGGACTGCGATCCGTGGTACTGAGCCCAGGCAGCATCCTCGTCACCGGCGGCAGCGGCCAACTCGCTACGGCTTTGATGCACGCTGCCGGCCATCGCCCCCTTCTGCGCGTCGGCCGGCCGGAGTTCGATTTCGACCGGCCCGATGGCGTGCGAGCGCTGCTGCACGCCGCCGCCCCGCAGTTGATCATCAACGCTGCCGCCTATACCGCGGTCGACAAGGCCGAAACCGATTTCGATGCCGCAGCCCGCGCCAACACCGACGGTCCGCGCATCCTCGCCGAATACTGTGCCGCCACCGGCATTCCCCTGATCCACGTCTCGACGGATTTCGTCTTCGACGGTCGCAAGGGCACACCCTATGTCGAGACCGACGCCACCTGCCCCGCCAGCGTCTATGGCAGTACCAAATGCCGCGGCGAGGAGGCCATTCTCGCGACCGGCGCGCGCGCCGTCATCCTGCGCACCGCCTGGGTCTACGCCGCCACTGGCCGCAATTTCGTGCTGACCATGCTGAACGCCGCGAAGAAAACCGACCAGTTGCGCGTGGTCGCCGACCAGACCGGTTGCCCTACGGCCGCGGTGGACCTCGCCGACGCCATCCTGGCCATTGTCGACCGCCTCGCCGAAGCCGGCTGGTTGGACGACTGGGGCGGCATCTATCATGCAGCCGGGTCCGGCGCGACCACTTGGCACGGTCTCGCCACCGCCACCTTCGAGGAAGCCTCCCGTTATGGGGTCGCCGTCCCGACCGTCACCCCCATCGCCACCGCCGACTGGCCCACGCCCGCCCGCCGCCCGGCCGACAGCCGGCTGGATTGTGGCAAACTCGCAGGCACCTTCGGCATCACGCTGCCGCACTGGCGAGACGCTTTGTCACGAACGATCACAGCTGCATGTACGTGAAAGATTGTAGGAAGCCATTTCGCTGAAATCCGTGTAATCTGGTGCACATGCTCAAACGCCTGCCTGAAAACCGGGTTGCTATTCTGCTCTCGACGTATAACGGCGAGCGATTTCTGCCGGCCCAACTCGAAAGCATTCTGGAACAAACCTTCGAAGAGTGGACACTCTACTGGCGCGATGACGGCTCCTCCGACAACAGCGTCGCCGTCGTCGAGGAGTTCGCGCGCACGGCCGGCCAGGGCCGCTGCGTGCAACTCCAATGCAGCACCACCCGCCTGCGACCCACCGCCAGCTACCTAACCCTGCTCGCAGCCGTGCAGGACCGTCTGGCCGATAGCGACATGGTCGCCTTCGCCGACCAGGACGATGTCTGGCTGCCGAACAAGTTGAGCCGCGGTGTCGATGCCCTGAGAAACCTGGCCAACGAACTGCCCGCGCTCTATTGCGCACGCCAGATGCTCGTGGACGAGGATCTGGGGCCGCTCGGTCTCTCCCTCAAGCTAGACCAGCCCCCCGGGTTTCCTGCCTCTCTGATCCAGAACATCACCACCGGCTGCACTCTCGTGCTCAACCGCCGTGCCGTGCGCATCGTAGCCAACAGCGCGCCGCCGCCGGCTACCATGCATGACTGGTGGTGCTACCTCGTCATCACCGCCGCCGGCGGACGACTGCTGACGGACAACGAGGCCACCGTGCTCTACCGCCAGCACCCGGCCAACCTGATCGGCGCCGTGAACTCCCTGCCCCGCCGCGCCCTTGCAGCCCTGCGTCGTGGCCGGACGATCTATATGGCGGTGCTGCGCCAGCATGTCGGCGCGCTCATGGCGCAACCCGATCTGATGAGCCCGGCCGCTCGAGTCCAGGTCGAGCGGCTCGACCGTGCGCTGAAAGGCGGCTTCCTGCGCCGCATGATGACGCTTTTCATGCCCGGCCTGCGGCGCCAGACGGTTCCGGAGATGGTTGGTTTCTGGCTCTGGTTCCTCGCCGGTTGATGGTCGGCTGCCAACAGGCGCTTCAGCGTCCGGGGCTCGATCAGTCCACCAAATCAAGCGAGTGCTCTGACTCAAACAGCCCGATCGGTTTGCGTCAGATCACTCGTGCCCGTTTTATGGTAGGCTCCGGCTCTGCCCATCAACGGAGCAACCGCATGAACACCCGAAACCTCGGCCGCAGCGGCCTCCAGGTCTCGCCGATCTGCCTCGGCACGATGAATTTCGGCGGCCCCACCGACACCGCCACGGCCACCCGCCTGATCGCCGTAAGCCGCGACGCCGGTATCAACTTCATCGACACTGCCAACGTCTACACCGGCGGCCGGTCAGAGGAGATCGTCGGCGCCGCCATCAAGGCCGAGCGGCACCACTGGCTCCTCGCCACCAAGGTCAACGGGGCAACCGGCCCGGGCCCCAATGAGCGTGGCTCATCCCGCAAATCCATCATCGAGGCCGCGCATGCCAGCCTCAAGCGCCTCGGCACCGACTACATCGACATCTACTATCTCCACCGTGAGGACCTGCGTACCCCGCTTGCCGAATCCGTCCACGCAATGGCGGACCTGCAACGATCCGGGGTCATTCGCTACTTCGCCGTCTCCAACCACAAATCCTGGCGCGTCGCCGAAATCTGCCGCATCTGCGACGATCTCGGGATTGACCGCCCCATCGCGAGCCAGCCCTACTACAACGCCATGAACCGCACCCTCGAAGTCGAGCACCTCCCGGCCTGTGACTATTTCGGGCTCGGCGTCGTGCCGTACTCGCCGGTCGCGCGCGGCGTGCTCACGGCCAAATACGACCCCGACGCCCCGCCGCCGGAAGACAGCCGCGCCGCCCGGCAGGACCGGCGGATCATGCAGACCGAGTTCCGCCGCGAATCCATTCTCATCGCCCGCACCCTGCAAGCCCACGCAGCCGTCCGCGGCATCACGCCGGGGCAATTCGCCTTCGCCTGGGTGCTCAACAACAAGCTCGTCACCTCCGTCATCGCAGGCCCGCGCACCGAGGCGCACCTGCATGACTATCTCGCCGCCCTGTCCTACCGCTTCACCGCCGAGGACGAAGCCCTCGTCGACAGCCTCGTCCCACCCGGCCATAATTCCACCCCCGGCTATACCGACCCGACCGACCCGGTCCAGGGCCGCATCCCCTTCAATCCCGGAGCCTCCGCATGAAATTCGGCATTCACAACCCGTCCTGGCGTTTCGACGGCGCCCCCACCGACCTGTTCGCCGGGCTCGCCGCACGGGCGCAATGGGCCGAAAATAATGGGTTCACCTGGTATTCGGTGATGGACCACCTGGTTCAGATCCCCATCGCCGGGCCACCGGACGAGCCCTTCATGGAAGGCTGGACCGCGCTCGCCGGTCTCGCCGCGGTCACCAAATCCATTCGCCTCGCGACCTTGGTTTCCTCCGTCCACTACCGAAACCCAGCGCTGCTGGCAAAGATCGCCGCCGGTGTCGACCACATCAGCCAGGGCCGCCTCACCTTTGGCTTCGGCGCCGGCTGGTTCGAAAGCGAATACCAGCAGTACGGCTACGATTTCCCACCCGAACCCGCCACCCGCATCCGCCAGATGGTCGAGGCATTGCGGCTGATCAAATCCATGTGGACCCAGGACCGCACCACCTTCCACGGCAAATGGTTCCACGCCGAGAACGCCATCCTCGAACCAAAGCCGACCCAGCGGCCGCACCCGCCCATCATGATCGGCGGCAGCGGCGAGACAATGACGCTGCGCGCCGTCGCACGGCACGCCAACGCCTGCAACCTGTTCGGCGATCCCGCCACCGTGCGCGGCAAACTCGCCACGCTCCGCCGCCACTGCGACGAAAACAACCGCGACTACAACGAGATCGAGCGCACATGCACCACCAGCTTCCTGCTCGCCCCCACCGAAGCCGCCGCCCAGGCCAAGTCGAGCCCGGTCTTCCGCGGGCTCGTCGGCACGCCCGCCCAGGCGGCAGACCTCGCCGGCCAGTATCAGGACGCCGGCATCCAGCTTCTGATCAGCAGCGCCTGGCATAACGACTTCGAGACACAGCAACTGCTGGCGTCGGAGGTCATGCCGAAGTTCAGGTGAAGGCAAGCGCTTCTTTTTTGAAAAAAAGAAGCAAAAAACTTTAATCCATTTGGGGCGGAGACAAACTGGCGACATGGGAGCGGCGACGGGATGCTGTGATTGGCTTCGCCCCTCTCCCTCCGAAGAAAAATGGGTGAAGTTTTTTTGTTTCTTTTTTTACAAAAAAAGAAGCGCTTCCTTATCCTTGCCTGATAACTTCCAAAACCCCCGCCCCATATCTTCCCAGCTTCGACGCCCCGACCCCCTTCACCTGGCCGAGGTCATCGAGCGATCCCGGTCGCACCGCTGCGATCTCGCGCAGTGTGGCGTCGTGGAAAATCACGTAGGGCGGTACCCCCTGGCCCTTGGCCTCCGATGAGCGCCACAACCTGAGCGCGTCAAACAATGACGCGCCTTCAGCAGATAGGCCCTCGGCCGCCGCGGGTTTCACCCGGCTGTTGCGATCGGGCGAGCCCCGTTGCCGATCCCGCGGCTTGGGCGTGTCGTCGCGCAGCATCACCCGTTCCTCGCCGCGCAGGATCGGCCGGGCGCGGTCCTGCACCAGGCAGATCGTGGCGTATTCCCCGGTCTCGACATCGAGCGCCCCCTTGGCGATCAACTGGCGAATCACGCCGCGCCAGAAATCGCCACTCCGGTCCGCCCCGATCCCCCAGGTCGGCAACTGGTCGTGCGACCACTTCACGGTGGCCTCGGTCTCCTTGCCCAGCAGCACATTGACGACATGCAGCGCCCCGAAGCGCTGCCCGGTGCGATAGACCGCCGAGAGCACCTTCTGCGCCTCGATCGTACCATCGAAGGTGCTGACCGGGGAGGCGCACATGTCGCAGTGTCCGCAGGGGCCGCCCAGTTCCTCGCCGAAACAGCGTAGCAATGCCGCCGTCCGGCACTCGGTGGTCTCGGTCAGCGAGATCATCGCCTCCAAGCGCCCCCGCATCGCCCGCTTCTGTTCCTCGGGCGCGGCGGAGGTTTGCAGGAAGTAGCGGGCCCGGGCGATGTCTTCGCCGCCATAGAGCAACAGCGTCTCGGACGGATCGCCGTCGCGGCCGGCGCGGCCGATCTGCTGGTAATAGGCCTCGGGGCTGTCGGGCATGTCGAGATGGGCGACGAAGCGGACGTCAGGGCGGTCGATCCCCATGCCGAAGGCGATCGTCGCGACCACGGTCAGCGCCTCGCCCGAGCGAAATCGGGCGGCCGCGGCGCGCTTGACGTCGGGGGCGAGGCCCGCATGGAAGGCGACGGCGGGATGGCCGTGGTTGTTGAGCCAGGCCGCCATGCGCTCGGTTTTGGCACGGCTGCCGCAATAGACGATGCCGGCCTCACCGGGGTGGCGGGTCAGCAGCGCGTCGACCTGGGCTGTCTCCCCGGCCTTGGGCTCGGCCGCGATCATCAGATTGGGCCGATGGAATGAGGCGGCGAACACGCGGGCGCCGTCCATCGCGAGGGCGCGCAGGATGTCCTCGCGGGTCCGCGGATCGGCGGTCGCGGTCAGCGCGACGCGGGGGACGCCGGGGAAATGTTCGGGCAGACAGGCGAGCAGCCGGTACTCCGGCCGGAATTCATGGCCCCACTGGCTCACGCAATGGGCCTCATCGATCGCGATCAACGCGATCCGCTGGCGTTGCAGGCGCTCCAGCGTGCCGGACAGCAGCAGCCGCTCCGGCGAGACGTAGAGCAGATCGAGCGCGCCCTCATCGAGGGCCCGGCCGGTGGCGCGTGCATCGGCGGGGTCGAGGTCGGAATGCAGGGCGCCGGCCAAAATTCCGAGTTGGCGCAGTGCGGCCACCTGGTCGTCCATCAGCGCGATCAGCGGCGAGACGATGATCGCGGTGCCCGACCGTGCCAGGGCCGGAAGCTGGTAGCAGATCGACTTGCCGCCGCCCGTCGGCATCAGAACCAGGGCGTCATTCCCCGCCAGGATGTGCTCGATCGCGGGTTCCTGCAGGCCGCGGAAGGCCGAATAGCCGAACACGCGGCGCAGAATGGCACGCGGCGTGCGATCCAGGTCGATGTCGGGCGAGGCCTCGGCGATCACGCGTGCGGCCGTCCGGGCGAAGGGTTCGGCATGGTCGAGTCTCCCGGCCGTGGTGCGATGGATGTTCCTGCGCCGGGCAGGGCGCGGGCGTCAATCACGACGGGCGGTTATTATGAAATACCATGGTGATATCCCATAACCATCAGTCCAGCCGCTGCGGCACCTCCGCGATGGCGCCGATATCGACGTTGGCGAAGGCGAGCCGCAAGTGCCGCTCCTGTCCAGGTCCGAAGAACGGCCCGGGCAGCGCGGCCAATCCGCGGGTCGATGCCAGCCGCTCCGCCGTCGCCACCGCCTCCGGCGCCCCCTCGGGCAGCCGCAGATAGGCGAAATAGGCGCCGAGTGCGTCGAGCTTCCAGCCCTTGAACCACGCCGAGGCCGCCAGGAACGCCTTCGCCCGGCCCGCCATGATCGCCCGGTTGCCGGAGCGCCAGTCCCGCAGCCCGTCGATCGCCCAGGTCAGGGCCGTCTGTGGCGCCCGGCTCGGGCAGATCTGCATGGTGTCGAGCACCTTCATCAGTTCCGCGCGAACCGCGCCGCCGGCCGCGATGGCGCCGACGCGGTGGCCCGGGATGCAGTAGCTCTTTGAAAACGAATAGAGATGCACCAGGACATCGGCCCATTCAGGATCGCGGAACAGGGTGTGCGGCGGACAGTTCTGTGCGGGCAGGAAATCGCGATAGGTCTCATCGAGGATCAGCCACAGCCCGCGCCGGCGGCACAGGGCCGCGAATCGGGCGATGGTGGCGGGCGGATAGATCGCCCCGGTCGGGTTGTTGGGGCTCACCAGCACGATGGCGCGCACGGCCGGAGTCAACAGGGCCTCGGCGACGTCGGGGTCCGGCACGAAGCCATCCTCGGCCCGGCAGGGGAGCGCCACGGTGTCGATACCGTGCATGGTCAGCGCCATATGGTGGTTGAAATACCAAGGCGCCGGCAACATCACTGCCTCGCCCGGCGCCGCGGCCACGGTCGCGGCCATGGCGAAGGCGAGGTTGCAGCCTGCGGTGATCGACACCTCGCTGGCACCGATCTTCGCGCCGTAGAACCCGCTCATATCCGCCGCCAGCGCCTCGCGCAGGCCCTCGTCGCCCTCGATGGCGCCGTAGCCCGCCGCGGCCCTGCCGCCGGCCGCGGCGGCCAAGCGCTCGAGCATCTCGGGATGCGGCGGATAGCCTGGCACCGCCTGGGTGAGGTCGATCTCGGCGCCGGCGCGCCCGTCATAGGCCGCGGCCCAGGCGCGGGCGGTGGGGATGGGAGGAGCGCCGGTGGCGCGCAGCAGAGGGGATATGCGAGGGTACGACATGGCGACCACGATGCCGCCGGGCGGCGGCTTCGTCCATGGGGCACATCCAAGCTCCCCGACCCGACGTAGAGGGATCAACCGGAGGTGGTCATGCGGACAGTGACGCGGCGGGCGATATTGGCTGGCTTCACAGCTCTGCCCTTTCGCCCCATTTCTGCGGCGATCCCGGGCGCGGGCCGTCTCGCCTTTCGGGCGGAGCGGAATGGCGCCGCCATCGGCACCCATATCCTCACCTTCGCTCGACAGGGCGAGATGTTGCAGGTCGACATCGCGGTTGACTACCTGGTGAAGTTCGGCCCGATCCCGGTTTTCCGCTACAAACTCACGGCGCGGGAGACCTGGCGCGGCGAAACCCTGATGGCAATCACCGCACAGACCAACAACGATGGCGACGCCTACTTCATGCGCGCCACCCGCCAGGGTGATGCTCTCGCCGTCGAGGGCTCCAAGTCCGGCCGCTACCTCGCTCCCGAGGGCACCATCGCCGCGACCCACTGGAACCGGCGTCAACTCGACGCCCCGATGATCAACCCGCAGACCGGTGTGCTGTTGCGCTACGCCGTGACCCCCGGCCCTGTCGAGCCGGTCGCCTTCGCCGACGGCACTACCCGAGCGGCGCGGCGCTACGGCCTCGCAGGGACCGACCCGCTGGACCTGTGGTACGACGAGACCGGCGAATGGCTGGCCCTGCGCGCCCTGGCCAAAGACGGCTCCGAGATCCGATATATCCGCAGCTAACCCCTTGCAGTCGCCCGCCGTTTGGCCACACCATCGCCCGCCCTTTCCGGAGAGACCCCATGCGCCGTTGGTTCCTCGGCCTGATCTGCGCCACCGCACTCACGTGTGTCGCCGAAGCACAAACCTTGAAAATCGGCCTGCGCCAGGACCCCGATATCCTCGACCCGACCCTCGGCTCGTCCTATGTCGGGCGCATCGTCTATGCCGCGATGTGCGACAAGCTGTTTGACCTCGACACCGATCTCAACATCGTCCCCCAGCTCGCCACCGACTACCGCTACGAGGACCCGACCCACCTGCTGATCAGCCTGCGCACTGGCGTGGTGTTTCATGACGGCGAGAAGCTCGATGCCGAGGCGGTGAAATACAAGCTCACGCGCGATCTCACCGCCAAGGGCAGCATGCGGGCGGGCGAAATCAACGCCATCCAAAGCATCGAGATCGTTGATCCACTGACCGTGCGCCTGGTGCTGAAAGCCCCGGCCTCGCCCCTGCTGGCGCAGCTCACCGATCGCGCTGGCATCATGATCTCGCCCAAGGCGACCGAATCTGCCGGCGCCGCCTTTGGCAACCATCCGGTTTGCGCGGGCCCCTACGCCTTCGTCGAACGCGTCGCGCAGGACCATATAACGCTCAAACGACACCCCGCCTACTGGAACCCCGGCCCGTATCACTTCGATCAGGTGGTCTACCAGTCGATCACGAACTCGGCTGTGCGGGTCGCCAACCTGCAGGCCGGAAGTCTTGATCTGGTCGAATACGTCCTGCCGACGGACATCGCGGCGATCAACAAGGACCCCAACCTCAAGCTCGCGACGACCAATTCCCTCGCCTACACCGGCATCACCTTCAACACCGGCAACGGTCCGGCCGCGAAGAGTGTCGCCGGGCAGAATCCCCTCGTACGCCAAGCGTTCGAGCTCGCAATCGACAAGCAGGCCCTGGTCGATGTGGTGTTCAACGGCATGTTCGCGGCGACCGCCCAGGCAAACCCGCCAACGTCGCCGCTCTTCGTCAAGGAGATCGCGTCGCCGCCGCGCGACATTGCCAGCGCCCGGGCGCTGCTGAAGCAGGCGGGCGTGGCGCTTCCGGTCGGTATTGTGCTGACCGCAACCAATGAGCCGGATTCGCAGCAGGCCGCCGAGGTCATTCAGTCGATGGCGCGGGAGGCTGGCTTCGAGGTGAAAATCCGCACCATGGAATTCGCCGCTTCGCTGCAGGCCGGCTATGGCGGCGATTTCGAGGCCTATCTGATCGGCTGGTCCGGCCGGTCGGACGCGGATGGCAACATGTGGCAGATGCTGCACACCGGCGGCACCTTCAACTATGGCCACTACAGCCATCCCGGCGTGGATGCGGCGCTCGACGAAGCCCGCACCTTCACCGACATTGCGAAGCGACGCGAGGCCTATGTGAGGGTCTGGCAGCAGGAGCGCGCCGACCTGCCCCTGGTTTACTTATGGAACCCGCGGAACATCGTCGGCATGAAGAAAGCTCTGAACGGCTTCCGCCAGGTGCCAGACGGACTGATCCGCCTGCACGGCCTCGCCTTCGGCGGCTGAATCCGAACCGCCCCTGAGCGCCACCGCCCTGGGGCAAAAACCGCCGCGCCGTTTTCAGCAACGCCGGCGCGGCGTTTGTGTCAGACCCAACCGGGTAGCCAGGATCAGATCCCGGCAGCCTTGGTGCTCAGGGCGTTGCCAATGGTGTCGTAGGCGGAGCTCAGCGAGGTGCCGAAGCCGGTCGCGGCTGTGATCACGACGCCACCGATCACGGCGGCGATCAGGCCGTATTCCAGCGCGGTCACACCGCGGCGGGTCTGCATCAGGACGGCGAGGGAGCGAAGGGCGTTGATCATTTTGGTCTCCTTGGTTTGGGTTCGCGCGCGATCGAACGTAATCTGACACGGTTAAGAGAAGGTTAGGGAATCATTCTCGACCCAAAATTCCGAGCCGGCGGCAGCCGCCCCTGACACTTCATGAGGCTTTTTTCGCCTGGCTGCCAAAGTCGCAGCCGCAATCGTCAAAATCGACACACTTCGGCGTCATCGTGTCAAATTCCACTTACCTGGGTCGACAGGGCCGCGCTGATTGAACCAAGTGCAGATCCCAGGCCGCTGCCGATCACGTCCACGCCAGCCAGCACGACCGTGCCCAGGATCACGGTGATCAGCGTATATTCGAGCGCGGTGATCCCGCGCTCATCCTGACCGAAGCGACGAAGGCAACGAATGATATGAGACACCGTGACACCCAATGACCGTCCAGCCGCTTCCTGCGAGGCCCGCGATTCTCCCATTTTCACGTTAAGAATATGTTATACTCCCTCAGCGGCGCGGCGGGTTGTCCAGCGTCAGAACAATGCAAATTGATACAAATCTAGACAAACGGCGGTAAGCGGCATGGCGCGGCAAATGGTGATGGTCGGCTTCCTGCAGGCGCAGAACTGCACGAACCTGCCGATGTCATGGCGGCATCCCGAATCCCGGCTCGATTTCATGTCTGCCGCCTACTATCAGGAGATCGGGCGCGTCCTCGAACGCGGCAAGTTCCATCTCGGATTCTTCGACGACCGCCTGGCGCTGCCCGACCGCTACGGCGCCGATCACACCCATGCCGTCGAGCACGGCATCCGCTGCGTGAAGCTCGACCCGGTGGCCGTGCTGATGGCCATGGGCATGGCCACCACCCGGCTTGGACTCGGCGCCACCTGCTCGACGACCTATTACGAGCCGTTCCACGTTGCCCGCCAATTCGCCACCGTGGATCACCTCACCGGCGGCAGGGCAGCGTGGAACGTGGTCACCTCGCTGAACGAGGGCGAGGCCTTCAACATGGGGCGCACGGCTGTGCTGGAGCATGACCTGCGCTACGATCGCGCCGACGAGTTCATGGAGGTGGTGCTCGGCCATTGGCAAAGCTGGGACGCCGACGCCCTTATCCTGGATCGCGAGTCGGGCCGATTTGCTGACGGCGCCAAGCTGCGCCGACTGGACCACAAGGGCGAATTCTTCACCTCGCGCGGGCCCTTCACCGTGCCGCGCACGCCACAGGGCCATCCTGTCATCATCCAGGCCGGGCAGTCCGGCCGCGGGCGGCGCTTCGCCGGACGATGGGCCGAGGTGATCTTCGCCGCCGCACGCACGGTGGAAGCCGGGCAGATGCAGTATCGCACCATCAAGGACGCCGCCGCTGCTTGCGGGCGAAACCCCGATCACCTCTCGATCTGCACGCTCGCCACCACCGTCGTTGCCGCCACGAAGGCCGAGGCGGAGGACAAGATGGCGGCCATCGAGAAGCTGCCGCTCGAAATCGACGCGCTGTCGCTGCTGTCGGAGGCGCTCGATTTCGACTTCGCCAAGAAAGCCATGGACGAGGCCTTCAGCGACGCGGAACTCGCCGGCATCAGCGGCATGCAGACCATGCGCGACGGGGTCGTGCGCGCCAGCGGCAAGACCAACCCTACCGTGCGCGACTTCATCCACTTCAGCGGCCGGGCCCGCCCCCATGGCGCCATGGTCGGCGGACCCAAGGAGGTGGCGGACCGACTGGAGGAGTTGTTCACCGCCGGTGCCTGCGACGGGTTCGTGGTCGCGGCCACCCATGTGCCCGGCGGCTACATCGATTTCGTCGATCACGTGGTGCCGGAACTCCAGCGCCGAGGGCTCTACCACCTGGACTATGTGGGGCCGACGCTACGCGAGAACCTCGGCCTGCCCGTCCCCTGAATCTCAAACGAGCCCGAGCCGATCCGCAAGCCCATAGCCGGTGGCGAGGTCACGCAGTTTCGTCCAGGTGGCGTCCTCCACCTCGATGCCGTCGCGCTTGCGTTGCACGGCCTTCAGATGCTCGATTTCGCCTGGATAGTAAACGCCGGCGCTGCCGGCGGCCGGCGGGGTCGATTTGAGATAGGCTGCGAACTCCGTCACCTCGCGCTTGAATGTTGCGAGCGGGCGGAACGCCGCGACATTGAAGACCGCCATGAAACAGCCGTCATTGTGCCGCCCGCTGGGATCGACCCCGAAGCCCAGTCCGGTGAGCAGGCCGCACAGGATCTCGACCATCACCGCAAGCCCGGTGCCCTTGTAGCCCTCGGAGCCGCCGAGCGGTAACAAGGCGCCGCCGGCGCGCAATTGTTTCGGGTCGGTGGTGGCGTTGCCGGCGGCGTCAAGAATCCAGCCCTCGGGAATAGCCGTGCCGCGTGCCGAGGCAAGCGATATCTTGCCCGCGGCGACCGCGGAGGTGGCCATGTCAAGGAACAGTGGGCCATCGAGGTCCGACGGGACCGCGATCGAGATCGGATTGGTGCCGAGCCGGGCCTCGCGCCCGCCGAACGGCGCGACATGCTTGGGCGCACGGCCGGAATCGGCGGTGATCAGCCCGATCATCCCCGCCTCGGCGGCCATCAGCGAATAGGTCGCGAGCCGCCCGATATGGCCCTGGCGAAAGACCGTGGCCGCGGCGACGTTGGCACCGCGGGCCTTGTCGATCGTGTACTGCATTGCCCGCTCGTTGGCGACGTAGCCGAAGCCCCAGTTGCCGTCGACCACCGTGGTGGTGGCCGACTCCTGGACGATCTCCCACGCCGCGCCCGGGACGATGTGGCCGGCCTTGATCCGGTCGATATAGGACGGGATCTGGATGATGCCGTGGCTGTCGTGACCGGCCAGGTTGGCGTCGATGCAATGGCGCATGACAATCGCAGCCTCGCGTGCCGACGCACCGGCGGCGATGAGCAAGGCGGTGCCGACCTCGATGAGACGCTCAGCCGAGGCTCGGGCCATCGGGCGATCCCCCCTTCCGGCAAAGCGGTGCTGCAAATTCGGACGCAGGTTCCATGGGACGTTCCTTGCCTCACGCCGGCTCAACCTAGGGGCTCCGCGGTCAATCTGGCAATCATTCCGCGGATCCCCGCTTGTGGTCGCGGCCGTTCGATGGCTAGTCTCGGCAGTCTCAGCGAGGTCCGAGCCCGCAGGTGGTCCGGCCGCTGCAAAAATGGGGGCCGCACGATGAAAACGACACGTCGGACGATGCTGCAAACCGGACTGGCTGCGGCGGGGGCCGCGTCGGCGCCGGGGGTATTGCGCGCCCAGAGCCGACCGCCGGCGTCACGCACCGTGCGCGCCGTGATGCACGGTGACATCCCGACCTATGACCCGATCTGGACCACCGCCAACATGTCCGCCTACCACGGTGCGATGGTCTATGATCAGCTCTTCGGCGTCGACGACAAGCTCGAACCCAAGCCGCAGATGGTCTCCAAATACGGCGTCTCCGACGACCAGCTGACCTGGACGTTCGAACTGCGCGATGGCCTGAAATTCTCCGACGGCACCGCGGTGACCGCGCACGACGCCGCCGCCTCCATCCGCCGCTGGGCCGTCCGCTCCGGCACCGGCCAGCTCATGCTCCAACGCACCAAGGACATCTCCGCCAAGGACGACAAGACCTTCGTTGTCTCGCTGAAGGAGCGCTTCCCGCTCCTGCTCGACGGGTTCTCCTCGCCCTCCACCCCTGTGCTGTTCGTGATGCGCAAAAAGGAGGCCGAAACCGATCCGATGCAGAAGATCGACACCATCATCGGCTCCGGTCCCTTCGTGATGAACCAAAGCGAGACCCGCGCCGGCTCGCAGTACATCTACGACAAGAGCCCCACCTACAATCCGCGCGCGGAGCCCGCGAGTGCCTCGGCCGGCGGCAAGATCGTCAAGGTCGACCGCGTCATCTTCCAGAACATGCCGGACAGCCAGACTGCTGTGGCAGCCCTGCAGGCCGGCGAAATCGACTTCTACGAAATCCCCCCCATCGACCTGCTCGACCAGATCCAGACCGATCCCGCCATCAGCCTCATCAACCTCGCTGACCTCGGCACCGTCGGCTACATCGGCATCAACTGGCTCCACGCGCCCTTCAACAACCAGAAGCTGCGCCAATCCCTCCTCTATATCGTCAACCAGGAGGAGATGATGAAGCCGACCTTCGTGGATCGGAAATGGTACAACGCCTGCGGCGGCTGGATGACCTGCGGCTCGCCGATGGAAAACGATGCCAACACCGGCTGGTTCAAGGGCGGCCAGAACCTGGCCAAGGCCCGCGAACTGATGAAGGAAGGCGGCTATGACGGCCGCCCAGTGGTGGTGCTGCAGGCCACCAATATCCCCTACATGATGAACGCCGCCACCGTCTTCGCCCAGCAGCTCCGCGCCGCCGGCTACAACGTCTCGCTTCAGCCGATGGACTGGGCCAACGTCGTCCAGCGCCGGGCCAACAAGGGCGCGCCCGATCAGGGCGGCTGGAACATCTTCTTCACCTCCTCGGGCGGCCTGTCCAACGCCAACCCCTACATGATCGGCGGCATGGCCACGACCGGCGACAAAGGCTGGTTCGGCTGGCCAACGGACGATAAGAACGAAGCCCTGCGCGCCAAATGGATCAACGCCGGCACGCTGGCCGAACGCCAGGCGGTCGGGCGGGAAATCCAGGAGAACGCGTGGGACATCGTGCCCCACATGTACTATGGCCAATGGCGCCAACCCGCTGCCCACCGCAAGAACGTCACCGGCTGGCTCAAGGTGCCCGAGGCCGTCCCGTTCTGGAACGTCGCCAAGGCATGATCACCGCAACCCGCCCCCCTCGCCGGGGGCACGCGGTGCCGATGCAGGACAACATGGGTGAAAGTTTTTTGGTTCTTTTTTTCAAAAAAGAACCGCACTCCCTTTTTGAAAAAAGGGAGCCAAAAACTTTTGTCCATGCCTGCTCTAGCGGCTGCGCGGTCTCCCGATGACGGGGATTATACTGAGGCGGCTGGTTTCCATGTTGCCGGTCATGGCGGTGGTGGCGGTTTGCGTGTTTCTGCTGCTCCATCTGGCGCCCGGTGATCCCGCCTCGATCATCGCCGGGGAGAACGTCTCGCCCGAGAATATCGCCCGCATCCGCACCCAGCTCGGGCTCGATCTGCCGGTCTGGAAACAGTTCCTGGTCTGGGTCGGCGCGCTCCTGACCGGGGATCTCGGGCATTCCATGTTCTGGGGTGACCCGGTCGCCTCGCTGATCGCCCAGCGCGCGGAGCCGACGATTTCGCTCGCCATCACCACGCTGCTGGTCGCTGTCTTCCTCGCCATCAGTTTGGGGGTGCTCGCGGCTGCCCGCGCCGGCTCGCTGGTGGACCGCCTGGTGATGGGCTTCGCTGTGCTCGGCTTCTCCGTGCCGGTGTTCGTGGTCGGCTACGTGCTGATTTTCGTGTTTGCCATCAACCTCAAATGGCTGCCGGTGCAAGGCTACGTGCCGATCGCCGACGGGGTCGGGCTATGGCTGCGCAACTTGGTGCTGCCCTCGGTGGCCCTCGGCATGGCCTATGTCGCCCTGATCGCGCGGATCACCCGCACCACGATGCTGGACGTGCTGGCCGAGGACTACATGCGCACCGCCAAGGCCAAGGGCGTTGCGAACCGCCGCATGCTGTTCCGCCACGCGCTGAAAAACGCCGCCGTGCCCATTGCCACCGTGGTCGGCAACGGCGTCGCCCTGTTGATCGGTGGCGTCGTCATCACCGAGACCGTCTTCAACATCCCCGGCATCGGCCGCCTCGTGGTCGATGCCATCGCCCGGCGCGACTACCCGATCATCCAGGGCGTCATCATGGTGTTCTCCGGCGTCTACGTGCTGGTGAACCTGCTGGTGGACCTGTCCTACACGCTGTTCGACCCGCGGGTCCGCGGATGAAGCGCTTCGCCCGCCGCAACCCCACCATCGTCATCGGCGCCATCCTGCTGATCCTGGTCGCCCTTGCGGCCATCGCCGCCCCCTGGGTCACCGGCGATCCACAACTGCTGACGCCGAATGACAGGCTGCAATCGCCCAACGCCAATTATTGGCTCGGCACCGACCATCTCGGCCGCGACGTCTACGCCCGCACTCTGCACGGCGCCCGCATCTCCCTGCTCGTCGGCCTCACAGTTGCCGCGCTCTCGGTCGCCATCGGCCTGTTCATCGGACTTGCCGCCGGATACTGGAGGAGGGTCGATACCCTGGTTATGCGGTTCATGGATGGGCTGATGTCGATCCCGGCGATCCTGCTGGCGATCGCGCTGGTCTCATTGAACAAGGCCAGCGTCTTCATCGTCATCGTCGCCATTACAATTCCCGAAATCCCCCGCGTCGTTCGCCTGGTGCGCTCGGTGGTGCTGACGGTGCGCGAGATGCCCTATATCGAGGCCGCCGTCTCCGGCGGCAGCCGCGGCGGGAAAATAGTTATACGACATATCCTTCCCTCTACGGTCGCCCCCCTGATCGTGCAGGCCACCTACATCGCCGCCTCCGCCATCCTGATCGAGGCCGGACTCTCGTTCCTTGGCGCCGGCGTGCCCCCGGAAATCCCAACCTGGGGCAACATGATCGCCCAGTCCCGTCTCTTCGTGGCCCGCGCCCCCTGGACCGTCTTCGCCCCCGGCACCGCGCTCGCCCTGGTGATCCTTGCCGTCAACCTGGTCGGCGACGGGTTGCGCGATTTTCTCGACGTCCGGCTGGCGAGGCGGATGTGACGATGGAAGAGCCGGTGCTCGACGTCCGCGACCTGCGTACGCATTTCTTTACCCAGGACGGCGTGACCCGCGCGGTGGACGGCCTGAGTTTCACCATCGCGCCTGGTGAAACCCTTGGAATCGTGGGCGAAAGCGGCTGCGGCAAGTCCGTCACCGCGCTCTCGATCCTGCGCCTCCTCCCCGCTGGCCTCGGCCGCACCGTCGGCGGCTCCATCACCTTTGGCGGGCGCGACCTCCTTACCCTCGATGAAGCCGAGATGCGGCGGATCCGCGGCGACCGCATCGCAATGGTGTTTCAGGAGCCGATGACCTCGCTCAACCCGGTGCTCACCGTGGGCGAGCAGATCGCCGAGGCCGTCATGATCCACCAGTCCAAAAGCAAATCCGAAGCCTGGGCTCGCGCCGCCGAAATGCTCACCTTGGTGCGGATTCCCGACGCCGCGCGTCGTGTCCACGATTACCCCCACCAGTTCTCAGGCGGCATGCGCCAGCGCGTGATGATCGCCATCGCGCTGTCCTGCCACCCCCAGCTCCTGATCGCCGACGAACCCACCACTGCCCTCGATGTCACCATCCAGGCTCAAATCCTCAAGCTCATGCTGGAACTCAAGGGCCGAATCGGCGCCGCGATCCTCCTGATAACGCATGATCTCGGCGTCGTCGCCGAAACCTGCCAGCGCGTCATCGTGATGTACGCCGGCCGCAAGGTCGAGGAAGCCCCGGTCGAGGAACTCTTTGATCGACCGCTCCACCCCTACACCCGCGGCCTGATGGGCTCGATCCCGCGCCACCGGCCGGGCATCGCCCCCAGCCGCCGCCTGCAGGAAATCCCTGGTATCGTGCCCAATCTGCGCGCGCCCGTCGCCGGCTGCGCCTTCGCTCCTCGCTGCCCTCAGGCCACCCCTCGCTGCGCCGCCGAGGCTCCCCCCTTACGCCGTGATGCCACCGGTCACGAAGTCTCCTGCTGGGAGGCCAGTCCATGAGCGAACCCGTCGTCGCCGTCTCCGGCCTGACCAAGCATTTCCCGGTCCGCCGCGGCTTCTTGCAACGCCAGGTCGCCACCGTGCGCGCCGTCGATGGTGTCACCCTGTCGATCGCGCCGGGCGAGACCTTGTGCCTGGTGGGAGAAAGTGGCTGCGGCAAATCAACGGTCGGCCGCCTCATCCTGCGCCTGATGCAATCCACTGCCGGCACCATCCACCTGCGCGGTACCGACGTCACCCATCTCGGCGACGCCGCCATGCGCCCGCATCGCCGCCACGCCCAGATGGTGTTCCAGGACCCCTATTCTTCCCTCAACCCCCGCCTCACCGTCGGCACCATCGTGGCCGAACCGCTTGAGAACTACGGTGATCTCAACGCCGCCGGCCGCACCGAAAAAGTCGCGGCGCTGCTTGACCGGGTGGGGCTGCGCGCGGATGCGATGCGCCGCTATGCCTTCGAGTTTTCCGGCGGCCAGCGCCAGCGCCTCGGCATCGCCCGTGCCCTCGCCCTCGACCCGGGCCTGATCGTCGCGGACGAAGCGGTCTCGGCGCTTGACGTCTCCGTCCAGGCGCAGGTTCTGAACCTGCTGATGGACCTGCAGGAAGAGCGCAATATCGCCTATCTCTTCATCTCCCATGACCTCGGCGTGGTTGAACATATCGGCCACCGCATCGCGGTGATGTATCTCGGCGAAATCGTCGAAATTGCGCCAAAATCCGCTCTGTTCGCCACCCCTCTGCACCCGTACACGCAAGCCCTGATCGCCGCCGCCCCGATCGCCGACCCGCGGGCGCGGAGCGAACGGATTGTGCTGGAAGGCGACCTTCCCTCGCCGATGAACCCGCCCGCCGGCTGCCGCTTCCACACCCGCTGCCCGGTTGCCATCGCGCGCTGCCGCTCTGAGGCCCCCGTTCTACGTGTGCGGCACGAGGGCCACGCCGTCGCCTGCCACCTTATCGGATAGGGGTCTTGTTTCTTTTTTTTGAAAACCAAGGGCCGATCCCTTTTGAAAAAAGCACGAAAACTATGGCCGAGGCCCGCCAAGCGGGCCGTCGCGACCACCGATGCGCCAGTGCGAACGGCGCTGGTGCTGCTGAACTCAGGTCAGCTGCGCTGGGTGCCACCCGCCGTCCTAGTCGCGCTGGCTGCGCATGCCGCGCCTGGCGACGCGCAAACTCTGATCGCCGACTTCACCTTCGCCAATGCCGGCAACCTCGGCCTGGACTCCTCGGGCTACGGCAACAATGCGACCAACCTTTCTAACGTCAGCCAAGGCACCGGCTCCGCCGCCGGTACGTCTTCGGCTGTCCTCAACCAGTCCTCCGTCTTCGAAATCCTCACCGGCCTCAGCGGCTATACCGGCGTCCCCGGCTTCACCTTCTCCGCCTGGGTCGAAGTCAGCGGTGGCTACACCGGCTAAAATGGCATCGTCAGCCAGGATTTTGGCGGCTGCTGCATCAACCGCCTGCTGCTCGGCAGCGGCACCCATCCCTTCATCAACGCCGACGGCGGCAACACGACCTACGTCTACGTCAACGGCGCGCCCCTCGCTGGCACCCCTATCACTTACGGCCAGACCAACCCCAACCTCTCCACCGCGCATACCTACCTGGGCGCCGGCGAGAACGACTGCTGCTACCGCCTCAGCGGCGCCCTTTCCGACGTGCGCATCTACCAGGGCGCCCTCTCCGCGACCCAGGTCACCGCCCCGTACCAGGCCGGTGCCGGCGGCAGCGTCGCCAATGCCCCCGAACCCGCCTCGATGGCCCTGCTCGGTGCCGGTCTCGCTGGCCTCGGCCTCTGGCGCCGGCGACGCTGACCGGGTTCATACCGTCAGGGTGCCGACGCTCGAACCGCCGCAGACGAACAACGTCTGCCCCGTCACGAACCCAGCCCCCGCCCCGGCGAAAAACATCGCAGCTGCCGCCACATCCTCCGGCGTCCCAAGCCGTCCCACCGGAATCCCGCGCGCCAGCGCCACCTCGCGCGCGCTCCCCGCCGGCACCACGTCATGGAACATCGCGGTCCCGCCAATCGGACCCGGCGCGATCGCATTCACGGTGATCCCATCCCGCGCCAGCTCCAGCGCCCATGTCCGCGCCAGCCCGATCACCCCCGCCTTGGTCGCCGCGTAGGCCGAGCGCGTCGCCAACCCCAGCGCCGCCCGCGACGACAGCAGTATCACCCGCCCGAACCGCGCCGCCCGCATCCCCGGCAGCGCCGCCTGGACCAGCAGCAGCGGCGCCACCAGGTGCAGGCCCGCCAGATCACTCACATCCTTCGGAACCACATCAGCCAGCAACGCCGGTCGGATGATCCCGGCATTATGCACCACATGGCTCACCGCGAAGGACGCACACACCTCCCCCGCCACCGCCCGCGTCGCCGCTTCTTCGGCCAGATCCACCCGCACGGCATGAAACCTCGCCCCGCGTGCCGGCTGGGTCGCGCGGTCGAGCGAAATCACGGTATAGCCGGCCTCAAGCATCGCGGCACATATCGCCGCCCCGATGCCAGAGGCCCCGCCCGTTACAATGGCGGCGAAGCTCACCCCACCAGCGCCAGCACCCGCAGCGGACTGCCGGATCCGCCCTGAATCTTCAATGGCGCGCTCACAATCAGTGCCCCCTTGGGCGGCAGCCGGTCCAGGTTGGTCATGCATTGCAGCCCGAAGCGACCCTTGCCGTGCATGAAGAAATGAGCCGGGTAGGGCGGCGTGAAAGCATGGGCCTGGCCGGCGTCGGTGCCGATGGTTTCTACGCCAAAGCCGATCACATCGCGTTGCTCGACGAGGAATTGCACGGCCTCCGGGTCAGGCCCGGGGGTATGGGCGCCGTCCTCCTTGACGTTGGCGTAGTCCGCGCCGCTGCGCTTGGACCAATCCGTCCGCAGGAACACCCAATTGCCGGCAGGAATCCGGCCGTTCTCGGCTTCCCACGCCTTGATCACGTCGACGGTCAGGATGAAGTCGGGGTTGGCGGCTGATTGCACGGAGCAGTCGATCACGCAGGCCGGGGCGATGAAGTTCTGCGCGTCGATGGTGTCTGTGGTGTTGTTGGGCAGATCCTTCCCCGAGACCCAGTGGATCGGCGCGTCGAAATGGGTGCCGGTGTGTTCGCCGCAGGAGAAGTTGTTCCAGTACCAGGCCGGCCCGCGATCGTCGTAGCGCGAGATTTCCTCCATCCTGAAGGGCGCGCACTGGCCGAAGACAGGGGGCAACGCGATGGTGGGAAACTCGGGCGAGAGGGTCTGCGTGAGGTCGATGACCTTGATCTTGCCGGTCATCAGATCGGCGGCGAAGGCGGCGAGTGAACTCATGGGCGGTCTCCTTGGTGTTTTGGCGGGGGGGATCAGCCGGATGCGAGATCTCGGGCCAGGGTGGCGGGGTTGTCGATCCAGCGGTTCATCACGTCCTGGGCGATATCGCCCACGACGATCTCCTCACGCCCGCCCTTGAGCGCGCGCAGCACCGCGGCGGCGAGCTGCGCCGGCGCAACCTTGGGCGGCGGCACTGCCTGGTGCCAGGCGTCGTCGAGCGGTCCGACCAGGGCGGTGACGACCTTGAGCGGCCGAAGTTCCGCGCGCAGTCCGGTGGACAGCGACAGCGCGGCCGCCTGGGCCGCGGCATTCGTGGTGTAGCCCGGCATCGGCGCGAGAGCGGCGATGGAAAGAATATTAACCCAGGCACAGGCGGCATGCGTGCCGTCCCCCGCCCGTCCGCGCAGGACCGGGCCCAGCGCCTGCGCCAGACGCAGCGGGCCGAAGAAGGCAAGCTCCATTTCCTCGCGGGCGCGCACGATGTCGCCGCGTTCCAGCAGCCCGCCGGGGCGGATATGCAGCGCGGTGTCGATCACGATGTCGATCCGCCCGCCGAACTCGGCGGCAAGGCGCCGGACGCTGGCGGTATCGGTGAGGTCGAGATCGACGGCCTCGCCAGGCGGCGTCGGACCGGGCTTCCACGCATCGGCGATGCCACAAAACACCTGGGCGGCGCCGGCATCGAGCATGGTCTGGGCCATGGCGCGGCCGAATGCGGTGCGCCCGTCAGTGACCAGGACGCGCCGGCCACGCGGATCGCAGGTCATCTGGCGGAGCATCGGGTCGGCGTCCATGTCGGGCGTGTCCACAGCGGGGAGGGCCAGCATGACGCCTTGGCCGGACTTGTCGAGATGCAGCCGCATCCGCACCCGCTCGCCGCCGGCCACGTCACGATGGAGATGGGCGACGGCGCTGGGGCCGCAATCCAGCTGGACCAGCCCACTGCGCCACGGGGTGTGCTGGCGGAAATACGGGTCGGCACTGATCCGGGTGGTCGTCATGGCCAGGACAGTTCCGCCGTTGGCCACGTCACGCCAGACCAGGTCAGGGCCGAGACAGCGGTGGCAGAGATCGCGCGGCGGATATTGGGCGGCGCCACAGCCGCCACAGCATTGCAGCGCAAAGCGCCCACGCGCGGCGGCGGCGGCGAGGCCAAGCGCGGCCCGGCTGCGTCCGGCGGGCGGCGCCAAGGGCGCGGCCGGCACCGCCAGCGGATCGGACGGTTTGCGCGGCGGGAGGGTGCCGCTCATGCGGCCCCCAGGATGGCGGCGGCGGAGCAGAGGCCGCGATCGTAGTTGATCATGCCGAAACCGGCGACCAAAGCGGTTCGGGCGTTCGCGACCTGAGTGCCACCGGCCGCGCCGGTGAGCTGGCGGATCGCCTCGACCAGCCCGAGATAGCCGCCCGCCGCCCCCGCCTGCCCCACCGAAAGCTGGCCGCCCGACGTGTTGTGGGGGAAATCGCCCGCAATCGTCAGATCATGCGCGCGCACAAAATCCGGCCCCTCGCCCTTGGCGCAGAAGCCGAGGTCCTCGAACTGCATCATCACGATGACGGGGTAGTCGTCATAGGTCTCGACGACGTCGATCCGATCGGGCGTGGTGCCGGCCATGGCATAGAGGTCATCCCGATCGAGCGCCCAGCCGCCGCGGAGCTGGATCGGATCTTCGGGAAAGGCGTTATGGCGCTCGATGGTGCCCTGGATCGTCACCGCCGGCAGCGACATCGCCCGGGCGGTCTCCTCGCGCATCACCAGATAGGCGTCCGCCCCGGCGCAGGGCATCACGCAGTCGAACAGCGCCACCGGGTCCGAGATCATCCGCGCCGCCAAATAGTCCGCCATGGTCAGCGGCCGCTTCATCAGCGCATGCGGGTTGGACAGCGCATTCGCGCGCTGGGCGATGCAGATACGGCCGAAATCCTCGCGCGTGGCACCATAGGCGCGCATGTAGGCATCGGTCAGCAACGCGAAACTGCCGTTGGGACCGGCCGCGCCATAGGGGTAGGTCGCATCGGCGGCGAACCGGCTGAACCCCGCCACCATCCGGCGAAAGGAATCCGGGTTGTTGGTATCCCCGGCGACACAGGCGACGATCTCCGCATCCCCGGCCTGCACCGCCCGCGCCGCCCGGCGCAACGCAACCACCCCGGTCGCCCCGCCCATCGGAATATGATCGAGCCACCTTGGCGATAGCCCGAGATGCTGGGTCAGGCCCACCGCGGTATCTGGCCCCAGGGTGAAGGACGACACGCAGAGCCCATCAATGTCCCGCGGCCCGATGCCAGCGGTCCGCGCGAGTTCCCTTATGGCGCTCCCGATCCACCAATGGGCCGACCGGATGGAATACCGCTCGTACGGAATGGTGACCGGCGCCACCGCGACCACCCCCTGATACGATGCACGTCGGCTCACGCGCTGCGCTTCTTCATCGCGCGGGTGTCAATGGTGCCCAGCGCCGTCTGCAACCCGAGCGCGAGGTCCTTCAGCACTCCGCGCTGGACCTTGTTGGTCGCAGTGAGTGGCAGCGCCTCAAGGAAGGCCACATAGCCGGGGGCCTTGTAGTAGGCGAGCCGCGATAGGCACCAGGCGACAATCCCGGTCGCGGCCTCCGCCGGGTCGTCAGGTTTGGCATGCGGCACCACCAGTGCCATCACCTCGTCGCCGCGCAAAGCGTCCGGCACCGCGGCCACCGCCACGGCCTGGATCAGCGGGTGCTGCAACAGGACGCCCTCGACCTCCACCGCCGCGATGTTCTCGCCGCTGCGGCGGATGACGTTCTTCTTGCGGTCGATGAAGGTGAAGTCGCCTGCCCCGTTCCGGCTGACGATGTCGCCGGTGTGGAACCAGCCCCCCTCCCAGGCCGCATCGGTCGCGGCCGGGTCCTTCAGATAGGCGGTGAAAAACCCATGCCGTGGATCGGCCCCGGCATGACGCACCAGCAACTCGCCCGCCTCGTCCGCACCGATATCGCTGCCGTCATCGCGGATAATCCGCGCCTCCATGAACGGCTCGACCCGCCCGAAACAGCTCTGCCCGACCCGGCGTGGCTCATGTTGGGCCGAAATCACCGCCCCCGCCCCGGTCTCGGTCATCGCCCAGGCGTCGATCAGCGGCATGCCGAACCGCGCCTCGGCCGCGGCATGCATGCGCCGGTCCGTACCAGGACAAAACGCGAACTTCACCTGGTGCGACCGCTCCGCCGCGCTGACCGGCAGCTTCATCAGGATCGCCGGCATCACGCCGAGGCAATGCACGATCGTCGCCTTCGCGCGGTTCACGCTGTCCCACCACGTCGTGGGGTGGAACCGGTCGAGCGGGATCAGGCAGCCGCCGGACAGCACCATCGACATCGTCGACGTCGCCATCGCGTTCATGTGGAAAAACGGCAGCGGCGTCAGCATCCGCTCCTCCCCCGGCACCAGCGCGCAAAGACCGCCCATCCGCGCATACCACCGGCCGCATTCCAGAAACCAGGTCTGCGACACCACGCATCCCTTGGGCAGTCCAGTAGTGCCGGAGGTATAAAGCAGCGCCGCCTCGCTCGCCGGATCCGCCACCGCCGGCAAGGCCGCGCCAGGCGCCGGCGGCGGCACATAGTCCGGCCCGATCACCGGCAGCCCCGGAGCCGCCGCCCGCAGATCGTCCTGGCGGGCCTCGATCGCCACCGCCAGCACCACCTCGGAATGCGCCAATAGATATTCAAGTTCGGCGGCGCGCAAATCAGGATTGATCGGCACAACCGAGCAGCCGCAGGCATTGAGTGCGAACCAGTGCAGGAAAAACACCGGCCGATTCTCCAGCAGCAACGCCACCCGATGCCCCCGGCCGTAGCCTTCCCCGCGATAGCTCTCCGCCAGTACCTCGACCATCGCTGCGGCGTCCTCGTAGGTCAGCGCCCCCTCGCTCGCGCCATAGGCCGCGGCGGTCTCGGGCAGCACGTCGAGAAACGGCCGCTTCGGCCAGCGTGCCGCCGATTGCAGAAAAGCCGCATGAACGGACGCCGGTTCGGTCGTCACTTGGGTCCCTTGGGTCACATGAACAACTGGATGTTGCCGAAGGCACTGTCGCAATTCACCAGGTCCACCCGTTTGAGCCGGATGCGCGGCCGTCCATCCTCGACCACCAGCGTGTGCCGCGCCCAGCCGGCATAGAGGGTCTGCTCGTCGAGCCGGGTTTCGACGTAGTGGAACGCCGCCCAGGTGCTGATCTCGCCCCCCTCGCGGCGCTCGACCAGCGGCGCCTGCATCAGATGATGACAGCGGCTTTTCGGCTTCTGGCTATAGGTCTTGGCGCCCTTGAGGCGCTCGATGCGGATGCGCAGCAGGATCTTGTCGTCATAGAACAGGGAGTTATGCAGGATCGGGTCGGTCTGCCCCATCTCCAGCGGCATCCAATAGCGCCCATCCTCGGTGAACAAATCCAGCCATTCGTCCAAGCGCTGTTCGTCGATGAGGCGGGCCTCGTGCAGCACGAAGGCGATGGCTTCGTGGTCGGTCACGGCGCGGCCTCGCGCATGAGGGCCTTCCAGGCCCGGAATTGGTTGCGCATCTGCCACTCCGTGGTGCCGTTGGCGACCGCACTGGCCTGGGCCTCCTCGCCAGGATCATAGAGCCGCTGCATGTTGATCCACGGATTGGCATCCGCATGCAGCGCGTCCTGCGCGCGCTCATACATCTCGAGGTCGTCATGCCCCACCGGCGAGGTCGGCGCATTGATCAGCCGCGAATACATCAGCGTGCGCTCGAGGAGCCGGTCCGGGGCGCCAACGAGGCGGAAGGTCCAGGATTCCACCATCGTGCGGTCGGCGGCGACGGGCTTGAACAGACGCAGCGTCTGGATCGGGCCTTTGACCGTCATGTTGGGGAAGTAGGCCGTGTTGTGCCGCGCGGTGTCGAGGATCGACTTTGCCCGTTCCTCGCCATAGGCCGCCACCATCTGCTCGAAGTAGCCGGGGATCGCGGAATAGTCGGAGTGGATGGAGTGCGAGACCCCGGTATGCCCGTGCCCGTTCGGCCAGACCCGGATGCCCATGGCTTCATAGAACTGGTACGACGACATGAACGGCGCGTAGATCTCGACCGCCGGGTGTCGGGGTGTCCCCTCCGGCATGGTCTTCCACACATTCACCGCCGTCCCGGCCGAGCTTTCATGGGCGACCATGGGGTGGCAGGTGTCGGTCAGGTTCTCCATCAACATCTTGTAGTTGCACTTATGGAGGTAACGCAGCACGCCGCCCACCACCTCGAGCTTCCCCACCGGCGAGCGGTCCACCATGTTGTCGATGCTGGAAAGACCCTCGCCGAAAAAATCCTCGAATCCGATCCCGCTCTCCGCGAGCCGGGCGAACACAAAGTCCCGGTAGACATGGACATGGCCCACCGGCGTCATCCCCTGCGCCGCCGTGGAGTCCTTGAACCCGGTGTTCTCATACCCGCCGGGCAACGGGATCGCCGCAACCGTCCCATCCAGCCGGAACGACCAGGCGTGATACGGACAGCGGAAAAACCGCCCCGCATTGCCGCAAGGCTCGTTGGCGACGCGGGTGCCCTTGTGCGGACAGCGGTTGATGAGCACGCCGATGGCGCCGTTGCCTTGGCGGACCATCACCACAGGCGTGGTGCCAATGGTGGTGGTGGTGAAATCGCCCATCGCCGGGATCTGGCTGGCGTGGCCGACATAGACCCAGGCGTTGCCGAACACGTGCTTCATCTCGAGGTCGAACACCGCGGGCGAGGTATAGACGTCGCGGTGAACCTCGGTTTCGCGAACCAGGTCACGGACGGTGGCGAGATCGCGGGTCATGGCGTCCTCACAAGGTGGCGACGGTGCGCAGCGCACCATCGAGCATGGTGCCGTCCTCATCGGCAAGGGCGGCGTCGCGTAGGCGGCGGATCCAGTCCGCCGCGTCGGCCCGACCCGCGAGCAATGCGGCGGCACCGGTCACGCGGTCGAACTTGCTGGCGCCGCGCGCGTGAGTGTCGCTGTAGCCCTTCACCAGGCGCCGGCATTTCAGCAACTCGACCGCCAGCCGATCGTCCCGCCCGATCTGCGCGGATACGAGATCGAGCCAGGCCTCGACATGCGCCATCTCCCGCTCATGGCGGAGCAGCCGACGGCGCCAGGGTTTGAGGCCAGCGAGCAGATAAAGCGGCAGGAAGCCGCGCAGGCTGGTGGTGCGGACGCGACGGCTATGTTCGAAGACGCGTCGCAACAGTCCCGTCATCACCGCCGAACCCTCAACCGCGCGGCCGAGCCGCGCCGGCAGCGTGGCGCAGATCTCCTGCACCCGCGGATGCATGAACTCGGTGGTCTCGACCACATGATCCACCGTCGCCAGAACCTCGCCCCGCACCCGCGCGAACCGGCTCCCCCGCGTCTTCAGATCGGCGACCCGGATCACATCGTCGTACGACAGCGCCACCGCGATCTGCCGCGCGGCCTCGATGGTCAAGATGTGGCCGGCCGTGGCGTCCCGCGCGGCAAGCGCCGCTACCCGATCGAGATACGCGTGCGCATAGGCGACGTCCTGGTAATCGACCATCCGCCGCAACCCCGCGCGCAGCATCTCACCGGCCTCGGGCGCAAACTCGGCGGCAACCAGATGCAACGCACGGGCCAGTTCGGCCTGCTCGCGCGGCGTGCCACCTTGCACCGCAGCCGGGATCACCGCCACCGCTGCGGCCGGCGGCGCCGGCGTCTGCACCGTCGCGAAGCCTGACCCGAACGCAAGCAGGCTGGCGTTCACCCCCACCCCGCTGGCGCGAATGGTCTCCTCGAACGCCTCCCGCGCGAATGGCAGCGTGCCGCTCCCCGCCAGCGCCCCGAACAGGGAGGCGGAAATCACACTCCCCTGCCCCTCCGCCATCGCCTGCATATCCGCATGAATGAACCGCCGCGCCGCCTCTTCGGCGCTCGCCAGCACCGCCGCGCTATCGGCCCGCCCATCCCCCGGCTTGGCCTTCTCCGTCACCGCGAGGCTGCGATGAGACGAGGCAATCAGCGTCGTCTTGTCGGGCGTTACCAGCCCCCGCTGGATCGCCCGGCCGGCCTCCATCAGCTCTGAGGCAATCACGATATCGACGTCGCCCGGGACCGGCATCAGCGAGAGCACCGGACGCGAATTGCGCTGCTCCGGGCGGATCAGCTCGACGTAGTAGATCGTCGCCCCCGTTCGCTGCGCGACGCCGGGCACCGAGGTCGTCTGCGCCACCCAGCCCCCGTGCTCCGCCATATCGACGATCCAGTCGGCCAGCACGCCGCCGCCCTGCCCCCCCATCGCCATGATGGCAATAGTGATGGGCCGATCGATACCCTGGACGTCCGGCGTCATGCCAAGGCGAGCCGGCCAGCATCACGCCGGCGCTGCAGCCAGGAAATCACCGCCGTGCGGATCCCGGCCTTGAACACATCCCACCGCGTCGGATTATGCACCACATCGGCACGATAGAACGACGGGCACAGCACCGCCGCCTCGGACACCTCGCCGCAATTGCCGCAGCCGACGCAGGAATTGTCGATCGCCGCCACCGGATCCTCCTTCAGCGGATCGCCCGAATCCTTCACCGACAACGACGGACAACCGGACAACCGGATACAGGCATGGTCCCCGGTGCAGATATCCTCATCCACCCCGAAGCGCGGCTTCACCATCCGCTCGCCCCGCTTCACCGCCGCATTGAACAGCGGCTTCTCGCGGCGCTGCCGGTTCAGCATGCATTCGGACGAGGCGATGATGATCTTCGGCCCCGCCTCCTCGGTCGTCAGCGCCTCGTGCAGCGTGTCGCGCATCCTCGCCACATCGTAGGTCCGGTCGATCCGACGTACCCATTTGGCGCCCACCCCACGGACGGCGTCCTCGATCGGATGCTGCGTCGAGCGCGTGGCGTTGTCCGCGCGGGACGACAAAATATCCTGCCCCCCCGTCGCCGCCGAATAATGGTTGTCCACCAGCACCACCACGCCGCCATGCTTGTTGAACACTGCGTTTCCGACGCCGTTGAGCAGCCCGTTGTGCCAGAATCCGCCATCGCCCATCACCGAGATCGAGCGCTTCTTCGCCTTGACCTGAAACGCCGCCGCCGAGGACGCTCCGAGCCCATAGCCCATCGTGGTGGTGCCAAGATTGAACGGCGGATTGATCGAGAACAGATGGCAGCCGATGTCGGCCGCAATGTGGTGCGGCCCGAGTTCCTGCTGGACCAATGTCATCGCCGAGAAAATCGGCCGCTCCGGACATCCCGTGCAGAACGACGGCGGCCGGGGCGGCACCACCGGCGCCAGCGCCTGCACCACAGCGCTCGCTAGCAATGGCCGCGGATCGGGCGGCGGCGTCATCTCCTCCAGCAGCGCCGGCATCGCCGCTGTGACGAACGCCCGGACGCCGTCGATCAGCGCCATCGCCGTATATTCGCCGGCCATCGGCAATGCGCCCTTGCCATGGATCCGCGTCTGCACGTCGGCCCGCCGCAGGATGGTGTTGAGCGCTTGCTCGATGAACTCGGGCTGCCCCTCCTCCACCACCAGCACGGCCGATTTCCCAGCACAAAACGCCACCAGGTCCTCCGGAACAAGCGGATACGTCACGTTCAGCACATGCAGCGGCACCCGCGTGGCGCCCCACACATCAGCCAGCCCCAAAAGCTTCAACGCCCGCATCACGCCGTTGTACATGCCCCCCTGCATGACGATGCCAAGCTCGGGAATATCGCCCGGCATGGTCTCGTTCAGCCCGCGCTCCCGGATGAATGTGATCGCGGCGGGCAGGCGCCTGGAAATCTTCTCCTGCTCATGCACGAACGACGCTGGCGGCAGCACGATCCGCCCGGGGTCGCGCACCGGGTTCTCCAACGCCTTCGAGAGCGCAAACGGCGGCTTGCGGTTGTCCTTGGCGATGAAGCTGCCATGGACATGGCACGCCCGGATGCGCACCTCCAGCATCACTGGCGTGTTCGACGCCTCCGACAACTCGAACGCCTGCTCGGTCAGGCTGACGATGCTCTCGAGGTTGGGCCGCGGATCGAGCAGCCAGATCTGCGACTTCATCGCGAACGCGTGGGTCCGCTCCTGCATGATCGAGGAGCCCTCGCCATAGTCCTCCCCGATCACGATCACCGCCCCCCCGGTCACCCCCCCCGACGCCAGGTTCGACAACGCATCGCACGCCACATTGGTCCCGGCGGTCGATTTCCACGTCACCGCGCCCCGGATCGGATACATCACCGACGCCGCCAGCGTGGACGCCGCCGCCGCCTCGGACGCACTGCTCTCGAAATGCACCCCGAGTTCGCCCAGGATCCCCTGCGCATCCGCCAGCACATCCATCAGGTGCGAAATCGGCGCGCCCTGGTAGCCCGCCACATACCCCACGCCCGATTGCAGCAACGCCTTGGTCACCGCCAGGATGCCCTCGCCGCGGAATACCTCGCCGGCCCCCAGCCGAAGATCCTCCACCTCGCGCGCAAACGAGCGTTCCGCCATGCTGATCCCCCATTGCGTCGCCGGACCGCGGCCATCGGCCGGAATATTTGAAGTGTAAAGCATTTTGCTGTCAACGCTGTCGCGCCAAGCCAGCCAGCGAGTGTCGACCCAAGAACGCCCCGCGCGCAAGCCGGCGATTTCCCCTTTCCCGCCGGGTTCTTTCAACCCTAAGGTAACCCAATAAATTGGGCATAGGGGACCTCGCATGGCTCGGATTTCGCGCCGCACGCTGTTGCAAACTGGTGCAATCGGGCCGCTCGGCGCCGCGTTTCCCGCGTTCGCCGCCGAAACTGACAGCGTGACCATCGGCTGGCCCAGCGACGTGACGTCGTGGGACCCCAACCAGCGCTTCACCCCGGATGCTCATTCCATCATGAAGGCGGTATTCGACCAACCGCTCGATCAAGACGCCAATCTGAAGCTGGTGCCGGGACTGATCACCAAATGGGAGATGGCCGCCGACGCGCGCGCGCTGACGCTGGACTTCCGCGACGACGTGACCTTCCATGACGGCTCAAGGATGACAGCCGAGGATTTCCGCTGGACCTTCTTCGAACGCATCAAGGCCGGCCACAAGGTCGACATCGCACAGTCGATGCGAAAAGTTACCGATATCGAAGTCATCTCGCCCACCAGAGCGATCATGCGCTTCGATAGCCCGGCCCCGACGGTGCCGGTGTGGCTCGCCTTCCTCGGCAGCTTCCTGGTGCCGAAGGCCTATATGGAGAAAGTCGGCGTCGAAGCATTCGCCCGCGCCCCGGTCGGAACCGGGCCCTACAAGCTGGTCGAACACCAGATGAATGCGCGCATCGTGCTGGAGCGCAACGAGGCCTATTGGGGGCCGAAGCCGAAGATGAAGCGCGTCACCATCGAAATCATCAAGGATCCCTCGGCCCGCGTCGCCGCGGTGCAGTCGGGCCAGGTGGATATCACCATCAACGTGCCAGTGCGCGAGGTAACGCGGCTCAAGGCGCTCCCGGCACTGACCGCGGACCTGACCCCTGTGACCAAAGTCATCCTGCTGCAAGTGCGCAACGACGAGGGCTTCGCCGACCCCAATATCCGGCTCGCGGCACATCATGCAATCGACAAGAAGGCCCTCAGCAATGCCTTCTACGCCGGCGCCGCGGTGCCGCTCTCGGTGCTCGGCGTGCCCGGCAGCCCCGGCTACCTCGACGACTACGGTTTCGCTTTCGATCCGGAGCAGGCCAAGCAGTTGCTTGCGAAGTCCGGCTTCAGCGTGGACAGGCCGGCCAGGATCCGGATGGCCTCCACCAACGGACAATTTCCGTCGGACTACGACATCGCACGGGCGATCGTGCAGATGTGGAAGAAGGTCGGCATTGAGGCGGAACTCGAGGTGATCGAATACGCCAAGTATTTCGAGCTCAACCGCGGCGGCAAGCTGCCCGAGACAACGCTCTATACCTTCGACAACGCGACCGGCGACCCGGAGATCTACACCGGCTACCTGCTCAACCCGAAGCTGCCGTTCTCGCCG
Source organism: uncultured Rhodospirillales bacterium (assembly GCA_903928895.1). Lineage (GTDB taxonomy): Bacteria > Pseudomonadota > Alphaproteobacteria > Acetobacterales > Acetobacteraceae > CAIYPH01. The sequence continues at coordinate 84,643 of CAIYSR010000093.1, read as the reverse complement.
TGGAAGGATATGACACTTGGCCAGAAGGTGATCGACCAGTTCAACGTCGCCGATGAAAAGGCCCGCATCGCCGGCTGGCTGGCGCTGAACCGCGAAGCCTCCGAGATCGGAGCGGCCATGCCGCTGCTGCAAAGCGTACTGACCGTGGTGCGCAAAAAAACCCTTGCCGTAGTGCCCTATCGCAACGGCTGGGTGCTGCCGCAGGCGATGGCCTGGGACTGACTCCGATTCTGTTTCATCCAACCCGCCCACGCGCGGTCGCCGCACGATGATCCTACTGGCCGCGCTTGGCCGCCGCCTGGTGACCGCTGTTCCGATCCTGTTCGTCGTCTCGATGCTGCTCTTTGCCGCGCTGCGGGTGCTGCCGGTGGACCCCGCGGCGATGTCGATGCCGCCGAACGCGACCAAGGACGAGATCGAGGCCGCACGGCGGGAGATGGGGCTCGATCGGCCGCTGCCCGAGCAATATGTCCTGTGGCTCGGCCGCGCCGCACGCGGGGATTTCGGGCGATCGATCCATCACCGCCGCGATGCCGGGAAGCTGGTGGCGGAGGCGCTACCGGGCACGATCGAGTTGGCCATGGCGGCGATGGTGGTGGCGAGCGGCCTGGGGCTGGGCGGCGGGCTGCTGCTGTTCATGCTGCGCGGCCGTCGGATGGAGCCGGTGGCGGAGACGGCAACGACGTTGATGATGTCGGTGCCGGAATTCCTGTGGGCGCTGCTGTTTATTTTCGTCTTCGGCGTCGCGCTCCAGGCGATGCCGTTCACCGGACGGCTCGATCCCGGGATGAAGCTGCCCGGGATCACCGGCTTCCTGCTGCTCGACTCCGTCCTGGCGGGGCGGCCCGACATCCTGTGGAGCGCGATGGTCCATCTGCTGCTCCCGGCGGTCGCGCTCGGGCTGGCTTTCGCGCCGCCCATCATGCGCGTGCTGCGGGCCTCGCTGATCGACACCTACCATGAGGACTACATTCGCCAGGCCCGTCTGCGCGGCATATCGGAGGGCCGGATTCTGCTCCGCCACGCCCTGAAAAACGCCATCCTGCCGACGCTCACCCTAATGGGGGTACAATTTGGCTTTCTGTTCGGCGGCTCGCTCCTGGTGGAAGTTATCTACTCCTTCCCGGGGATGGGGAACCTGATGGTGGATGCGGTGCGCAATGCCGATCTGCCGATCATCCAGGTGGTGGGACTGGCCTACTGCGTCGTTGTGCTGGTGATCAACTCGCTGGTCGATGGTTTGTACCTGGTGCTCAATCCGCGGCTGAGGCCGCGATGATGCCGCGCTGGATGCGCTCGGCGCGGGTCCTGGCCGGGCTGGGACTGGCGGCGCTGATGCTGGTCTGCGCAATGGCGGCACCGTGGCTGGCGCCGCACGATCCCGACGAGCAAGACCTGCTGGCGATGCTGCTGCCGGCGGCATGGCAGGCCGGCGGGGACGAGACCCATCTTCTCGGCACCGACGGGTTGGGTCGCGATGTGCTGTCGCGGCTGCTCTACGGCGCGCGCGTCGCAATGACGGTGGCGGTCACCGCCTCCTTCGGCGCGGCCCTTGCGGGGGCGATAACGGCCTACGTGGCGGGATATCTCGGCGGGTGGATGGACTGGCTGATCGGGCGCGCGATCGATGTCTGGATGTCCTTCCCGCCGGTGATCCTGTCTTTGATCCTGATGACCGGGCTCGGTACCGGTGCCCGCAACGTGGTGCTCGCCATCGTGCTGGTGGATTGGACCCGGTTCTGCCGGGTGCTCCGGGCTGAAGTGATCGTGGTGACGCAGCGGGACTACGTCACGGCGGCGCGGCTGGCCGGTTTTTCGCATCTGCGCACGGTGCTGAAGGAGATCGTGCCGGCCACGATGCCTCTGCTGGTGACGCTGCTGACCCTCGAAATGGGAATCGCCGTGGTGGTGGAGGCCATCCTGTCCTTCGTCGGCCTCGGGGTGAAGTCGGACCAGATCGCCTGGGGCCAGATGATCGCCGACGGTCGCGAGGCGGTCTACCAGGCGCCATGGAACCTGCTGGCCCCGGTGCTGGCGATCTTCGTGGCGGTTGCGGGCTTCAACCTGCTCGGCGATGGGCTGCGGCGCAGCCTTGATGTGCGGACGCTGGAGGGGCGCGAATGAGCCTCCTCGTCGCCCGCCGCCTCACCGTCGCCACTCGCATCGGGGGCACCATTGTGCCGGTGATCCGCGGGCTGGATATCGCGCTGGCGCCGGGCAAGGTCTTGGGCCTGGTGGGCGAGTCGGGAGCGGGCAAGTCGATGATCGGGCGGAGTATAGCCCAGTTGCTGCCTCCAGGCTTCGGGGTGACCGGCGGAACGCTGGAGTTCGACGGCAAGGACCTCGTGCGGATGCCAACCAATGCGAGGCGCTCGCTGCTCGGGCGCGATATCGCCTTCATCCCGCAGGAACCGCTAAGCGCGCTCAACCCGGTGCTGACGATCGGCGATCAGATGGCGGAGCATTTCACGCATCTTGGCGTGCGCAGCCAGCCTCAGCGCCTGGCCCGCGCGGTAACGGCACTTGAGGCGGTGCACCTGCGCGACGCGGCGGATTTGCTGACCAGATATCCGCATCAGCTGTCCGGCGGCATGTGCCAGCGCGTGCTGATCGCGATGGCCTTCGCCAGCCGGCCGCGCCTCGTGGTGGCGGATGAGCCGACCACGGCACTCGATGTCACGGTTCAGGCGAGAATTGTCAGCCTGATGGCGGAGTTGCAGCGCCGCGATGGAACGGCGGTGCTGTTCATCACCCATGACCTGCGACTGGCCGGGCGGATCTGCGATGACGTGGCGGTTCTTTATGGCGGTGCGGTGGTGGAGCAGGGACCGGCGCGTGTCGTGCTCGAGACCCCGCGCCATCCCTATACAAGGTGCCTCCAACTGGCGAACCCGGCCTTGTCAGGGCCGCGGCGGGCACTCTACGCGCTGCCCGACCAGATGCCGGGGTTGCAGGCCCTTGCAAATCTTCACGGTTGCCATTTCGCGCCGCGCTGTCCCCTCGCCGGGCCGGAATGCCGGGTGACCCCACCGCCCTTGTCGGGCAACGCGCGGCAGGTGGCGTGTCTGCACAGCCCACTCACCGCGGGGATCATGAGCCCGGTGACATTGCCCCGCCCCCCCACAGCGGTAGCGGCTGACGCGCTGTTGACGGTACGCGGTCTCGCCAAGACCTACCGCACCGGTACCTTCTTCCGTCGTCGCGACACCCATGCTGTCGTCGCCGCCAGTTTTGACATCACGCCCGGCCAATTCGTCGCCGTAGTAGGCGAATCAGGCTCAGGAAAATCCACCCTCGGGCGCTTGGTGATGGGCCTCGAACGGCCGACCGCCGGCTCGATCCTGCTCGCCGGTCAGGAGGTCACCCGCTCGAGCGAAGCCGCGCGGCGCCATCGCATTCGCACTGCGCAGATGGTGTTCCAGGATCCGCAATCCGCACTGAACCCCCGCCGGCGGGTGGCCGATATCGTGACCGCGGCGCTCGCGGCGGCCGGCTCCGACAAGGCCACCCGGGCCCGCCGGGCAGGCGAACTTCTCGCCGAAATGGGCCTCGCCCCCGAGATTGCCGCACGAACGCCGGCTCAGCTCTCCGGCGGGCAGCGCCAGCGAGTCAACATCGCGCGCGCGTTATGCATACTGCCGCAACTGCTGGTCGCCGACGAAATCGTCTCAGGGCTCGACGTCTCCGTGCAGGCCCAATTGCTCGCCCTGCTGCAACGCCTACGCCAGGAACACGCCTTCGCCATGCTGTTCATCTCCCACGACCTCTCCGTCGTGCGCCACCTTTGCGACCGCGTGTTGGTAATGTACCGCGGCCAGATCGTCGAGCAAGGCGCAACCGAAGACGTTTTCGCGTATCCGGCGCACGCCTACACCAAGGCCTTGCTCGCGGCGGCTTAGCGAAGGCTAGGCCGCCGCGTCGATATCCTCGAGGGTGAATTGGTCGGCTTCGTCGTCGAAGCTGAACAGCTCGGCATAGCGCGCCCAGCCGATGACGGCCTGGAGGGTTTCCTCGGCATAGTCGGGCGACATATGATCTTCAAGCTCGTCACGGAAGCGCACGGCCGCTGAGCGGTGGTTCCAGCGTTCATCCAGTGTTTTGCGGATGTCGCGCGCCAGCGGCACCCGGCTTCGCAGCGCGCCGGCAAAAAGCGCCTTGCGGGTGTCCATGTCGGCATGGGCGAACTGGCGGCCGGCGTCAGTAAGATGAAGGTCGCCTTCCGCGATTTCACCGAAGCCGAGGGTGTGGAGGGTTTCGCCCATCGGCAGAAGCTCGTCGGCTTCGAGCTGGAGCGCGCCGGCCAGTGCGGGCAGATCTGCGCGGCCGTCATATGGGGCGGCTGCCAGCGTCTCGATGAGGCCGGCGAGAAGGTTGGTGGAGACGGCGTGAAGCGGGGTGGCGAAACCGGTGTCTGTCGACTGGGGAGTCGGCGCAGGGGCGACAGCGCGGCGGGTCATCATGGCGTAGATGTCGTCGACCTGCTTGCGAAACGCCGGATCGAGTCGATTGCGCGGATGCGGAAACGGCACCTTGATTTCGTTGGCGACACGGCCCGGGTTTGACGAAAACAACAGGATGCGGTCACACAGCAGCACCGCCTCCTCGATATTATGGGTCACGATCAGGATCGATTTGACCGGGAGCTTGCGCTCGATCCACAGGTCGATCAGATCGGTACGCAGGGTCTCGGCGGTCAGCACATCCAGCGCGCTGAACGGTTCGTCCATCAGCAACAGATCGGGGTGCACGACGAGTGCCCGAGCGAGACCGACCCGCTGGCGCATGCCGCCCGAAAGCTCCTTCGGGTAGGCGCTTTCGAAGCCGCCGAGACCGATTAGGTCGATGGCCGCCTCGGCGCGCGTCTCACGCTCGGCTCGCGCCACGCCTTGGGCCTCGAGGCCGAGTTCGACGTTCTCCTGGACGGTCAGCCACGGAAACAGCGCAAAGCTCTGGAACACCATGGCGACGCCTTCGGCCGGGCCAGTCAAGGTCTTTCCGTGCCACGTAACTTCGCCAGCAGTCGGCGTCAGCAGGCCGGCGACAATGCGCAGCAGGGTGGATTTGCCGGAACCGGAGCGCCCGAGCAGGCCGACGATCTCACCCTCCTGGAGCGAGAGGTTCACATCATCGAGGACGACGAGGTCGGCATTGCTGTCCTTGTGGTAGGCCTGCCGGCAGCCGCGGACGGCCATCAGTTCCTGCATGGAGATCTCCTTAGCCGAGAGTGGTGCGACGGCTGGCATAGGCGTAGAGCGGGCGCCAGATCAGGCGGTTCATCGCAAGCACGTAGAGCGACATGATGACCACGCCGAGCACCACGCGCTGGAAGTCGCCCTTCTCCGTGGCCTGGGCGATATAGGCGCCGAGGCCATGGGCCTCGAGCTTGGTCGAACCCCAGCTCACCACCTCGGCCACGATCGAGGCGTTCCAGGAGCCGCCCGAGGCGGTGATGGCCCCGGTCACGAAGTATGGCACCACGCCGGGCAGGATCACCTTACGCCACCACAGAAGGCCGCCGACGCGGTAGAGTTGGGCCGCCTCCCGCAGGTCACCCGGGAACGCCGAGGCACCGGCGATGACGTTGAACAGAATGTACCACTGGGTGCCCAGCACCATCAGCGGCGTCAGCCAGATATCGACGTTGAGCTTGAAGGCGACAATCACCACCACGAAGGGGGGGAACAGCAGATTGGCCGGGAAGGCGGCAAGAAACTGGGCAATCGGCTGCATGCGCTGCGCCCACGCCGGCCGCAGCCCGAGCCAGACGCCGATCGGCACCCAAACCAGCGCGGCCAGGGTCATCAGCACGACCACACGCAGCAGGGTGAAGCTGCCAAGCAAGACCGTATCGAGCAGGTCGCCCCAGCCGAGTTCGGCGGTGACATAGCCCCAGATCTCCCAGGTCGCCCAGGCCAACACCGCGACGATGGCCAGACCGAACACGATGTCTCCGGCGATGCTCCGCCGCACCGCGAGCGTCTCCCCCGCGAACGCACGGCCGATTCGCAGGCCGGTGACCCAGCCGAAGCCGCGGCCCAACCAGTCGCCACCGACCCGTAGCAAATGGGTGCGGCGCAGCAGGGCCAGCATCCAGGGATCATCGGCCTGGGCACTCGCCGTGGTCTCGAACCGGAATTTGGTGGACCAGGCAACGAGCGGACGAAACAGCAACTGGTCGTACGCCAGGATCACTGCGAGCATCGCCCCGATCGCCCAAAACACGGCGGTGATGTCGCGCTGCTCCAGCGCCAGCGCCACATAGGCGCCGATCCCCGGTAGCTTCCAGCTCGTCTCGCCCAGCGTAATGGCCTCGGAGGCGACGACGAAGAACCAGCCCGCCGACATCGACAACATGGTGTTCCACACCAGCCCCGGCATCGCGAAAGGAACTTCGAGGCGCCAGAAACGCTGCCAGGAGGTGAGGCGAAAGCCGCGGGTGGCTTCGTCGAGATCGGCGGGCACCGTCGTCAGTGACTGGTAGAAGCTGAACGCCATGTTCCAGGCTTGGCTGGTGAAGATCGCGAAGATCGCCGCGAGTTCGAGGCCCATCACCCGGCCCGGGAACAAAGCCATGAAGAAGGCGGTGGTAAACGTGAGAAACCCGAGGATCGGGACTGACTGCAATACGTCCAACACCGGGATCATGATCAGCCCCGCGCGGCGGCTCTTGGCGGCCAGCGGCGCATAGGTGAACGTGAACAGCAAGGACGCCGCCAGGGCCGCGAACATGCGCAGCGTCGTGCGAACCGCGTATTCGGGCAGGCTCCACGGATCGAGCGTGATCGCGGGTTGGTTGAGCTCGGCGAGCGGCACCAGCGTGCCGCGACCCGCTTGGGCGATGGCCACCAGGATCAGCGCGACCGCGACGATCGCCGCGATGTCCCAGATATTGGGCAGGTGCCGGCCGGACAGGCTGGCGGGGAGATCGCGACGGTTCATGCAGGTCCCAGGGAACGAAGGGCTTCGTCTGGCGGGCCTTAACTCAAGACCTGTAATATGTCACCACGGCTATGATGTCCGTTGCGTGACACCGGTACTGCCGAAGCCGCCCTCACCGCGCGCGGTCTCCGGCAGCACATCGGCTTCCCGCCACGCAATCCGTACAACCGGGGCGAGCACGGCCTGGGCGATGCGCATGCCGCGGGTGATGGTGAAAGGCTCGCTGCCGGCGTTCATCACGATCACCTGGAGCTCCCCCCGATAATCCTCGTCGACGGTGCCGGGGCTGTTGGGCAGGACGATGCCGTTTTTGAGTGCAAGGCCTGAGCGCGGGCGAACCTGGAGCTCGTAGCCGGGCGGAAGGGCGATCGCGAGACCGGTGGGGACGAGCGCGCGCTGGCCCGGGGCGAGCACCACTGGCTCGGTCACCGCGGCGATCAGATCAAGCCCGGCCGCGCCCTCGGTGGCGTATGACGGCAGCGGCAGCCCCTCGCCATGGGGGAGGCGTTTGACGGCGACGGGAACGGTCATGTGACAGCCTGTGCAATGCGGGCGGCGAGCCGGGTGGCGACCTCGTCCTTGGCCAGTCGGGGCCAGTCCTCGATGCCGGCGGCGGTCACAAGATGGATCTCGTTCTCTGATCCGCCCATGATGCCGGTGGCGGGATTGACGTCGTTGGCAACGATCCAGTCGGCGTTCTTGCGCCGGCGCTTGTCCTCGGCGTGGCGCCTCAGCTCATGGGTCTCGGCCGCGAAGCCCACCACCAGAGCCGGACGCTGCGGCCCGGCCGCGGCAAGGGTCGCGAGGATATCCGGGTTGGGAGTGAGGTCGAGGACCGGCGGCGCGCCGCCGGGCGTCTTCTTCATTTTCTGGCCGGCCGCGCCGGTGACCCGCCAGTCGGCCACGGCGGCGGCAAAGACGGCGATATCGGCCGGCAATGCGGCCTGGCAAGCTGCCAGCATCTGGGCGGCGGTCTCGATATTGACGACCTTGACACCGGCCGGGTCGGAGACGGTGACCGGGCCGCTGACCAAAGTCACCCGCGCGCCGAGCGCGGCAAGCGCGGCGGCAATGGCATGGCCCTGCCGGCCCGAGGAGCGGTTGGCGATGTAGCGGACCGGGTCGATCGGCTCGTGTGTCGGCCCCGAGGTAACAAGCGCATGTTTGCCGGCGAGCGGCTTGGGCGCGCTCAGCAGCGCCGCGATGGCGGCGAGGATCGCGGGCGGCTCGCTGAGGCGGCCGGCGCCGAACTCATTGCACGCCATCGCACCCACGTCAGGGCCGACGAAGCTCACGCCGCGGGCAGCCAGGGTCGCCATGTTGGCCATTGTCGCGGGGTGGCTCCACATCCGCACATTCATCGCCGGCGCGACGAGGACGCGCTTGTCGGTCGCAAGGAGCAGGGTAGCAGCGAGATCGTCCGCGAGCCCGGCCGCCATCCTGGCCAGGAGATTGGCACTGGCCGGGGCTACCACCACGAGATCGGCGCTGCGAGAGAGTTGGATATGTCCCATCGCACTCTCGTCGGTCAGCGAAAACAAATCCTGATAGACGTGGTTCTCGCTTAACGCCTGGAGCGAGAGCGGTGTGACGAACTGGGCGCCACCTTTGGTCAGCACGCAGGTCACATCACATCCAGACTTTCGCAACAGGCGGACCAGTTCAAGCGCCTTGAACGCCGCGATGCCGCCGCTGACGATCAGCAGCACCCGCCGGCCGGCGAGATTCACAGGCGCCATCCGCTATGGATCGCCGCGATGCCGCCGGACAGGTTGCGTACTCGGACCTTCTCGAGCCCGGCGTCCGCCATCATCGCTGCCAGGGTCTCCTGGTCAGGGAAGGTGCGGATGCTCTCGGCAAGATACTGGTAGCTGTCGGCATCCTTGGCGACCATCCGGCCCACCCGAGGCAGCACCTTGAACGACCAGGCGTCATAGATCGGCTCCAGCGCGCGGATCGTCACCTTGCTGAATTCCAACACCAGAAAACGCCCGCCCGGCTTCAGCACACGCCGCGCTTCCTTCATCACCGCCAGCTTGTCGGTGCAGTTGCGCAGGCCGAACGCCATCGAGACGGTGTCATGACTGCAATTGGGAAGCGGAAGGTGTTCCGCATCCGCGGTCAGGAATGACAATCCCGCCGCGAAGCCCCGGCCCAACGCCCGTTCCCGCCCGACGGCCAGCATCTGGGCATTGATGTCGGAGAGAATCGCTGGCCCCCCGCCCGCGGCGAGCCAGCCGAAAGTGATGTCCCCGGTTCCGCCGGCGAGGTCGAGCAGGCTGCGGTTGGGGCGCGGGTCCAGAGCGCTGACGAATATCCGCTTCCACAGGCGATGCACGCCGAGGGACATCAGGTCGTTCATGATGTCGTATTTCGGCGCGACGCTATCGAAGACTGCGCGGACCATGGTGGACTTCGCCTGCTTCGGCACCTGGCGGAAGCCGAAATCGGTGACCTCCGCGGCGCTTTCGTGCGCGCGGTGGGTGTCGTCTGGGGTGGGACTGTCGCTCATGGGCGACACTCTATACGCTCAGCCGCATCATGCCGGAACTCCCCGAAGTTGAAACTGTGATGCGCGGCCTGGAGGCAAAGCTCGCCGGGCGGGTGATCCGGCGCGCCGAGGTCAATCGCGAGGGCCTGCGCTTCCCCTTCCCGCCGGGTCTGGCCAGGCGCCTCGCTGGTGCGCGGGTGGAGAGCTTCCGCCGCCGCGCCAAATACATTCTGATGCGGCTGGATGGCGGCGACACGGTTCTGATCCACCTCGGCATGTCCGGCCGTATGCTGGTGGAACCGGTCGGCCGCAACCAGGCGGTCGCGCACGAGCATGTGGTGCTGGAGACCGATGACGGCTGGCGCGTCGGCTTGGTCGATCCGCGCCGGTTCGGCGCCGTCGACCTGCTGCGCACCGATGCAGAGGACGCACATCGGCTGCTGGCCGAACTCGGCCCGGAACCGCTCGACCGCGCTTTCACCGCCGATGCGCTGTCCGCGGCGCTCTGGGCCAAGCGCACGCCGATCAAGGCGGCACTGCTCGACCAGCGTGTGGTAGCAGGGCTTGGTAACATTTACGTGTGCGAGGCGCTGCATCGCGCCGGTCTCGATCCGGCGCGGCCGGCCGAGACGGTGGTGGGTCGCCCTGCCGCAAAGCTGGTGCGCGAAATCAAGGCAACGCTGACCGAGGCCATCGCCGCCGGCGGTTCCTCGCTGCGCGACTATGTCCAGCCCGACGGAGAGCTCGGCTATTTTCAGCATGCCTGGAGGGTCTATGGTCGCGAAGGAGAGCCCTGTGGGCAATGTCCGGGCAAGCCGAAATGCCAAGGGATCGCGCGGATCGTGCAATCCGGCCGCAGCAGCTTCTATTGCCCGCGCACCCAACGCTAGCTAGAACCGCCAGCCCGCGAGGAGAGCGAGTCCATGTCGACCCCCGAGATGATCATCGTCGAGACCCATGGCGCGACCGGCCTGATCCGGCTGAACCGCCCGGCAGCGCTCAACGCCCTGTGCGACCAGCTCATGCAGGAGCTTGGCGCCGCCCTGCTCGCCTTCGACGCCGACCCGGCGATCGCCGCCATCGTGCTGACAGGCAATGAGAAAGCCTTCGCTGCCGGCGCTGATATCAAGGAAATGAAGCATCGCACCTACCCCGCGGTGATCCTCGACGATTTCATCGGCAATCACTGGGAAACCGTTCTCAGGGTCAAGAAGCCGGTGATCGCCGCGGTCGCGGGCTTCGCGCTCGGCGGCGGCTGCGAGCTCGCGATGATGTGCGACATGATCATCGCCGCCGACACCGCGAAATTCGGCCAGCCCGAAATCAACCTCGGCGTGATCCCTGGCGCCGGCGGCACCCAGCGCCTGACCCGCGCGGTCGGCAAGTCCAAGGCGATGGAGATGATCCTCACCGCGCGCATGATGGATGCCGCGGAGGCCGAACGCGCCAATCTCGTCACCCGCGTGGTACCGGCCGATCAGCTCATCGCCGAGGCGATGAAGGTCGCCGGCAAACTCGCCACTTTGTCGCCTATCGCCCTCGCCACGGCCAAGACGGCGGTCAACCGGGCCTACGAACAGACCCTGACCGAGGGCGTGAAGACCGAGCGCTCACTCTTCCTCGCGCTGTTCGGCACGCCCGACCAGATCGAAGGGATGAACGCCTTCGCCGAGAAGCGTAAACCCACTTTCCGTGGCTGAATCGCATCGGCTTGCTTGACTTGCCTCGCCCCGCTGCCTAGAAAGCCAGCTTCGTTCTGCATCGCACGACCGACCGCCCCCTCCGTTTTCGCCCCCGTTTTCGATTGAAGAGACCCGATGGCCAATACAGCTTCCGCGCGCAAGCGCATCCGCCAGACCGAACGCCGCACTGCCCGCAACAAGGCTCGCGTGTCCCGTATGCGCACCTTCGTGAAGCAGGTCGAGGAGGCGATCTCCGCCGGTGACAAGGATGCCGCGACGGCCGCGCTCCGCGCCGCGCAGCCCGAGATGCAGCGTGCCGTGATCAAGGGTGTCGCTCATCTCAACACGGTGTCGCGCAAGATTTCTCGCCTTTCGGCGCGCGTGAAGGCCATCGCGGCGAAGTAGGCCTTCACCCGCTCCCGGACAGTCCGCCTCATCGCCATCGCCATCGGCATGAGGACGGGGCGGTGTGCGACGCAAAGCCGTATGCAAACCTCTTGCGGCGCCCCGAAAACGGGCATAATACCTGACGATTATTTGATTTATTACTTGAATCATTACGTTTTTGATTGTTACAGACGATTTTCTATTGCACCATTCGGCAAATTCGGCATACTCTATTCTGTAACAGCGGCAACCCCACACCCGCTGCCAGGCCTGCGACAATCCGCATATCGATGCCGCTGACAGCCACAAGGCTGTGGGGATGAACGCTGTGTCGCACAGCAGGAGGGTGGCATGTCCAACGATGAGTCACCCGGCCCAGCCCCCAACCACGAGCCCGAACGCGGTCTCCCCGAGCAACTCGCCGCGATATGGGCGCGTGTGCGCGGCCGCCTGCAGAACGAGGTAGGCGAGGTCGAATACCGGACGTGGTTGAAGCACATGACCCTCGTCGGCATCGACGGCGACGAGGTCACCATTGCGCTGCCCTCGCGCTTCCTGCGTGACTGGGTCCGCGGGCACTACGCCGATCTGATCATGCTGTTGTGGCAGACCGAGATGCGTGTCATTCGCCGCGCTGAGTTCATCGTGCGCAGCAGCGTGCAGATCGGCCCGCGCGCGGACGTCCCGCCGCCTGAGCCCGTGGTCGCATCGCGCTTCGTCGGCCTCGCCGCGGTGCCGCCGCGCAACGAGGATCGCACCGAGGCACCGCTCGATCCGCGCTTCTCGTTCGAGACCTTCGTCGTCGGCAAGCCCAATGAATTCGCCTACGCCTGCGCCCGGAGGGTCGCCGAAATGCCGGCAAGTCCGGGCTTCAATCCGCTGTTCCTCTATGGCGGTGTTGGCCTCGGCAAGACCCACCTGATGCACGCCATCGCCTGGGAGCTGACGGATGCCGGCCGGCCCGGCGGGCCGGTGACGGTGGCCTACATGTCGGCCGAGCGGTTCATGTACCGCTTCATTGCGGCATTGCGCTCGAAATCGACCATGGAGTTCAAGGAGCAACTCCGCAGTGTCGACGTGCTGATGATCGACGACCTGCAATTCCTCATTGGCAAGGACACCACGCAGGACGAGTTCTTCCACACCTTCAATGCCCTGGTCGACAGCGGCAAGCAGATCGTGGTCTCGGCCGACAAGTCTCCTTCCGACCTGTCGGGCCTCGAGGAGCGCGTGCGCACCCGCCTCGGGTGCGGCATGGTGGCCGATCTGCACGCCACGACCTATGAGCTGCGCATCTCCATCCTCGAGGCCAAGGCCGCACGCGCGAATGTCGCCGTGCCACCCAAAGTCAACGAGTTTCTCGCCCATAAGATCACCTCCAATGTCCGCGAACTCGAAGGCGCCCTGAACCGGCTGATCGCGCACGCCAATTTGTTCGGCCGCGCCATCACCCTCGACAGCGCGCAGGAGGTCCTGCACGATCTCCTCAAAGCGTTCGACCGGCGTGTGACGATCGAGGAAATCCAGAAACGCGTCTCCGAGCACTACAACCTGCGCATCTCCGACATGTCCTCGGCCCGCCGTGCCCGCGCCGTCGCGCGCCCGCGCCAAGTGGCGATGTATCTGGCCAAGCAGTTGACCAGCCGCAGCCTGCCCGAGATCGGCCGCAAGTTCGGCAACCGCGACCACACGACAGTGATGCACGCGGTCAGCCGGGTATCGGAACTGATGGCGCTCGACGCCACCTTCGCCGAGGATGTCGAACTCCTCCGTCGCATGCTGGAATCCTGAAGCCTATACCGCCAGCACCTCCAGCGCGGTCGACTTCACCAGCACCAGAACCGCCGCCCCCTCGGTGAGCCCGAGCCGCGCGACCGCGTCAGGCGTCACCCGAGCCAGCAGCGATCCGCTCGGCAACCCGACTTCGACCAGCACCGAGTGGCGCGCGCCCTCCTCCGCGATGTGGCGAACGGTGCCGGCCACGATATTCTGCACGCTGATCGCCTCCGGCGCCCGTCCGGCCAGGATCACCTCGCGCGCCGGAATACGCACCCGGCATGCCGTGCCCGGCCGCAGGTCGAGCAATGGGACCAGCCAGGTCACGCCCCCACCCTCGATGCGGCTGAGCCCGCGCGCCTCGTCATGGCCGAGCACCTGGCCCAGCAGCAGCGCGCCGGCATCGTCGCGGCGCGAGAACGGAAGATCGCCCCGTGCTGCGATCTCCGCCACCGGCCCGGCGCCGACCACGCGGCCATCCTTCATCAGCACCAGCGTATCGGCCAGCCGCAGAACCTCGTCCGGCGCATGGCTGACATAGATCATCGGCAGCCGCAGCATCGCCTTAAGCCGCGCCAGATACGGCAGGATCTCGGCCTTGCGCGCGCCATCGAGCCCGGAGAGCGGCTCGTCCAGCAGCAGCAACCGGGGTTGCGCCAGCAAGGCCCGCCCGATCGCCACCCTCTGGCGCTCGCCACCGGAAAGGCTCTGCGGCCGGCGCGCGAGCATGCCGCCAAGGCCGAGCAATTCGACGACCTCGTCAAACCCAATTGCGCCCACTCTCGCCCGGCGCAGTCCGAACCGCAGGTTGGTCGCCACCGACATGTGCGGGAACAGCCGCGCGTCCTGGAACACCATGCCGACCCGCCGCCGCTCCGGCGCCACCCAGACGCCGGCGGCGGTATCCGCCAGCACCTCGCCATCGACCGCGATGCGACACGCATCCGGCCGCAGCAGCCCGGCGATGACCGCAAGCGTGGTCGACTTTCCCGCCCCAGAGCGCCCGAACAGCGCCGTCACCCCAGGCGATGGTGCCTCGAACGCCAGGTCAACGGTCTGGCCGGGATAGCGATGATGCAATTCGACGATCAGGCTCATCGCCCCAACACCCGGTTCAGCCCCCGCCCCAGCCACTCCGACAACAGCAGCCCGGCCAATGCGAGGGCGAGCGAGACCAACGCCAGCGCCGCCGCCCGCCCCTCGCCGCCGGGGGCCTGCAAGGCCGCATAGATCGCCAGCGGCAAGGTGCGGGTCTCGCCGGGGATGCTCGCGGCGAAGGTGATCACCGCGCCGAATTCACCCAGACACGTTGCGTAGCCAACGATGCCGCCGACCAGGATCCCAGGGGAGGCCAGCGGCAAGGTTATGTTCACCATGCGGTCGAACCAGCCTGCACCCAGCCCGAGCGCCGCCGCCTCGAGCCCGGGGTCGACCGCTTCCAGCGACAGCCGGATGGCGCGCACCATCACCGGAAACGTCATCACCGCGCAGGCGAGGCTGGCGCCATTGGTGGTGAAGACGAGGCGCATGCCAAACCAGTCATTCAGCCACGCCCCGAGCGGCCCGCGTACTCCGAAGACGATCAGCAGAAGCCACCCGGTCACCACCGGCGGCAACACCAGCGGCAGATGGACCAGGGTATTGAGCACCGTCCGCCCGGCGAAGCGGGTCCGCGCCAGTACCCCTGCGGTCAGCACCGCGAGCGGTAGCGCGAACCCCACGGCCCGGGCGGCGACCACCAGGGTCAGCCGGATCGCCTCCCAATCCTCCGCTTCGAACATCAGCCCCGCCATCTCCCCGCCGCGCGTGGCCAACGATATATCCAAAAAAGCATAGCGAGACACGAAAGAAAAAGGGGCGGGTCGCCTTGGCGGCCCATCCCCTTTTCATGATCAGGCCGGTCCGTCTCAGTTCGCCGCGGCGGTGGCCTTCTCACGGTTCTTCTGCCACAGCGCGAGGAAGTCGATCGGCTGCACCAATACGGGCGGGAACCCGCCGTCGCGCGTCACGTCGGACAGGATGGAGCGGGCATAGGGGAACAGGATGCGCGGGCATTCCACCAGCAACACCGGCTCCACCGTGTTGTCCGGGATGCCGGCGAGGGTGAACACGCCGGAATAGGCGAGTTCCGCCAGAAACACGCGTGGTCCCGGAGCGCCGCCGTTGCTGGTCGGTTCGGTCGCCTCGGCACGGATCGCCAGGGTTACCTCAAAGACGTTCTGGCCGTCCTGGATACGACGGGCCTGCACGTCGAGGTTGATGTCCACGCGCGGGGGGGCCTTGAGCGTGGTGTAGATCATCGGCGCACCCGGAACCTCGAAGGAAAGGTCCTTGATATACTGGATGTTAACCGAGATCGGGGTTGCCGGTGTGGCTTCGGGCAGGCCGGGAGGGGTGGCGGACATCATGGTCTCCGATTGATCGCACGCAAGTTGCGGGGGGCGGGTAGCACAGGCGCGCCCGGGAAGAAAGCAACGCTTTCGATGGACGGCTCCGAGCAGGCCGCTCAGTGGTGCCAGCTAAAGCCGTCAGGCGCCGGGTCCGTGGGATCGCAGCGCAGAAGCTGGCCGTTTACCACCTTCTGCCCGGTCATCGCCAGGATGAAGCCCCAGTGACTCACCACCAAGGTGTCCGCCCAGTCCCTGAGTGCGGCCATCTCCGCGCGAAAGCGCGTCGCGCGTCCGGCCAGGGTTTCGACAGGCTCCTCGATCTGGGGCCACCAGATCTCATCGATCCCGGTAAAATCATGATGCGGCCAGAGGCGTTCGAGTTCGGTGCGAGGCGATCCGATGTCGCACGCGAATGCATAGCGCTCGCCGACGACCGGGTTAACGATGACATCGAGGCCTAGCGCATGGGCGATCGGCGCCGCGGTTTCCAGAGCCCGCGTGTAGGGCGAGGCAATGATGCGCCGGATGCCCTCGCCTCGGAGCGCCTCTGCTGCGGCCTGGGCCTGCTGGTGTCCGAGCGGCGTCAGCTTGGGGTCGACAATACCGGGATCACGCTTGGTCTGCGTGAACAGCAGGTTGAACTCGCTCTGGCCATGACGAAGCAGGATCATGGCGCGCGCTCTACCCCGCACCCGGTCCGGAAGCAATCCCGCAGTGCCCGATTCATCGGAGTTTGTTGTGCGGCGCGGTCGGGCGCCCTATGTGTTGTGAGGTCACATCGACGCCACCGCGCGGGACCCCCGCGCGCATTGAGGAGTACGAGCGGTATGGGCGGCAGCGGCGGGTTCCCGATCGACATCGTGCTGTTCGCCATGATCGCGGCGTTCCTGGTATTGCGCCTGCGCAGCGTGCTCGGCCGCCGGCAGGGCTTCGAGCAGCCGCATGAGCCGGTCGAGGCGGCCTTTCGCCCCGTGCCGCCGCGCCCGGCCGGTCCGACCATCGATGGCACCCCCCCGCCGCCGCCGCGTGTCCTGCCAGCCTCGGCCAGCCCCGCCGGCCAGGCCCTCACACGGATGAGCGGTATCGACCGCATGTTCGACGCCGCGCGCTTCCTCGACGGCGCCGAAGCGGCATTCCGTATCATCGTGACCGCGTTCGCTGCCGGTGACCGTGCCGCCCTGCGGCCGCTGCTGTCGGAGGACACATGGCACGCCTTCGAGGGCGCCATCGCGGCCCGCGAAGCTGCCGGCGAGAGCCAGCGCACCGAAATCCGAACCATCGAGAGCGCCACCATCGAGCAGGCCGACCTGCGCGGCAACATCGCCGACATCACCGTCCGCCTGGTATCCGACCAGATCAACCTAACCCTGGGTCGCGACGGGTTGCCGGCAGCCGGAACCGATGCCGTCACCGAGATTACCGATCTGTGGACCTTCGAGCGCAACCTCGCCTCGCCCGACCCTGTCTGGCGCCTCGTGTCCGCACGCAGCGCATAGTGAACCGCGCCATGATCGCTCGCCTTGCCGGCGCCGCCAGCCTTGCTTTGCTTGCCGCCTGCACCCAACCCGTCGGCAGCACCATCTCCAGCGCCGGCCCACTGTCGACCGACGCCCCCGGCTGGGCCGTTCCAACTGGGCCGGGGCCGGCGATGACCCCGGTGCGCTTCGAACACCTCGCGGGCTGGGGCGCCGAACGCCACGCCCAGGCGGTGCCCGGTTTCCTCGCGAGTTGCACGCAGTTCACCGCCAATCCGGCCCAGGCGCTTGGCGGCGCCGGCGAGGCGGCCAGCCGGGGCGGCACTGGCGCGCAATGGCGCGCCGCCTGTGCCGCCGCCCGCAGTCTGAAACCCGGCGACGATGCCGCGGCGCGCACCTTCTTCGAGGCCCATTTTCAGCCCTATGGCCTGTCGTCCGACGGCAGCGCATCGGGCCTGTTCACCGGCTACTACGAGCCCGAAATCCGCGGCTCGCGCACCCCGACCGCGGTGTTCAAATATCCACTCTATCGCCGCCCCCCCGAGCTCGGCGCCACCGCGCGGCGTGCCCCGTTCTTCAGCCGCGCGCAAATCGAGGCCGGCGCCCTGCGCAAGAAGGGCCTGGAGATGTTGTGGCTGGCAGACCCGATCGACTCCTTCTTCCTGCACATCCAGGGCGCCGGCCGGATCATCCTGGCGGACAACCGCACCGTGCGCGTCTCCTATGACGGGCAGAACGGCCAGACCTATGTCCCCATCGGCCGGGTGCTGGTCGATCGCGGCGAGATGACGCTGGAGCAGGTCTCGATGCAGACCATCCGCGCCTGGCTGGTGGCGCATCCGCGCGAGGCGGCAGGGGTGATGAACCAGAACCCGTCCTACGTCTTCTTCCGTGAGCTCTCCGGCATGACAGCCGATGCCGGCCCGCCCGGCGCGCTCGGCGTGCCGCTCGCCCCGCTGCGATCCGCCGCGGTCGACAAGAGCTTCATCCCGCTCGGCGCGCCGCTCTGGGTGGAAACCCGCGACCCGCTCGACAGCACCAATATTCAGCGCCTGGTGATGGCGCATGACCTCGGCGGCGCCATCAAGGGCGCCATCCGCACCGACCTGTTCTTCGGCTGGGGCCGCGATGCAGAGGAACGAGCCGGCCGGATGCGCCAGCAGGGCCGCGAGTTCATCCTGCTGCCCAAGGCGTCGGTCACTGCCGCCCAGTAGGCCGCCACCCGTGACCGCGCCCGAGATCCATTGCGGCGATTGTCGCGCCGTGCTCGCCGCCCTGACGCCGGCGAGCGTGGACGTCGTGGTGACCTCGCCGCCCTACAACCTCGATTTGCGTTACGCGTCCTACCAGGACCGCCGCGAGGATGCCGAGTATCTCGACTGGATGGTCCGCGTGGCCGAGGCGGTCCGACGGGTGATGAAGCCCGACGCCTCCTTCTTCCTCAACATCTCAGGCTCCTCCGCACGGCCCTGGCTGCCGTTCGAGCTCATCGTCCGGCTGCGTCCGCTCTTCGTGCTGCAGAACCACATCACCTGGATCAAATCCATCGCCACCGGCAGCGATTCCGTGGGCCACTACAAGCCGGTCGGCGGCACGCGCTTCCTCAACCATGCGCACGAGCATATTTTCCACCTCACCCTCGACGGCAACGTGAAGCTCGATCGGCTCGCCATCGGGGTTCCCTTCAAGGACAAGTCCAACATCGCCCGGCGCGGCCATGTGCGGGACCTGCGCTGCCGCGGCAACACCTGGTTCATCCCCTACGCAACGGTGCAGAGCCGCGCCGAGAAGTTCCATCATCCCGGCACTTTCCCGGTCGATCTGCCCCGCTGGTGCATCCGCCTGCACGGCCGCCCCGCTCCGGTGGTGTTGGATCCGTTCATGGGAACCGGCACCACTCTGGTCGCCGCCCGGCTTGAGCACGCGCACGGCATCGGCATCGACATCGACCCGGCCTACGTCGCCATCGCCCGCGAACGCCTCTCGCGCCTGGAGGATGGCTAGCGAAGCTCCGCGATGGCGATGCCGCTTTCACCACCAACGGCATAAAGGAGGTAGAGCCTGCCGTCCTCTTCGAAAATCGCCGGATCGCGGAGCTGATTGACCAGACCATAGGCGGTGCTGCGGACGGACGGCGCCATCGCCGCGCCGGCGCCTTCCCAGTTGCGTTCGGGACGTAGGATTTCGGTGGCAGGCGCGTCCTTCCAGCCCAGCCAGTCGCCGGAAATGTCGATCCGGCTAAGCAGTATGCGCTCGGGGACGTCGCCCACCTGGGTCCAGAAAACGAGAAGCGTGTCGCCGCGCGTGAGCACGGCAGCATGGCGCATGTTCGGGTTGAACAACAACGGCCCGGCCTCGAACCCGGCCAGCCCGCCGGCGGAGCGGTAGAACTGGCCGGGCATCGCCATGGCATAGAAATGGCCGCCATGACGGAAAACCCGGAAATACGATTTGCCGAGGATGGCTGGGGCGGACGCAAAAGCCACACCGTTCGGCGACGTCGCGACGCGGGTCCCCTGGCGGGCGACGCCTTCGAGTCCGTGATAGTACATGATAATTCGGCGCCGAACATGATCGACATGGACGTCCGGGGAGGCGATGTGCGGCAGGGTGACTTCGGCGGCCCAATCATGGGCGATGGTGATGCCGTTGCGCTGGGCCTGGGCTGCGAGGGCGGCGACCTGCTCCGGTGTCACAATTGGGGGTTCGGTGAGGAAGCCGGACTCCGCAAGATGGAGGCTGCCCGAGGGATGGATCGTCCAAGGCCCCTCGAGCCGGTCGGCATAAGCGAGGCGGATGTAGCTGCCCTTGTGATCGGCAAAATAGAGATAATAGGCGCCGAGGCGGTTGGGGAGCCACTCCGGCGCACGGATCAGCGAAGGACCCTGGATGTTGGGGCCGAGGCTGGCGTGAAGGTCCGGCGTGATGATGGGACGGTCGAGCAAACGGCGGACACTGAACATGAGGCCTCGCGGCGGATGGGCGGGAGACAGCGTTGTCCAGCGTGGGCAGGGTGGCAAGGGGTGTGATAGCATTCCCCCTCGGCACGACCTGAAGGGGATGGCAATGCGAATGTGGGCGATCATGGCGGCGGCGCTGCTGGTCTGCGGGGGCGCGCACGCGCAGTCCGCCGCCTGTCTTGCGCCAGCCGCGCCGGGGGAGGGGCCGGTCGCGATCCGCGACGCGAAATTCGTGGTCTACGAGACCACGGTGCCAGGCGCCGGGCCGCAGTCGCGCCAGACGATCGTCCAGTTGCAGGCGTGCGCGACGCTTTCGGGCAGCGCGACCACCTATGTGCTGAGCTACAAGCCGGTGCTGTTCTCCGCCGATGGACATCTGCTGCAGGGTGGAAGCCTCGTGAGCGGGCTGAAAGTGCCGGCGGACGATCCGCTCAAGGGCGGCCCGGCGCATGCCTTGATCAACGAGACCTTCTCGGTCGGCTATGCCCTGGATCATGCGAAACTCCCACGAACCGTGATGGTGACTGCGCTGGTCGCCGGCACCTGCATCCCACAGGGGGCGGGCTGCGCCCCCCTGCCAGGGGATACGCCGGTGCGGACGGTGACAGTCCCGGTCTGCCTCGCGGATGGCAGCTTTCCGCCGCCGTCCGAGTGTCCCGCGGGCGCAGCAAAATAGGGAGGGGCGCGGTTTCGCACCATCCCACGCCGCGATCCCGCGGTCTCAGAAAATTCCCAGCGCCATCCCTGCCGCGAGCGTCGCCCCAAGTTCGGCGCAGCGCGCGATCTCGCTGGGCAGGATCGTCTTCGGCGCCAGGATGGCCTCTTCGGTCTGCGCCCCGGTGCGCACGATGACCGGCGGGGCAACTTCGCGCAGGCGCCAGCCTGTGGCGATGCGGGCAAGCTGCCGCGCGGCCCCGCCGCCGTCGGTGCCAGCGCAGATAAGGCCGGCATAGGGCCGACCATTGAGGCGGCCGAGAGCGGGATAATAGCAGCGGTCGAAGAACTCCTTCATCGCACCGGCAAGAGCGGCCAGGTTTTCAGGCGCCGCGAAGAGATAGCCATCCGCCTCGATCAGGTCCCGCGGTCCAGCGGCTTCGGCGCACCGGTATCGCAGGGTCACCTCATGCGCCCGTGCCGCCGCGGCGGCGGCATCGGCCATGCTCCGGGCGCCGCCGGTGCGGGAGTGGCAGACCAGGAGCAGGGTCTTCATCGGGATCCTTTCGAGAGTTCCCCCAGGGCAGCCCCGCCGGGGGAAGCGCGGCGCTGCAATACAGGCCATCGTTGTTGTTTCTTGCAACGGCGGGCCCGGGACTTCAACGATAGCCCCAGCGGAAGGAGCGCCGATATGGTTCACAAGACGGTCTTCATCGATGGCGAGGCGGGCACCACGGGTCTGGGCATCCGCGAGCGCCTGCTGCGCGTGCCGGGAATTGCCCTGCGCTCGATCGCCGATGACCGCCGCAAGGACCCCGGCGCCCGGCGCGAGATGATGGAGGAGGTCGACCTCGTCGTGCTCTGCCTGCCCGATGCGGCGGCAAAGGAGAGCGTGGCCCTGGCCGACAGTCTCGGCGCGAACGCCCCCAAGATCGTCGACGCGAGCACGGCCCATCGCGTCGATCCGGCATGGGTCTACGGGTTTCCCGAAATGGCACCTGGGCAGGCGGAGAAGGTCGCCGCCGCGCACAAGGTGGCGAACCCTGGATGCTACCCCACCGGAGCCATCGGGCTGCTGAAGCCGCTGGTGACGGCTGGGATCATGCCGGCGGATCTCCCGGTCACCATCAACGCGGTCAGCGGCTACAGCGGCGGCGGAAAATCCATGATCGCCGATCACGACGCCTCCGGTGGCCCGGCGTTCGAACTCTACGGGCTCGGGCTGGAGCACAAGCATGTGCCGGAGACGCAGAAATATGCGGGGCTAACACGAAGGCCGATTTTCGTGCCCTCCGTCGGCCATTACGTACAGGGCATGCTGGTATCGGTGCCGCTGCATCTCGACACTCTCACGGCCGGAACCAAGGGGAGCGACCTGTTCGACCTCCTCTCCGCCTATTATACCGGGCAGAAGCTGGTGCGGGTGGTCCCGCCGACCGCCGATGCCAAGCTGGAGCCGGAGGCGCTCAACAACACTGATGTGCTGGAGTTGCGGGTGTTCGCCAACGAGGCCCGGCGCCAGGCGGTCCTGGTGGCCCGGCTCGACAATCTCGGCAAAGGGGCATCCGGCGCGGCCGTGCAATGCATCGGGCTGATGCTGGGGCTGGGCGATACGGCAGCGGCGGCGAAGGAAATGGCGCATGTCTGATCGCCCGCCGCTCTATGGCTTCGAGGGCAAGTTTCCGGTTCTGGCTGACGACGTGTTCGTCGCCCCGACCGCGGCCGTCATCGGGGACGTCACGATCGGCGCCGGCTCCGGCATCTGGTTCCACTGCGTGCTGCGCGCGGATACGAACTTCATCCGCATCGGCCAGGGAACCAATATCCAGGACGGCACGATCATCCACGTCAACGCCGGGCGCGAGGCCACCATGATCGGCGATGATGTGACCGTCGGGCACGCCTGCATCATCCATGCCTGCACGCTCGAGGATCGCGCCTTCGTCGGCATGGGAGCGACGGTGCTGGACGGCGCGGTCATCGAAGCCGGCGGCATGCTCGCGGCCGGTTCCCTGCTGACCCCTGGCAAGCGGATCGGCCGCGGCGAAATGTGGTCCGGCTCGCCGGCCAAGCTGTGGAAAGTCATGGACACGGAAACCCAGGCTCGCTTCGGCAAGACGGCGCCCCACTACGCCGCACTGGCACAGCGCTTCCGTAACCGATAGCCGGACCAAAGTTTCGGCCTTCTTTCTTAAATAATGAACGGCTTCCCTTTTCTGGGAAAAACGATCAAGGAACGCCGTCCATCCGCTGCGGAGCCCCCGCGGCCAGCGCCCGGGATAGCAGCATGAAGCCGCGCTTGATTGTGAGCCGCCAAATTCCAGCGGATGTGGCGGATCGCATCCGGCACGAGTTCGACTGTCCATATCCAGAAGGCCGCGACATGGACGCCGATACGGTGATCGAAATGCTGACCGACCACCGGGCCGATGCGCTGATGCTGACATCGCATCTGAAGTTTCCCAAGACGGTGATCGAGCGCATCCCGGAGCACGTCAAGATCGCCGCGACCTGTTCGGTGGGGACTGACCATATCGACATTCCTGCGGCCAAGGCTCGCGGATTGCCGATGACCAACACGCCGGACGTGCTGACCGAGTGCACCGCCGATCTTGCCTTCATGTTGATGCTCAATGCGTTCCGCCGCGGCTACGAGTATGACCGGATCATGCGCGCGGGCTGGCGCATTCACTACGGCCTCGGTGAGATGATGGGGCGGCGGGCCTGGGGCAAGACGCTCGGCCTGATCGGATTTGGCCGGATCGGCCAAGCCATGGCGCGCCGCGCGCGCGGCTTCGGGATGCGGGTCCTGTATTCATCACGCAACCGCGCGGCGGAGGAGGCCGAACTGGGGGCGATGTATTTCGCCGATTTCAGGGAGATGCTGCCCCATTGCGATGCCCTCTCGCTCCACGCTCCGGGCGGACTTGCCACGTCGAAGATCATGAACGCGGAAACCTTCGCACTGCTCCCGAAAGGGGCGGTGTTCGTCAATGCGGCCCGCGGCAGCCTGGTGGACGAGGATGCGCTGATCGCAGCGCTGGCCTCGGGCCATCTTGCCGGGGCCGGGCTCGACGTATTCCACAACGAGCCCGAATACGACACGCGGTTCGCCGATCTGCCCAACGTCTTCCTGGCCCCCCACATGGGCAGCGCGACGGTGGAGACGCGCAATGCGATGGGCTTCCGCGCGCTCGACAATATCCAGGCGGTGCTCGCGGGAAAGCCGCCGATCGATCCGATCTGGCGGTGATTGCCGCTCCTGCCGCGGGAACTTGGCTCAGCCTTCCAGGGAAAAGCGGTCGACCTCGGCCGATGTCTCACCTTCCAGCGGCGCGTGCAGGGGACCCGAGCCGGCGATAGCGCCGACAAATTTTTGGTCGGATTGCTTGACCCGCCCTTGGTCGCCCGCGTACCGGCACCACGGGCACGCGCGTGATCGGTTGAGCGGCCCGCGCGCCCCGGAGACGCCTCCTATGATCCATACGGCGGCCGTTGGAGGGCGTGGCGTGGAAAAGGCAAAATACGAGCACCCGCATCAGCCAAACCGACCGGCGAAACTCTTTGGCTTTCAATGGAAGGCCTGGCGCACCCGGAAGGACTCGAACCTCCAACCCCCAGATTCGTAGTCTGGTGCTCTATCCAATTGAGCTACGGGTGCAGCAGAGAGGGCGCTATGTAGTCGATGAACCCAGCGCTAGCAATACCTTCGGCGCATGGGAGGGCGGATAACTTGGGCCTATCCGCCTTCCCCCGCGCGGCATCTATCTCAGGTCGCGAGCTTGTCGAGCTCCCGCAGCACTGCCTCTCCCATCACCGACGTGCCGACCTTCGCACACCCCGGCGCCATCACGTCCGGCGTGCGCAGCCCGCTCGCCAGCACATTGGTGCAGGCCTGCTCGATCAACACCGCATCCTCCTCCATGTCGAACGAGTAGCGGAGCAGCATCGCGAAGCTCAGCATCTGCGCCAACGGGTTGGCCACCCCCTTCCCCGCGATGTCGGGCGCCGATCCATGGATCGGCTCGTAGAGAGCATGGCGGCGCCCGGAGCTGTCAGGCGCCCCCAGCGTGGCCGAAGGCAGCATGCCCAACGACCCCGTCAGCATCGAAGCCAAGTCCGACAGAATATCGCCAAACAAATTTCCGGTCACGATCACGTCGAACTGCCGCGGATTGCGTACCAGCTGCATCGCGCAATTATCCGCATACATGTGGCTCAACTCGACATCCGGATACTCCGCCGCCGCCAGCCGCGTCACCACCTGACGCCACAGCAACCCGGACTCCATCACATTGGCCTTCTCGACCGAGCATACTCGCTTCTGTCGCTTGCGCGCCAGCTCGAAGCCGACGCGCGCCACCCGCTCGATCTCCATCGTGGTATAAACCTCGGTGTTGATCCCGCGCTGGCTGCCATCCGCCAGCGTCTCGATCCCTCGTGGCTCGCCGAAATAAATCCCGCCCGTGCTCTCCCGCACGATCATGATGTCGAGCCCCTGGATCACCTCGGGCTTCAACGTCGATGCATTCACCAACGGATCCAGCACAATCGCCGGCCGCAAATTGGCGAACAACCCCAACTCCCGCCGCAACGTCAGGATCGAAAGCTCCGGGCGCATATCAAAACCAAGCTTGTCCCACTTCGGCCCACCCACCGAGCCGAACAGCACCGCATCAGCCGCCTTCGCCAGCGCCACCGTCTCCTCGGTGATCGGCGTCCCCTTCTGGTCGATCGCCGCACCGCCCACGATATCGTCCGTCAGATCGAAACTCGCGCGCCGCTTGCGATCCATCCAGTCGATGACGCGAATCGTCTCGCGCATCACCTCCGGACCGATGCCATCACCGGGCAGGACAAGGAGTTTCTTGTTCGCGGCCATCTTTGGAGTTCCTACGCGAGAGAAGCATCATCGACAGGCAAGCTCTTCTTTTTTGAAAAAAAGAAGCAAAAAACTTCTATACATTCAGCAAGAGTCAGACTGAGATGCCGGGCATCCAGGACTTCTCCGTTTTCTGCACGGCCTCGTACGAATCAATCCTCGGCGCATGCTGCAAGGTCTGGCCAATATCGTCCAAACCATTGAGCAGCAAATGCTTACGGAACGGGTCGATCTCGAACGGGATCTCCTCGCCATTCGGCCGAACCACCACCTGCGCCTCGAGATCCACCGTGATCCGGGCGTTCTCCCCAAGCTTGGCATCCTCCATCAGCTGATCGCAAATTTCCCGCGACAGCTTGATCGGCAAAATCCCGTTCTTAAACGTGTTTGTATGGAAAATATCGGCGAAATCCGGCGCGATCACGCACCGAATGCCGAAATCCAGCAACGCCCAAGGCGCATGCTCGCGCGACGAGCCGCACCCGAAATTCTCATGCGCAATCAAAATCTCCGCCCGCCGATACGGCTCGCGGTTGAGCACGAATTCCTCGCGTTCCTTGCCCTCGGCGTCATACCGCAGCGCGTCAAACAAATGCACACCCAGCCCGGTGCGCTTGATCGTCTTGAGGAACCTGCCCGGAATGATCTTGTCGGTATCGACATTGGCCATCGGCATCGGCGCCGCAATGCCAGTCAACTTGGTAAAGGCGTCCATTACGTGAACTCCCGCGGATCAATCAGATGGCCCGCTATCGCCGCCGCCGCTGCCATGGCGGGAGACACCAGATGCGTCCGCCCCCCTGGCCCCTGCCGCCCCTCGAAATTGCGGTTGGACGTGCTGGCACAACGCTGCCCCGGCGTCAGCTTGTCCGGGTTCATCCCCAGACACATCGAACACCCCGGCTCCCGCCACTCGAACCCGGCCTCGATCAACATCTTGTCGATCCCCTCGACCTCCGCCAAGTCTCGCACAATGCCGGAGCCCGGCACAACCATCGCCCGCACCCCCGGTGCCACCTTGCGCCCCTTGGCAATGCCGGCCGCGGCCCGGATATCCTCGATCCGCCCATTCGTGCAGGACCCGATGAACACAACATCGATCGCCAGATCGGTCATCTTCTGCCCGACACTGAGCCCCATGTACTCGACCATGCGGGCCAACTGCACCCGCCGCCCCTCATCGGCCTCAACCGCCGGATCCGGCACCACGCCATTGATCGGCACCACCGCCTCGGGATTGGTCCCCCACGTCACCATGGGCACGATCTCGGCGGCATCGAGCACCACCGTCGTGTCATAAACCGCCCCCTCGTCCGACGGCAGGGACTTCCACCAGGCCAGTGCCTTCTCCAGCGCCTCGCCCTTCGGCGCATAGGGGCGACCCGTCACATAGGCGAACGTGGTCTCATCTGGCGCAATCATCCCGGCCCTGGCGCCGGCCTCGATCGACATGTTGCAGACCGTCATCCGCCCCGCCATGTCGAGCGCCCGGATCGCGGAACCGCCGAACTCGATCACATGCCCGGTGCCGCCCGCGGTCCCGATCTTGCCGATGATCGCGAGCACGATATCCTTCGCCGTCACACCCGGCCGCAACACGCCATCCACCCGCACCAGCATGTTCTTCGCCGGCCGCTGCAACAACGTCTGCGTCGCCAGCACATGCTCGACCTCGGACGTGCCGATCCCGAACGCCAACGCCCCCAACGCGCCATGCGTCGAAGTATGGCTATCCCCGCACACAATCGTCGTGCCCGGCAGCGAAATCCCCTGCTCCGGCCCAATGATATGCACGATCCCCTGCTGCGGGCTCAGGATTGGGAAATACGGCACCCCGAATTCGGCGACATTCCGCTCCAGGGTTTCCACCTGGATGCGGCTGTCCTCTTCCTCGATGCCGTTGGCACGGCCCATCGTCGGGATGTTGTGATCCGCCACCGCGATCGTCGCATCCGGGCGGCGAACCTTGCGTCCGGCGAGACGAAGCCCCTCGAAGGCCTGCGGGCTCGTCACCTCATGGACGAGGTGTCGATCGATATAGAGCACGCAGGTACCGTCAGGCAGGCGCTCGACAACATGGGCATCCCACACCTTGTCGAACAAGGTGCGCTTCTTGGTGGCGTTCATCCCGCTCTTCTCCCTGGCAGATGGTCGGAGACCGACTACTCGGCCGCCGGCGTCTCCGCCACGACAACATCGCGGGCGCGCTCGGCGATACGCGCCGACTTGCCGCGGCGGCCACGCAGATAATACAGCTTGGCGCGACGAACATCACCGCGGCGAACCACCGCGATTTCCGCAATCGTTGGCGCATACAGCGCGAATACGCGCTCGACGCCCTCGCCGTAGCTGATCTTGCGCACCGTGAAGTTGCTGTGCAGGCCCTTGTTGGATCTGGCGATGCAGACGCCTTCGAAGTTCTGCAAGCGCGAACGCTCGCCCTCAACAACCTTCACCGCGACGCGCAGCGAGTCCCCGGGACGGAAGTCGGGAACCTTGCGCTCGGCGGTGAGCTTCGCGATCTGCTCCGCTTCGAACTGCTGGATGATGTTCATGGGATTGGTCCTTTCGTCGTATTTGATCTAGGGCGCGAGCGGCGCGGGGGCAACCGCTCCGGTGGCCGATTGGGAATGGTATTTTGCCCAGAGGTCTGGTCGACGCTCGCGCGTGACCCGTTCGGCCTCGGCGCGGCGCCAAGCGGCAACGGCGGCATGGTGGCCAGACAGCAGAACCTCGGGAACGGCACGCTCCTGCCATATGGCGGGGCGCGTATAGTGCGGGTATTCGAGCAGGCCGGCGGCGAAACTCTCCTCGTCCGCACTTTCCGCCGCCCCCATGACGCCGGGGAGCAGCCGGACACAGGCGTCGAGCAGCACGAGCGCCGCCGGCTCGCCACCGGAGAGAATATAGTCGCCGATGCTGACCTCCTCCAGTCCGCGCGCGGCGATCACCCGTTCGTCAACCCCCTCGTACCGGCCGCAGAGCAGCACGACGCCAGGTCCAGCGGCAAGCGCGCGCACCCGCGGCTGGGTGAGCGGACGGCCCCGCGGCGTGAGGTAGATCATGGGCCGTCCATCATCGAAGCCGCTGAGCGCCGCGTCGACGATGTCGGGTCGCATCACCATGCCAGCGCCGCCGCCGAACGGTGTATCGTCCACTGTGCGGTGTCGGTCGGTGGCAAAACCACGGATATCCCGGGACTCCAGCGACCACAGGTCGCGTTCCATCGCCCGTCCGGCGAGCGACGTTCCGAGCGGTCCGGGGAACATGGCTGGGAACAAGGTCAGCACAGAGGCGCGCCAGATCATGACCGCGCCTCCGCCTCAGGCGCTCGCGCTAGTGTTTTGACCGCGGGCTGCACCACCATCTCGGCGGGGGGCCGCACCACAAGACGGCCCGCCTTGATGTCCACTTCCGGCACCGACTCACGGGTGAAGGGGACGATCAGCGGACCGATCTCCAGGCTGGCACCAGCGCCATAATCATGCACCGCGCCCACCTGGCCGATTTCCTCCCCGTCCGGCCCAAAGGCCGCGAGGCCTACGAGATCGGTCAGGTAGTATTCGTCCTCGGCCGGCGCCGGCAGACGCTCGCGCTCGACAAGCAGGCGGGTATTGGTCAGTTTCGCCGCATCCTCGCGGTTGCTCACCCATACCGGCTTGCCGTCCACAATCTCCGCCACGCGCGCCACCCCTTCCGCCTGCCACCGCAGTCGGAACAGCCGGCCCCGCCCATCGGCGAGCGGGCCGTAGCTTGCGATGTCGGCCGGATCAGCGGTGTAGCTCGTGACATGCACAAACCCCCGCACCCCGTGGGGGCGGCCGATCACGCCGAGCAGGATGGGGCGCTCGGGCATCAATCGGTTAGCCGTTCGCCTTGGCGCGTTCCTGCGCCTTCTTCTTCGGGGCCGACTGGATCGGCTGCTCGCTGAACACAGGCATCGGCGCAAGCCCGGCATGGCCAAGGAACTTCGCCACACGCTCGGTCGGCAGGGCGCCATTGCTCAGCCAATGCGTGATGCGCTCGCCCTGCAGGCGGATGCGGTCGGCATGCTCCTGCGGCAGCATCGGATTGTAGCTGCCGACCTTCTCGATGAAGCGGCCGTCGCGCGGGCTGCGGCTGTCGGCGATCACGATATGGTAGTACGGACGCTTCTTGGCGCCGGCAAGAGCGAGGCGGATCTTAAGGGCCATTGGTAGTCTACTCCTTCGAAATCAGTCGTCTGTAGGTGGTTGTTAAAACGGCCGGCGGCCCTGCGGCATCAGGGCGGAAAGGCCCTGACGCATCAGGCCCTTCTGGCCGAGCTTGTTCATGCGCTTCATCATCGTCGACATGTCCTCGAACTGCTTGAGGAGCTTGTTGATCTCCTGCACCGTGGTGCCGGAGCCGGCTGCGATGCGCTTCTTGCGCGAGGCCTTGATGATGTCGGGCAGCTTGCGTTCCTTCGGTGTCATCGACGAAATGATCGCCGCCTGACGCTTCAGCACCTTGGTATCGAGGTTCTTGTCTCCGATCTGCGCCTTGATCTTCTCCGCTCCCGGCAACATCCCGAGGATGGAGGAGATCGAGCCCATCTTGCTGATCTGCCGGAGCTGGGAGGCATAGTCGTCCAGATCGAACGTCCCCTTCGCCATCTTGCGAGCGAGCTTCTCGGCCTCTGCCTCGTCGATGGTTTCAGCCGCCCGCTCGACCAGCCCTACCACGTCGCCCATGCCGAGGATGCGGCCGGCGACACGCTCAGGGTGGAACTCCTCCAGCGCATCGAGCTTCTCGCCGGTGCCGACCAGTTTGATCGGGGCGCCGGTAATGGCACGCATGGACAGCGCCGCGCCGCCGCGGGCGTCGCCATCCATCCGCGTCATCACAATGCCGGTGACACCGACCGCGTCATTGAACGCCTTGGCGGTGTTGACCGCGTCCTGCCCCGTCATCGCGTCGATAACGAGCAGGGTTTCCGCGGGACTCGTCGCGCGGCGGATCGCCGCCACTTCGCTCATCAGCGCCATGTCGATCGACAGGCGGCCGGCGGTGTCGAGGATCACCACGTCGAACACTTCGCGCCGGGCGGTATCCATCGCGCGCTCGGCGATCTGCAACGGTGTCTGCCCCATGATGATTGGCAGGCTCGTCACACCAGCCCGTTCCGCGAGTTGCTGCAACTGCAACTGTGCCGCCGGGCGCTGGGTATCGAGGCTGGCCAGCAGCACCTTCTTGCGATCGCGCTTCGCCAGCCTCATGCCCAGCTTGCCGGCCGTCGTCGTCTTGCCTGAACCCTGCAACCCAACCATCAGGATCGGCACCGGCGCCGCGGCCGCGAGATTGACTGGAACCGCACCGGCCCCGCCTAGCGCCTCGATCAGCACATCATGGACGATCTTGACGACCTGCTGGCCCGGCGACACTGACGCCAGCACCTCCTGGCCGACAGCGCGTTCGCGCACCTTGGCGATGAAGTCCCGCACCACATCGAGGGCAACGTCGGCATCGAGCAGCGCCAGGCGAACCTCGCGCAGCGCTTCCGTCACATCGGTCTCGTTCAGCGCGCCCCGCTGGCGCAGCTTGTCGAAAACCCCGGAAAGCTTGCCCGTCAAACCTTCGAACACGCGTCGAACCTCTCAATGCAATTCGCGCCGCTGCGCGAACCCTCGCGGAGCGGCGGACTGACCTAAGCGGTCGTATGATCCTCCGCCGCCACCCGTGTCAAGCTCCGGATCAGGCATGCGAGAAGGGATACCGCTCGCTTTCCCGAGCGACGCAGGGAAGGGTCTTCTTTTTTGTAAAAAAGAAGCAAAAAACTCCTATCTGTTGTGGAGTTGGCCGGGAATGCCGGGGGTGACGTGGCCCACCACCGCCGCGTCGACGCCCGCGGCGCGCAGGGCGGCCAGGCAGGCCGCGCCGTCGGGAACCCCGGCGAGAAGGCCGCCGGAGGTCTGCGGATCCGCCAAGAGCGAAAGGTCCATGCCCTGCGGCACATCCAGGGCGGCACGGTTGGCCGGCGCCAGGCTGGACTCGATACCCGCGGCAGCAATCTCACGCGCGCCCGGCAGAGCCGGAAGCCCCGCCACGTCAATGCTGGCCGCGAGGCCCGAGGCCCGCAGCATTTCACCGAGGTGTCCGCCAAGGCCGAAACCCGTCACATCGGTGCAAGCCGTCACCCCATGGACCCGCATGATGGCCACCGCCGCGGCATTGCTGCGGCTCATCGAGGTGATCGCCGCCTGCAACCACACCGCGCGGGCTTCCCCGCGCATCTGCGCGGCAAGGACGAGCCCGGTGCCGAGCGGCTTGGTCAGAATGAGCGTGTCACCGGAACGCAGGCCCGATTTGCGCCAGATCGCGGCCGGATCGGCCAGACCGGTCACGGCGAACCCAAGCGCCGCCTCCATGCCCTCGCCACTATGGCCGCCGACCAGGGCACACCCGTCGGCCGCAAGAATTTCGTTGGCACCGCGCATCATCGCGGTTAGATCGTCCTGCATCTTGCGGCCGCGCATGAACGGAACGGTGGCGATCGCGAGCGCCGTCCACGGCGTCGCGCCCATCGCGTGCAGGTCGGACAGCGCATGCGCGGCGGCGATCCGGCCGAATACATAGGGGTCGTCGACAAAGGCGCGGAAGTGGTCGACGCTCTGCACCACCGCCATCCCCGGCGGCGGGATAGCGACGGCGGCGTCGTCGGCGGCTGCGAGCCCGACCGGTATGTCTCCCCGGGGCGCAGGTGCCAGGCCGGCGAGCGCCGCGCGCAGCGCATCCGGCCCGATCTTGCCCCCGCAGCCCCCGCAGCGCGCCTCATCGGGGTCCATCGGCATCGGTCGCAGCGCCTGATACATCGCCATCCAGCGGCGATCGATGCGGGATTTCCATCGCGCCACCAGCCGTCCGGCAACGGCCAACTCGCCGCGCCACGCAACCGCCCTGCCCCCTCCCAAGCCGAGTATGGCGAGCGCATTGCGCTGCGGCCGCCAGGGCAGCAACGAACGCCCCGCCGCCGCGCGGCGCAGATTCTCGGCCAAAGGCGCGCCGGCCCGGACCGCCCATACCCCCGCCTTCGGCCGCGGCGCACCATCAACGGAGGCGCAGTCCCCTGCAGCAAAAACCCCGGGATGACTGATGCTTTGCAGGGTGGCGGCAACGCGGACGCAGCCGGCGGCATCACAGACGAGCCCACTCTGCGCCAGGAAACCAGGTCCGTGGACGCCCGTCGCCCAGAGCGCCTCCTCGACCGCAACAACCGTGCCGTCCGTCAGATGGAGCTGGCCATCGACAAAATGGGTCGCACGGACATTGTGGTAAACCTCGATCCCGGCGGAGGAGAGGGCCTGCGCGGCCGCGCGACGCACCCGCATCGGAGTGCCGGCGAGGGGCGCAGACTTTGCACTGATCAGCAGGATGCGCGCGCGCCGCGCCAGACGCACCGCCAGCGCGATGGCAAGTTCGACACCACTGGCACCGCCGCCGATCACCGCGATCCGGGCTCCCTTGCCGATGCGGGCTTCAAGGACATCGAGGCGGGCGAGGAACCGCCCGATCGGTTTCACCGGGGTGCCGCCGGTGCCGGCCGCGGGCTGCCCACCGACGTCGATCGAGAGGACATCATACCCGATATCGGGACGCTCCCGGAACCCAATCGCGCGGGAAGAGAGGTCAAGTCTGGTCGCCTCGTCGAGCACGAGACGCGCCCCCGCGGCAACAGCAAGCCGGGCGCAATCGAGATGGGCCTCGGCATGCGCATATTCGCCCCGTATGAGCCCGGGCAACATCCCGGAATAGGGTGTGTCCGCCTCGCGGGCGATCAGCGTGAGCCGCACCCCGGGCTGCGGATGCATCGCCGCCTGGCGCAACACCTCGGCATGGGCATGGCCGGCACCGAGCAGCACAAGGTCGGTCTGGACGGGAGCGCGCGCGAGCATGGCCCAGACTAGGCGCTCTCCTCGCGCCTGCAAACCAGCCGTGCCTGCGGGCAAGGGTTGCGGCGGAACGGCAAAACGGCTCACATCGCCGCCTGATTTGTCCCTTGCGCGCCCACGATGCCGCAACCGCCGCCGCGCGCCGGCGACAGCGGCGCGAAATTTGCTTTGTCTCGCCTTGCCGCCATACCGTCCGGTGTCACATAAGCGCCATTGTCCGACCACCAAGAGGATTCCTGCCATGCGCCGACCCATTCTTGCCGCCGCGTTGATGGCGGGCGTGTTCGCCACGCCGCTTGCCGCCCAGGACCTGCCCACGCTGCGCATCGGCCTCGCCGATGACGCCGACGCGCTCGATCCCACGCTGGGCCGCAGCTTCGTCGGCCGGATCGTCTTCGGCGGGCTGTGCGACAAGCTGGTCGACCTCGACGCCAGGCTCAATGTCGTGCCGCAACTCGCGCAAGGCTACGAATGGGCGGACAGCAAGACCCTGGTGTTCAAGCTGCGCCCGGGGATGAAGTTCCACGACGGCACCGAGGTCGACGCCGCTGCCGTGAAATACAGCATGGAACGCCACTTAAATATGCAGGGCAGTGCCCGGCGCGGCGAGATATCCACCCTCGACCGCGTGGAAATCGTTGATCCACTCACCGTTCGGATGGTGCTGAAAACCCCCACCGCCCCGTTCCTCGCCGCACTGACCGACCGGGCCGGCATGATCGTCTCGTCCAAGGCGGCCGAGGCGGCGGGCAAGGATTTCTCGCTCAAGCCGGTCTGCGCCGGCCCCTTCAAGTTCGTCGAGCGCGTCGCCCAGGACCACATCACCCTCGATCGCTTCGACGGCTACTGGAACAAGGACGCGATCAAGCTCGGCCGCATCATCTACCGCACCGTGGTCGACCCCTCAGTCCGCCTCGCCAACCTCCAGGCCGGCGCCCTCGACATCGCCGAGCGCATCACGCCCACCGACGTGGACGCAGTGAAGAAGAACCCCAAACTCAAGCTCGCCGTGTATGACGGGCTCGGCTACCAGGGTATCACGTTCAATGTCGGCCATGGCGAGCGCGCTAAAACGCCGCTGGGTCAGTCCGCCCTGGTCCGCCAGGCCTTCAATCTCGCCATCGACCGCGCCGCCCTCGTGCAGGTTGTCTATGCAGGGATGTACACCCCCTCGGCTCAGGCGATCCCGGAGGCCAGCCCGTTCTACGCCTCCGACGTGCCGGCGCCGGCGCGCGATGTCGCCAAGGCCAAGGCCCTGCTCGCCCAGTCCGGCGCGAAGCTGCCGGTTGTGGTCGATCTCACCGTCACCAACTCGGCCGACCAGGTCCAGACCGGTGAAGTCCTCCAGTCGATGGCCGCCGAGGCCGGGTTCGATGTCAAAGTCCGCGCCATGGAGTTCGCCGCCTCGCTCGACGCCGATGACCGTGGTGACTTCGCCGCCCACCTCATCGGCTGGTCGGGCCGGGCCGATGCCGACGGCAACCTCTTCAACTTCCTGCACACGGGCGCGCCACTCAACGTGGCCGGCTATTCGAGCAAGGAGGTTGACGCCTGGCTCGATGAGGCCCGCGCCGTGACGGACGTGAAGGCCCGTCAGGCGCTCTACGGCAAGATCGCCGTGGCGCATATGACCGATGTGCCGCTGATGTATCTCTACATCAACAAGTGGATCACCGGCATGAGCACCAGGGTGGACGGCTACATCCCGATCGCCGATGGCATGATCCGCCCGCAGGGCATCACGCTCGCGAAGTAGGGACACACTTGTGCGCGGTCATCTCGGCATTCGCATCCTCCAGGTCATCCCGACGCTGCTGCTGGTGAGCATCTATGTGTTCTGCCTGCAACAGCTCATGCCGGGCGATCCGGCCCTCGTGCTGGCGGGGGAGGAACGCGATCCGCAGGTGCTGGCGCAGATTCGCGCCGAGCTATGGCTCGACCGGCCGCTGGTGATCCAGTATTTTCACTGGATCGGCAATGTCTTGACCGGGGATTTCGGCTTCTCCTGGCGCATCCGCCAGCCGGTCGCCATGCTGATCGGGCAGAAGCTGCCGGTGACGCTGCAACTCGGCACCATGGCCTTCATCATCGCCGTCTCGATCGGCGTGCCGATGGGCATCATCTCGGCGGTCAACAAGAACGGCTTCCTCGACTATCTGGCCAACGGCATCGGCCTCGCCGGCCTCTCCACGCCAAATTTCTGGCTCGGCATCATGCTGATCCTGTTGATCTCGGTGCAACTGGGCTGGCTGCCGCCCTCGGGCTATGTTCCGCTCGGTGAGGACTGGCGGCAATCCCTTGCCACCACCATCATGCCCGCCTTCGTCCTTGGCAATGCAATCGCCGCCGTGCTGATGCGCCACACCCGCTCGGCCATGCTCACCGCGCTCGAACAGGACTATGTCCGCACCGCTCGGGCCAAGGGGCTGACCGAATGGGTCGTCGTGCTGCGTCACGCCTTGCGCAATGCCCTCGTCCCTGTCGTCACCCTCGGCGCGCTGGAACTCGGCACCCTGCTTTCCGGCGCAGTGCTGACTGAGCAGGTCTTCTCGGTCCCAGGCTTCGGCAAGCTCATCGTCGACGCCGTATTCAACCGCGACTATCCCGTGGTGCAGGGCGTCGTGCTGGTCACTGCCACCGTCTATGTCTCCCTCAACCTGATCGCGGATGTGCTGTACGTGTTGATCAATCCCCGGCTGCGCGGCGCATGAGCGCAACCGTCGCAAACCCGCGCGGTCTCGCCGCCCCCGCCAGCCCAGCCCGGCTCGCCTGGCGCCGCTTCTGCCAGCGCCCGGCGGCGGTGGCGGCGTTGATCGTCGTCGCCCTGTTCATCATCGCCGCCGCCTTCGCCCCCTGGGTCGCGCCGTTCGACCCGATCAAGACCAGTTGGACACTGATCCGCAAAGCGCCCTCCTGGGCGCATTGGATGGGCACCGACGAAAACGGCCGCGACGTGCTGAGCCGCGTCATCTTCGGCGCCCGCGCCTCAATGACCGCTGGCGTCATCTCCGTCACCATTGCCGCCGGCATCGGCGTCCCCGTCGGCCTCATCGCGGGCTTCGCCGGCGGCTGGACCGACACCCTGGTCGGCCGCATCGTCGATGCGATGCTTGCCTGCCCCTTCCTCATCCTCGCCATCGCCATGGCCGCCTTCCTCGGCCCATCGCTGCAGAACGCGATGATCGCGATCGGTGTCACCGCCGCACCGGTCTTCGTCCGCATCTCACGTGGCGCCACCATCGATGCCGCGACAAACGACTACGTCGAGGCCGCCCGCGCCCTGGGCAACCCGGCATGGCGGGTGGCGGCGCGGCACATCCTGCCCAACATCGTCCCCCCGGTGATGGTTCAAGCGACACTCGCCGTCGCAGCAGCCATCATCGCCGAGGCCTCGCTGTCCTTCCTCGGTCTTGGCCAGCAGCCGCCCTCCCCCTCCTGGGGCTCGATGCTGAATTCGGCGCAGCGCTTCCTGACCCAGGCGCCATGGCTCGCGGTGTTTCCAGGGGCCGCGATCTTCTTCGCTGTGCTCAGCTTCAATCTTGTGGGCGACGGGCTGCGTGACGCGCTTGATCCTCGGGCGAAGTAACCTCACACGAATATCGATGCTCGTCTCCTAACGCACAGTTTTTTCATCTTCTCGGGTACCAATCCGTAGTCGGACGGCCGTGTGCTCTCCCGCCCCCCGGGCGAAGGCCGACCTTGAGACGACCGGCAGAATGCGCGGCGGATGACATCACCGGAGCGCGCCGCCGGATAGCAAGGGAGCGGGAATGAGCAGGACGGCCACGCTCCAGTCCGATCTCGCGGCCATGACGCTCGAGAACACGCGTCTGCGCGCCCAGTTCGAGGTCCGAACCCGTGAGCTTGCCGCCCGCAACAAGAAATCACCGAGCCACTCGGACAC
Organism: uncultured Rhodospirillales bacterium; assembly: GCA_903928895.1. GTDB lineage: Bacteria > Pseudomonadota > Alphaproteobacteria > Acetobacterales > Acetobacteraceae > CAIYPH01. Next base: position 47,196 of record CAIYSR010000093.1, on the reverse strand, counting down.
CGCGAGGCCACCATCGATGTGCCGAATGTGATGGCGTCAACCACCAACGACACGCAGCCAGTGTTTGACACGATCCTGCGCCACGCGGTGGCACCCAGCGGGTCGTTCTGCGGGCTGCCGTTCGACTATCCGCCGGAATTGGCCCTGGTGCTGCTCAACCTTATTTCAAACGGCTTCCATGCCGGCGCCAGGCGCAAGGCCGAAGCCGCGGAGCCGGACGACGCACCCAGCCTCACCGTTGGCACCGAGAGACGCGAGGACAGGGTCACCTTTTGCATCCGCGACAACGGCACCGGCCTGTCCTCGACGGTGCTGGCACGGATGCTGGAACCCTTCTTCACCACCAAGCCCGCCGGCGAAGGCGGCGGGCTGGGCCTGTCGCTGAGCCATGACATCGTGGTGAAACAACACGGCAGGACGATCACTGTGGCGAGCGAGGTAGGGCTGTTCATCGAAATCCGGGTAACATTGCCGCGCGGCCAGACGCAGCAGACCCTCCATCCCGCACGGCGCTCCGCCGGTTCAGACGTGCTGGCCCCCGTTGATGTGCAGTTCGGCGCCGTTCACGTAGCTCGCCTGATCGCTGCACAAATAGAAGATGGCATCGGCGACCTCATCGGGCCGGCCGAGGCGACGCATCGGCACCTCGCGGTCGGCAAACTCGCGGGTTCCGGGTGACAGAATGGCGGTATCGATTTCGCCCGGCGAGATTGCATTGACGCGCACACCCCGAGGTGCAAACTCGTTGGCCATTTCCCGGGTCAGCGTCGCCAGCGCGGCCTTGGAACAGGCATAGGCGGAACCAGCATAGGGATGCACCCGCGAGCCCGCGATGGAGGTCACGTTCACGATAGCGCCGCCGCCGGCGAGATTGTCGATCAGCCCGCGGGCGAGCAAGGCGGTGGAAAACAGGTTGACGCTGAACACGCCGAGCCACGTGGCGGCCTCGCTTTGCAGCACGCCGAGGCGCGTGCCGCCGGTGCCCTTTGGCGAAATCCCGGCATTGTTGATCAGCGCATCGAGCTTGCCGTCCGGCAGCCGACCCTGCATCTCCGCGATGGCGTGGGGCAGGCTCGAGATATCGCCGAGGTCGATCTGCAGATGATCATCCGGGCCTCCGAGCCAGGGGCAGCGCGGCGAGAACGCCTGCCGCGAGACGGTAATGACCCGCCAGCCGGCCTCGGCAAAAATACGTCCGGTGGCATGCCCGATACCGCGGCTTGCGCCGGTCAGAACAAGAATCTTTTGGCGATCTGTCATGGCGCGATCATCCCCCTGTTGCGTCTGCGGGGCAAGCGGCGCGCGGCGCCCACAGCATGACGATTTGGGGCAAATGGTCGGAGCGGCGGGATTCGAACCCACGACCCTCAGTCCCCCAGACTGATGCGCTACCAGACTGCGCTACGCTCCGACCGTTCGCGAGGCTTTAGCAGTGCGCGGCGGTGGTGGGAAGGGCCTACCTTCCGAGCCGGAGGCAACTCAGTATTGTGGCGATACCCGCGAAACCGGCCCCGGTCAGCACCGCCGTGGTGGCACCGACCGCGACGCCTCGGGAATGGGTGAACGAGAAACAGATCGCCACCATCGCCGCGCCCACCGCCTGGCCAAGCAGGCGCGAGGTTGAGATCATGCCGCTGCCGGCACCGCTGCGCTCGCGCGGCACGCTGCTGATCAGCAGGCGATTGTTCGGCGCCTGGAAAATGGCGAAACCTGCGCCGCTGACGGCCATGCGCCAGGCGATGTCCCACCACGCGGCATGGGCAGGCAGGAAGCCGATCAGAAGCAAGCCCATGGTCAGCACGGCAAGGCCGGCGCCGCCGAGCAGGCCGGCCGAGAACCGGTCGGACAACCTGCCGGCAATCGGGGCAAGCAGCGCAATCGTGGCTGGCCACGGGGTCATCAGCAGGCCCGTGGAGGTTTCGGACAGACCGCCCACGCTCTGCATCAGGAACGGAATGGCGACGTAGGCACTGGACTGGGCAATGAAGGACGCCACCGACGTCGCCACCGAAAGTGCGAAGATCGGGCGACGGAACAGATCGATCGGCAGCATCGGCGCCGGGACGGTCAGCATCCGACGGATGAACACAAACCCCACAACGAGCAGCGCCACGAACTCGATCGCCGGCAAGACCCCGCCGCCATGGCCGATCCCGTCGAGCGTGCCGACAACGAGGCCGAAGAAGGCAGCATTGAGGAAGGCGCTCGGCACGTCGAAGCGATGCCCGGCACAAGGCGTCAGCGGCAACTTGCCCAGCAGCGCCAAGGCGGCAAGCCCGACCGGCACATTCATCGCGAACAGCCACGGCCACGCCCCCAGCGACAGCACCGCCGCCGCAACCGAGGGGCCGAGCGCGGAGGAGCAGGCGACGATCAGGGTGTTGAACCCCATGCCACGACCGAGTTCCGCGCGGGGAAAAATGTAGCGCACCAGCGCAGTGTTGACGCTCATCAGCCCGGCGCCGCCGAGCCCCTGGATCACCCGGGCGACGATCATCAGCGGAAGCGAATGTGCCAACGCGCAGGCGAGCGAGCCGGCGGTGAATACCACGAGGCCGATCCCATAGACCCGGCGATATCCATAGATGTCGCCCAGCGAGGCACACGGCAGCAGCGCCACCATCACCGCGATCTGGAACGCATTGACCACCCACACCGAGGCTGCCGGCGTGACCCCGAGGTCGCGACCGATCGTCGGCAAAGCGATATTGGCGACGGAACTGCCGAGCACGGAGATCGAGATTGCCAGCGTGATGGTGAGCATCGCCCAGCGCCGCTGCGCGGGCGGGAGGCCGTCGGTGGTGGGGTCGAGGCTCGAACTCATCGGGAGAATGTTCCCTCTGCCATCGACCGATGCAAGCCGGGCGGGATTGCGCCTGCCCTGCGAGGCGCACATGCTGCCAGAAACGATCGGAGATCAGGCCATGGACCCCAACGCCCTGCCTTTCGACACCACCGCGATGCTGGCCGGGCTGCGGCCCTGGATCGAGTGCGAGAGCCCAACCTTTGACGCCGCCGCCGTCAACCGGATGATGGACCTGGCCGGGCGTGATCTCGCCATCATGGGCGCGCAGGTGACGCGGGTTGCTGGGCGGATGGGGTTCGGCGATTGCGTTCGCGCCAGCTTCGGCCATCCCGCGCGCACGCCGGGCATTCTGGTGATGGGACATCTCGATACCGTGCATCCCCTTGGCACGCTTGCCCAACTGCCGTTCCGGCTGGAGGGGGAGCGCTGCTACGGGCCGGGGATCTGCGACATGAAGGGCGGCAACTACATCGCGCTCGAGGCGATCCGCCAGTTGCAGCGCGCCGGGATCGACACCAATCTGCCAGTCACGGTGCTGCTGACGTCGGACGAGGAGGTCGGCTCGCCATCGACCCGCGATCTGATCGAGGCGGAGGCGGCGCGACACAAATACGTGCTGATCCCCGAGCCCGCGCGCCCCGATGGCGGCGTGGTGACGGGCCGCTATGCCATCGCCCGATTCCGCATGGAATCTACCGGTAAGCCGAGCCACGCCGGCGCCCGCCTGGCCGACGGGCGCTCGGCGATCCGGGAGATGGCGCGCCAACTCATCGCCGTCGAGGACATGACGACCGAGGACTGCACCTTTTCGGTCGGGGTCATCCACGGCGGGCAGTGGGTGAACTGCGTGACCACGACATGTACCGCAGAAGCCCTGTCGATGGCCAAACGGCAAGAGGACCTCGATCGCGGCGTCGCGGCGATGCTGGCGCTGCGGCCGACCGGGAACGACGTTCAGTTCAAGGTCGAGCGAACCGTCACCCGCCCGGTCTGGGAGCCGGACGCCCGCACCATGGCGCTGCACCAACGCGCGGAGACGATCGCGGCGTCGCTCGGCTTCGCCATTCCGCCGCAAAGCTCAGGTGGCGGTTCGGACGGCAATTTCACCGGCGCGATGGGCATCCCCACCCTTGACGGGCTGGGCGTCGCCGGCGAAGGCGTGCACACCCTGAACGAAAACATCCGCATCGACAGCCTGACGCGGCGTGGCAAGCTGCTCGCGGGGCTGCTGGCGAGCCTGGATTAGGACCAATCCACCTCCACGCCGCGCCCTGCCGCCCGGGCTAGCGCCAGGATCGCCATTGCCCCGGCAAGGTCCTGCGCGGCCACGCCGAGCGAGCGGTACAGCGTGACATCGCTGTCCGACGTCCGCCCCGGCCGCTCCCCGTTAAGCACCTCGCCGATCTCGGTGAAAACGAAATCGGGCGCCACCAGCCCCATGCGCCGCGCATCGATCACCTCCGCCGCCTGCGCCTCCAGCGACGGCCGATAATCCGTCACCCAGGTCACCGCCGGCACGATCGCGGTCGCGATCTCCTGCATCGTCGGGATCGAGGCCCCCACCGCGTTGACGTGCAATCCCGGGTGCAGCATCGACCGCTCCAGCAGCGGCCGCGTCGCCGGCGTCGTGGTGCAGACGATGTCCGCCTCCGCAACGGCCGCCGCGATGCTCGTCGCCACCTCGGTTCCATTCGCGCGACCGAACGCCGCCGCCTTCGCCGGATCGCGGCCCCAGACGACGATCGAGGAGATCGGCCGCACCGCCCGCATCGCCGCGATGTGACTGTGCGCCTGCTCGCCGCAGCCGATCAGCGCCAGACGGCTTGCCCCCTTGCGGGCCAGCGCGTCGGTGGCCAACGCGGTGGCGGCCGCGGTGCGGATGGCGGTCAACTCCGCGGCATCGAGGCAGGCGGAAGGCAGCCCGGTCGCGGCATCGAAAATCACGACAACCCCGCAATGCGAGGACCGCCCGTGGGTCGGATTGTCAGGATACAGGCTCAGCAGCTTGGCCCCATGCACATCCGGATCGCGCATCGCCCCGGTCATGATGCCGAACAAATTGCCGCCGCCGACACGGATCATGCTGCGCAATGGCATGTCGGTCTTGCCCTCCGACACGCGCCGCATCGCCTCGCCAATCGCTGGCACCAGCCCCGCGACGTCGACCAGGGCACGGATATCGGTCCGGTTGAGAATGCGCATCATCCCTCCTTCATGAGTTCGGCCCGCGCCGCCGCAAGCCCAACCTTGGCTTGATCCGACACGGTCGGCATCTTGAGATCAAGCCGCTCCAGCGCCTCCACCATCGCAGCCACCACCACCAGCCGGGTGAACCATTTATGGTCGGCCGGTACCACATACCAAGGTGCCGCCGGCGAGGCGGTGGCGCGGATCGCAGCCTCGTAGGCATCCATGTACTCGTCCCAGTGCTGCCGCTCGATCACATCGCCGGTGCTGAACTTCCAGTGCTTGGCCGGCTTGTCCAGCCGTTCCAGCAGGCGCCGGCGCTGCTCCTCACGCGAGACATGGAGGAAGAACTTCAGCACCACCATGCCCTGCCGCGCCAGGTAGCTCTCGAAATAGGCAATATCCTCCAGCCGCTCTTTGAAGAGCTTCTTGCCCATGACCGCTTCCGGCAGGTGCTGCCGGGCGAGCATCTCCGGATGCACGCGCACGACCAGCACTTCTTCGTAGTGGCTGCGGTTGAAAATACAGACCTGCCCACGCTCCGGCAGTTCCCGCATCACCCGCCAGAGGAAATCATGTGCCAGTTCCTCCTCACCCGGCGCCTTGAACGCCTTCACCTTCACCCCCTGGGGGTTCACGCCGGACATCACGTGCTTGATCGTGCCGTCCTTTCCGGCGGCATCGATCGCCTGGAACACCGCCAGCAGCGACCATGAGCGCTGGGCGTAGAGGCGCTCCTGCAATCCGGACAACCGCGCCACACCGTCCGCCAGCAGGGCGGGCGCATTGGCTTCGTCGACCCATTTTCCGCCGGTGTCGTCGGTTGCGTAGTCCGCAAGGCGGAACTTCCGCCCGTCTGTCACCCGGTAGCGATCGAGCAGCTTGTGGGCCGGCAGCTTGGCCATGGCCATGTTCCCTTCAAGAGGCGGCCTCACCCTGCCGGACCTCGCCCCCTCGCCGCAAGCGTTGCGGACGCAACGCCCAAGCCGCGGCCGCGATCTGCATGGCCAGCGACACGCCGATGGCCCAGCCATACCCGCGGCTGTCCCACCCGCCGCCGGCGGCGCGCGGCCAAAGGTCGAGGATCCAGCCGATCGAGGCCTGCAGGACAAAGACGGTCGCCAGCATCACCGCGTTGATCGCGGTCGCGACCCGGCCCATCAGCGCGACCGGATAGGTCGCCGTGATGGCGGCATACCCGGTCGGCCCGGACGAGGACAGCGCGGCAAACCCTGTCCACACCAGGCTGACCGCCCACGGGCCCTGCGGCACCAGCATCAGGACGATCTGTGCCAGCATCAGCAGTATCGTCCCGATCCATGGCACCACCATCTGCGAATGGCCGCGCGCGGTCAGCCGGCTCGCGACCATGCCCCAGCCGGCGCTGCCGATCATCATTCCGAGCGCGTAGAACAGCAGCGTCCGTGCCCGCAGCCCCGCGTCGAACCCGGCCACATCGCGCAGCCACGGCCCCGCCCACAAGCTCTGGTAGGTGAAGTTCATCACCGAGAGCAGGCAGACCATCGGCGTCACCCGCCAGAATTGCCGAGCCGTCAGGATGGCGACAATGGCGCCGACCTCCTCGCGCAGGCGCTTGCGCGGCGGCGCCACACCCGGCGGCGCGCGCAGCGACAGCGCATTCCACGCCGACACCGCCACCGCGATGCCGGCGAAGGCAAAGAACACCCCGCGCCAGCCGATGCGCGGCAGCAGCGCCTCCACCGGCATGGTCGCCGCCATGCCGCCGAGCCCGCCCAGCAGCAGCCCCCAACCGGTCACGGCCGCCATCTGGTGGCGCGCGAACCACTGGCTGTTGCCCTTCATCATTCCGGTCAGCCCCGCGGCCACCCCGACGCCGGTGACAAGCCGGGCCACCACGAAGCCCCCGAGTCCGTCGGCCAGCGCGAACAGCACGAAGCCCAAGGCCGCCGTCATCGCCATCAAGGACTGAACCCGGCGCGGCCCGTACAGGTCGAGCAGCAACCCCACCGGGAGCTGCCACAGCCCATATGCGGCGAACATCACCGCGCTGAGCAGGCCCAACTCGCTCGCACTGAAACCGTACTGCACCGCCAGCACCGGCCCGACCACGGCGAGGCCAGCACGCGCGCACTGGGTCAGGAAGTTCATCCCCGCCAGCGGCAGGGTGATGCGCAGGAAACGCACGAACGTCGTTTGCATCGGCATTACGGCACCCGGAAAAGGGCTGAAACCGGGCAGTGATCCGACAGATGTTCTTTCATGTCCGCCGCTGTCTCCCGATAGACCAGCACCTTGAGCGAGCCTGGCACCAGCCAACCCCGCGCCGGGCCGCCGGCGATGACATGGTCAATGAAGCCGCCGCCGCCCCAGCACGGCGAAAAGGCCCGCTCCGTGGCCCGAACCAGCGGCGCCGCCTTGCGGAGCCCCGCCCAGAATGCATCCCCGTTATCCATCCAGCGGTTGAAGTCCCCCAGAACCGCGAACGCAACCCCCTCGGCACGGCGCTGGGAGAGCCAGCCCTCCAGGGCGGCAAGCTGGAGCCGCAGGGTCGCGCACTCCGGCCGCGATGAGGATGCCAGCGGGTCCTGACGGCAGCCGGTCTTGAGATGGACTGCCAGAATCCGCAGCTTGGCGCCGCGCAGATCGAGTGTGATGTCGGCACCCGAACGCAAATGTCGATGCAGCCCGCTGCTGACATCGAGGGCCACGACATCGGGATGGGCTGTGAATTCGATGCCCTTGCGAACCGCGAACCCAACCTGCTGGATGACGTGATCCTTAGTCATATGAATGCGGTAGCGGTTACGCGGGAACAGCCTGGCCGCAACCTCCGGGCCATCGACCTCCTGAAAGGCGACGACGTCGGCGGCGAGGAGTTCAGCGTAGCGGGCGAGGCGGGCGTGATCGGCCGCGGTCTTGGGCACCACGTCCAATGGCAGCGCCGGATCGCCGCGCGGACGCAGCGTCAGCCATTCGAGATTCCAGGTCGCGAGCTTGAGTTCGACGCCCGCCGCTCCCCGTGGCCAGGAAGGCAGGGAGAGAACGAGCCAGAAAACCAACAACCAGCGCATCCCGCATCATCCCCCCTTCCCAGGAAACGGACCAGCCCCTAGGTGGACGCAATTCTGGTCCCCCTACCGGCACGGCGGGGGCGGTGGCATACTGCGGGACCCCCGGGGCAGATCCGGCGTTCCAGGAAGCATATCAAGCGGCCATGCCGCCGAGGATGGGAGTGACTGCGTCTTGAAGCCAACTGATATCGGTAATCCCGACTATTTCCACAAGGTCGTGGATTGCCAGTGGGCCTGTCCCGCCCACACGCCTGTCCCCGAATATATCCGCCTCATCGCCGCCGGTCGCTACGACGATGCTTACATGATCAACTGGAAGTCCAATGTCTTCCCGGGGATCCTCGGCCGCACCTGCGACCGGCCGTGCGAGCCCGCCTGCCGCCGCGGGCGGGTGGACGAGGAACCGGTGGCAATCTGCCGCCTCAAGCGCGTCGCCGCCGACAACAAGGGCGACGTTCACGCGCGGATGCCGCAGGGACCGTTCCCGTCCAACGGAAAGCGGATAGCGGTTGTCGGCGCCGGCCCCGCCGGCTTGGCCGTGGCCCGCGACCTGGCACCGGCCGGCTACCAGGTCATCGTGCATGACAGCGCCCCCAACGGCGGCGGCTTCATCCGCAGCCAGATTCCGAAATTCCGACTGCCCGATTCAGTGATCGACGAGGAGGTCGGCTACATCACCGACCTCGGCGTCGAGACCCGCTATAATTCCTACGTGTCCAGCCTCAAGGACCTGCTCGACGAGGGCTACGACGCCGTCTTCGTCGGCTCCGGCGCGCCGCGCGGCCGCGAATTGGACGTGCCCGGTCGCCAGGAAGCCGCCGCCAACATCCATATCGGCATCGACTGGCTCTCCTCCGTCTCCTTCGGCCATGTGAAGTCCATCGGCAAGCGCGTCATCGTGCTCGGCGGCGGCAACACCGCGATGGATTGCTGCCGCTCCGCCCGCCGCCTCGGTGGCACCGAAGTGAAGGTGATCGTGCGCTCCGGCTTCGAGGAGATGAAGGCCTCGCCTTGGGAGAAGGAGGACGCGATGCACGAGGACATCCCCATCCTCAACTTTCTGGTGCCGAAAGAGGTCATTCACAAGCACGGTCGGATCGTCGGCATGAGCTTCGACAAGGTCGAGGCCAAATATGACGACAAGGGCCGCCGGACCCTGGTGCCGACCGGCGCCGTGGTCCAGTACGCCTGCGACGATGTGCTGGTCGCGATCGGCCAGGAAAATGCCTTTCCCTGGATCGAGAAGGACATCGGCGTCGAGTTCGACCGCTGGGGCATGCCCAAGGTGGACGCGTTGACGTTCCAATCCACCAACCCGCGCGTCTTCTTCGGCGGTGACGCCGCGTTCGGGCCGAAAAATATCATCTGGGCCGTCGCCCACGCGCACCAGGCCGCGATCTCGATCGACAAGTTCTGCCACGGCCAGGATGTCGCCGAGCGACCCGGGCCAGGCGTCACTCTCGTGTCCCAGAAAATGGGCATCCACGAGTGGAGCTACGACAACGCGGTCTCGATCGATCTCCGCTTCAAGGTGCCGCATCGCGACAAGGCGGCCTCGCTGATCGACATCAAGGCCGAGGTCGAACTCGGCTTCGACGCCGCGCTGGCCTTCAAGGAGGCGCAGCGCTGCCTGAATTGCGACGTGCAGACGGTGTTCGCGCCGAAGCTGTGCATCGAGTGCGATGCCTGCGTCGACATCTGCCCGGTCGACTGCATCAGCTTCACCGATGACGGCGAGGAGGATGAGCTGCGCACCCGACTCATGGCGCCGGCCGACAACAAGACCCAGGACATCTACGTCGCCCACGGCCTCAAGACGGGCCGGATCATGGCGAAGGACGAGGATGTCTGCCTGCATTGCGGCATGTGCGCCGAGCGATGCCCCACTGGCGCGTGGGATATGCAGCGCTTCCTGCTCGATATGGCCCAGGTCGAACCGGCCGGTGTCAAATTGGAGGCGCTCGCGTGAGCCAGCTGCAAGCCGTCAACGACTTCGTCGTCAAATTCGCCAACGTCAATGGCTCCGGTTCCGCCAGCGCCAACAAGCTTTTCGCGCAATCCATCCTGCGGATGGGCATCACCGCGACGCCACGCAATATCTTCCCCTCCAACATCCAGGGCCTGCCGACCTGGTACGAGGTGCGGATTTCCGACAAAGGCTACATGGGCGCCCGCGGCGGCACCGATCTGATGGTGGCGATGAACCCGCAGACCTGGGACCAGGACATCAAGTCCATCGTCCCCGGCGGCTATCTCTTCTATGATTCGACCCGCGTCATCCCGCCGTCGAAGTTCCGCGCCGACATCAACGTCATCGGCATGCCGCTGACCGCCATCTGCAATGCCCAATACACGCTGAGCCGCGAACGCCAGCTGTTCAAGAACATCATCTATGTCGGAGCGCTCTCAGCCCTTCTCGACATCGAGCCCGACGCCATCAAGGGCCTGCTCGCCGAGCAGTTCAAGGGTCGCGACAAGCTGATCCAGGCCAACTTCAACGCCCTCGCACTCGGCCGCGACTACGCCCTCAAGAACCTCGCCTGCCCCATCGGCCTCAGGGTCCGGAAGGCCGACCAGATCGGCGATCGCATCCTCTTCGAGGGCAATGCCGCTGCCGGTCTCGGCGCGGTCTATGGCGGCGCCACCGTCTGTGCCTGGTACCCCATCACACCGTCGACCTCGCTCGCCGAGGGCTTCACCAAATACTGCGAGAAATTCCGCAAGGACAAGGAGACCGGCGAGAAGCGCTACGCCATCGTCCAGGCGGAGGACGAACTGGCCTCGATCGGCATGGTGATCGGCGCCGGCTGGAACGGCGCCCGCGCCTTCACCGCGACATCCGGCCCCGGCATTTCGCTGATGCAGGAATTTCTCGGCCTCGCCTACTTCGCCGAAATCCCCGCCGTGTTGTTCGACGTCCAGCGCGCCGGCCCCTCCACCGGCATGCCAACGCGCACCCAGCAATGCGACGTGCTCTCCGCCGCCTACGCCTCGCACGGCGACACCAAGCATGTCCTGCTCCTCCCCGAGGACCCCCACGAGTGCTTCGTCATGGGCGCCCAGGCCTTCGATCTGGCCGACCGGCTGCAAACCCCGGTGTTCGTGCTGCTCGACCTCGACATCGGCATGAATGACCGGCTTTGCGCGCCCTTCACCTGGGACGACAGCAAGCGGATGGACCGCGGCAAGGTGATGACCGCAGCCGACCTCGAAGCCGGCAAAGACTTCGGCCGCTACCTCGACGTCGACGGCGACGGAATTCCCTACCGCACCTATCCCGGCACTCACCCGACCAAGGGCAGCTTCTTCACCCGCGGCACCTCGCGCGACCGCTACGCGCGCTACACCGAGGAAGGCGCGGCCTACCAGGACAACATGGAGCGGCTGCTCAAGAAGTTCGCCACCGCCGCGACCATCGTGCCCCCCGCGATCCGCCGTGACGCCAAGGGGGGTTCCCGCCTCGGCGCGATCTACTACGGCTCGACCGCGCCGGCGATGGACGAAGCGATCGACATGCTGGCCGCCGACGGCATCACCCTCGACGCGCTGCGCATCCGCGCCTTCCCGTTCGGCGCCGAGGTCGAGAAATTCATCGAGGAGCACGATCAGGTGTTCGTCGTCGAGCAGAACCGCGATGCCCAGATGCGCACGCTGCTGATCAACGAGCTCGAGATCAACCCCAAGAAACTGCAACGGGTCCTGCACTACGACGGCTCGCCGATCACCGCCTCCTTCATCGCCGGCGCCATCGAAGCGACCGCCGCCTCCCTCAAAATCGTCCCCCTCCGGAAGGCCGTATCATGACCTTTCTTCCCAAGCCCAAGCTCCACCATCCCAAGCTGGTCGAGAACGGCCTCGGTTTCACCCGGCGCGACTACGAAGGCGCGATTTCGACGCTCTGCGCCGGCTGCGGCCACGACTCGATCTCGGCCGCCATCATCCACGCCTGCTTCGAGCTCGATCTGCCGCCCCACCGCATCGCCAAGCTCTCCGGCATCGGCTGCTCGTCCAAGACACCGACCTACTTCCTGGGCAATTCGCACGGCTTCAACTCCGTCCACGGACGCATGCCCTCGGTGCTGACCGGCGCCAACCTCGCCAACCGCGAGTTGATCTACCTCGGCGTCTCCGGCGACGGCGACAGCGCGTCAATCGGCTTTGGCCAGTTCGCGCATTCCATCCGCCGCGGCGTCAACATGACCTATATCGTCGAGAACAACGGCGTCTACGGTCTCACCAAGGGCCAGTTCTCAGCCACTGCCGACAAGGGGGCCAAGTCCAAGAAGGGCGTCGCCAACAACGACGAGGCCATCGATCTGGTCGCCGTCGCCCTGCAACTCGGCGCCACCTATGTCGGCCGCTCCTTCTCCGGCGACAAGGCACAGCTGATCCCGCTCATCAAGGGCGCGCTCACCCACAAGGGCGCCGCCTTCATCGACTGCATCAGCCCGTGCGTGACCTTCAACAACCACGAAGGCTCGACCAAGAGCTTCGACTATGTCCGCGAGCACAACGCCGCCGTGAACTTCCTTGACGTCATCGAAGGCCGCGAGGAAATCACCACTGATTACGCGCCCGGCACCGTCGAGATCGTCAAGCAGCATGACGGCTCGCTGCTAAAGCTGCGCAAGCTGTCCAACGAATACGACGCGACCGACCGCATCGCCGCGATGAACTTCCTCCAGGAACATCATGCGAAGGGCGAGATCGTCACCGGGCTGCTCTATGTCGACGGCGAGTCGGGCGACATGCACGACCTGCTCGGCACCGCAAAGCACCCCTTGAACGACATGGACGAGTCGCTCCTCTGCCCGGGCTCCGCGGCACTGGAGAAGTTGAACGCCTCGCTCCGGTAGCCCAGGCATCGCATCGGGAGCAGCGGGACCAGATATCCCGCCACTCCCGGCCTGCGCTACAGCAACCCACGCCCGGCGAGATTGCGCATCAGCGCGCCGGTGCCGAAGGTCCAGCGCTCGCACTGGTCGGTCGGCCGGATCCGGTTGACCAGGCGCCCCAGCTTCGGCGTTGCGATCGTGACGATATCGCCGGTCTTGTGGGTGAAGCCCTTGCCTGGCGCATCGCGGTCCGCGATCGGCGCGAACATCGTGCCGAGATAGAGCAGTGCACCATCGGGATAGGCATGGTGCGCGTTGAGCAACTGGCCCGCCAGATCCTCGGGATCGCGGGCAATCCGCGCCATCGACGAGCTGCCTTCGAGCCGGAACTCATCCGGCCCCTCGACCGTGAGGGTCACCACCGTCGAACGGATGTCGTCGAGCGTGAACGTCGCATCGAAAAACCGCAGGAACGGGCCCACCGCCGCCGAGGCATTGTTGTCCTTGGCCTTGCTCAACAGCAGCGCCGAGCGCCCTTCAACGTCGCGCAGATTCACGTCATTGCCCAGGGTCGCGCCGGTGATACGGCCTTGGGAGTTCACCACCAGCACCACTTCCGGCTCGGGGTTGTTCCACGACGAGCCCGGATAAACGCCGGCATCGGCCCCGGTGCCGATCGCCGCCATCGGCTGGCACTTGGAGAAGATCTCCGCATCCGGTCCGATGCCCACCTCCAGATACTGGCTCCACGCGTTCTGCGCGATCAAGGCTTCCTTCAACGCCATGGCCTGCGGCGAGCCCGGCTTCAACCGGGCCAGGTCATCGCCGATCAACCGCTGCACCTCGCCGCGCAGATGCGCCGCCGCCGCCAGATCGCCGCGCGCGCGCTCCTCGATCACGCGCTCCAGCATGGAGATTGGAAACGTTACGCCACAGGCCTTAATTGCATGCAGATCGGCCGGTGCCAGCAGCCAGGGCTTCCCGGCGTCGCGCGTATCCGCCGGCGTATTGGCGAGCACCGCATCGATGGTGCCGATTGGCTCCCCCTCCGCCGCCCGCAGCGCCGCGGCTGGGTCAGGCGCCTCGCACAGGTCGCGCAGCGTGGCGAAGCGCGCGCTGATGTCGATCACCCCCTCGGCCCGGATGGCCACCACCGCGGGACCGATTCCGGGCCGCCAGGCCCGCCCGGCCAGCGCCCCCGCCGTCCCGTCATCGGGCAGGCAGGGCGACAAAGATGATTGAAACTCGGTCATCACAAGCACTCCCCAAAATCCTGGCCGGACCCCCGACCTGCCAACGGCAAAATGTTTTGCCGATTTTCGCAGAAATGAAACCGCGTCCCACCTGAACGACGATCCCTGACCGCTACCCGTTCAATAGCGGCAACACGTTCCGCCGAACCCGCTCCAGCACCGGCACCGCATCGACAGGCAGCACGAACGCCGTACCGGTGATGGTTTCATAAGCTCGGATATAGACCAGCGCCGTCGCCAGGATGAGGTCATCCGGGATCGCCGGCAGCTCATCGCGATACGGATCGCAGCGCGCCGAAATCCAGCGGCGGATCACATCCTTGTCGAAGCTCTCGGGCGCCAACCCGGCTTCGAAACGCGCCGCATAGCTGTCGGCGCGCCAAAAGCGGCTGCTGTCCGGCGTGTGGATCTCGTCGGCCAGCACCACCCTTCCCTCGCCATCGAGCCCGAATTCGTATTTGGTATCGGCCAGGATCAACCCCCGTTCTGCCGCCATATCCTGGCCGCGGGCAAACAGCGCCAGCGCCAAGGCGCTCACCTCGTCCCAGGTATGGGCCGGCAGCAGTCCCGAGGTGACGATCTCGTGCGGCGTCAGCGGCGCGTCATGCCCGCCATCGAATTCCTTGCTGGTCGGCGTCAGGATCGGCGCCGCCAACCGCTCGTTGTCACGCAACCCGTCGGGCAGGCGCACGCCATACATCGTGCGCGCGCCGGCCTTGTACATCGTCAGCACCGAGGTCCCGGTGGTCCCCGCGAGATAGCCGCGCACCACAATCTCCACCGGCAGGATGTCGAGCCGGCGGGCCAGCACGACATTGGGATCGGGGTACGAGAGCACATGATTGGCGCAAATATCCGCGGTCGCCGCGAACCAGTGCCGTGCCGTCTGGGTCAGCACCTGGCCCTTGAACGGCACGGCGCAAATCATCCGATCGAACGCCGACAGCCGGTCGGTCGCGATCAGCACGCGCCGCCCGCCGGGCAGGTCGTAGTTCTCACGCACTTTGCCGCGATAGCGGTTCGGCAGTTCCGCGATCGCTGCGTCCGGCAGCGTGTAGGAGGCGAAGGCGCGCAGGTCGGCGAGATCCATTGGGGAGCCTTCCGGAGAAGCGCGGAGCCTAGCGCGCCGCCGCGATGCTGTCATGGCGTCACTCGAAAATGAGTTGGCGATCGTCGCGCTGCCGGATTATATAAGTCAGCCATCACATAGGGAGGTTAGAGTGGCCAAATCTGCTGGCGCCAGCGGCGCGGATGACGAAATCAAGAAGGCTGCCGATGATGCGGTAAAAGCGCTTGACGACATCAAAGACCAGGTCGACGACGCCCTGAAGGACGCTCAGGACCTCAAGAAATCGCCCGACCCGAAGGACGCCAAGAAGCTTGGCGAGGACGTCAAGAAAATCATTGCCGCGGTGCGCAAGCTCGAATCGGTCACCAAAGACCTCAAAGGCTAATATTTGGGTGGGTAGATGCCGGCCGAACCGGCATCGACCTGGCTTCGTCCCACGCGCCGGACCCGTCGATGGTCGATCGCTTCCCCCCCTTACCCACGGGTGCTATAGCCCATCGCCACGACGAGACCTGCTTGCAATGACCGACGATCCGCCTCCCAACCCGGCCCTGCTTCCCGCCGGGCTGCATGATCTGCTGCCGCCCGAAGCCGAAACCGAGGCCGCGTCTGTCGCAGCCTTGATGGACGGTTTCGCCTCGCACGGCTACCAGCGCGTCAAACCGCCACTGCTGGAGTTCGAGGACTCGCTCCTCGCCGCCTCCGGGGCCGCCATGTCCGACCAGACCTTCCGCCTGATGGACCCCGACACAAGGCGTATGATGGCCGTCCGCGCCGACATGACGCCGCAGGTCGCCCGCATCGCCACCACCCGCCTCGCCCACGCCCCACGCCCGTTGCGCCTGTCCTACGCCGGCCAATGCCTGCGCGTGCAGGGCGGCCAGACCGCGCCGGACCGCCAGATCGCCCAGGCCGGCATCGAGTTGATCGGCCATGACAGCCCCGAGGCCGATGCCGAGATCGTCCTCGTCGGCGTCGCCGCCCTGCATGCGGTCGGCCTCACCCGCATCTCCATCGACCTCACGTTGCCTCTGCTGGTGCCCACCCTGCTCGACGAAAGCGGTTTCACCGGCGAGGCCCGCGCCCGCCTGGCCCGGGCGCTGGACCGCAAGGACGCCGCCGCCGTCACCGAGCGCGCCGGCCCCCTCGCCGCCACCCTGACGGACCTTCTGCTCGCCGCCGGTGCCGCTGACGGCGCCCTCGCCGCCCTCGCCGCCGCCGCCCTTACCCCAGGCGCCCGCGCCCATGCCGACCGGCTCGCCGCCACCGTCGCCGCCATTCGCGCCCGCGCGCCCGGCCTGAAACTCACGATCGACCCGGTCGAGTTCCGCGGCCTGCGCTACCATACCGGCGTCTGCATGACCTTCTACGCCCCCGACCGCCATCTCGAACTCGGCCGCGGCGGCCGCTACATCTGCGGCGAGACCGAACCGGCAACCGGACTCACCTTGTTCCCCGACGCCGTTCTCCTCGCCGCCCCGCGGCGCGAGGCCAGGCGACGCCTCTACGTACCCCTGAACACCGCCCCGGCCGCAGCAGCAGCACTCCGTGCCCAGGGCTGGGCCACCGTCGGTGGGCTCGATCCCGCGGCCGATCCCTTCGCCGCCGCACGCCTCGCCGGCTGCACCCATCTGCTCGACGGCATCGCCCCCGTCGCTCTCCAACCGGAATAGAACCATGACCAATGTCACCGTCATCGGCGCCCAATGGGGCGACGAGGGGAAGGGAAAAATCGTCGACTGGCTTGCCAGCCGAGCCGATGTCGTCGTCCGGTTCCAAGGCGGTCACAATGCCGGCCACACGCTGGTGGTGGGCAACCAGACCTACAAACTCTCGCTCCTGCCCTCCGGCCTCGTACGCGGCAAGCTCGGCATCATCGGCAACGGCCTCGTGGTCGACCCCGAGGCCCTGCTCGCCGAGATCGCCCGGGTGAGGGCGCAAGGCCTCAACGTCACCCCCGAAACCCTGCGCCTCGCCGACAACGCGATCCTCATCCTGCCCCTGCACGCCGCCATCGACCGTGCCCGCGAGGCCGCGCGCGGCGAACGCAAGATCGGCACCACCGGCCGCGGCATCGGCCCCGCCTACGAGGACAAGGTCGCCCGCCGCGCCATCCGTGTTGCCGACCTCGCGGAGCCCGAGACCTTGTCGGACAAGCTCGACGAACTCCTCCTCCACCACAACACCCTGCTCGCCGGTCTCGGCGCCGAAACCTTCGAAAAGCAGGCTCTGCTCGACAAGCTGCTCGCCCTTGCACCGCAAATCCTGCCCTATGCCGAGCCGGTGTGGGAGCGGCTCGACGAAGTCCGCCGCGCCGGCAAGCGCATCCTGTTCGAGGGGGCACAGGCGGTCATGCTCGATGTCGACCACGGCACCTACCCCTTCGTCACCAGCAGCAACACCGTCGCCGCCACCGCCGCCTCCGGGTCCGGCATCGGCCCCGGCGCCATCGGCTTCGTGCTCGGCATTGCCAAGGCCTACTGCACCCGGGTCGGCTCCGGCCCCTTCCCCTCCGAGCTGACCGACGACACCGGCAAGCTCCTCGGCGAGCGCGGCTTCGAATTCGGCACCGTCACCGGCCGGCCACGCCGCTGCGGCTGGTTCGACGCCGCCCTCGTCCGCCAGGCCGTGAAAGTCGGCGGCATCAGCGGGCTTGCCCTCACCAAGCTCGACGTGCTCGACGGGCTGCCAGAGCTGAAGGTCTGCGTCGGCTACGACATCGACGGCACAATGCTCCGCCGCCTTCCCGCCGCCCCGCGCGCCCAGGCCCGCGCGAAGCCCGTCTTCGAAAGCTTCGAGGGATGGTCCGGTTCCACCCGCGGCGCCCGCTCCTGGGCCGACCTGCCGGCCCAGGCAATCAAATATGTCCGTCGCATCGAGGAGCTGGTCGAGACCCCGGTCACCTTGCTCTCCACCAGCCCGGAGCGCGACGACACCATCATGGTGCGAGATCCATTTGAAGGTTAATAAGTGTCAATCGGTGTGATGTAGATCACTCTGCGGCCCCCCGGCCGCCGGGTTACGACGATGGCTCACGAAAGCGAGAGCCACGCCGATGTCAGCGAGCCATCTCACCTCCGCCGTCATTCTCCCCTTCGTCCGCCCCGTCCGCACCGACAATCGCATGACCCTGCGCGACCGCATGGCCGCCATGGAATGGCAAAACGGGGCGCGTGCTCTCGGCTACACCAGGGTGGCCTATGAAACCTCGGCCACTGACGACGAGCCCGACCTCGGCGACTTCATGCTGATCTACACGCCGCAAGCCCAGTGGGCGAACTGGGGTATCGGCTGCTGCGACGGCGGCTTCATCGTCTGGCGCCCCGCCGACGGCGTCACCCTCTCCTGGCACTCCACCATCGCCCGCGCCCTGGCCACCATCCCCCGCGCGGCGACACCGCCCGAATAGGACCCGCCGCCGCCGACGTCCGGGCCGGCGATCTTACCCGCCCCGGTGCGCCGACCACTGCCCGGCGCCGAACTGGGCGAGGTTCACGACGCCCTGGTGATGCGCGTTATAGGTACCGAACGTGACCGCACCCGCCATCGTCTCGCCTGCCACACGCCCCTCGAAGTGGTAGCGGATGGTGCTGGCCTCATACGTCGTGTCGAAATGGAACGTAACGCCCTCCGGCGTCAGGCGTCCCGCCACCGGTCCAGCGAAATCCACGCTGTCATGGCGGCCCGCCAACTCCGTGCCGGACTGAGCCAGCGTCAGCCGGTGCTGGCGCCCGCCGTGGAGGAACGTCAGATCCAGCTCCCAGACGCCGTCCAGCCGCGCCGGCATCGCCGCCGCCGCCGGCAGCGGCGTGGCATTGGCCGACAATGCCACCGCGATGGCGTCGCCCACCAGTGCCGCCTCGCCCGGCTGCAACGCGAACGGGTCGATGGCGATACTGTCCGCGGTGGCCGACATGTCGTCCAGCATCACCCGCGGCGTCCCCGCCAACAGCCGCGCCCGCAAGGCGTTCCCGTCCAGCCCGGTCCGCGCCGCATCCCACGTCACCCGCAGCCGCGGCACCCGCTCGACCCCCTCTGGCGCCAGCACCGCGGTACCGCAGATCCCGGAGAGCTTGCCCGCGATGATCCCGAGATCATCCTCCCAGCGCCGCCGCTCCGTCGCCACGTCGCGCCGCTCGAACCAAACCTCCAGCGCGGTCACCAGCCCGACGATATCCTCCTTTGACACCTTCATCGGCCGCCCCAGCGCCTGATGCGGCGAGGCATTGCGCCAAGCCGCTCGTACCAGATCCTTGCGCCCGAGCAGCAGCCCCGAGGTCTGTGGCCCGCGCAGAAACTTGCCGCCGGAATACACGACCAGATCAGCTCCGCGTACGAGCCAGGGCGAGGGGTTCTCGATGTGCTCCGAGGCGGCATCGACCAGGATCGGGATCCCCAGCGGCTTCACCACCGCCACGATCTCCTCCATCCGCAACCCCGACAAATGCTCATGGGTGCCGAGCAGGCAGACCATCGCCACCGGCTCGCGCAACGCCGCGTGCAGTCCAGCGAGATCGTCGACCTCGACGATATGGGTGCCGATCATGCGGATCGCCTGATCATAGGCAAAGCGCTGGTTGCGCGGCATTACCACCCGGTTCGCCATGCCCTCGGTGAACGGCAGCTTCAGCATCTTCAGCGGATCATTGCCGGCCACACAGGCCGCCGTGCCGAGCGCCACGGCCGCCGCGCTGCCGCAGGTCACGATCCCCCATTCCGCCCCCGTCAGCGCGGCGATACGCGCCGAGGCCGCCTCCATCAGCTCGTCGAGGTTGACAAACATGTGCGACGCCGCCGCCACCGCCTCGCGCACCTCGGGCAGCATGAGGCTGCCACCATGCACGGTGCGCACCGCGCAGCAATTGATGAACGGGCGGACACCGAGGGCTTCGTACGGATTCTTCATCGCGGATTCCTTCAGCTCAAACGGTCACGGCCGCGCCGATCATCGGGCGGTCCGTCACGGAATACGGGTCAGCTTGGCGACGGTGCGGTCGAACATCGCGAGATAGATGTTCTCCTGCGCATCGAGCCAGACACCGTGGATATGGAACGCGTCGTGGTGCGGCGTGTGACGGTCCCAGCGGATGGCAAGCTTGCGTTCGGCCGACCAGATACTGAGCCCGTCCCGCCCCCCCACCACGATGGAGCGCTTGCCGAACGCCAGATCCGACGGCTGGTCGAAGCCGGTCCAGTCGGCGATATGGGTGCCCTCGGTATCAAACACCTGGATCCGGTCGTTCTCGCGATCCACCACGTAAAGCCGATCCTTTGCGTCGATCTCGATGTAGTGGACGATGGCGAACTGCCCCGGCCCATTGCCCGGCTCGCCGAACGAGTGCTTGCGCGTCCCGTCGGCGCCGAAGCGATGCACGCGGCGGTTGCCATAGCCGTCGGCAACGAACAGATCGCCACAGGCGGCGAAGGCAACGCCGGTCGGCATGTTGAACGGATTGCCCCAGAACGTCGGCGCCGGAAAATCGGCGGTGCCGAGCCGGCGCAACGGCGTTCCGTCCGGCAGATGCTCGGTCAGGGTGTGATTGCCCGAATCGGTGATCCAGACATGTCCGTCCGGCGCGATGCGCAACCCGTGGACGAACGGCGTGAACCGTCCCTCGCCCCAGGAAGTCACGAAATTCCCCGCGCCGTCGAACACCATCACCGGATGCGGCGCGCGGGCCAGCACATATACATCGCCATTGGCCGCCACCGCCCCCTGGACCGCGGTCTGCGGCGGGCGCGGCGTGGCACTGTCTTCGCCGAACGACCACCAGCGTGGCAGCTTTGCCCAGGTGCGGCAGAACCGGTAGCGATGCCGGCCCTTGCCAATGACGGGATCGGCAATCGGGGCGATGTTCTGGTCAGGGATCGGATCATCGGGCATCGAAGTCTCCTCGGTCCGGTGGGAATTGAAGGCTGCTCGCTCGCCGCAAGTCAACCGCCCCCGCGCTGCCCGGCGAAACCAGCCGGCCCAAGGCCGACACGCCATGGCCTTGCTCGAACTGGCCGGACGGCGCAAAATCCGTGCATCTTTCACGGCACACAGAGAATAAAATACCATGTTGACAACAAGTTTCGAACTGCCGGCCGATGTGCTGCGGATGCGTCAGAACGTCAAATGGCGCAAGTACGGCACCGACGTGCTCCCGGCCTGGGTCGCCGAGATGGATTTCGCCGTCGCTCACCCGATCCAGCGCGTGATGGAGCGCATGGTCGCGGATCAGGACTACGGCTACCCCGAGCGCGGCGGCAACCACGGCGACGGCACCCTGGTCGCCGCCTTCCGGGCCCGCATGGCGTCGCGCTTCGGCTGGGACACCGATCCCGCGCTGATCCTGCCGCTGTCCGATCTTGTCCAGGGCACCTTCGCCACCATCCTCGCCCTCTCCGAGCCCGGTGACGGCGTCATCCTGCAACTCCCCGCCTACCCGCCCTTCCACGAGGCCATCAACAGCACCGGCCGCCGCCTGATCCCCTACCGGCTCGAACCCGGCAGCGAGCGCTACGGCCATGCACCCGGCAGCCTCGCCGACCTGATCGACCCCACCACCCGGATCATCCTGCTGTGCAACCCGCAGAACCCCACCGGCCGCGTCTTCGAGCACGCCGAACTGGAGGAGATCGGCCGCATCGCCATCGAGCGCGACCTCGTCATCCTCTCCGACGAAATCCACGCCGACCTGGTCTATGCCGGCGCTAAGCACATCCCCATCGCCACAATTTCCCCCGAGATCGCGGCGCGCACCATCACCATCACCTCGGCGACCAAGGGCTTCAACATCCCCGGCCTGCGCTGCGGCGTGCTCTATTTCGGCTCCCAGGCACTGAAGCAGCGTTTCCACAACCGCTTCCCCGCCCGCGTGCTGGGCTCGCCCGGCATCACCGGCATCGACGCCACCGTCGCCGCCTGGAACCATGGCCAGCCCTGGCTCGACGCCGTGCTCGAACATCTCGACGCCAACCGCCGCCGCCTGCACGACTTCATCGCCACCGAACTCCCGGCGATCCGCACCCTGATGCCGGAAGCCACCTATCTCGGCTGGCTCGACTGCACCCGCCTCGGCCTCTCCGGCAGCGCCCATGACTTCTTCCTCGAGCACGCCAAGGTCGGCTTCAGCGCCGGCGAGTTCTTCGACCCCGCCGGCCACCAGCACGTGCGCTTCAATTTCGCCACGTCCCGGCGCATCCTCGACCAAATCCTCGCCCGCATGGCCGAGGCGGTGCGAAGCAACCAGCGCGGCTGAAGCCGCCGGAGAGGGACCCATGCAGCCGTTCGCCGACTCCGCGGACATCGCGCACGATCCGGCGGCCCTGGCCGCGCGGATGCGGCGCGACGGCTACCTGTTCATGCCCGGACTGCTGCCGCGCGAAGCGATCGCCAACGTGCAGCGCCAGGTCGGCGCGATCGTGCGCGATGCCGGCTGGCTCCGGCCCGAACAGCCCATCGAAGCCGCCGAAGCCAACCCGGCCGGATTCTGCGTCGACCCCGAACCCGCCTATCTCGACGTCCTGCGCCGCATCAACCGCCTCGAGGACTATCACGCCCTCAAGCATCACCCTGCCCTCATCGGCTTCCTCGAACGCCTGCTCGGCGGCGAAATCCTCGCCCATCCCCGCGTGCTCATGCGCAACATCTTCCCCGACCGCGAGGCCTTCACCACCAAATCCCACCAGGACTACCCCAACGTCCAGGGCACCACCGAGGTCTACACCGCCTGGATGCCGCTCATCGACTGCCCCATGTCGGTCGGCCCCCTGCAGGTCGCCACCAGCACCCATCACGGCGAGATCTACGATTTCCACATCGGCGCCGGCGCCGGCGGCATCGAGATCACCGAACCATTCCCCGGCCGCTGGGTCTCCGGTCCGTTCCGCCAGGGCGACGTGCTGTTCTTCCACAGCCTCGCCGTCCACAAGGGCGTGCCCAACCGCAGCACGAAACTGCGCATGTCGATGGATGTGCGCTACCAGTTGCTCTCCGAGCCCTTCAACATCGACAACGCCAACGCCGATGGACAACCGCTGGCCTGGGAGGACATCTACGCGGGCTGGAAATCCGACGCCCTCCAATACTACTGGAAGCGTCTGAACCTGAACCTGCTGCCGTTCGACCGGGTCTGGTTCGACAAGCGCGACGCCCTCGCCTTCGAGCATGGCGAAGCCGGCGACCCCCGCGCGATCTCGGTCCTGCAACGCATCGTCGCGCGCGACCCCGATCCAGCCAGACGCGCCCGCGCCGCCACTCTGCTGCAACAGCTGCGTTGAACCCTGGGCACCGAAACGGCGCAGCCTTCAGATATCGATGAACACCGTCTCGTTGTCGCCCTGGGTGCAGATGTCGAGGCGCCAGGTATTGGGGCCCGCGGCCTTGGCGATCAGCGTGGCGCGACGGGCAGGATCATCGAGCATGGCGAGCAGCGGATCGGTCGCGTTGAGCGGTTCGCCTTCGAAATAGGCCCGGGTGTAGAGCCGGGTGACAATGCCGCGGCCAAGGATGTTGATCGCAATATGCGGCGCCTGCTGGGTGTTGCCGCGGCCGGGAACGGGTCCGGGCTTGAGCGTCACCAGGCGGAAATTGCCCTGCTCATCCGTATTGGCCCGCCCGTAGCCCGGGAACACCTCCGACGCCGGGGGGCTCGATTGCCAGATCTCGACGCAGGAACCAGGCAGCGGCACCCCACCGTTCTCCGTCAGCGTGCCGATCAGGGTGATGACCTCGCCCTCGGCGCCGAAGCGGGTCAGGTCCGCCATCGCCGGGTCCTCGATGAGATGCCAGTACGGGCCGATGGTCTGAAAGGCGGTCGCAATGCTCATGATCATATCCCCATCGGCGTGGCGGTACGGCCCCGCAGGACGATATCGAAACGGTACCCCAGGGCCCGCTCGGGCTGCGTCACGTCGAGATCGAAGCGCGACACCAGACGGTTGCGGGCGGCTTCGTCGGGCACCGCGTGGAAGATCGGATCGAACGCCAGCAGCGGGTCGCCGGGAAAATACATCTGGGTGATCAGCCGGGTGGCAAAGCCGGCGCCGAACAGCGAGTAGTGGATGTGGTTGGGCCGCCAGGCATTGTTATGGTTGCGCCACGGATAGGCGCCGGGCTTGATCGAGGTGTACTGGTACCACCCATCGGCATCGGTGAACACGCGACCGTCACCCCTGAAATGCGGATCGAGCGGCGCGTCATGGGTGTCCTGCGGATGGCGATAGCGCCCGGCGGCATTGGCCTGCCAAACCTCGATCATGGTGTGCGCCACCGGACGGTCGTCCTCGTCCGTCACCCGTCCGCGCACGATGATCCGCTCGCCCTGCGCCGCCTTGCCATCGACCACCGAGAGATCGGTCATCGGCGGGAAATGCGCGGGCGAAAACTGCGGCCCCGTGGTCTCGGTCACGGTGTGCGGAAACGCCAGCAGCGGGCGCAAGGGGTGGCGCTGCCGCGTGGTGAGATAGGCCGGCGAGTCGTTGGAGGGCTGGCTGCCCGGCACAGGCGGGCGGAATCCATTGATCTCGTTCATTCCTGAGTCCCATTTCCTGGGTTTGAGGGCACATGCCGGCGGGCGACCATTCCCGCGGCCGCGTTCCCCCCCCGAACATGTCGCGTCTTAACCACACCATCCTCCGGCCGCCATGCATGGACACACCGAAATCTGGTGCGATTCCAGGCGAAAGCGGCGATCAATGCGCCATCAGCACCGGCACCGTCATCTCGGTAAGCAGGCTGCGGGTGACGCCGCCGAAGGCCCGCTCGCGCAGCGGCGAATGGCCGTAGAGGCCGCAGACCAGCAGGTCGGCGCCGATGTCGGACACATAGGAGAGCAGCGCGTCGCCCTCTGAAATACCGCTGGCGACGGTATGCGCCGCCTCGGCCTTCACATCGTGGCGGGCCAGATGAAGGGCGATATCGGCCGCCGGCACATCGCCATCACCGCCGATACCCGGGCGCGGGTTGATCGCCAGCACCGTCACCTTCTTCGCCCGCTGCAGGAGGGGGATCGAGTCGTTGAGCGCCCGGGCAGCCTCGCCGCTGCCGTCCCAGCCGATCAGGATATGATGGCCGACGCTCTCAAAGGTGCCGGCGAAGGGCACGATCAGCATCGGTCGGCCCGAGGTCATCAGGGTGCGGGCCGACAGGGTCGAACCCCGGCCGGTGCGATCGTCCGGGTCCGGCTGGGCGATGACGACGAGGTCGGAATAGCGGGTGTGCAGGGTCACGACCTCGTCGACCGTCCCCTCGATGAGGCGCCATTCACCGGCCAGGTTGTTCAGACGCAAGGTTTCGCGGAACGCGGTCTCGATGGTGGCGGCTTCGGCGAGGCGGGCGTCGCGCAGGCGTTCGATGACCTCCTCGGCACGTTGCACGTCCATGAAGGCCGACGGGAAACCGTAGAACACATCGGCCGGAGGCATGTCGACCACGGCAAGGCCGGTGAGGTGGGCGCCAAACCGGGCGGCGAGGTCGGCCGCGACGGCAAGGCGGGTGGCGCTGCGCGGCGCAGCGTCGAGATGGACGAGGATGTCCTTGAAAGACATGGAGGAAGCTCCGGAAAAATTCAGGTGGTACGTTGACGATACTGGTAGTTCTTGTCGAGCCGTTCCATCAGATAGTCACCGTAGCGCACCGGGGCATGGCGCGGCGGATGGGCCGCGTCGGTGCAGCTGGGCACACAAGCGACGACGCTATCCATGGACATGTCGAAGAAATAGGGACACGAGAACCGATCGCCACCGGAAAGGTTCTTGACCCGGTGCGGCGTCGATTGCCAGCGCCCGTTGGTCCAGCGGCTCAGCATGTCGGCCACGTTGACGACCCAGGTGCCGGGGATCGGCGGGGCCTTGAGCCAGGTGCCGTCCTTGCGACGGACTTCGAGGCCACCGGCATTGTCCTGGCAGAGGATGGTGAGGAAGCCGTAGTCGGTGTGCGGGGCGGAGCCGAATGCGTCGTCGGGGCTGTCGGGCGGCTGCGGCGGGTAATGGAGCAGGCGCAGGAAGGTGGTGGGCTGTTCGAAATACGGCGCAAACCAGTCGGGCGCGAGGCCGAGGGCGCGGGCCATGGGGCGGAGGAGCCGGCGGCAGAAGGCGAGCATGGCGGCTTCGTATTCGGTCACCGCTTGCTTGAAGCCGGGGAGATCGGGCCACTGGTTGGGGCCGTGGACCTCGGTGCCGTAGCGCGGGTCGGAGGGGTCGACCTCGTGCATCAGCATGAGGGACTCGGAGTAGTTCGGGCGCTTCACGGTGGCGACCGAGGAAGTGACGATGACGGAGCTGTTGGGCGCCATGTAGCCGCGATGGCTGGCATTCATCGCCAGCGCCCGCTTGGCCGCCTCGGGCTGGGCGTGGAAGGCGCGCGACACGGCGAACACGCCGTCGGTGAGGTCTTGGCTGATGCCGATGTTGCGGAAATAGCAGAAGCCGACGGTGGAGTAGATGGCGTCGAGTTCCGCGGCGATGGCGCATTCGCCGGCTTCCCCCTCGGCCAGACGCGCCATGTCGACGATCGGCAGTTCGCGCGTGGTCATCGCTCAGGTCCTGGCAAGGGCGGTCTCGGTCGCCGGATCCGCGAGCAGAGCGTCGAAGGACGCGCCGATGCGCTCGATGATTTCGTCGACCAGAGCATCGCTCATCGCCGTGGAGGTGGCCAGGGCGGCACGCGGGGTTGGGAAAAGGCCAGAGACGAGCATGGCGAGCTGGTGGCGCTTGACCATCGCGAGGTCGGGCCTGGTGCCGCCATAGACGACGCCAGGGCCGGGATCGTGGAAGAACCAGGCGACGAGGGAGCCGACGCGCCGCGTCCAGACCTTGAGCCCGATCGCCGCGCATTTGGCGACGATGGCCGCCTCGATGCGGGTGGCCCAGGCGCCGATCTGGTCGATTTTGGCCTGGGTGAGGTGGCGAACCGAGAGGCCGCCTGCGACCATCGAGAGCGGGTTGCCGCTGAAGGTGCCGGAGGCGAGGACGTGCCCGGTCGAGGGATTCGTGAGGTCCATCAGGTCTTTGCGGCCGCCTACGCCGCCGATCGGGAAGCCGCCGCCGATGATCTTGCCCATCATGGTGAGGTCGGGCGTGATGCCGGCGAGGCTCTGGTAGCCGCCCTCGGCGACGCGGAGCGAAATCACCTCGTCCAGAACGAACACGGTGCCGACCTCGGCGCAGGCCTGCTTGACCTTGTCGAAGAAGCCGGGCTCGGCCTGGGCGAAGGCACCAGAGCCCATGATGCCCTCGACGAACACGCCGGCAAGGTGCGAACCATGCGCGCGGATGGCGGCGACGAAGGCATCGGTGCCGTAGGGCGCGACGAAATGGCTTGGGCCAGGCAGGCCCTTGGAGCCGAGCGAGGGATCGAACATCGAGCCGTGATAGCCGCCTTCGGCCATCAGGAACTTGTAGCGCCCGGTGGCGCCGCGGCAGATGTTGAGCGCGAGGTTGAAGGCCTCGGTGCCGGAGTTGTTGAACAGGACCTTTTCGATCGAGGGCACACGGGCGACGATCTGCTCGGCGAGATCGACCTGCGGGGCATTGTTGGCCGACCAGACGCTGCCGCGGGCGAGCTGGGCGGTGACCGCGTCAGTGATGGGCTGGTAGGCGTAGCCGTGGATCATGCTGAAGAAGTTGGAGCCGAGATCGATGTAGCGGTTGCCGTCGATGTCGTGGAGGAACGGGCCTTTGGCATGATCGATGGTGACGGGATAGGGCGGGTGGAAGGAGATGCCGCGCGAGGAGGTGATCGGCAGCGACGCCAGCCCGCGCGCCTCGAAGGCGGCGGAGTTCGGGGTGCGCGCGAGGTAGGTGGCTTCGAGAGAGGCGCTGTTTCGCATGGTCATGATCCCTTATCCGAGTTTGACGTCGTGGCGCGGCCGGCCCCAGTCGGCGGACTGCGCCTCTGCGCGCGCAACATCCTCCTCCAGCATCAGCCCCTCTGCGACCAGCACGCGCGCGGCGGCCCCGATCGCCGCCGTGTAGGCCGCCGCAGTACCGTAGCGCGCTTCGATCGAGGGCCGCGGATCGCCGGTCATCGCGCGCTCGGCCTCGCTGTCCGCAAGCGGAATGGTGCTGCCGGTGAACTCGTGCATCGCGCCCTCGCCATGGTGGCGCGCGCGCAGGTTCCAGCCGGTGTAGGTCGCCAGCGGCACCGCCACCATGGGCGCACGGATGCCGCCGGTTTCGTTGCCGTCGGCGTCCACGGCGGGAACCAGCAGCCGATAGCCGTGCTGGCTCAGCACGTCGGGCGGCTGAAGGTCATGGATGCCGTCGGCCGCCCGCGGCCCGTAGTCCAGCCGGCACAGCTCGCTCGGGCCGCGCGGCACCGCCACCCCGGGGATCGCCGGGAACTGCGCGCGCCACTCGGTCATCGTCACCAATGTGCCCTCCACCCGCCGCGGCACCCGGCTATGCGGCGGCTCGATGCCATGGCTGGACCACGCATCCATCGAGTCGAGCGTCGCGCGGAACAACGCCGTCGTCGCCACCACGTTCTCCAGGTTCTGGCAAATCCCCCGCCCCGGCGCGCCCATATGCGGCGAGGCGGCATGCTGCGACCCGGCCCAGAGATGGACGCGCACGGTGTCGGGGATGACCGCGTCAAAACCATCGGTGTCGGTATGCACCAGCGATCCGCGGCGCTGCCAGTATTCGGTTGCGGTCTGGGTGTGGATCACCAGCGGATCCGTCGCGGGGCGCTTGAGGATGGCGTCGGTGACGCCCGTGCGATGATCGGTGCAGGCGCCGTAGGCGAACGGAAAACTGTCGGCCGGCTCATAGTGGTCCTCGTATTGCTGGCCGGCGGGAACGGTGAGGTTGGCGAAGCGCGCGGTGTTGAGACGTCCGGCGCCGGCGACATGGGGCAGCAGGCCGTCAAACACGCGGCGCCCCTCCGTGTCCGCGTTGAAGCCGTGGTAGATGAAGTCGCGAATGGCGCGCCCGGTTTGCGAGCGGCCCCAGCCATAGGCGCGCTCGACATGCCCGGCGAGCGGGTTGCCCGCGCCGCCGTGACGCAGGAACGACACGAGATCGCGCACCGCGGGATGGGCAAGACCGAGCACAAGAGGCGCGCTGCCGGTATAGACCAGTTCGTAGATCCAGCCCGGTGCAAACCCGGCGGGGAGATGGATGTTTTCGCGCGACGGCACGAGGCCGCGATCGGCACCCTGCGCATCGAGGCCAACGCCGCCTTCGACGCGGGCAAAGTCCCACTGATCGCGCGGGATGATCTGGCGCGGCGCATCGGCGTAGCGCCGGCGGCTCAGCACGGCGCTCCTCTCGGTGCCAGGCACCACCGGATGGCTGCGGGTCGAGGCCCATCCCGACAGTGGCATTGTGGTGACGCCGGGCCGGCCGACATATTCCACCCGGACGACACCCTCGACGGGCCGGCCGTCCTGCATCGCCACGGGCAGGTCGAGCAGTTGCCTGCCGTCGCCCGCAAGCAGGTCGCCCTGCCAGGCCCCGAAGACCACGCTATAGCCGCGCCGCATGAGGTAGCCGTTGCCGCCATGGGCCGCGCTGCGCGGATCGTTGGTGGCGGTGCCGTCGTTGAAATAGATCAGCGCCCGCTTGTTGCCGCGATTGCCCCAGTCGAAGAAGAGGCGCCGGTTGCCGCGGGCGAGATCCACCGGCTTGAGGATGGCCACATCGCCGGCGAAATGCACCAGACCGTCAGCCCCCCGTGGCGCCAGCCCCAGGTCGGTGATCCCGGCATGGGCGGGCAGCTCCGGCTCCACCCGATAATGTGCCCGTGCGATCAGCATCTCGTAGGCTCCGGCCTCGCCATAGCTGGCGCCGGCGGCGAAGGGGAAGCGGTCGGTGATCTCGAACTGCATGGCAATCCCCTGCGTTGGCGCAATCAGTGTCCGGCGGTCATGGCCGCCGCGTCAATGGCGCCACTCCTCACGCGCGGCATCCGCCTGTTAGGCTCGGCCAAAGCGACACAAACGGTATCCACATCTTGCCCCCCTCCCCTGCGCCGTCCCTGACCGATCGGCGCGCCCGCCTGCTGGGCATTCTGCTGATCGGGCTCAGCACCTTCGTCTTCGGCTTCAGCAACGTGCTGGCGAAGTGGCTGACCACCGAATATCCGATCGGCGAGGCATTGCTGATCCGCAGCGGCTTTGCCCTGATCCTGCTGCTCCCGTTCATCCGCATCAACGATGTCATCGCCCTCGCGCGCGACAATCCATGGCTGCATCTGCTGCGGATGGCGCTCGGCTCGATCGAGATCGCCTGCTTCTACATCGCGGTCTCCCAGATGCAACTGGCCGATGTCTCGACCTTCTATCTCGCCGCCCCGATCCTGCTGACCGCGATTTCCTCCGTGGTGTTGGGCGAGCGCGTCGGGCTGGCGCGCTGGATGGCGACGCTGGTCGGTTTTGCCGGAGTGCTGATCGCACTGCGGCCGTCATCGGGCGCGCTGTCGGCGCCGGCGCTGGTCGGTCTGCTCGGCAGCACGCTGTATGCGATTTTCCTCGCAGTCACCCGGCGGCTCCGGGGCGCGCCGAACACGATGCTGGTCATGCTGCAACTGGTTGCACTGATGGTCTGCGGACTTGTCACGGTGCCGTTTGCCTGGACGGCACCAAGCTGGGGCGGGCTGGGACTGATGATGGTGGTCGGCGCGATCGGGGTGATCGGCTATTTCTGCGTCAACCGGGCACTGCAACTGGCGCCGGCCTCGGTGGTGGCGCCATTCCAGTATTTGTCGATCGTTTGGAGTATCGCGCTGGGCTACCTGGCGTTCGGCGATGTGCCGATGCTGCCAACTCTGGTGGGCGCCATCATCATCATGGCGGCGGGCGGGTTTATTCTGGCGCTCGAGCGGCGGGGGGACGGGTAGGCCGGTCCCTAATTCCCGGCAACGAAGCGTTCGAGCCAGTGGATGGTGTAGTCGCCGGACTGGAAGGTCTTGTCCGCCATGATGCGCTGATGCAGCGGCAGCGTGGTCTTGATCCCGAGCACCGCGAACTCCGCCAGCGCACGCGCCATCCGGGCGATCGCCTGGGCACGGTCCGGGGCATGGACGATGAGCTTGGCCACCATGCTGTCGTAGTACGGCGGCACCATGTAGCCGGCGTAGAGCGCCGAATCGACGCGCACGCCCAGGCCGCCGGGGGCGTGGAACGCCGTCACCCGGCCCGGTGTGGGCATGAAGGTCTCGGGATCCTCGGCGTTGATGCGGCACTCGATGGCGTGGCCGGTGAAGGTCACATCCTGCTGCGAGTAGCCCAGGGGCTGGCCGGCGGCGATGCGGATTTGCTCGCGCACCAGGTCAACACCGCACAGCATCTCGGTGACGGGGTGTTCAACCTGGAGGCGGGTATTCATCTCGATGAAGGAAAACTGTCCGTCCTGATACAGGAACTCGATCGTCCCGGCGTTGCGGTAGCCGAGGGTCTTCAGCGCGCTGGTGACGGTCTCGCCGATCGCCTCGCGCTGGGCCGGCGCGAGCGCCGGGGAGCCGGCCTCCTCGAGAATCTTCTGATGCCGGCGCTGGAGCGAGCAGTCGCGTTCGCCGAAATGGACCACGTTGCCATGGTTGTCGGCCATCACCTGAAGCTCGATGTGGCGCGGGCGGTCGAGATATTTCTCGATATAGACCGCGTCGTTGCCGAAGGCCGTGCGGGCCTCGGTGCGCGCGACGCGCCAGGCCTCCTCCAGCCCGTCCGGCGAAGAGGCGACCTTCATGCCGCGGCCGCCACCGCCGGCGGCGGCCTTTATCAGAACCGGGTAGCCGATCCGTTCGGCCACCTTGATGGCTTCGTCCATGTCGGCAACCGCGCCGGCGGAGCCGGGGACGAGAGGGACGCCGAGGCCGGCCATGGCGGACTTGGCCGCGATCTTGTCGCCCATCATGCGGATATGGGCCGCGGTCGGGCCGATGAAGGTCAGACCATGGGCGTCGACCATATCGGCAAAAGCGGCGTTCTCCGAGAGGAAGCCGTAGCCCGGATGGATCGCGTCGGCACCGGTGATCGCGGCTGCCGACAGGATCGCGGGGACATTGAGGTAGCTGTCGCGCGCAGCGGGCGGGCCGATGCAGACGCTCTCGTCGGCGAGGCGGACATGCATGGCCTCCGCGTCGGCGGTGGAGTGGACCGCCACGGTGGGGATGCCGAGTTCGCGGCAGGCGCGCTGGATGCGCAGCGCAATCTCGCCGCGATTGGCGATGAGAACCTTGTTGAACAACGCGCTATTCCAGGATCAGGAGCGGCTGGCCGAACTCCACCGGGGCGCCGGCGGCGACCAGGATGCGCGTGACGGTGCCCGCCCGGGGGGCCTTGATCTGATTGAACGTCTTCATCGCCTCGATCAGCATCAAGGTCTGCCCGGCGGTAACGGTCTGGCCCAGGGTGACGAACGGCGCGGCGCCGGGTTCGGGCGCCAGATAGGCGATGCCAACCATCGGGCTTGGGATCGCACCGGGATGATGCGAGTCGTCATCAGGCGCGGCGGCCGGCACCGGCATCGCTGCCGCCACGGGAGCAGCCGCGACAGCCACCGGCGCGGCAGGCGCCGCAACCCCACTCACCACCGTCTGCGCGCGCACGACGCGAATGCGCCCCTCCTTGCCCTCGATCTCGATCTCGGTCAGGCCGGTATCGTTCAGGATGGCGGCGAGCGCGCGCACCGCCTCGTCGTTGAAGGGCAGCGATGCCATCAGACGTCCTCCAGGATATCGGCCATCGCCCGCAGGGCGTGCGCGTAGCCGCGAATGCCAAGCCCGCAGATCACGCCAACCGCGACCTTCGAGACATAGGAATGATGGCGGAATTCCTCCCGCCGATGAATATTGGTCACGTGCACCTCGATCACCGGGAGCTCGGACGCCAGCAGCGCGTCCATAAGCGCGATCGAGGTCGTGGTATAGCCCGCCGGGTTGATCACGATGCCCGCCGCCCGGCCCCGACACTCGTGCACCCAGGAAATCAGTTCGCCCTCGCCGTTGGTCTGGCGGAAATCAATGCCGAGCCCCAGCGCGTCCGCGGTCTCCGCGCACAGGGTTTCAACG
This sequence comes from uncultured Rhodospirillales bacterium, assembly GCA_903928895.1. Lineage (GTDB taxonomy): Bacteria > Pseudomonadota > Alphaproteobacteria > Acetobacterales > Acetobacteraceae > CAIYPH01. The sequence goes on along the minus strand of CAIYSR010000093.1, from coordinate 13,995 downwards.
TCGTCGAGCGTCGCACTGCCGTACAGATGTGGTTGCCGCAGCCCGAGCATGTTCATGTTGGGTCCGTTGAGGACCGCGATTATCTGGGGGACACGTACCATGACGGATCGCGTAGCACGCGACTCCCCTATGCTTCAATGCCGCGATCGCGCCGCTCAAGCGCTGGCCGACGTCACGCGACCTTTCCTACCGATCCAGCACAAACCCGCGCGCGGCGAGGAAGGCCGCCCACCCGGTGCGCTCGGGCTGGGCGTATTGCCGGGCCTTGTCCTCCGACCAGGTATAGGGCTCGGTCCGCCCGAACAGGTCATCGCGGCGGGTCTCCCGATAGGGACGGGTCAGGTTGCGGCGAGTGTCATACTCGGCGATCCCGGCGTCGAGACCGCTGCTGTCGTGCCGATCGGTGTGCACGGTGGCGTTGAGCCCGAGGCGGGGGCTGATCGAGCCGGGATGGGCGGGCCATCCGATGCAGAGTCCAGCGACCGGAAAGACATGGCGCGGCAAGGCCAGCACCTCGGCGACCTCGCCGGGATGGTTGCGGATGGCGCTGATCGGGGTCGTCGCAAGGCCGGTCGCCTCCGCCGCGGCAATGAAGGCGGACAGCACGATCCCGGCGTCGACAGCCGCATTGAACATCGCATCGAGATGGTCGTTGGCGAAGGCACGGCCGCGCAGAACGTGCAGCCTTCGCTGGCGCGCATTGTTGCCACAGAAAACCGCGAAGGCGGGCGCCTTGGCGGCCCAGGGATTGTCCGGCAGCAGGGCGGCGAGCGCGGCGCGTTGGCTCGGGCTCTCGACGAGGATGATGTCGGCCTGCTGGAGATCGCTTTTGGTCGGTGCCGAAAGGGCGACCGCGGCAAGCAGGCGGATCAGCGCCGGATCGACGGAGCGCGGCGCATAGGCGCGGATAGTCCGGTGGTTGGCCATGCGGGCCAAGGTATCGAGGCCCTGCACATCGGCCGGAATCTCGAGATCGACGCCGAAGCGAGCGATCAAATGGGCCTGAAGGGCAGCGCGATCATCCATTCTCGTATTCCCCGGTCCGGCGGCATGCCGCCGCTCAGGGATACCAGATGGTGGCCTGCGAGACCTGCGGCAAGCGTTTGCTGAGGCGAACCGGCGACGCGCAGCCCTCGCCGTCGCGCTTGAGCACGCGCAGCCCGTCAAATGCGGCGATCTGGTGATAGCGCGACCACGCCGCCGCGAATCCCGGGTCCGACGCGATCAGGACGCTGACATAGTTGATGCCCTCGCGGGTATCCACCACGGCGAGATCAGGGCAGTTGGCGACGAAATCCTTCGCCACCCAGCGGCGGATCGGATACTCCCGCGGCGCTGCTCCATCCTGCTTGGCGCGCCAGATCTCGCCCTTGAGCGCCCACATCGAGTCGAAGCGGCTCGCCCAGGTCACGCCCGTGTTGTTCACCACCGGGAAGCCAAGCGCGATCCACTCGGAGAACGCGATGTAGGTCTTGGCGTGCTCCTTGCGGATCAGCCGTTCGAGCTTGACCTCGGTCGACAGCGTCGGCTCAACCGCGGCCTCGACCCAGGGTCGCAGGCGCTCATAATCGGCGAGCGCGAAAAGCGCCAAAGCGCCCAGCACCAGCGGCGCCGGCGCGAGGCGATGGAGATGGGCCCGCTTGAACCCGGTCAACACATTGCGCAGCGCCGTGCCCAAATCGGCCGGCAGCACCGAGACGATCCACAGGAACAGCGCCAGCATCGTCGCTGTCGTCGCGGGCAGCCGATGATAGAACCAGCTCTTGCCTTGCAGCACGAACACCACCGTCGCCGCCACCGCGAAGGCGGTGAGTGCCAGCAGCAGATGGCGCTTGAACGGTGAGCGCCGTGCCAGGGTCGTGGTGCTGGACCAGCAGAGCAGCACGATCACCGCCTGCCCGAACATCAGCCGTGAACTCTGCAGCATGATCTGCCACCCCGGCGTGTCGGTACCGCCGTACAGCGCGAGCGCGAGCGGGACCGCCTTCTCCAGGAAAACCGGGCAGAACAGGATGACGCCGAGCCCGTACAGCGCCGCGGCGCCGAAGCATGCGATCGGGGCCACACGCAGCACGCGGTGGCCGCGGATCGCGGCCACGATCTCCATCGCCACGATCGCCAGCAGATACGAGGGTTTCAGCGCACAGCCCAACCCAGCCAGAACGCCGGCGAACAGGCCGGTGATGCGCGGCTCGCGCTCGCCATCGAGCTCGCGCGCGTACAGACAGATATAGGGCAAGCAGGCCGCGACCAGGAGATGTTCGCGCTGTCCGAACTCGATGCCGGGAAGCGCCAGCAGCACGCCAGCAATGGCCGCAAATACCGGGATCTTGCGACTGAAGATCGATGCCCGCCCCTGCAGCAGCGTTGCGGACCAGATGGACGCACCGAGCACGAGCAGGGCGAAAAAGGGAATGGCGATGAGCTTGGGCGTGATTCCGGAAGCATCGGCGAACCAGGCCGGGATGGCGTAGAGCCAGATGATGAGGGGCGGGTTGACCTCAACGAGGTCTTCGTAGAGCCGCTGACCTTCGAGCCACTTGCGGGCGACGTAGAGCAGCCAGGCGACATCGTCCTTCAACGGCGAGCGCATCGCGGTGATCAAAACCGCGCCGCCGACCAGCGTCAGCAACAGCAGGGCGACGGTATCGGTGATCGCACCTTGCCGCCAGCGTTGGACAGGAACGGGAGAGGAGGCAGTCATTCGGCCTGGGAGCTGGTCCGGAAAAGAGGGAAGCGGGGGTAGCCTGCGAGGTGTCGCTATAACGCGCGATCAGGTGTTACGACAAAGTGAACGACAGCGCCAAGTCATGGCGATGTTACGTATTGTTCCGTTACTGATGATGGACCCAGTGTGCGGCGGAACTATGGCCGCCCGACGCCCCTGGCGAGGTCAAAGGCGACCTCAGTGAGGTCGAAGGCGACCTCAGGTGAGGCCCAGATAAGCGGTTTTGAGACCGGGATCGTCGGCCAGCTCGGCGGCAGGCCCGGCGAGCGCAATGCCGCCATGTTCGATGACACTGGCGCGGTGGGCGATCGCGAGAGACTGCATGACGTTTTGTTCGACCAGAAGAATCGCGAGGCCGTCGGCGTTGAGGCGGGCGATGAGGGCGAAGAGTTCCTCGGTGAGGATGGGGGAGAGGCCGAGGGAGGGTTCGTCCAGGATGAGGAGGCGGGGTTCGGCCATGAGGCCGCGGCCGATGGCGAGCATTTGCTGTTCGCCGCCGCTCATGGAGCCGGCGAGCTGGGTGAGGCGTTCGGCGAGGCGGGGGAAGATGTCGAGCACGCGGGCGAGATTGCGGGTGCGGTTCGGGCGGCCGCGGAGGTAGGCGCCGAGGAGGAGGTTGTCGCGGACAGTGAGGTTGGGGAAGATCTTGCGGCCCTCGGGGACGTGGATGAGGCCGGCGCGGACAATGCTGTCGTGCCGCGCGGCGGTGATGTCGGTGCCGTCGAAGGTGATGGTGCCGGCGGTGGGGCGGATGAGGCCGGAGAGGGCGCGGTTGAGGGTGGTTTTGCCGGCGCCGTTGGCGCCGAGGAGGGCGACGATTTCGCCAGGGGGGACGGTGAGGTTCAGGCCGTGGAGGACGGCGAAGGGGCCGTAGCCGGCGTGGAGATTGGTTACTTCAAGCATGGGCGGCGAGTTTGGCTGCGGCGCCGCGGCCGAGATAGGCCTCGATGACGGCGGGGTGGTCGGCGATGGCGCGGGGCGGGCCCTGGGCGATGAGGCTGCCCTGGGCGAGGACGTAGACATCGTCGGCGAGGGCGGCGACGGCCTGCATGATGTGTTCGATCAGGAGGATGGTGACGCCGCTGTCGCGGATGGTGCGGATCATGGCGACGATGTCGTGGATTTCGGCGGGGTTGAGGCCGGCCATGACTTCGTCGAGGAGGAGGAGGCGGGGGCTTGTGGCGAGGGCGCGGGCGACTTCGAGGCGTTTGCGGCCGGCGACCGTGAGGGAGGCGGCGGGGCGGTCGAGGAAGGGGGCGAGGCCGAGGGTGGTGCCGATGGCGCGGGCGTTGGCGGTGGCGTCGCGCGGGCTCGGGGTGCGGAGGAAGGCGCCGACGCGGATGTTTTCGGCGACGGTGAGGCCGGCGAAGGGCTGGGTGATCTGGAAGGTGCGGACCATGCCTGCTTCGGCGATGCGGTCGGGGCGCAGGCCGGTGATGTCGTGGCCTTCGAAGGTGATGGTGCCGGAATCGGGGCGGATGAAGCCGGCGATCATGGCGAAGGTGGTGGTTTTGCCGGCGCCGTTGGGGCCGATGAGGGCGACGATCTGGCCCTTGGGGACGCTGAGCGTGACGTCGCGGACGGCGTGGAGGCCGCCGAAGCGTTTGGAGAGGGTGTGGACTTCAAGCACGGCGGATGCGCTCCCTCAGAGTGGCCCAGAGACCGGCGAGCCCTTGCGGCAGGAGGGCGATGATGAGGAGGAGGACGACGCCGTAGAGCATGGGCGCGAAGCCGGGGGTGGTGATGAAGTTGCGGGAGATGTCGGCGACCAGATGGAGGACGACGGCGCCGAGGAGGGGGCCCCAGACGGTGCCGGCGCCGCCGATCATGGCGACGAGGAGCATTTCGACGCTGCGTTCGGAGCCGAAGGCGATGGTGGGGTCGATGTAGAGGTAGGTCTGGGCGTAGACGACGCCGGCCATGGCGGTGAGGCCGCCGGAGAGGGCGAGGGCGAGGGTTTTGGTCTGGACGAGGTCGACGCCGAGGGCACTGGCGGCGTCCTCGTTTTCGCGCAGGGCGGCGAGGCGGGCGCCGAAGCGGGAGCGGGTCAGCCAGGTCGCGGCGGCGGTGGCGAGGACGAGGAGGGCGAGGACGACGGCGTAGGTGGCGCGGCGGTCGGCGAACTGGAAGTTCTGCCAGGAGAGGTTGAGCGGGATGTTGATGCCGAGGCCGCCGCGGGTGAAGTCGGTGCTGTTGGAGAGCACGCGGAAGACTTCGGCGAAGGCGAGGGTGACGAGGGCGAAGTAGGAGCCGCGCAGGCCGGCGCGGAAGGAGGCGGCGCCGATGCCGGCCCCCACCGCCGCGCCGAGCAGAAAGCCGGCGGGCAGGCCGAGCCAGGGGTTGAGGCCGTAGCGGGTTTGCAGGATCGCGCCGGTGTAGGCGCCGGTGCCGAAGAAGACCGCATGGCCGAAGCTGGTGAGGCCACCGAAGCCGCCGGCGATGTTCCAGCATTGGCCGAGGAAGGCCGAGAAGGCGGTCAGCATGGCGATATTGACCAGCGACTGCGAGGGCAGGGCGAAGGGGATGGCGGCGAGGATGGCGAGGGCGAGCCACTTCATCGCGCGGCACCGAACAGGCCGGTGGGGCGGAAGAGGAGGACCGCGATGAAGACGAGCGAGATACCGATCGGGCCGAGGGATTCGCCGAGAACCAGGCCGCCGAGGCTTTCGGTGACGCCGATCAGCAGGCCGCCGACGACGGCGCCGGGGAAGCTGCCCATGCCGCCCAAGACGACGATGGTGAAGGCGACGAGGACGAAGACGTTGCCGACATGGGGCGAGACGAAGAACGAGGGCAGCAGCAGGCAGGCGGCCGCACCGAGGCAGGCGATGCCGATGCCGTAGGCCAGGGCGAAGATGCGGTCGGGGCGGATGCCCATGAGGCGGGCGCCTTCGGGTTCCTTGGCGACGGCGCGGATGGCGCGGCCGGTGTCGGTGCGGGCCATGAAGGCCCACAGGGCGGTGGCCAAGGCAAGGGAGACGACGAAGGCGATGAGTTTGGGAACCGAGAGCAGCAAAGGGCCGATTTCCCACATGGCGAAGGTGAGGTCGGTTTCGATCTGGCGGGTGTCGCCGCCGAAGATGGTGAGAAAGAGGTTGTCCAGCACCACCGCGACGCCGAGGGTGGCGAGCAGGATGGCGCGGTCCTCGCCCCGGGAGACGCGGCCGATGACGAAGCGGTAGAGCGCCCAGCCCAGCGCGAACATGCCGAGGCTGACCACGGGCAGCGCCGCGTAGGGGGAGAGCCCAGCTTTCTCGGCGAGGAGCCAGGCGGCAAACATCGCGACCATCAGCAGCGAGCCGTGGGCGAAGTTGACGATGTGAAGCACGCCGTAGATCAAGGTCAATCCCAGGGCGACCAGAGCATAGACGCCGCCAATAAGAATGCCGTTGACCAGCCCGGCAATCACGATCTCGGTCATGCCGGGGAGGTCTCGGTGTTCGGCGCGGACACAATGGATAAAAGTTTTTTTGTTTCTTTTTTTTCAAAAAAAGAAAGCGCTTCTTTTTTGAAAAAAAGAAGCAAAAAACTTTTATCCATGCCTGTGTACCCGGTTAGGCCTTGGGGCGGGGGAAGACGGCTTGGGCGTCGGCGAAGGCGTCGGGCCAGATCACGGTCATGTCGCCCTTCTGGATCTGCAGGGCGACCGGATGGGCGCCGCTGTTCTGGCCGTTGGTGAAGGCGGTGGCGCCGTACGGCATGAAATGGTCGGACATGGTCGAGGCATTCAGCGCGGCGATCGACTTTTCCTTGTCGGCGCTGCCGGCGCGCTCCCAGGCATCGGCCAGCAGCTTGACTGCGAAGTAGCCGAACGGATGCTCCCAGGAATAGAAGCCGGTCGCGGTCTCGACCCGCTTGCGGAAGGCAAGGGCGCGGGGGTCCTTCGGGTTATGCCAGTGGTTGAAGTCGATCATGTTCTCGGCGACCGTGGGCGCCTCCTTGGCGAATTTCAGGTTGAAGCCGCCGCCGGAGATGGAGAAGGTCGAGACCAGGTCGACGCGCTGCTGCACCAAGGTGCGGGCGAGCAGGACGTATTCGTTTTCGTAGTTCGAAATCAGGACGATGTCGGGCTTTTCGGCCTTGATGCGGAGCACGATGTTGGTGAAATCGCGGGTCGGCGTGGCGTGCGGCAGCATCGCCTTCACCTCGATGCCGATCTTGGGCAGCATCGCGGCCTGGAGCTTCACCGAATTGGTGCCGAACTCGCTGTCCTCGTGGACGATGACGGCGGTTTTCGCGGGGGAACCGGCCTTCTTGTTCAGGGCGTCCAGCGCGGCCATCGCGTCATTGGTGGCGGTGGTGTTGTTGGGGAAGAAGCGGAACGTGTTCTTCAGGCCGCGGGTGGTGATGGCGTCGGCGATGCCGCTGTCGATGGAGAAGGGGATGTTGTACTTGGCCGCGGCCTGGGTGGCGGCGAGGCCGAGGGCAGAGGCGAAGCAGCCGGTGAAGCCGGCGGCGCCCGCTTCCGCCATTTGATCGACGAGCTGGGTGGCGATCTCGGGGCGGCCCTGGGCATCGCCGAGGAGGGCTTCGAGCTTGGCGCCGCCCATGGATTTGATGCCGCCGGCGGCGTTGATGTCCTCGATGGCGAGCTGGCCGCCCATGCGGCAGCGCCCGCCGGCGCCGGCCAGCGCGCCGGTGACGGGGTGGATCAGGCCAAGCTTGATCATCGCGGGCTGGGCGCCGCCGATGCGTGGCATGGCGAGGGTGGCTGCGGCGGCGAGGGCGGTGCGGCGGGTGAGTCGGGCGGTGGTCATCGGTGGTCTCCCCTGAACTGGTGGGATGCATATTACACGTCGGCGCGGCTTTGCATCCCCGGTTTGGCGTGCGATTTTCGGCAGATGGAATATTGGCAGGATTTTCGGGACGATCGCGCGGCGGAGCGGCCGTGGCAGGGGTTTTATGACGCGCCAATGCCGGATGGGCGCGCCCTGCGCCTGCCGTTGCGCGACATGGGGGCAACCGCGGTGGCGGGGATGATCGCGAACCAGGCGAGTTTTGCCGTGGTCGATCGGATTTCGGGGTGGATGGCCGAGCGGGTCGCCGCCTGGGCGCCCGAGGTGGTGGTGGGGTTGCCGACGCTGGGGCATGTGTATGGCTCCGGCCTGGCCCGGGCGCTGGGGCACCCGAACTGGGTGGCGCTGGGGACGTCGCGCAAGCTCTGGTACGACGAGGCGCTGTCGGTGCCGCTGGCCTCGATCACCACGCCCGGGGCGGGGCGGCGGTTGTGGCTCGATCCGCGGATCGTGAGTCGGCTGGCGGGGCGGCGGGTGGTGCTGGTGGATGATGTGATCAGCACCGGATCGTCGGCGCGGGCGGCGCTCGATCTGCTGGCGGCGGCGGGAGTGCGGGCGGTGGGGGCGGCGTTCGCGATGGCGCAGACGGAGCGGTGGCGGGGGACGTGGCCGGCGGATATGCCGGTGGTGGCGGCATTTTCGACGCCGTTGTTTCGCAGCGAAAATGGGGGCTGGGTGGAGGTTTGAGGGAAGGCAAGGGCTTCTTTTTTTCGTAAAAAAAGAAGCAAAAAAACTTCCATTGGCGGCTGGGGCGCTGGCCTTCAGTTGTAATATTTGTTCCTAGCGCCGCAGGCATCAATCCTTCAGTCAAGGCCCCATCTCACCGCAGTCCATGAATGAATGGCTTCGCCGCTCCCCTCACGCAGGCCGCCGCCGAAACCGCACCTGGAAGTTTTTTTGCTTCTTTTTTTACGAAAAAAAGAAGTCCTTCTCTTCCCCTTATGCTTGCCTTCCATAGAACAAAACAACGGTATGCGTCGCTTCGGCGAAGAAGAGCCAGCGTTCCAGGGCCATGCCGAGCAGGGCGCAGAGGGCGGCGATGAGGATGAGGGTGACGGGGACGACGCCGGCGACGACGCCGAAGAGGATGGCGATGGGGAAGGCGAAGGCGAAGAGGAGCGCGTAGGCGCGGAGTTTGGCGGCGTGTTTGCGGGCGATGCGGAAGCCCATTTCCTTGAGAAGGTAGTTTTCCTCGGAGTGGGGGGCTTCGAAGCTGCGGACGGTGCCGAGATGGCCGAGGCCGGTGGCTGACGCGACGGTGCTGGCGGAGGTGGTGGTGTCGATGTGGCGCCAGTAGAGGAGTTTGACCAGGGCGGCGGCGAGGCCGGTGAGCATGGCGAATTCGGACAGGGTGGCGGCTGCGGCGGGATTGGCGAAGCCGGTGATGGCGGCGAGGCAGATGGCGCCGGTGAAAAGGGCGGCGAGGAGGTAGAAGGGGGCGACCCAGGTGTTGTTCCACTGACGGATTGGTTTGAGCGAGGCGTAGATCATGGCGGTGCAGTAGACGGTGGCGATGGCCAGCGCCGCGGCGAGGAGGGCGGTCAGGGGGGCGGGGTGGGGGTCGATGAGCCAGGAGAGGGCGAGGAGGCAGGCGGGGATGTAGGTGAGGAGGGCTGCGATGCCTTCGCGGGAGAGCCAGGAGGAGCGCCATTGGGAGAGGGCGCGCCAGGCGCGTTGGGGGTTGCCGAGGTGGGCGGTGGAGGAGAGGAGGCCGGCGGTGACGAGGGCGCCGGCGATGATCAGCGCGGTGAGGCCGTACCAGAGGGCGGTGGGGAGGGTGTGGGTGGTGGAGAGGAGGCCGAGCCAGAACAGCATGCCGTAGCCGGCGCCGGAGGCGGTGGTGAAGAAGACGATGGAGCCGGCGGGTTTCATGGGGGTGGCTCCTCAGCGCGACAATGCGCGGTCGAGCCAGCGCAGGAGGGACGATGTGGCGCCGGTTTCGGCGGGGGGGGTGGCGGCGGCGGGGGCGGCGGGTTTGCGGGGCGGGAGGTATTTGTTGGTGGGCTGGTAGCCCATTTCGGACATGAGGTCGTAACCGCCGCGTTCGAGGACGAGGCGGGAGACGGCGCTGGCGGGGTCGTTGAAATCACCGAAGTGGCGGGCGCTGGCGGGGCAGGTGGAGACGCAGGCGGGGACGCGCTCGGGTTCGGGGAGGTTTTCGTTATAGATGCGGTCGATGCAGAGGGTGCATTTCTTCATCACGCCGTCATCGGCGTCGAACTCGCGGGCGCCGTAGGCGCAGGCCCAGGCGCAGAGTTGGCAGCCGATGCAGGTCTCTGGGTCGACCAGGACGATGCCGTCTTCGGCGCGTTTGTAGGAGGCGCCGGTGGGGCAGACGGTGACGCAGGCGGGGGTTTCGCAGTGGAGGCAGGAGCGGGGGAAATGGACGGTGCGGCTCCCCTGCCCTTCCCCGGCTTCATAGGTGTGGACGCGGTTGAACCAGACGCCGAAGGGGTCGGCCTGGTAGGCGTTGGAGTCGGTCAGCGGCGCGGAATGGCCGGATGCGTTCCATTCCTTGCAGTTCACGGCGCAGGCGTGGCAGCCGACGCAGGTGTCGAGGTCGATGACGAGGCCGAGCTTCTTGGCGCCGGGCAGGGGGGTGGGGAGGCTGGTCATCAGGTTTTCTCCCCGTAGCGGAGGGTTCGCGCGGCAGGCTTCATGTGGGGGGGGCGGGGGAGGGTCGAGAAATGGGGGGCGGTCTGGCCTTCCTCGCCGTGGGCGACTTTTTCGACGCGGATGCGCAGGTCGTACCAGGCGGCCTGGCCGGTGACGGGGTCGGCGTTGGCGGTGCGGTGCCCCCCCTGGTCCTGCGCTTGTTCCTTCTGGGCGGGAAGCCATTCGGAGATGACGTGGTTGAGGAGGAAGCCTTGTTCGCTTTCGTTGGCGTGGGCGTCGAGGTTCCAGGCGCCGGAGCGTTTGCCGATGGCGTTCCAGGTCCAGACGGTGTCGTGGTTGACGCCTTCCATGAGGCGGATCTGGCATTTGAGGCGGCCGGTGCGCGAGGTGACCCAGACCCAGTCGTCATCGACGAGGCCGAGCGCGGTGCCCATGCGGCGGTTCATGTAGAGGTGGTTGCGGGTGTAGATCTGGCGGAGCCAGGCGTTCTGGCTGCCCCAGGCGTGGTACATCGGCATCGGACGCTGGGTGATGGCGTGGAGCGGGTAGGCGGCCTGTTCGATGGCGGCCTGCTCGAAGGGGACGTACCAGATGGGGAGGGGGTCGAAGTAGGTTTCGATGCGGGCGCGCAGGCGTTCCGGCGGCTGGACCGGGCCGTGGCCCTGGGCAGCGAGCCGGAATTTCTGCAGATGTTCGCTGTAGAGCTGGAAGACGATCTGGTTGGCCGCGCCGACCATGCCCATGGCGTGGGCGGTGTCGAGATAGGCCTTGTTGGCGTGCTTGAAGTAGGTCTGCTCGGGCGGGAGCTTGAATTGCCAGAAGCACTCGTTTTCGACGTAGCGCTTGAGCTGGTCTGGGTTGGCGGCACCCTTGCCATGAGAGGTGCCGTCGGGGCCGCGCCAGCCGGCGAGGGGGCCGACGCCGGGGGTGCGCTCGTGGTTGGCGAGGTAGTCGGCGTAGGAGGTGAATTTGGCGGCGCCGCCTTCGTTGACGAAGCCGGGGAGGGAAAGGCGGGCGCCGAGGTCGATCAACACGTCCTGGAAGGGGCGGACGTCGCGATCCAGCGGGACCACGGGCTGGCGGATGGCGTCGGCGGGACCGTGGCTGGAGCCGATGGGGCGGTCGAGGACGGAGATCGCGTCCCAGCGTTCGAGGTAGGTGGTGTCGGGGAGGATCAGGTCGGCGTAGGGGACGGTCTCGGAGAAGAAGGCGTCGGAGTAGATGACCTTGGGGATCTTGTACTCGCCGTCCTCGTCCTTGTCGGTGAGTTGGCGCATGGCGTCGCCGGGGTTCATCGAGGAGTTCCAGGCCATGTTGGCCATGAACATGAAGAGCACGTCGATCTTGTAGGGATCGCCGGCGTGGGCGTTGGCGATGACGGTGTGCATCAGGCCATGGGCCGAGATCGGGGCTTCCCAGGAGAAGGCCTTGTCGATGCGACACGGGGTGCCGTCGTCATCGAGGAGGAGGTGTTCGGGGCCCTGGGGGAAGCCGAGCGCCATGCCCGGCATTTCCTTGTTGGGGGTGGCATTCTTGCCGACCGGGGGCGGGCCGGGGGGGATGGGCCGCGGGTAGGGCGATTTGTAGCGCCAGGAGCCCGGGGTATCGATGGCGCCGAGGAGCATTTGCAGGACATGGAGCGCGCGGCAGGTGTGGAAGCCGTTGGAGTGGGCGGAGATGCCGCGCATGGCGTGGATGGCGACGGGGCGGCCGACCATGGTTTCGTGGCGGCGGCCTGCCGTGTCGGTCCAGGGCTGCTGGAGGACCAGGGGCTGGTTGAAGGCGATCTCGGCCATTTCGGCGGCGATGCGGCGGATGGTCTCGGCGCTGACGCCGCAGCGGTCGGCGACCGCGGCGGGGGCGTATTCGGGGGCGAGGTAGCGCTCGGCCATGAGGTGGAAGACGGGGATGGCCCGCCTGCCGTCGGGCAAAGTGACTTCGCCGATGACAGCGGGGTTGAGGCCGGCGGTGGCGGCGTCGGCGGGGGCGTTGGTGGCGCGGTCCCAAGCTATGGGTTTGCCGGCTTCGTCGCGGGCGAAGAGGCCGTCATCGGCGGCGCCGGGGTTGCGGATGACGAGCCAATGGGCGTTGGCGTAGCGGACGAGGTAGTCGAGGTCGATCTTGTCCGTCCGCAGGAGTTCGTGGACGAGGGCGAGGACGAAGAGGCCGTCGGTGCCGGGGCGAATGCCGATCCATTCGTCGGCGACGGCGGAGTAGCCGGTTTTCACCGGGTTGACCGAGACGAACTTGGCGCCGCGCTGTTTCAGCCCGGCGATGCCGGCCTTGATGGGGTTGGAATCATGGTCCTCGGCGACGCCCAGCATGAGGAAGTATTTGGCGTGCTCCCAGTCGGGCTCACCGAATTCCCAGAAGCTGCCGCCGATCGAATAGAGGCCGCCGACCGCCATGTTGACGGAGCAGAAGCCGCCATGGGCGGCGAAGTTGGGGGTGCCGAACTGCTTGGCCCACCAGCCGGTGAAGGACTGGCTCTGGTCGCGGCCGGTGAAGAAGGCGAGTTTCTTCGGGTCGGTGGCGCGGACGGTGCCGAGCCAGGCGGTGGCCAGCGCGAGGGCCTCGTCCCACTCGATTTCCTTGAACTCGCCGGCGCCGCGCTCGCCCACGCGCAGCAGCGGCTTGGTCAGCCGGGCCGGGGAGTAGTGCTGCATGATGCCGGCGGAGCCCTTGCCGCAGAGCACGCCCTTGTTGACGGGGTGATTGGGGTTGCCCTGGATGTAGCGGATCTGGCCGTCCTTGAGATGGACCTTGATGCCGCAGCGGCAGGCGCACATGTAGCAGGTGGTGAACTTCACGTCGTCCGCGACGGCGGGGGAGAGGTTGATCGCGGGCTCGGCCGGGTTGGGCGGGGTGATGCTGTTCATGCTTGCTCCGGACCGGTGCGCCCGGACATCCGGACGCGAAGTTTGCCTATTGGCTAGGCGCCGAACAATCTGTGCCAGCGGCGGCGGGCTGTCCAGCCAACGGCCCCCGCGACCGCCGCACGCCTTAAATCGTCGTCAAGCCAGAAGTGTCACATGCAAATGACATCGTACCGGCAATGGTTGCGCTCTAGGGTTCGACTATGTTCGTCAATCGCAACCGCTCGATCTCCTTCACATTTGCCGGAACCCAGCGCGGAGTGGCTGGCCACTGGCGGCCCGCCCCGGTCGCACTGGCGACGCCTCGCCCACGGACACTCGCCGATGTGGGCGGTCCCAATCACTTCGGCGCCCTGCGCCTGCTGTTCGCCTTCCTGGTCATCCTCTCGCACGCCCCTGAACTGATCGACGGGAACCGATCGCGCGAGTTGCTCACAGGAGTGTTCAATACGCTTTCCTTCGGGGAATTCGCGGTCGATTGCTTCTTCCTCGTGAGCGGCTACCTCATCGTGCGGAGCTACGATGGTCGGCCGAATCTGGGGTCCTTCGCGATGCGTCGCGGGTTGCGCATCGTGCCGGGCTATGCGGTCGCCTTCCTGGTCAGCTGGCTGGTCGTCGGGCCGTTGGCCGGTACGCGGATCGGTGCCGACGGCTATATGATCCAGGTGATCCGCCTCATCACCCTCCAGCCACCGGAACTCAAGGGTGCCTTCGCCGGCCTACCCTACCCGGCACTGAACGGCGCGATGTGGACCATCGCCTACGAGGCCCGCTGCTACATCGCCGCCGCTCTGCTTGGGTTTGCCGGCGCGTACCGCCATCCGATCCGCTATCTCGCGGCCTGCGGCGCCGTCCTGCTGTTGGTCCTCACCATGCCGAAGCTGTTGCTGCCGTACTGGCTCGGATTGGCGATCGGCGATCCGCGCCAGGACCTTGCGTTCCTGATGATCTTCCTGGCCGGCGGAGCATTCCATGTCTT